>NZ_JAJFZL010000001.1:1269975-1904962 GCF_020733635.1 Nocardia spumae | reverse complement strand
CCTGCCCGACGTTGCCGAACAGCCCGCTCGACGAGCTGGTGTTGATCAGGCGCGCATCGCGGGTACGGCCGGCCTTGGATTCGGCCCGCCAGTAATCGACCGCGAATGTGGTCGGCAGGAAGGTGCCGCGCAGATGCACCCGGATCACGTCGTCCCAGTCCTGCACACTCATGCTGGCGATCATCCTGTCACGCAGAATGCCGGCATTGTTCACAAGCACGTCGAGGGCCCCGAATGTGTCGATGGCTGTCCGGATGAGCCGCTGCGCGCCTTCTTCGCTGGACACGTCGTCGCCGTTGGCGATGGCCTCGCCGCCGAGCGCCTTGATCTCCTCGACCACCTCGTCGGCGGGCCCGCGTGACGCACCCCGTCCGTCCGGCTCGGCGCCGAGGTCGTTGACGACGATCTTCGCGCCCTCGCGGGCGAACTCGAGCGCGTATTCGCGGCCGATGCCCCGTCCGGCGCCGGTGATGACGACAACCCGGCCGTCGTTGATTCCACTCATTTTTTCGTCCTTTTCGTATCCGTTACCGACCTAGTGGCCGTGAAAGTGGGGGGTGCGCTCGTCGCGCATGGCTGCCAGCGCCTCGCGGGCGTCATCGCTGGTGGCGACGAGGCCCATGTGGGAAGAGATCAGATCCAGGCTGGTCCGTAAGTCGTTGGACAGGCCCCGGTACACGCTGCGCTTTATCATCCGAGTGGCCAGGGGCGGCCCGGCGGCGAGGCGCGCGGCAAAGGCATGTGCCTCCGTCAGCACGGCGTCGTCGTCGGTGACTCTGCTGACCAACCCGATCCGCAGCGCCTCGTCCGCGTCGATGGAATCGCCGGTCAGCAATAGTTCCAAGGCTTTCGCCACACCAACGATGCGCGGCAGATAATAGGCACCGCCATCTCCGGGCACCAGACCCAGCCGGATATACCCCTCACTCATCCGCGCACCGCGCGCCATGAATCGCATATCGCACATGAGTGCCATATCCATGCCCGCTCCGACAGCGACGCCGTTGATCGCCGCGATGGTCGGCTTGTCCATGGCCTCCATCGCGTAGGCAACGCGATGGATGTGATCGGTGAGTACTTGTTTACCGATCAACGGCGATGTGTCCATATCCGCGATGAGCCCCAGATCGCCCCCGGCACAGAACGCCTCGCCTTCGCCAGTGAGAACCAGCGCGCCGACACCCGGATCGGTCCGCGCGGTCTCGACGTAACCCGCCCACGCATCAACCATGTCGAGCGTGAAGGCGTTTCTGGCAGCAGGTCGGTTCAAGGTAATGGTCGCAACACGATCCGCTACCGAATATGTGATCGCTGGCATAGCGAGGACATTAAGACCACCCCCGGCGAGAAGTCAATAGTCGTTAACTAACGGTGGTCGTTCGGCATGCTTCGAGTCGATGGCAGCTAGACTCCTACATGAAGGGTCGTTATCAAAGGAGAGTCGGTAGATGAGCCCGCCCCGTACCGGCACAGCCGCGGCGCGCCCCGGCCGCGTACGCAAGACCAGCGCACAGCGACGGGAGGAAATCCTCCTGCGCTCGGCGAGGCTGTTCCAGGAACGCGGCTACACCGGCGTCAGCATCGACGACCTGGGCGCGGACCTCGGCATCAGCGGCCCCGCGCTCTACCGGCATTTCTCCGGAAAAGAAGCGATCCTCGCGCAGATCGGCCTCGACTTTCTCGACGGCCTCCGAACCACCACCGACCAGGCAATGACCGAATCCGGCCCGCCGGAGCAGGATCGGCTCACTCACGCCGTTGTCGAATACGCACTCGACAGAACCGCGGAACTGACCGTCTGCATCCGGCACCTGTGGCACCTGGGGCCGGATCGGCTCGCGCAGATCGAGGAACGCTTCGTCGCGTTGCGCGATGCGTGGGTGCCGGTCATCGTCGCCGCATACCCCCACATCGACCCGCAGGACGCCGGGCTCTACGTGCGCGCCGGCAGCGGCCTGCTGATCGGCGCCGACCGCGCGAAGGTCCCGGTAACACGGCCCAGACTCATCGAGCTCGTATGCAAGATGGTCACCGGCATGTTGTCGGCCCGGATGCGATCGACCCCGCCCAGCACCGACAACCCGACCTCGCGTGGAACCTGGGAGCGCGCTTCACGCCGGGAACTGATTCTGCAAACCGCGATCTCGCTGTTTCGCGAGCGCGGGTTCCGCGGAGTCTCCATGGCAGAGATCGCCGAGGCCGTGGGAATCACCGCGGCCGCACCGTACCGCCATTTCAAGAACAAGGAAGACATTCTGGAAACCGCGATCCTGCGTTCCGGGGATCGCATCGTCAGCGCCATGGGCGACGCGTTGGCCGACGCTTCCTCGGCCGAGGAGGCGTTGGACAAACTACTGCGCTCATACACATCCCTGGCCGTGGCAATCGACGACCTCATCGCGGTCCGCACGACCGAGGCACACTATCTCGGCCCCGAGGCGCTGCTCCAGCGCCGGAAGACGATGAAGTTGTTCACCGAGGAGTGGACGCACTGTCTTTCGAGTTGCCGCCCTGACCTTTCCGCACCGGAATCGAACGTCCTGGTCGTCGCGCTCGTCGGACTGGTATCGGAATCGGTCCGATCCCGCAGCCTCGGTCGGCGCCCGCACCTCGATGACGACCTGTACCAATTGGGCCACGCCGTCCTGCACTATCGGTGATCATCCCTGGCGAGCAACAGATAGGCGTCCAGGGCGAGAACGAGTTCAGCAAGATCTCGCGGCCGGTCCAGATGCTTGCCGGTCAATCTCTCCAACCGGCGCAACCGATTCGAGACCGTATTCGGGTGGCAGAACAGCACTTCCGCCGCCCGCACCGCTGAACCACCGCAGGATACCCACGTGCCGAATGTGTCGAGCAGCGACTTGCGGTCCCCGCCGTCCAACTCGACCACTCGACCGAAGACGCATGCCACATGTTCGGTGGCGAGATCGCGGCGGGCCAGCAACAACGCGAGGCACATCCGGTCCGCCAGCACGACTACCTCGGTTCGATCGGCGACCGACTCGAGCGCGAGGTCGGCCAGTTCACGCGCCCGCCCGAGCTCCGACAGACCACCGACGACCGGGCCGATACCGCCGCTGACACCTGGATGAGCGCGCGCGATGACCGCACCGAAGTGCGCAAGTGTCCGTTCGCCCAGTAAGGCGACGACAGTCACTCCACCGTCATGATTCACGGTCCGAAAGACAGTCAGATCGTCGATCTGTTCCCGTGCCACCAACGCCGAGACCGGAACCATCCGCAGACTCGCTACGGCGTAGCGCCCCCGGATCGGCGCGTCCAGCCCGATCGCGGCAGCGGACACATCGAGCCCCTCGACATTGCCGCGCAACAGCAGACGCAGTAGTGGCTGCACGTGGCGAGCCCGGTGCACCGTAGCTGTCCGTCGATACGACTCGACCAGCAAACCGATGTCTCGATCGACGTGGCGCCAGAAGTCGTTGGCGCAACGCGCCATCTCCCGACCTCGAGGCAGATCGTCGGTGGGCAGGGCGTCCACGAGCCGATCCCAGAACACCGCGGCCACGGCGCGATATGCGCGTATCAATCCTTCTGCGGGAACACAACTTTCAGCGCACCCGGCACCGACATTCCAGGCGAACGCGCCGGAGTCGGCCAGGCGCTCGGGCTCGGCGAGCGATCGCGCACACGCCTCGACGCCGATGTGCACTGCCGCCAGTAGATCGGTCAGCGCGATGACCGACAACCCGTAGCGCGCGGGCTCCGATCGCAGGTGGGCACAGGCGTCCACAGCAAGCTCAGCGGTATTTCCCAGCAGCGCCCGAGCCGCAGCGCGAAGTACCGCGGGCGTCGTGCATTCCGCTGCGCCCGCTCCGGTCGGGGCGACAGCCGGAGCAGCGGCGCTCCCCTCGTGGCCGACGAGTTGCCGAGCGGGTGTGGCAGCGATATCGCCGTGCCGCACCGGCATCACCACCTTCGCTACATAGGTCAACAACTACTAACTAGAAATCACGTTATAGCTAAACACTCCAGGTACTCAATACATCGTGAAGGAACCAATCGTTCACGGAAGTCCGGCCACACTGGTCCAGGAAGTGTGCGTGGACCCAATCGCGGACCGGCTGATTGTGCGCCCACACAGAGTTGGCGGCTCCTGTTCCATCGCTGGTTGCTGTGACAGCGGTCACCCCGCATGATCGCGGAAGCGGGATCCGGAATCGGTGCCACAACACGGTGGCCATCGCCGATCATCGCCCGCCGGCTCGATACGGACCACCGGTCGATCGAGGTTCACCAGAAATCCCCGAGGAGAAGAATGCGTTACCGACTCCGTAGATCGTCGATCGTGCTGGCCGTATTGGGCATCGTGCTGATCGCGTCGGCCGCGGTCACCCGGTTCGCCGCGGCACCCGCGCTGACCAAGCTGCCCGGCGACACCGACACCACCGCCCACTATGCCGGCACCGCCACTGTACTGAACTCGAAAGCGTTGGCCGCCAACGACACCGCCCACGCCCTCGCCAAGGACGTGCCGATCACCATCGACCGTCATGTCCGGGTCACCGGCACCAGCGGCGACATCGCCACCACGAATTACGATGTCACCCTCAATGTTCCCGGCGCGCCGGCCGCACCGGACAGGCACACCTTCGCCATCGACCGCACGACCATGCAGGCCACCGAACAACCCGGCAACACCGGCATCGAATCGACCTCGGGCATCGTCTTCACCCTCCCGCTGCACCCGGACGCCGCCGATTACACCATCTACGACACCACCACCCGGAAGACATTCCCGCTGACCTACACCGGAACCGGCACCGTGTCCGGCCGCGACACCTACAACTACGGCGTGAATGCCACCGGCCCGGTCGAGAATCCGAATACGCTGGCAACCCTGCCCAAAGCCCTGCCCAAATCACTCGTCACCCAGGTCCTGCCGTTGCTGAACGGACCGGACCAGCAGGCCGTCACCGCCGCGCTCCCCGGTCTCCCGGACATGGTCCCGCTCGTCTACACCGCTACCACCAAGGCTCAACTACTCGCCGACAAGACACTGGGTGTTCCGCTGAATTCGAATCTGTCCGAACAGATCCTGGCCACCATCGACATCGGCGACCGGCACGTCTCACTGCTCCCGGTACTGGACATCAACGCAGCACTGACCGATGCCAGCGTCGCCGACTTGGTCGACACCGCCACGAGCCATGCCCGCACACTGAGCATGCTCGAGCTGTGGATTCCCCTGGCGCTGTTGATCATCGGCATCGCACTGGTCGTGAGCGGCGTCCTGCGAATGCGCAACGGCGGCAATTCGACGAACGTCGCCGCGCCGGTCACCGCCGAGCCCAGGGTCGGTGCCGACGATTGACCTGCCATGAATCGGGCGGCCGATACCGGGCCGGACCGAACCCCACCACGAGGAGTACGACTATGAACAGCATGGTTCGGTTCGCCGTCGCGACCGCGGCGGGCCTGGCGGCAGCCATTTTCTCGATCGGCCCGGGCGCCTGTCTGGCCGCGCCGATCGAGTCGACGCCACCGGCTGGTCCTGTCCAGCACAGCTGGCCCGAGGCACTGGTGTACTCACATCAGCACCCGGAGGTGTTTGCCGAAGGTATGAATGATTGGTCCTGCCGACCGGACGCCGCTCATCCGCACCCGGTGATTTTGATGCACGGGGCGCTCAGCAACGCTTACGCCAATTGGTCGATGTTCTCGCCGCGAATGAAGGCGGCGGGCTATTGCGTGTTCGGCCTGAATTACGGTGGTGCCCAGGACTCTCCGATACAGGGCAGCGGAAATATGCGCGGCGGTGCGGGTCAACTGGCCGTCTTCGTCGACCAGGTGCTCGCGGCGACCAGCGCCGACAAGGTCGACATCGTCGGACACTCCGAAGGCGGCATCGTGCCGCTCTACTACATCAACAAACTCGGCGGCGCCGACAAAGTGCACGCCATGATCGGACTCGAACCGGCCACCAACGGCATCGATGTCTACCATCTGGCCCCGCTGGTGAGCGATGTGCCGTTCTTGCGATTCCTGCAGGCCGTGTACGTGCCGGCCGGACGCGACGGGACCGCGGGATCGAAGTTCGTGCAGGAGATCGGAGAGGGCGGTATGACCCGGCCTCAGGTGCACTACACGACAATCATCTCCCGCAGCGACCTCGTCATCACCGTGCCCGAGGCGCAACTGCCACCGGCACCGAACGTGACCAACGTCGTCACCCAGGACGTATGCCCCAAGTCAGGCACCACGCACACCGGAGCGATCTACGACGAAATCTCGCTGCGGCTGGTATTGAATGCCCTCGACCCCAGCACCAGCGCCACACCGCCATGCGACTTCGTCGCACCGCCGGTCTGACCAACGTCGTCGCCCCCCTTCCACAAGAAAGTCCGCTCCGGCCGATGGCCGGAGCGGACTTCTTCGTCACAATCTATCGAGCTGCCGGGGGTGCGCAGAGCACACCGTCGGCGAAGAACGAAGCGACCTCATCACCGGCCAATCCGATGTCGCGCAACGTCGCGACAATATCGGCGAGTTCCCCGGACTGGGGGGCCGGAGCCGCGGGCGGGGTCTCGCTGAAACGCGGAGCGGGCATCGGCTGAACGATTCCGTCGTGCACGGCGAGGGTCCCGCGCGCCGTCATATGTGGATGCTGTGCGGCTTCGCGCAACGAAAGTACCGGCGTCGTACAGGCTTGCGTATCCGCGAAGATCACCTCCCACTCACCACGGGGCTTCGTGGCGAACACGGTCGCGATGCGTTCGCCCTGTTCGAACCACAGCTCCTTGTCGTGCTGTGCGTCGAACAACGGTTCGCCGGCGAGATCGAGAACCCGCAACAGCTCGCGGTAGAACTGCGGCTCCACGCATCCGACGGCCATATGCTTGCCGTCCGCGCACCGGTACGTGCGGTAGAAGGGTGCGGCACCGTCGAGCATGTTCGATTCACGCTCGTCGCACCAGCTGCCGTCGGCCATGAAGCCATGGGTCATCGCCAGCAACACCGAGGTGCCGTCCACCATCGCGGCGTCCACCACCTGCCCCTTACCGGTCACGCCCGCACTGATCAAGGCGCAGGCGACGCCGTAGGCCAAAAGCATTCCGCCACCACCGAAGTCGGACACCAGGTTCAGCGGCGGCACCGGGTCGCCGTCCTTCGGGCCGATCGCGTGCAGACCACCGGTGAGCGATAAATAGTTGATGTCGTGACCGGGTGCCCACGCCCACGGCCCGTCCTGACCCCAGCCCGTCATTCGCCCGTACACCAGGCGCGGATTGATCGCGAGAAGATCGTCCGGACCGAGCCCGAGTCGTTCCGCCACTCCGGGACGGAATCCCTCGATGATCACGTCACAGTGCTCGGCGATACGACCGACCGCGGCGACCCCGTCCGGATTCTTGAGGTCGATCTCGACCGATATCCGGCCGCGGTTCAGCACGGGGTGCCTGCTCCACCCTCGATCGCGCACCACGCGAATGACCGTGGCACCCATATCGGCCAGCACCATTGCCGCGAACGGTCCGGGGCCGATGCCGCCGAGTTCGAGCACGGTGATCCCGGACAGTGGACCTTGCTTGGAATTCTTCACTTTCAACCCTTCTCGGTATCGGCGACGCGCCCGGCGCGCATCGCTGGGGCGCTCGCTCGCACGCGGCGCCGGACATCAGTAGTCCGAATCGGTGAATTCGATGATGCCCCGGATATTTCGGCCTTCGAGCATGTCCCGGTAACCGACGGTGATGTCCTCCAGCCGGTAGGTGCGCGTGACCAGCTCATCGAGCTTCAGGGCGCCGTTGCGATAGAGGTTCAGCAGTTTGGGCACCTGCGCGCGGGGGCTCGCGCCACCGAACATCACGCCTTGGACACGCTTCTCCAGCGCGGTGAGCTGGATCAGGCTCATCGCCGCGGCATCGACACCGGCCGGCCCCACCGCCGTGACCGCGACGGTGCCACCCTTTGCCGTGACAGACAGAGCGGACTGAATCATCTCCGGTTCGAGCACGCCCACGGCCAGGACAACGACATCGGCCAGCGCACCCCAGGTCAGGTCCTGGATATGCGAGGCCGCCTCATCGAGCGAGGAAAAGACGTGTGTCGCACCGAATTTCAGAGCTTGCTCACGTTTGAACGCGACCGGGTCGATCGCGAAGACGAATCGCGCGCCCGCCATTGCGGCGCCTTGGATCGCGTTCATGCCGATCCCACCGCATCCGATAACCACCACGGCATCGCCCGGCTGAGTACCGCCCGCATGGACTGCGGATCCCCACCCGGTGCAGACACCGCAGGAAACGAGGACGGCACGGTCGAGTGGGATGTCGTCTTCGATCTTGATCACCGAGTCCTGGTGCACGGTGACGTAGGGAGCGAACGCACCGAGCAGCGTCATCGGATGGATCGGGTGACCGCTGCGGGTGGCGGCCCGATAGGTGCCGTCGGCGATGGATCGGCCGGTGCCGATCGAAGCCCCACGGTCGCACAGGTGTTGTCTTCCCCGTGCGCAGGCACGACACCGGCCGCACGCGGCGATGAACGAGAGTACAACGTGGTCGCCCTCACGCAGCCCGGTGACATTCGCACCAACCTTTGTGACGATGCCTGCTCCTTCGTGTCCGCCGAGCACCGGATAGAACGGCGGTGGCTGATCCCCGGTACGCAGATGGTCATCGGAATGGCACAGGCCGGCGGCCGCGAGGCGAACCTGCACTTCACCGGCGATCGGATCACCGAGGTCGAATTCCGCGATCTCCCAATCGCGGCCGGGCCCGAGTATGAGGGCACCCTTGGTCTTCATCACATAATCCTTCAGATTCGTCGAAACCGAAACCCGGTATGGCCGGCCTGTTACTGGATGGCGATCGTCTTCGCTTCGAGGAAGGAGCGCAGTCCCTCGTCGCCCATCTCGCGCCCGATCCCGGAATTCTTGAAGCCGCCGAACGGCGCCGTGAGTTCGGTGGTGAAGCCGTTCACCGTCAGCGTTCCCGTGCGAATCCGACGCGCGATGTCGATACCGCGCTCGACCTCCCCGGCGAAAACGGCTCCGGACAAGCCGAATTCGGAGTCGTTGGCGATCCGCACGGCCTGGTCTTCACCGTCGTAGCGCAGCAGACAGACGATCGGTCCGAAGATTTCGTCCCGCGCGATCCGCATCGAATTGTCGACATCGCCGAACAATGTCGGCGCTACATAACAACCCTGCTCCAGCCCCGCGGGAACCGCTCCGCCGGCCAGTAGGGCCGCCCCCTCGCTCCGGCCTATGTCGATGTAATCGAGACTGCGTCGTTGTTGTCGCCGCGACACCAGGGGGCCGACCTGAGTAGCCGGGTCCAGGGGATCACCTACCGTCAAAGCGTTTACGGCATCGGTCAATCGGGCGGCGATGTCGTCATACCGTGAAGCCGGCGCGAGTACCCGGGTCAGCGCCACGCATGCCTGGCCGTTGTTCAATGCCCATGACGCCCGGGTGATCGTGCTGATCGCGGCATCCATATCGGCGTCGTCGAGGATGACGGCAGCCGACTTACCCCCCAATTCGAGTGTGACCCGGGTCAGGTTGCCCGCGGCGGCTTCCATGACGCGTTTTCCGGCAACGACGGATCCGGTGAACGAGACCTTGTCCACACCGGGGTGCGAGACCAGATATTCGCTGACCTCGCGGTCGGCGGGCAGCACGCTCAGAACACCGGGCGGCAGCCCGGCCTCGACCGCGACCTCCGCGAGCAGATTGGCATCCAACGGCGTCTCCGGCGACGGTTTGAGCACAACCGTGCAACCGGCAGCGAGAGCCGGAGCGAGTTTCAGAGAGGTCACGAAAGCCGGTGCGTTCCACGGCACGACCGCGGCGACCACACCCACCGGCTCTCGGCGCACCACGACCTCGCACCGTGTGCCTGGTCGCCGTTGCTCGAACGGAAACGACCGTGCCACCTGCGCTGTCAGGCCGTATACAGCCGCGGGTAGCGTCGCCTGCGCGGGTCCGCTCCAACTGATCGGCGAGCCGTTCTCCCGGCTGATGAGTTCGGCGAATTCGGGTACGCGGGATTTCAGAAGTTCGCCGAGGCGATCGAGGACGGACAGCCGCTCCCGCAACGGCAGCCGCGGCCACGTACCGGAGTCGAACTCACGGCGCGCGGCAGCGACGGCCTTGTCCACGTCGGCTCGCGTCGCGTGCGGTACGCGTCCCACCACATCGCCGGAGTGCGGGTCCACCACGTCGATCGACGAGCACCCTTCCGGCGGCGTCCAGACTCCGCCTATGAACAGATGCTCGTATATGAACGTTCTCTTTGCCACGAACTCTCCTCGCTCGATCAGGACTTCCAGCAACGCGTCATAGATGTAGGCATGCGCAATACTCGCACTTCAAGCCCTATATTTGCCGCCTGACGACTAGCTCCGCAGCAGGATTCCAACCCACCCGCAGACTCTCACGTTGAACCGATAGTAATCAATGATCGTTAACTTAATCAAGGTTCGACCACCCGCCGCGATGGGTGATGCTGCCTCGCGCTGCCGTTTCTACGACCAGGGCCTGTCTCGAAGTGGTCGAGTGCGGGCCCGTGCCAGATGCAGCTTGCTGGTCCATCCACCCCGCGAACGCCCCAACCCGTGATCGGCAGGCTCGGCCTGACCCGTCCCGCCCACGACCCAGCCCGCTGCCGGCACCGGAACAACCCGTAGACCGCTTAACAGGACCCGTATTCGGCTGGCACGCCCCGCCACCGCTACGCCGGCCACGAGGTCTCCGGTATCGAGGGTTCTTCTTCGACAGCTGAACCAACTACCGGAGACCTCGACTATATGAATGCCAACGCGGCCAACGGCGGCTGAACTTCAGGACAGGGACACATCCGGCGTCGAGGCCGGCGGATGCGATACTCGGTCCGTGCCCGCGACCATCGTGGCCCCCGAGTCACTCGCGAGTATGTCGCAGGGCGCCCTCGCCGGCTCGGTGCGCACTCGTCATCTGCGGTGTGACGGCAACGACCCGGATGTGCCTGCGGCGCAACAGGAGCCGGTTCCGTTCAGTCTCGTGATATCAACGCCGCCAGGCGGGTTTCGGCGTGCAGATACGACTCGTCGGCGACGTCGAAGGTCACCTGGATGATCTCGCCCCCGGTGAAATCGAATTTCGGTGTGTAGTCACGACTTACGGCATCGCCGCCGTCGTAGCCGATGCACAGGCCCTCGCCGCACAGGGAGAATTGGATAGCGAGGGTCTTCATCGGCCCCTCGGCGACGACACGGTCGTCGATGTACAGCTTGGTCGTCCCGGTCGGTTCCTGATATTCGCCGACATCCTCCTTCGTGAATTCCATCCCGAAGATATAGGTGCCTGGCCCGGGTGCGTCGGCGATGAACTGCTGTTCGTCGCCGATGCCGAGAAAGTTGTAGGTGTAGACGAGTTTCCGGTCCTTCAGGAACATGGCGTGGCCACCGAACCGGGAACCCTGCGCGAAGATCACCCCCTGCGCGGCCGCATCGGCGATCGTGACCTCGGCGAGGATCTTGTAGGACCCGAGGTGGGTGTTGGCCGCGGAATGTTCAGGCACCTCGGACGTTCCGGGGTAGTAGGTGTAGGTGCCGGTTTTGGGCGTCGCGACATGGTATTGGCGAGCGAAGAATTCGAGCAAGCCGGGCCCCGACATCGGATAGCTGTTGAGTGGCAACACACTGTATCTGCCGGCCTCGGCGTACCAGAGGGCTTTGAGTTCCTCCAGCTTCTCGGGATTTTCGGATGCGAGATCGTGTGCTTCCGAACGATCTTCGTCGGTGTGGAACAACTGCCACGTATCGGTGCCGAAATGCCCGCCACCGCTCATCGGGCCATGTTCGGTCACTGCCTTCCAGCCTCGGTGCCACAGTCCACGCTGGCCGAGCATCTCGTAGTACTGGGTCACCTTCCGCGTCTGCGCATCCGGTTCGGCGTCGAAACTGTATTTCATGGAGACCCCCGGCAGCGGTGTCTGTTCGGCGCCGTTGACGAATTTCGGCATCTCGACACCGCAGCATTCGAGAATCGTCGGGACGATGTCGGTGCAGTGGTGGTATTGATGTCGCACCTCGCCACGCGCCCGCATACCCGCGGGCCAGGAGATCACCAGTGGGTCGGCGATACCGCCCTGATACGTATAACGCTTGAACATCCGGTACGGCGTGGAAAACGCTGCGGCCCAACCGGTTGGATAGTGGTTGTAGGTGTCCGGGCTACCCAGCTTCTCGAGCAGGGGCAGATTATCCTCCATCCGATCGGGATAGGAATTGAGGATCTTGTTCTCGTTGACCGAACCGTTGGGGCTGCCCTCCCCTGAGGCGCCGTTGTCCGCGCAGTAGAAGACGATCGTATTCTCGAGCTGACCGGACTTTTCGAGATAGTCGATGATCCTGCCCACCTGCGCGTCGGTGTATTCCGAGTACGCGGCGAAGACCTCCGCCATCCGGCAGAACAGCGTCTTTTCCTCCTCTGCCAGCGAATCCCACGGCCGCACAACATCACCCGGCGAATACGTCCCCTCCGGCATGGGGTTGAGCGGCGTCAGCTCGGTCCCTTCGGGCAGGATGCCACGCTCGATCATGCGCGGCAGCACCCACTCCCGATACGCCTCGTAACCATCGTCGAATACGCCCTTGTATTTGTCGATGTAGACCTGCGGGGCGTGGTGGGGTGCGTGATTGGCGCCCGGGCAGAACCACAGATACCAGGGCTTGTCCGGCTCGGTCTGTTTGCTGTCGCGGATGAATTCCAGCGACTTGTCCGCCAGATCCTTCGACAGGTGGTAGCCCTCCTCGGGCGGATAGGGCTGGTCGATGTAGTGATTGTCCTCCGCCAGATCCGGGTACCATTGATTCGTTTCGCCACCGATGAATCCGTAGAAGCGGTCGTAGCCCATCCCCAGCGGCCAATTCTTCTTGGAGGCGCCCATCGTCCACTCGTCCACCGGAACGTTGTGGTTCTTGCCCACCCAGAACGTGCTCCAGCCCGCATCACGCAGCACGGTCGCCATCGGGGCATTCTCCGGCGGTATGTGCGAGCTGTAACCGGGGAAGCCGAGCGCGGTCTCCGAGATGGAGGCGAACCCGTTCTGATGATGGTTGCGACCGGTCAGGAACGTCGACCGCGTCGGCGAGCACAAGGCTGTCGTATGCCACTGGCTATATGTCAGCCCCCTGTCCGCCAATCGCTGCATCGTCGGCATCTGAATGCGCCCCCCGTACGGCGACCAGGCCGCACACCCGGTGTCGTCGTAGAGCACGACGAGAACGTTCGGCGAACCCTGTGGCGCCCTATCCGCCAGGAACGCGCCCCAATCCTCTGTGGAATCCTTCACATCGAGGTTGATCGTGCCCTCGAACCGGTGTCCCATAATCGTCTCCTCGACGGCAGCGGAAGCGAGCAATCGCATGCAGCGGACCGCAACCCACCGTGCCACCGCCGGCCGAGTGACAGATCACCCGATGAGGGTGAATCGAGACGACGCCCGCGACCGCGCTGACGTTCCCCGCCCCGTTCGCAGCGGCGTCGAGGTGGAGTTGATGCACCGTCGGTGCCGCCGCGATGAACCGTGAACCGTGCGGATCGGTCGGATCGATCCCGGTGAGTTCGGCTACCCGGCGGAGCCGACAACTGAACGTGTTCGGATGGATGTGCACCTCGGCCGTTGCCGCCTTGCGATCGGGACCCGCGGCGGATATATGCGACGACCGCCGCCATCAGGTCGGGGGTGTTCCAGCAGCGGCACGATCCGTTCGACCAGGCGGTCACGGGCCACTCCCGCCCTGGTCAGCTGGTATTCCAGCAGCAGATCGTCGAGGTAGTAAACCCTGCGGGCTTGTGCAGGAGTTCCCTCGCAGGATCCGCCCGAGCCACTGCTCCGCGGATCCACTCACTGACCCACTATGTCCAAACAGGTCCGTGACTTGATCGACGGGATGAAGCGGGACTTCCCGGACCGCTTCAGCCCCATGTCATCACCGGCGAGCAGGCCCGCCGGATCTGGGCACTCGGACTGGAACGCGAGAAGAACGCCCGGCAGCGGGCGCTGATGAGCGCAGTCCCTCCAATGTCAACAACGCGCAGCCGATCGACTTCGGACGATGGTGCGTGCGGCCGCCGAGCGACACAAGCGCGAAGGACAGCAACGCGAACTCCAAGAGCGGCGACGCGTCGCGCGAAGCCACGGAACGCGCACGCCGTCACCACCGATGCCACAGGGCCGGCGAAATGAACGTGGACACCGTGGCACCGATGGCAGTCATCTCCCTCGGTCATGGGCCTGCAACGGGTTCGGCATCCCGAACTGGAACGGACGGTGCGGGTGAGTCGGTCGCGCGCCGCAGCAGCAGGAATCGTTCGACCCACTGCGGCAGATACCAATTCCACCTTCCCATCAGCGACACCGTGGCCGGCAGCAGGAGTGATCGAATAACGGTGGCGTCCAACAGGATTCCCAACCCGAGCCCCACCGCCATCACTTTCTGGTCGGTCCCCGGGCCGCAGGAGAGGGCGGCGAAGGCGAGGAACAGAATCAGGGCCGCACTGGTCACCAACCGGCCGACTCGGCTGGAGCCGGCGATCACCGCCTCATCGGTCGTCTTACCTGTTTCATACTCTTCTCGGATGCGCGCGAGGATGAACACCTCGTAGTCCATCGACAGTCCGAACAGGAACGCGAACACCAGCGGCGGAATCCACACCGCGACAGCGTGTGTCGCCTCGATGCCGTAGATCGGCTGCGATCCGGCGCCGTTCTGCCAGAAATAGACCATGGCTCCGATTGCCGCCGCGAGCGACAACAGGTTCATCGCGACGGCCTTCAGTGGCAAAATCAGCGAGCGGAAGGCACGCACCAACAGTAGGTAGGTCAGCACCGACAAGACGAGCAGCACCCATCCGAAATTGTCGTATACGGCGTGCTGGAAATCGGTTTGGGCGGTGCCGACTCCGGTGATTCCGATGACCCCGTCGACCGGGGCGAGCTGCTGCCGCACCCGGTCCACGACCGCGACCGAATGCTGGTTGACCGTTTGCTCGCGCGGAATCGCCAGCACCATGGTCACCGACGGCCCGGAGCCCGACAGCGGCCGGTTGAGCCCGCGATCCGCCGGATCGGCGCGGACGACACTGCTCACGCCGTCGACCCGGGCCAACCGGGCGGCGACGTCGGGCCCGTGGTCGGTTCGGACCAGGACCTCGATGGGCGACAGTGTGCCCGTCGGTATGCCGCCCGATTTCAGGGCCGCGAAGGTGGTGTAGGCGGGACCTTCGTTCGACAACGAGTCGGCCGCCGAGAATCCGATGTTGGCGTGCGCGAACGGAACCATCAACAACGCCAGCACCGCGGTCGCCACCGCTGTCGCGCTCCACCGGCGCCGCACTACCAGCGTTGTCCACCGTCGCCAGAGCCGATTTTCCACGACCGCCTCCGGTCGCCGCGGCCATTCCAGCCGCGGTCCGGCATAGCTGAGGATCGCGGGCGTCAGGGTCAGCGTCGCCAGCACCGAAACGAGCGGGATCAGACTGCCGGCGATACCTATGCTGCGCAGGAACGGCACCGGAAGTACCACCAGCGAGAGCAATCCGATCGCCACGGTGATCCCGCTGTGCACCACCGACCTGCCCCCGGTCTGCAGGGCGGTGACGATTGCCGCGTCGTTGTCGAATCCCCGCCGGCGCTCCTCCCGCCAGCGCGTCACCACCAGCAGCGAATAGTCGATGCCGATGCCGAGCCCGATCAACGAGATCAGGTACTGGACGATGAACGAGTAGTCGCTGAGGAAGGTCAGCGGCAGCAGCAACAGCAAAGCACCCGGGATCGATACCGAGGCGACCACCACGGGAAGGAACGCCAGCGCGGATCCGAAGACCAAGGCCAGCACGAGCAGTGCGCCCCCGCCCGCGATCAGCAATTCCAGCATCACGCCCAGCCCGATGCCGTCGCCCTGGCTGGTCGCCAGGGCATCGGTTCCGGTCAGTCCGAGCGTGCTGCCGGGCGGGAGCAGCGGGGTGATCGCGGCGCTCACCGCGGCGGCGGGCGTCTGCGGGGTGGGGGTGCGGGTGATCGGGTAGAAGACGTAGGCGAGGGCGGTGTGTCCGCCATCTGTGACGAACGACTGCCGAGTACCGGTCGAAGTGGTGTTGTACGCGTCGAAAACCTGCACCGGCCGGTCGTACATGCGCACCGCGGACAGTGCGCCGAACGCCTGCTTCAGTTGGTCCGCGTGCTCGGCGACGCGCTGCTGGTCCGGCAGTGTGACCGCGACGATCAGCGGCGAGCTGTTCTGGCCGGCGGTGCCGAATGTGTCGATCACCGCGTGCGAGGCGGTGTCGCCGGGTTGTCCGGGCAGCGAAAAATCGACCGTCAGCCGGTCGGTGGTGAACTTCGCCAGTGCACCACCGACGATCAGGACCAGTAGCCAGACGATGACGACTGCCCGTCGATGTCGGATTACTCCGCGAGCCATCGCACGCACGAGTGCTTCTCCTTTACCGATTTTCCGATCAGGCGGACACGTCGGCCGATTCCCGGCGGCCGGTGACGGTGCCCTTTCCCGGCATCATCCGGGCTTTGACCGATCCGGTGAGCTGGTCGCCGTCGATGACGGTGGTGAAGATCAGGTTGAGCCGCATAGGATTTCGGATCTTCTGGTGCCAGCGCAGACTGTTTCCCGTCAGTGAGATCTCGGTCAGCGGCGCCAGCTCACCGGTTTGCGGATGCCGGGCATTGCCCGTGATCGAACCGTCTGCCGCGCCGGCGAACTCGACGATGGCGACTTGCTGGCCCAGTTGCGATGTGATCTCGAGTTTCCACGTGCCGTCCACCGACATCTCGGAACGTCCTTTCGGGATTGAGGTTTCGAAGGCTTACCGGTACGCGGCGGGCAGGCTCGCGTGCAATGCCCGCACCCGCTCGTCCAATCCGAGACTGACCGGCCGGCGGCGGTCCCGACGCTGAGTAAGGGTTACGCAGTCGTAGCGAGCCGTGCCGTCGGTATGCCATCCGGGCAGATAAGCGCTGGCGCAGAAGCGGTTTCCGTCGTCGACCGGAGTGCAGAGCGTCTCGATGAAGGACCGCTTGTCCGCCAACGCGTAGAGCGTGACGTGTTCCACCGGCACCGGAGCCTGCTCGACCGTCTCGTGCAGCAGCCGACGGCAGGCCACCGGATCCTCCGCCTCGAGCTCGCCGACCACCAGCGCGCCGCTGGGCTCGAACAGTGTGTAACCGACTCTCCCCCAGCTGGTTTCGTGTACGAAATCCACTGGCCCTCGTCCCGACAACGCGTACGGGTATTCGCCTGTGACGGCTCGGCCCGACATGGCGGCGAGTTCCTGCTCGATCCGGCTGCCGGACACCACGGGCATATTCGCGGGGACGACGCGCACCGGCTGATGCCGCGGGTTGAACGAGCCGCCGATCAAATGTTCTTCACGTGTGTCGCCGACACGATGCATACCGCCGTCGGTACCGGTCCAGTGCACGCGGTAGACGATCCGCTCGAACAGATACCGCGCACGTTCCGAGCGCGCGTAACCGTAGATCATCTCGTTCCGCGGTTGCGCGATCGCCTGCTCCACAGTCGCTTCGAACAGCAGCGCGAAGTTGCCCCGTCCCGCGTACTCCATTCGCACGGCGGCCCGGCCCAGCTCACAGGTGCTGTTGATCGGCTCCGGGCGGGCGACACTGGAGCCGACCACCATGTCGTCGGCCACCGCGATCATCCAGATATGGTTGTCCGCCTGCAGGATTCGGCGTGTCAGCGCGGGATCGGTGCATTCGGCGATCGGATATCTGCCGTGGTAGACGGTGTCGTACAGATCCGCTATCGCTTCGGCATCATCGGGTTTCGCCGCGCGGAACTCCACGTCCCGCGCGACACCGGCCATCGCATCGACCTGGACGGTCATCATGCCCCCTCTGTCTGTGCTCTTAACGCGCCGCGGGTGGAAACGGTGTCCGCGGGCCGAATGTCGAGATGCCGCGCCAGCGGCCGCCGCGGGGTCGGCACGTGATCGGCGGTCACCGGGCCCGCGACCACCCGGAACACCAGCGCCACTCGCGCTTCCGGATCGGTTATCAGAACTTTGCGGAAGTCGGCCATGCGCGCCGTTATCTCGGCACGTTCCTCTGTGGTGAAAATGCCACCTTCGGGCACGGTGAGCATCTCGGCTTCGAACATCAGTGACGTGGTCGGATGGACGCCCAGACCGAGAGTGGTCGCGTGCAGCCAGAACCGTTGCATTGCTCGTCCGGCTTCGACGAAGTCGCGGCGCGACGTGCCGGCCGTGGTCATCGCCCCCACGGCCGACGCTCCCGCGGCCCAGGCGCGGGAATATTCGAGCAGACCGCCGCCCTCTCCGCGGGCGTGCAGGAATCGCGCGACCTCCGGCCGGCGCAGAATCCGCAGGGCAATGCGTTCGGGAAGCAGGATTCCGAGGTTCTCCAGCGGAACGCCTTCGGTGCGTTCGGGTTCCTCGGACCGGAAGTAGAACTCGTCGAACGTCTCGGTATGCAGTCCCCGCACCAGGGTGCGCAGCCTGTTGCCGATGGCGGTGCCCTCGCCGTACACGTGTTTGACGAGCTCCTCGCCGCTCAGCCATAGACGCGCGGAATATGCTGCCACGGATTCGCGCAGCGCCGCGATCTCGTCCTCGCGCAACGCGCGCCCCGCTTCCCGGGTCCGCTCGCTGTAGCGCACGGACAGCGCTGCGCCCAAGGCCGATTCCTCGGGAGTCGGATCGCCTCCGTCCTTCCCCAGCCGGATGCGGGTATAAATCAGCGAGTCGGTACCGTCGGGGTCGTATTCGACGTCCGCGGACAATCCGCGCGCCCGGGCGGCGACGACGATACTTTCGGTAACCGCCCCCAGCACCACCCGGCGCACGGTCTGGTGTCCTTCGAACAACGCATGAGTGACCGAACGATCCGGCATGTGCACGACGTCGATCACCCACCCGCGCACCACGAATCGCCACTGCTGGGTGTTGCCGCCCGAGGGCGACCGCATTGCCAGCTCGAGGATTTCGCGGATATCTCGCGGCAGCTGCTCGACCGGCGCGTCGGTCTCCGAAGGCGTTACGCGCCTGCGCGTTTCGAGCTCGGACCGCCCGATTCCGAACGGGAGCTCGACATATCGTCGCTGGGAGTTGACGGCGTGCCCGAGCAAAATCGCGCGGGCGGTGGTCGCGACGACCGAGCCGCCGTGATTGACCTCCGAGGCCAGCTGGGGCCAGGTGGTGAGCGTCGAATCCATTTCGATCACCGACGCCGCCGTGCGGTCGGATATGCCGTCCACCCCCACGATGGTCGCCATCGCCGCCAATTGCCCGTCGCGGTCCATGGTTTCGAGTTCGTCGGTGGACAGATCACCGACCAGACCGTGCAGCAAGGCCCGGTCCGGCTCGAGATCGAAGCGCTCGACATCGAGCATCCCGCGGTCACTGGCCTCCATCAGCACCGGAATCCCGCGGCGGCGAGCATGTTCGCGGGACAGAATTTTGATCCACGGCAGATCGCATTCCTCGACC
Organism: Nocardia spumae; assembly: GCF_020733635.1. NCBI lineage: Bacteria > Bacillati > Actinomycetota > Actinomycetes > Mycobacteriales > Nocardiaceae > Nocardia > Nocardia spumae. The sequence continues at coordinate 1,885,464 of NZ_JAJFZL010000001.1, read as the reverse complement.
AGCAGATCGATCGGCCGGCCCGCATCGAAGAATTCGTCGATGTTCATATCGTCTATGCCGTCGGGATAAACTTCGACATCCAAATATGGATCCAGTTCCGCGATTTGGCGGGCCGCCAGCACCGCCTTGTTGACGCCCAGATCCGCCACCCCCGCACGCAGCCGGTTGAGATTGGACAGATCCAACTCGTCGAAATCAGCCAATTTCAACGCACCGGCGCTACGTTCGGCAGCGATCGTCAGCGCCACCGCGTTTCCTACCGACAAGCCGATGATGCCGACCGTCTTTCCACGGAGCGACTCCTGTTCGGCCGCGGTCAGTTTGTTGCGATTGGACGCGGTGCGGACCTCGACGAACTCCGCCTCGTCGAGGAGGTGGACCAGCGCTCCGCTCCAGGGGTAGAAAACCCAGGCACCGAACTGACTGCGCGGACGGCCGGCGAGGATCTGCTCGACCACGTCGGAACGATCTGCCATACGACCGCGCTCGGGCGTGCGGATCTTCGCGAGATTTTCCAGTTGCAACTGCAGCATATCGCGCTGCATTGTGATCGCCCCGGACTCGTAAAGTTCATGCAGTGCCTCGAACTCGGCCGCGACGGAGAGCCGAAAAATCCGTGGCGCAACATAATTCTCGACATATTCGGTAGACGCGAAATCTGTGCAGGTCATTCTCCCCCGGCCTCATCTGTCGGCAGTATCGAATACGCCCGTTCACAGGAGAACCCGGTGGCGCAACAAGATGAAATCTTGACAGTCCGCGGGCGCGATGTCATTGCATCGAACAGAGAAAGAGGATGCCCGCGATTTGTCACCCGAGAAAAGCGAAACGTCGTCGAGCCAGATGTTCCGGGGGACTACTGCGGCACGGCGCGAAACGCATTGTCCCAGGGCAGATTCGAACTCACCAGATCGACCAGTCGCAGCAGCTCCTCGCGGTCGACGCCCTGCGCCGGTCTCGAATCGTGGCGCGGGCCGCCGCACCATCGGCGCCGGTGACCAGAGCACCGTGAACCAGCATGCAGCCCGGTGGAGTCTGTGAGCCGGTGGTGAAGTGAGCCACTCCGCTCAGCCCCGATGCCGGCTACATCACCGGCGCCACCATCGACGTCGACGGCGAGTTCACCGTCTGATCGGGGACGAAGGAGCAGTCGGATGAAGTTGACGGTTATCGGCGCGACGGGTGCTACCGGGCGCCTCGTCGTCGCGCAGGCGCGAAACGCGGGTCACGATGTCACCGTCGTCGCACGGCGACCCGACGCCTTGAACGATACTTCCGGACTTCGACCCGTAGCGCCCCCGGCCCAGCAGAACGCGGTGGACAGATTCATCTGCGCGCGGCGGAGAACGACGAATTCGTCGGCCGGGCAGTCACTATCGCGCGTTGAGTGTCAACTGGCGCGGCGGAGAGAGGCGGCTGCCGGCGCCGAATCCGCGGCGGCCCGCACGATCGGCGCCAGCAGCCGCAGCAGGATGAATTGGTCGCGCGGGAGGCGACGAGCCTCGGGCAGCCAGTTGTGGACGAAGCCGACCGACAGTCCGCTGTCCGGGTCGGCCCAGCCCCCCGATCCGACGAAGCCGATATGTCCGAACGCTCGGGGCGCCCCGAGCACCGGAATCGAGTGATAGCCCAGCCGCCACCCCATCGGCAAAAGCAGATTGCGGTCGGGGAGATAGGTCTGAATTCGCGAGAAGGCCCGCACCTGGGCACGGGTGAACAACGGACTCTCCGAGGAGAGCGTGCTGTACACCTTCGCCAGCGCGCGGGCGGTGAAAACTCCGTTGGCGCCCGGCATTTCGCCGCGAAGAATCAGCGGATCGGGTCCGGAGGACAAGCGGTCGAGTCCGGTCGCTTGTATCGCGCGAACAAAACTGGTGCCCGGCCCGATCATCCGCGCCGTCCGCGCCAGCACGGCATCGGCGTTCGATATTCCGAACGGAACCTGGGACCCGTGTGACCCGGCTACCGACACCGCGGCGCCAGCGGGCGGCCGCCCGAGGTACAGGCCGTCCAATCCGAGCGGTTCCGCCAGCTCGGTGCGATACAGCTCGCCCATCCCCTTACCGGTGACGGCGCGCGCCAGCCCGGCCACCAGCCACCCGAACGAAAGCGCGTGGTACGCGGGTATGCCACGGAACCGGTCCGGTGCGCATGCGGCCAACCTCTCTTCCATCAGGCGGTGGTCCAGCATCTCCTCGACGGTCCGGGCCAGCGGCGCTATCCGGGAAAGCCCTGCCCGGTGAGTGAGCATGTCCGCCACGGTGATCGAGCGCTTCCCCGCGACGCCGAATTCCGGCCAGTACTCCGCGATGGGTGCGCGGTAGTCGATCGCGCCCCGGGCAGCGAGGATATGCAGAACGGTGGCGGTGATGCCCTTCGAGGTCGAATAGGACAGTGCCGCAGTGTTTTCCCGCCACGGGACGCTACCGTGCCGGTCGGCCGAACCGGTCCAGACATCGACGACGGGAGTCCCGTGCCGAGAGACCGCCAGGGCACCGCCGCCCCGACCACCGGCGAACAACCGGCGAAATGTGCGGACAGCGGCGGCATACTCCGGCGCGGCATACCCGCCGACCTGGTCGCACGTCTGATCAGTAGGGTTGGGCGAGAACGTCTTTCGTACCATTTTCGGGTTTCCTCAATGTCGTCGTTGACATGGTTTGCACTCCGACCGCACGCAGCGTCGCCGCGATACTGCCGACCACGGCACCGGGATGGCCGAACATCGGCACGTGATGACCGTCGGCCAGAAAGTCGATATCGGGACGCCGACGCCGCATCGAAAGCAGTCGGTCCTGCGCCGGCGGCCGGACAAGTCCGTCGCGTCCGCCGAACCAGGCGGATACGGCATAGCGATTGGACGCGGGCAACTCCATGCCTCGGTCGAACTCGGACGAGGCGAGGAGTTCCGGCACGCGGGGGCAATACGTCGGTGCGGTGTGCGTCAGCACCAAACGATCCCGCACCGCTGCTCTATCGCCCAGCTCCGACATCGGTCCGAGCAAGGTGCCTACCGCGACGCGACGCACCAGATCGCCGGTTGCCGAGGCCATTGTCCCGAAATCGGCGGCGGCACGGTGCACACGAATCAACCTGTCGGCAGCGCGCCGCGCATCTCCGGTTCCCGGTGGCCACAACCCCAGCGGAGCGATCATCGTCAGTGAGCGAACCCGTCGACGGCGCAGCAGATCGGCACCGAGGATCGCACCGAAACCGTTGCCCGCCACATGGATCGAGGTAATTCCCTCAGTGTCCAGCAGCGATTCGATCCAATCGACGAGCTCGGTCACCGAGCCGCCCTGCTCCGGCGCCGCGCCGCCCCAATGACCAGGCAGCGTGGGTGCCCACACATCGGCGTACCGCGACAATTCGTCGATGCAGGAACCCCACGAGTGCCAGCTGAACATCAACTCGTGCAACAGCAGCAACGGTTCACCGGCGCCGGCCCGCATCATCGGTGACGGTGTCGTCAGCATGGCGAACGTCCCCTCACAGCGTGTCGGGGTGAGCGACCGGCTCGGAACCACTCGGAACGAGCTCGGCGAGATCCTGGAGCGCTCGCCTCGCCTCGGGCGACTCGGCCGCGTTCGACAGTGCGATCAGCATCGAATTGCCTTCGCGTCCAAGCATGTCGGCCACTGCGGCCCGCTCGGCATCGGCAGCGGCGGAGACGGCGATCAGCAACTCCTCCACCGCGTCGCTGTCGAGGGCTACGCGGAACAACCGGCGCACACCGGTCTCTTCCAGCTCGGCGATCAACGCCGTCGTCAACCGCTGCCGTAGTTCGAGGTCGAGTCGCGCCAAGACCGACACCGCGCACAACAACGTCTCGTCCGCATCCGCGGCCGCGGCGCGCAGCAGGGCGATCTGCCGGGTGGCCGGGAAGATCCGTACCAACTCGTTGAGCCGGACGGTGGAAGCCGTCGAGGCCGCGGTGTGCAACAGACCCGCATCGTCGGAAAGGGCCTGCTCGAACGCCCGGACCAGATCGTCGGTCGCGTGTTCGACGAACCGCGCGGTCGTGAGGTAATCCCGCCGCCGCAGGAGCAGCTCAGCGGCTGGAACGAGTGCCGCGGCCGGTATCCGTGACGCGAGAACCGCGATCGCGCGAGGATCCAGATAACCCGCCGCGTCGGCCAAATACTCTGGGGTCAAGTGTGCCAGCACGCCGGCCACGCGGTCGGGATAGGCAAGCCCGAGCGCTCCCCCGGCTCGCCCACCCACCTCCGGCGGAATGGCCGCGAGCGCTACCCTGGCGACCAGCGCATCGGGAATCAGCGGAGCCAACCGCGCCACTTTGCTGAAGGTCTGCTCGTGAGCATCGAAGAGCGCGTTGGAGATTCGCTCCTCGAGCGCCCGCAGCGCGGCGGCGTCCAGGCGAAGCAGTGAGCTCAGCTCACGCTCGTCGGCTTGGAGGGTGTGGGCGAGCACACGGAGTTGACAACGAGTGAGCAGGTCGGCCATCGCTACTTTCCGAACAGGATCTTGCGGGCGGGGATACGGATCAGTCGCGGCAGAACGCCGAGCGCGTCATCGATCGCGCGGTCGAGGCTGCGGCGCTGATTCTGGCGTGCGCATGCGAAGAGCGCCAAAATGGTCGCGGCCTCATGCTGGTCGAGTTGGGCGATCACCTCCGGCGGCCCGCCGATCTCGGCGAGCAGCTCGGCCGTTGCCTCGGTCACGCGGAACGCTCCTGTCCGGCGACTTCGGCCGCCCGTCGCAGGAAGGTGCCGATCTCGGCGACCGCGGTCGCCGCTTCCGGGACGACACTCACTCCGGCTTGGAAGACGTGCACCTGTCCCGGCCATACCTGCAGCTCGCACGCCACCCCGTGTTCACGCAGACGGCGAGCAATCAGCACGGCGTCGGGGTAGAGCATTTCCGACGAACTCGCCTGGATCAGTGTGGGCGGCAACGCGGTGAGGTCGCATGTCGCGGGTGATTCCAAAGGTGTTCCAGCCGCCGCCTTTTCGGCGAGCTCACGGAAGCGAGGTAGCGAGGCCGCAGTGAAGACCGCGCACTCGGTTGCGGTCGGCGCGGCGAGCTTTTCCGACATATCCCAGTCGGTCAGCGGCGACATCGCGACGACCGCGGCCGGCATCGGCAGGCCCTGGCGGCGAATTTCGATCGCGGCCATCAACACCAGGTACCCACCGGCGGAATCGCCCATCAACGTGATGTTCTCCGGCCGGATTCCGGCGCGCAGCGCGTAACGGTAGCCGTCCACAGCGTCGGCGATCGAGGTGGCGATCGGATGATCGGGCAGCTTGCGATAGGTCACCGCCAGCACCCGGCTACGTAGATCAGAGGCGAACCTTCCGGTCATCTGCCGATGTAGACGGCGTCCGCCGACCAGGAAACCGCCGCCGTGCAGATAGACCACGAAACGGTCGAGGTCGACCGTTTTCGGGGTCGTCAGGACCGCGGGGCAGTGGTCCAGCATGACACGGGTCCGCGCCAGCCCCTTCGGCGAAGGCAGTACGGCGCCGATGAAGTCGACGAGATGGTAGGGCCAGGGCAGATAGGGATACCGTGCCCACAGTCCGATAATGGATTTGACCGTGGCCCGGACCCCGAGATCGACCAGCTTGGCGCGTATCGTCCCGCCGGCGAAATCGGTGCGATAGCTCGTGGTCGTTGCGGCGAACCGGTCCGGCTGCGGCGAACTCATCGGGCGCCCTCCTGTAGCTGACAGTGCTGATTGCGAGCGCCACGGCGCCCTAGCAGGCCACCGTCGGCACCGAACACCGCCGGGCGGGCTCACCTCGCCGGGCTGTCGGTTGTGCTCGATGCCAAGTATCGGCTGCCGAATTCGTGACTGTCACTGCATGTTCGCGAGAATGGCGGACCCGCGTTTTGTTTCGCGTAACCAATGCCGGCTACGGCTGACTCCCCGTGTCCGCTCCTACCGGCGGATACAGCCGATGCACGGTCAGGGCGGCGGCCAGCAGACGGGAACCGTAGGGATCCGCGGGGTCGAATCCGGTCAACTCCGCCACCCGCCGCAGACGGTAGCTCAGGCTGTTCGGATGAACATGCACTTGGGCCGCCGCGCGTTTGCGGTCCGAGCCGTGCCGGATATGCGCCTCGAGCGCTTCGAGCAGATGCGGATGCTCGAGCAGCGGCTCGATGCGGGCGGCCAGGCGATCACGGGCCGCACTCGGCCTGGTGAGTTGGTACTCGAGCATCAGATCGTCGAGTCGGTAGGTTCCCGCGGGCCGTCCGAGCCGATGTGCCAGCTCGACGAATTCGGCGATCTGCGCCGCGGCATGGGGAAGGTCCGCTCGGGCGACATCCTCGAATTCCACCGCGACAACTCGCAGGCCGAACAACCGCGTCAGATCGAGGGCGATCTCGGGATATCTGAGCTCATCGATGCCCACCCCTTGTTTGACCGGTAGCAGGGCGATGCCACTGATTCCGTCGAAGGTGTGCAGCGCTGTCGTGGCGGCGAGTTCGTCCAGCACTTGCTGCGCCAGGCGCATCCGTTGGCGCGCAACAACGTTGTCCGCGAAGGGAATCGCATGATCCTGCGGTACCACGTGCAGCGCCAGGACATCGTAGGAATCCCGGACGGTGATGTCGGCACGAGCGTCGAGATCTCCGATCGGCACCCCCCGTAACAACGCCGAACACAACGCGCGGCGCGCTTCGCGTTCGTTTCCGTAGACCGACTGTTCCACGTCGGCATGGGTTTCCGCGATGGCTATCGTCACCTGGCGCAGCACGCGCAGCAGCACGTGCGAGATCGCGATCAGGTCATCGAAATCTCCGGGGCCGGCGAGGGCGATCGTCTCGTCCCACAACCGCTCGACTCCGCCGAAGAAGGCAGTTGTCAACATGCGCAGGGGAATTCGCTCCTCGGCTCTGCGTTCGATGACCGGAGCGACCAGTTCCGCGAGTTCGTGTTCCTCGAGATCGCGGCCCTCATCGATGGCACCGAGTACGACGATGGATCCAGCCACGATCCGCTGCGCGACATCCTCGGAGAAATGCTCACCGGGCAGCGCCGCGGCACCTGGCACCGCCGACAAACCGGCATCGAACAATTCGTCTGCGAGTTCGGCCACGCGCGCTATCACCCGCCCCAACAGCGGCGAGTCGGCGGTGATCCGGTGGGCGGGGGCCGGATCCCGGGCATTGTCACCAGTGACAGTGTTTGCCACAAATTTCCTCAATATTCCAACCGATCTACCTATATCTGCGCTGGTCACCGTACCGTCCCGCAACAAACGGAGACCAGCCGACGTCACACCTAGCTGAGCAGTTTGTTTTCTGTGACAAATCGAGGTGGGCCAACTTCTCGCTGTCGTGCAGTGACACGCGGGCCTCGATCCCCATAGATTCGGTGGCCGATCACGGTTATGGCCCGAATCACAGGCCGGATAATGCAGGGGAAGGTTGCACGCGTTGGTGAGTACCCTGCCCGGTCGCTCGACCGGGTCCGAACCGGTGGCAACGACCACGTCCGTATCGGCGTTACGCCGAGTGGTCGCCGACAATTTCAGCGCCACCGTCTTATCGGCACTGCGCACGTTCGGCAGAGCCGCCCTGATGGCGGTGGAGACGGCCACGGGAATGATCAGCGATATCGTGCGCGGCCGATTTCAATGGCGCGAAGCGATCTCGCAGGCGTGGCGGCTGGTCACGGTGACCGCGATTCCGGCAGTCCTTATGGCGATCCCCTTCGGCGTCATCGTTTCGGTCCAGGTGGGCAATCTCATCCACACGCTCGGCGCGGATTCGCTGCTCGGGGCCGCTGGCGGGCTCGGCATCATCAAACAGGGCGCGCCGATGGCCACCGGCTTCCTGCTCGGCGGCGCGGGCGCGGCGGCAATCGCGGCCGACCTCGGTGCGCGCACGATCCGCGAGGAGATCGACGCGCTGAACACCATGGGTGTCGACCCTGTGCACCGGCTCGTCATTCCGCGAACAGTGGCCATGCTCGCCGTGGCTCCGCTGCTGAATATCTTGATCATCTTCGTCGGCGTGCTGGCCGGCTACGCGGTCGCCATCGGTGGCCAAAACGTCACCCCGGGCAGCTACTGGGCGACCTTCGGATCCTTCACCACGGTCGCCGACGTCTGGGTGTCGATCGTGAAATCGCTGATCTTCGGATTCCTCGTGGTGGTCATCGCCTGCCAGCGAGGACTCGAGGCCAAGGGCGGCCCGCGCGGTGTCGCCGATGCGGTCAATGCCTCAGTGGTGTTGTCGGTCGTATCGATCGTCCTGGTGAACTTGGTGATCACCCAGATCACCGAGATGTTCCTCCCGACGAGGCTGGCATGACCGCCGCCTTGTATCTGCCCCCGGGGCTGCGGTGGACGGCCGGGCGACGCCCATTGCGGGCGGCTACCCGGCCAGTGGAAGGTATCGGGTTCGCCCTCGGATTCGTGTGGCACGCACTGTCTGCCGTTCCGTTGACGTTGCGGCGCTACCGCTCCGAAACCATGCGCTCGATCAGCGATATGACCTGGGGCAGCGGTTCGATCATCGTCGGCGGCGGGACCGTGCCGATGATGATCGTCCTGGGATTGGCGATGGGCGCTTCGGTCGCCGTCGAATCCTTCGCCACCCTCAACATGCTGGGCATGGGCCCGGTCACCGGCCTGGTCTCGGCCTACGCGACCACCCGCGAACTCGCGCCGATCGCGGCCGCCATCGGATTCGCCGCCCAGGCCGGCTGCCGGATGACCGCCGAAATCGGGTCCATGCGCATCTCCGAGGAGATCGACGCGATCGAATCATTGGGACTGCGGTCGGTGCCGTTCGTAGTCACCACCCGCGTCATCGCCGGCGCCATCTCGATCGTGCCGACCTTCCTGATCGGGCTGATCCTGTCGTATCTGGCCTGCCGCGGCCTGATCACCCTGGTGCACGGACAGTCGGCCGGTGTCTACGATCACTACTTCTTCCAGTTCGTGTCCGGATTCGACGTGATCGCCGCGGTGATCAAGGTGACCATCTTCGCCACCGTCGTCATCCTGGTGCACAGCTACTACGGCTTCTTCGCCACCGGCGGCCCCGAGGGCGTGGGTATCGCGTCGGGCCGGGCGGTGCGGACGAGTTTCGTCGCGATCATCGCCATCGACATGGTCGTGTCCATCACGGTGTGGGGTTTCGACACCGCCATCAGTTTCACGGGATAGGGATGCCGAATTACGGACTACCTGGCGTAGCCATCAATCGAAGACGATCACTGATCGTCGGTGTCGCCGCCCTGGTCACGGTGCTCGTGGCCGTGAGCGGCTGGCGCATTGCCGCAGCGACGCACGAGGATTCGGGACTGCGGGTTCGCCTGCACACGCAGCGGATCGGCGATGGGATCGTCGCCGGAACGCAGGTCCGCGCCGATGGCGTGCTGGTCGGATCGGTCACCGATATCGTTCCGGCCGCGCTGGGCACCCAGACGATCACGCTGGAGTTGGATCGCAGCCGTCTCGATGGTCTGGACGACAGCTTGCGAGTGGACTACGCCGCAGCCAACCTGTTCGGCATCAGCGAGATCGACCTGATTGCGGGCCCCGGCGGCGCCCCGCTGCACGACGATACGGTCGTCGATCTGACCGGCCCACGGGAGGCGGACGCCTACGACGCCACCATGGGCGCCTTGCTGCGCAGCGTTTCGCAAGTGAGCGGCCAGGTCCTCACACCGAAATTCGCACAGGTGCTCACCCAGATCGCCGGTGACGCAAAGGCATTCACTCCCCTGCTGGAGGCCATGGTGAGCACCGCGCGAACCTTCGCCGACCATCAGCACATGCCGGTATCGGACCTGTTCGGCCGGTACGGCACCGCCCTGACCGGCGTGGCGCCGTTCGCCGGAACGGTCATCGGCGTCATCGACCAGATTCACCGTATCGAACCGCTGCGCACCGATCGTGCCCGGTTCGACGCGACCGTCGATATGGTTGTGCAGCAGCTGTTCCCGACGCTGCAGAACACCATGTTCCATGCCCAGGGCAACTTCTTCGCGTACACCGCGATGCTCACACCGTTACTGGCCGGCATGGCACGAATGGTCCCCGCACCCGAGCAGAGCTCGCACGATCTTCGTACCTTGATCGATCGGCTGCGCGCCGCGATGCCCGAAACACCCGACGGTCCGGTGCTCAATCTCGATCTCGACCTGCGTGGAGTGCCCGGATTGGCTGTGCCACTGCTCGGGCAGGGGGGAAAGCCGTGAAATCGATCGTCGGATCCGCGTGGCGGCTGGCGGTTTTCGCCGCAGTCATCGTCGCGGCGCTCGTCTTGATCATGACCGCGATCCAACGCCCGGTCACTGGTGATACAGCCGAATATCGCGCGCTGTTCACCGACGCGAACGGGCTGAAGTCCGGTGACGACGTGCGGATGTACGGCGTGCAGGTAGGCAAGGTGGAATCCATTGCGCTGCACGGCGCTCAGGCCGCGGTGACGATCACGGTGCGCACCTCGTCGGCAATCTACGACAACACCCGCCTGGCAATCCGCTATCAGAATCTGACCGGACAGCGCTATCTGGATCTGCAGCCGCAACCTGCCGCGGCCGCCAGGACCCGGCCGGGCGCCACGATCGGCACCGACCGCACGATTCCGTCGTTCGATGTCACGAGTTTGTTCAACGGGCTGAAACCGGTCCTGAGCACCCTGTCTCCGGAGGCCCTCAACCGGTTCACCGCCTCGCTGCTCGCGGTCATCGAGGGCGACGGAAGCGGTATCGGTCCCGCCCTGGACGCCATCGGGAAACTGGGGACCTACGCCCGCGACCGGCAGCAGGTGATCGGCACCCTGATCCGGAATCTGTCCGAAGTCTCGGACAAGATCGGCGGACGGTCGAAGAATCTGGTGGTTCTGCTGGGCAAGCTGGCGGATGTCTTCGATGCGCTCCAGATCAAGATCAACGGGCTGATCGACTTCGCCGACACCGCGCCGCCGGTACTGGGCCCGGTCGACGATCTCTTGGCGACCCTGGGCCTGACGATCGGCACCAATCCGGATGTCGACCACATCGTGCACGAATTGTTTCCCGACCCCAAGCAATTGCTCGACCTCCTCGCACAGTTTCCAGCCGTGCTGAGTGGTTTGAATTCCACTTTGTCACAAGGTGTTTCAGGGATGAACACCACCTGCAGCCACGGTCCGGCAGCGGTTCCCGGGCCGTTCGGCGTGCTGATCGCGGGACAGAAGGTGACGATATGCAAACGCTGAGGTTGCCACGGCGCACCGCGGCGCCGGCACATCATCGCGATACGGCAACAGCCGCGCGCCGGGAATTGCGCTGGGGCGTTATCGGAGTCGTCCTGGTGGCGATGGCATTGACCGCGGTCGCCGTTCTCTACGCCGTTCCCTTCGGCAAACGAACCTATACCGCATGGCTGGCGGAAGCGGAGTCGGTTCGGGTGGGCGATGACGTTCGCTTGGCGGGCATCTCGGTCGGCTCGGTGCGATCCCTACAGCTGCATCCCGACCATGTGGTGATGACATTCACCGCCGACAGTTCGGTATTCGTCGGGCGCGAAACCTCGCTCGACATCCGCATGCTGACCATCGTCGGCGGCCACTATGTCGCCCTGTTCCCCGCCGGAACGCAGCCGCTCGGCTCCCAACACATTCCGGCAGACCGAGTCCGCCTGCCCTACAACCTTTCCCAAGCATTCCAGGACGCCACCGCGCCGCTCGCCGCGATCGACGGAGGAGGATTGCGCAAGAATCTGGAGGCGATCGCCGATTCCATCCAGGCGGCACCGGACGGTGTCCGCAAGATGCTGGACGGAGTGCAACAGTTCGCCGGCGCTCTGGACCGCCAGCGCCAGGACGTCTCCAAAGCGATCTCGATCGCCGACGAATATCTCGGCTCGGTCGACCAGGCCCGCGGGGAATTGGGCCGACTGGTGCAGAAGATCGACCTTCTGGAAACCACACTGTCCGACAAGCGAAGTGAGGTCCGCACAGCCGTCGAGCAACTGGATCGGGTGGTCGGCAGGTTGACGGCTCTGCAACCGTCGTGGCAGTCCACGCTGCGGCCGATGGCCGCCGAAATCGCCGCCTCTATACCAGAACTGCGCACACTGGGCGAGCAACTGCAACCTTTGATCGACTCCGTACGCCAACTCGGCGACACGCTGGGACGTCTGGTCCCCGAACCCGGACAGGTGCGCGTGGACCAGTCGAAGGCAACTGTCGACGCTGCGTCGAGCCTCAAACCAGATGCGGCGCTGCAGTTCTGCGTCCCGGTCGCCGGTCGGAGCTGCTGATGCTTCGAAAACTGCTCGGCTCCCGAGGATTCATGTCCATAGCCGCCACCGTCGTGATTGCAGCGGTGGTGGGCGCCGCCTACATCCTGTTCGTCCACCCCACCGCCAAGACACGGTCCTACTGCGCCCTTCTCCCGGACAGCATCGGACTCTACGTCGGCAACCACGTCACCATGCGCGGAATGCCCGTCGGCGGCATCACCGCCATTCATCCGCAGGGCCGCACCGTTCGTGTGGATTTCACCGTCGACGACCGCTATCCCGTTGCCGCCGACGCCTCGGCCACCACGGTGTCGGACACTCTTGTCGCCGACCGGCATCTGGCGGTGCTGGGTATCGCCGGATCCGGCCCTCGCCACGATCCGGCCCAGTGCATCACCAAAACACTCACCCCCAAATCGATGACCCAAACCCTCGACGCCCTCGCCCAGTTGTCGCAGCAGACCCTCGGCCCGGGACCCGACGGCCAGGACGCCATGCTGCGCGGGATCCGCGCGCTGGACGCCGCCACCACCGGAACCGGCCCCCAACTGCACGACATCATCGAAAGGCTGAGCACGGCGATGAATTCCCCGGACGCCGCGATCGGTCATCTGGCGGGAGTAGTCGATTCACTGACCGCCGTTTCCGGCAGCGTCGCCACCCACTGGGGAGATATCAAAGCGATGCTCACCCGGCTCGCCGATGTTCTGGACCAGGTGAACAACGAACTGTTCGGCCGGGCCGTGAGCATTATCGACGGCTTTCAGCGCGTCTTACCGATGCTCAACGACATCACCACGATGTTCGGCGATCCCATCCTGCAGGTCCTCGATGCCGCCGTGCCGCTGGTCCATCTGATCCATACCAATACCGATGCGCTGCACGACATCCTGACGAAGATCCCGGTCCTGGTGACGGGCGCGACCGGTGCGCTGGATCCCACGCGCGGAATCGCCTATGCGCCACCGAAAGTCGTGGTTCCGCGGGTGCAGGCGCAACAGTTGTGTGCCCTCACCCAGCAACTCGGCCGCCCGGAATGTACCGGTGTGTCCGGTGATGCAGTCGCGGTGCCGCTCACCCAATTGGTTCTCGGATTCGCGGGGGCACGATGAGGCTGACTGTGACCCACCGCCGGACACGACGGCCTCGCGTCCGATTGCGCACGACGCTGACCGCGATGGTGGCCGCCACCGTCGTGTCCACCGCCGGTTGCGCATTCGATCCCGCCTCCATCCCGGTACCCGGCACCGGCACGACAGGTGCGACCATCCCCATCCATATTCAGTTCGCCAATGCGCTCAACCTGCCCGCCCGAGCGAAGGTGATGGCCAATGGCGCCCGAGTAGGCACCGTAACGGGCGTATCGGTCGTCGATCCGGCCGAGTCACCATCACATCGCGGGTATGTAGTGGTGAACGCCGACATCGACAAGTCGGTGCAACTGCCGGCGAATACGACCGCTCAGCTTCGCCAGGACACCGTCCTCGGCGATATTCACATCGAACTCGCCACGCCGGCAGAAGGATTCGGCAAAACCCTCGGATCAGGCGCGACGATCGCACTCGATCACACCACCCCGCCTACCCAGGTCGAGGACATGCTCGCCGGTATCGCCACCTTCGTGCAGGGCGGTGCGGTGACGCGATTCCAGGACATCGTCGATCAACTCAACGCGGCGCTGCCGGCGGATCCCCGGGAGACCGCGCGGATCGCCCAGGTCATCGGCGGCGACGCGAAAGACCTGGCAGGCAACCTGGAGCAGGTCGACCAACTTCTCCAGGGATTGACCGATACCGCGACCACCGTCGATCGCAACGGCGACACCCTCGGCGCACTACTCACCGACCCTGCGGTGCAACAGATTTCGGACTCCGTTTCCTCGATCGTGAATGTCGTCGGCGTGCTAGGCGCACTCGGCGGGGTCGCGCATTCCCTGGTCTGGCTGGCTCCGCTGGCGCAGGCGGGCGATGCCGCTGCGCGCGCGTTCGTCCCGCTGGCATTCACCTCGCACCCGTTGGATCTGAGCGCACCGTCCAATCTGAATGCGCTGGTAGCGCTGATCAGAGATCGGATCATTCCGTTTGTGGAGCGCGGGCCGAAGGTGAATATCGTCGGCGCGACGATCACCGCGGGAACGTCTCCGCCGATGTCCACCGAAGACCAGGTCGGACGGATCACCGACACCCTGCGCATGATCGGGGCCGTGCGATGAAACTGAAATCGGTGGCGTCGCTGGCGGGTATCGCCATGATCACCCTTCTGGGAGTCGGATATCTCGCCTTCGGCGTCGTGCGGGTCGATCCGCTGCGACGCGATATCCCGGTCACCCTGGTGGTGCCGAATTCCACAGGGATCGAAGTCAATTCACCGGTGCTGCTGACCGGAGTGCGAGTGGGCAAGGTGACCGATATTCGGCGTGGCCGGGGACAGGTCGAACTGAGCCTGGCACTGGACAGCCGCACGCCGGTACTCGCCGACAGTGCGGTGACGGTGGAGAGCCTCTCGGCGCTGGGCGAGCCCTACATCGAGTTCGCGCCGAATGTCGACCGCGGTCCTGTACTGCATGCCGGACAGGTACTGGAAGGACATCAGGTCCATGCGCCGATGTCGATTGCGCAGGTCTCCCACCTCGTCACCCAGGTGATGAATCAGCTGGACCCGCGTGCGATGAGCGCTCTGGTCGACGCCGCGGATACAGCGTTGAGCGGCACCGATGCCGCGGTGCCGAGTCTGGCAAGGGCCGGCGACCTGATCGCGGCGATGTTGCTGAGCCGCTCCCCCGAAATCGGCCGCATACTCGACAACCTGCAGGCGACCGCGGCGGATATGGAGTGGGCCGCGCCCTCTTTCCAAGCCGCCTCACCGAAATTCAGCGAGTTCGCGCTGCGGGTGAACCAGATCGCCGAGGCGGTCGAAGGACTGGCGCGTGTCGGCGATACACCGTCGATGTATCAGCAGGGCAACGGCTTGGTGCCGTTCCTGGCGAAGCTCACCGCCTGGATCGACAAGGCCGGCCCGGATCTGAAGGAACTGGCGCCGGCGATCCAGCCGCTGGCCGAGACCGCGACCACCGCAATTCCCACCATCGACCTCAGTCAACTGATCGGCCGCGCCGCTCAGGCGAGCAGCCCCGCAGGCGCCGTCCACCTCCGCGTCGATGTCAAATAGCCTCGCCCGAAAGGAAATCGAATGGCAACCGAGGTAGAGACCGCACCGGAGAACGCCGCACAGCTCGAATCCGCCCCGGCTGGTGCGGCCGGCGCCCCGTCCGGGCCGAAGCGGACGATCGCGGTATCCGTGCGGACACTGGGCACCGCGAGCGCCGCAATTGTCGCGATCGCGGCGGTTACGGTCTTCGCTGTGCTGTGGTCGTCGGCCCGCGCGGACCTGCAGTCGATGCGGCGCGCAGTCGCCGACGACGCACATGCGGAACAGGTCGCCACCGACTACGCGATCGGCGCGTCCACCATCAACTATCAGGACTTCGACGGCTGGGCAGCCAAACTGAAGGCCAACACCACGCCCCAGCTCGCCGCCAAATTCGATGCCACGGCACCGAAGCTGCAGGAGATCCTCACTCCGCTGAAGTGGACCTCCAGTGCGAACCCGCTCACCGCCAAGGTCACCTCGAAGTCCTCCGGCACCTACACCGTCGACGTATTCGTCGACGTGCGTTCCACCAGTGCGCAGACCCCCGACGGCGCACGCACCACCGTCGGCTATGTCGTCACCCTCGACGGCAACAGCTGGAAGGTATCCGATGTGGGCGGATCCGGCGTACTTCCGATCAAATAACCGGGCGCGGTCCGGCCGAGCCCGCGTCGTTCCTCGAATCGGCTGATCAGCGGCCGTCCGGCCCGAAACTCGGCACAAATTTCCGGTCTGTTGCAGGCTCGGCGATGAAATGCAGGGGCTTTTCAGCCCGAACTAGGGTCCGACGGTTCCGCGTAGGGGATCGGTGCCGTGGGCGAGCAGACAAGCCACGACGTCGGGGGTGCCGGCATTGGCGGCGAAGTGCCGCGGTGTCCAGCCATGAATGTTCCATCCCATGCACCATCGCTATGGCATCAAGCAGCAGATCATCATTCCACTCCGGCCTTCCAGAGCGGCTGTCGAGAGCCAGCTCTTCACCACCGCTGAAGTAAGGTTTCGGGAGTCAATAGATTTGCATTCAGACTCCACCTAGCTGTATTGAAAAACGACAAGAGTCCACATATGTTAGATGTCATCGAACACATGGTTTAGGGAAATCTGCCGCATCGGGGATTACGAGTCCCCCCTCGCGCACCGTTTCCGGTCATCGGTGACATATTCGGCGTCCGCGTATCCGAGCCCTACTCGACCACGCGAAAAACGATCAGTCACAACAGTGTGAGGCGCGCGTGCCGTGCGCGAGCATCGGCTGCTCCGGGACGCCGGCGAGGCATTCGCTGCGCAAGGAGTAGATCCGGAGCCGCACAACGGTGACCACCGGGTGGGCTCTGCGGTGATCGGCTTCGCGCTCGACCGGCCGGCAGGCGTCGCCTGGCACGGGTCGACGCGGCTTCGGTAGCCCTGGTGGGTTTTCGGCGCAGGGTCAGGAATGCGGCAGGTCCCGCCACTCCCTCGACAGCCGGGCACACCACACCGGTTTGCGGCGGGCGAGCCGGGCGCGTATCCCTTCCGCGGCATCAGGGCTGCCCATGACCCGCAGGTGCAGTTCGGTTTCGAGTTCGGCGACACGGGCGGGGTCGTAGCCGTGGATCGCGGTGTCCCACAGCAACCTCTTACTCAGTGCCGCGGACATCGGTGCGACGTGGGCGGCCATGTCGGCGGCCATCGCTAGAGCGGCGGGCAGCACATCGGCGGCGGGAAGACAGCGGGTGGCGAGGCCGAGTCGCACCGCCTCGGGGCCGTCGAAAGTCCTTCCCGACAACAGGATGTCGGCCGCGACCGACATCCCCGCGACCTTGGCCACGGTCCAGTGCGCCATCGCGTCGGGCACGACGCCGAGACGCACCTGGGGAATGGCGTAGCGGGCGTCGTCGGCGACCAACCGGATGTCGGCCTGCATCGCCAAGGTCAGCCCGATGCCGATCGCGTGCCCGTTCACCGCGGCGATCACCGGTTTTCGCAGGGTGAAGGCGGGCGGGTTGACCGGTGACGCGGAAAAGGCCGCGTCGTCGGGTTTTTCGAACGTCGCCGCACCGCCGCCCAGATCCGCCCCGGCGCAGAAGGCCGGGGCGGCCCCGGTCAGCACGATGACCCGGACCGCGTCGTCAGCGTCCAGATCGCGGTACGCCCGACCGAGGGCACGGCCCATCGCGGCGGTGAAGGCATTGCGGCGCTCGGGGCGGTCCAATGTCACCACCGCGACGCCGTCGGCGATATCGATCCGCACCTCGCTCATGCGATCTGCAATTCGGCGATCAGATCCCTGATGTGCGCGTCGGGCACGGCGTAGCCCGGGAAATAGCAACAGATCCGGTCGGCGACGGCACCGAAGCGCGCCATGATCTCCGTGGCGCATTCTTCGGGCGTGCCGTAGACGGCGAGTGTTTCCAGCATCCGGTGATCGATCAGTTCGGTCATGGCGGCGACCCGGCCGCGTTTGGACAGCGTGTTCAGTTCGGGCTGCAGCTCCCCCCAGCCCTCGACATCGAGGACCGGACGGTAGGCGGGCGTCGATCCGTAGAAGGCGAGCAGCCGCCGGACACCGACGGCGGCGGCCTCGAGTTCGGCGGCGGTCCGGCCCATTCCGACGATCACCTGCGGATAGATCATCAGGTCCGCGGCATCGCGACCGGCGCGCGCCAACCCCTCGGCGATGGCGGGCTGGGTGCGCTCGGCGAAATGCCGGGCACTGTTGAACGGCATGACCAGCAGCCCGTCGGCCACCTCGGCCGCGGTTCTGGTCATGATCGGGCCGAGCGCGCCGAGGCAGATCTGCGGTATGCCATAGGGATTGGGGCCGGGGTCGAAGGTGGGCGGCATCAGGGTGTGCCGGGTGAATTCGCCCTCGAAGCGCAGCGGTGTGCCGTACTGCCAGGAGTCCAGGACGGCCTTGATCGCCAGCACCGTCTCCCGCATCCGTGCCGCCGGCCGCGACCACTGGCCGCCGTACCGCTTGTCGATGTGCGCGCGGGTCTGCGAACCCAGGCCCAGCCGGAAGTGGCCGCGGCTGAGCAGATGCAGATCGTAGGCCGCGTGCGCCAGATGCACCGGGCTGCGCGGGAGGGCGATGGCGACATTGGTCATCAGGTCGACCGGTTCGGCGCCGGTCGCCGCCAAGGTCAGCGGCAGGAAGACATCGTGGGGGCCCTCGAAGGTGAACAGGCCGTCGGCGCCGCAGGCGATCAATTCGGTTGCCCGCGAGACGGCTTCGTCGGGGCGACCGTTCAGCTGGAGATCGACCTTCATCGCTCGGCCGCCAGCAGCTGCTCGATCCGTGCGGCGCAGAACGCGGTCACATCGACCTCCGGCGGCAGCTGTAACCGGTGCGCCATGCGCAGCAGCGGGATACTGAGCAGGACGGCCGCCAGTATCTCGTTGTAGCGCAGGTTGCGTACTGTCATCCCGGTGCGTTCCTCGTAGCGCGCGATGGTTTCGGCCCGGGTGGGCGTTCCCGGTAGCCGCTCGGTGCCCTGGAATTCCGAGCACGCCCAATCCAGGAACAGCATCCAGGCGAGGTCGGCCTCGTGGTCGCCGATGTAGGCGATCTCCCAGTCGAGGACACCGGTCACCCGGAAGTCGCTGTCGTAGAGGATATTCGACATGCGGGCGTCGCCCCAGCACAGCGTGACGTGCTCGGGTTCGTACAGATTGGCGCGCAGCCAGTCCACGGCTCGGCGCAGCGCGGGTGGTTGGGTGGTGGACGCCCAGTCGACCGCGGCGTCGACATAACCGATCATCTGTTCGAGCGGCGCGGTGCCGAATTGTGGAAAGGACAGGAAGTCCAGATTCAGTGCGCGCCAGTCGAGCCGGTGGATTTCGGCGATGGTGTCGACACAGCCCCACCACATCGTCGCCCGCTGGGCCGGCTCGGCATCGAAGTACAGTCCGGCGCAGTGGTAGGACGGCAGGTCACCGGGCGCGCTGCCCTCGATCCGGTCCATCACGAAGTACGGACTACCGAGGGCTTCGCTGCCGCGATCCAGCCACCGCACCGTGGGAACCGCGACGGAGGTGTCGGCGAGCCGGCGCATGACCAGCACCTGTCGCAGCAGGTCGTAGTCGGGAAACAACGCCACCTCGGGCGGGCGCCGCAGTACCAGCGATACCGGGTCGGCGTCGTCGCGTTCGAGGTCGAACAGGAAGGTTTCGGTCGCCAGTCCGCGCGGGCTGGCCGACCAGTTCGCCACCCGGACGGCGTCCGCACCTCGAAATCCGGCGCGCAGCACGGGGACGACAGCGGTCGGCAGATCGGCTGCCGTGGGTCGAGCGATCATCAGTAGCCCTCGTATCCGTAGCGGTCGTTGCGACCCATGAACACCATCTCCACCAGCCCGTACCCGACTTTGCCGTCACCGCTTTCGACCTTGCAGAAGGTCTCGGTGAGCATGCTGACCTGACGCAGTTCGTCGGTGTCGTTCAGGTCGATGGTGAAGCCGTCGCTGTAGGACGGGCCCTTCCAGATGCCCGACGCGTATCCGCGATACATGTCGTAGCCCGCCAGTCCCGGCCAGAAGTCCTGTAGCGCACCGACAGTGAAGGTGCGGGTACCGCCCTCAGCGACGTTCACGGTGAAGGAGCCCTCGGACACGATCCGGAAGTCGTCTCGGAACCGCAGGTCGTGGGTCACGCTGACGATCGGCACGATCGGCGCCCGCGCCTCGATGGGCTGCTGGATGGAGCCCTCGAAATGCCAGCGCTGTCCGTCGGCGGTCTCGCGTTGCGCGAAATGCACCAGCTCGTCGTCGAACTGGAAGATGCCCATGAAGTAGAGAACGCCGTCGGGGATCTCCGGAGGCTGCAGGCCCGCGCCCTCGCCGAGGCTGCCGCCACCGCCACCGTGGCGGGTGCCCCAGGAATGGTCGCGGCCGAACCACCAGGTGTCGGGATCGATGTCGATGCGCTCGCCGTCGACTTCGAGCCAGCCCGAGATCGTGCCGTTCTGGTAGTAGCGGCGCGCATCCTCGCGGACCCGGCCGCGGGTGCGGAAGAACGCGGGCTCCTGCTCGTAGGCCGGGAACCTGCCGTGGAAGTCCAGCTCGAGACGCAGGCCGTGGTCGTTGTCGCCGAGGGTGGCACGCACACCGCGCAGCGGTTCGGTGATCTCGTACCGGTAGGGCCCGATCTGCCAGGCGCCGAGATCGTCGTAGTTGCCGCCGATCTCGCGCGACAGGCGCGCCACGTGCGCCTTACCGTCCACGGTCACCATGGCGTAGGCATCCATGACGTTGCGGTTGGGATAGCGCGCCATGCCGGTCATGACGCTGACCCGCCTGGTGGTGTCGAAACCGTAGAGGACGATGCGCTCGGTCCAGCGCAGATCGCTCTGGGCTACGTGGTCGAAGGTCGTTGGCAGTTGATGGCAGAGCAGTTCGTCCTGAGGAGTCAGCACGGCATGTCCTTCGAGTGCAGGAGTAGAACGGGTTTCAATTTAGCCAATTTGAATACGGTATGAAGCGTTTTTCAAAAACTCCCAGTTCGGCTATGCTCTGCGCTCATCGAAGGAGGTGTCATCGGTGACCGAACACAGCGAGGCCCGGCAAGGCCCCGGCCGCCCGCGTGACCGGCAACTGGACGAGCAGGTGCTGCGCGCCACTCAGGAACTGCTGGTGGAACAGGGGTTCCAGGCGACGACGATCCAAGGCGTCGCACGCCGGGCCGGGGTGGTCGCCACCTCGATCTACCGTCGGTGGCCGAACAAGATCCACCTCGTCGAGGACGCGATCTTCGCTCTCGACACCGGAGTGGTGCCGCAGCCCACCGGCGATATCGGCGCCGACCTGCTCGCCTGGACCCAGTTGTTCTTCGCCGCCGCGACCCACCCCGCGGCCCGCTCCGGCATCCCCGGGCTGCTCTCGGCCTACCACGACGACGAGCAGAGCTACCGGCGGTTGCGCGAACGCGGCGAGGGCCTGGCGCGGGTCGCCCTGCGCGCCACCATCGACGCGGCGATCGAATCCGGTCAGGTGCCCGCCGGCTGCGATCCTGGCCTGATCTTCGAATTCCTGCGCGGCGCAACGCTACTGCACGCCCTCACCCGCGGCGACGAGGACGGCGAGCAATTCTGCCGCCAGACCGCCGCGGCACTGGTCACTCTCGCTGTCCACCACGAAAGTACGACATGAGAACTTCCGCTCGCCGCCTGCTCGCCGCGGCGGCGGCCGTGCTGCTGACTCCAGCCGCCGGCGGCATGGCGCAGCCCGACTCCGCGGGGGTCGTGCTGGAAGACCGCGACATCGCCGAGACCGCCGACAGCAGGGCATCAGTCTCGGCATGCTCGGAGTCATGCAGTCCATGGGCGTCGCGCTGGCGATGGTGATGAAGCACGGCCGCACACCGGCCACCGGCGGCACCGCCCGCTGACATCGTGGTGCCGGTCGGTCACGTCTGGTTCGAGTGATGCGGTGGTGCCGCAGGGCCCGCTCAGCCGGCGTTTCATCCCGAGCGACACGCCGCGCAACAGACACGTCCGGGGCAGGACGCGCCGACAATGTGCCACCAACCACCCTCGCAAGGTTTGCCCGATATGCGCCATGGGTACCGGGGGATCGTGACGACGCCAGCGAGTTCGATCGAACGGCTGTTGTACGAGCTCACCGCCCGCTACGGGTCGGTCGACGAAATGTTTGCCGTACTCCAACGACTACGAGCGGACATCGCCGCGACAACCACCGTGCTCCCCACCGGCACACGCCGGACCGGACGGCATCGGGCCTGCGAACCGGATTCGGCGCCACATACGCCGGACCGTCCCGCGTCGGCGGCACTCGCCGGCCACTGATCCGCGGTACGACTCGTCGGCTCGACCGCATCAGAAGCTGTCCCGGATCGTGGCGTCGGCCGGCTGCCCGGTTCCCCACCAGCATGAGCGCCTACCGCGCTCGACAGGAATTCCATTGTGGCTCCGGCGCATCCGCCGGCCGACGACCGCCCTCGTCGGTTCTGTCGGTGCCGTGCGACACAATCGGGTGGCGGCGCGGCGAAGTCTCGTGACCGCACAGTGCGCAGGTGTGAGACAACGGGATTCAGGGGGACGTGCGATGACGAGCGATGTGGATCGAAGGTGGCAGGTGCGCACCGCGGACACCGACCGCCGCGGACCGCTCGACTATTCCGATTTCAGCGTCGTGCGCGACCTGCTCCGTACCCGTCTCTACGGCACCACCTCTCTCGGCGACGGTGTGCGGCGGGTCATCGCTCCGGGGCTGGTACAGCGGGTGGTGATCGACCGGCCGCATACGGTCGTCCCGGTCACCTACGACATGCTCGCGCGGTGGCCGATCGGCGAATGGGAGCTGTTCGAACTCGCCGAACAGCACGTGCGCGGCGACGGTGGCGTACATATCGTCCGGGACCGCTTCGACCGGTTGCCGTGGGCCGACGATCTCCCGCGGGTGGCCCTGCTCACCGGCCCGGAGTATCTGACCGCGCACGCGCGCTGGCTCGGCGACCATGCCATCGGCGGCCCGGAAGGGGCGGTGCTGACGATGCCGTCGAAGGAAGCGATCTACGCCTACCCCGTTCTCGGCGCCGAAGTCGTCCGATCCATCGAGCTCCTGGCGCTGCTCGCCGCGCTGCACACCGCCGACCCGTGGCCGATCAACTCCCATGTGTACTGGTGGCGACCCGGATCCCTGGAGCTCGCGGCAACCACCCGGCAGCGCGAGGACACCATCGTCATCAGCCCCACCGACGTCTACCGCCGGAATCTCGCGCGATTCGAGTCCGGCGAATCACCGTGAGCGTTCGGCCGGACCGAGCTGATCCGCGCCGGGCCACTCGGCGCCTGCCCGGCCGGCGCACACCGCCGTCGCGAGTCCTCGACGATCGCAGCGCTTTACGTGAGCCGGTAGTTGTAGGTCGCGTAGCGGCGCGGGTCCGCCCCCGCATCTTCCCAGCCGTAGCGGTAGCTGCCCACGTGCCCGAGCCGGATGGTGGTGTCGGCCATCACCTCGAATCCACTGCGCCGGGCCCGCTCACAGAAGGCGTAATCCTCCCCGAGGTACCAGGTGTGCTCACCGTCGGGCACCAGCATGGGCAGGAAGTACGGGACGGTGGGGCGGTCGAACCGCATATTGCACACCGGCAATTTCTCGTGCTCGGCGACGGTGTCGTAGACGTCGCGACGGGTGAACAGGAAACCTGTTGCGGCGTACTTGATTTCCACGAGCCCGCCGCCCTCGCCGAACAGGATGTTCCCGGTTCCGGGCAGTACGTGACAAGCCAGACCCCGCACCCCCTTCTTGGCATATATCCCGCAGACGATCGGCAGGTCGTGGGCGAGCAATCGGTCCACCGCGGCCACCTCGAAGTCGATATCGGAATCGATCCACATCAGGCCTTCGAATCCGTCGCGCAGGGCATCGGTGGCCATCTGGCTGCGCCCCTGATCGATGGCCGCGAATCCGGTGACCAACCGGACCTGGTACCCACGCCGCTCCAGTCCGGTGAGGTTGCGGGCGAAATCCGGTGCTATCGACCCCTGAGTCGGGACGAGCACCACACAGCGCGAGGGATCCATGTCCGCAGCCTGCCACGCGCGCGGCCGCTCGGCGCTCGGCACATTCCTCACTCACGGTGAACGGTCGCGGAACCGTCGACGAGGTCGAGTTGACGTGACCGGCGCGCGAGCTTGGCCGATACCACCTGATCCGGACCCGACCGGCCTAGGGTGGTGCGCGTGCGCGTAGGTAGCCGAGTCGACGAGAACGGAGGCCGCGATGCCGGAGGACGAGAAGCGGACAGCACACCGCGCTCTGGTGGACCGCATTCGCCACGGCGCGGGCACCACATCACCGCGGGAACGTGACCGCGCGTTCCGCGATACCGATGTTCCGCCGCCACTGCGCACGCTGATCGACAAGGTCGTCACACGACCCGCGCAGATCACCGACCAGGACTTCCGCGCGGCCGAGGCGGCGGGCTTCAGCGAGGATCAGCTGTTCGAACTGGTGGTCGCCGCGGCGGTCGGCCGCTCGTCGCGGATATACGAGGCCGGCTTGGCGGCGCTGGCCGAGGCGACCGGCGGGGAGACCGGATAGATGCGACTCGACATCCTCCGGCACGGTTACAAGCCCACCACCAAGATGCTGTTCACCCTCATCCGGGTGTTCTCCGGGCAGCCGCTACCCGATGCCGCCAAACTGGTCTTCTACCGCCCCGACTTCTACGGCGCCCGGGCCAAGGAATTCACCCACCGGGCGATGCGCGGGCCCTCGCCCTGGTCGGTCGCGGATCGAGAACTCATGGCGGCCTACGTCTCACAGGTCAACGAGAGCGCGTTCTGCGTCGGCGCACATACCGCGACCTCGAATCAGGCGTACGGCGATGAGGCGAAAGTCCGTGCCGTACTGGCGGATCCGCAGTCCGCCCCGATCGACGACGGCCTGCGCGCGACGCTGCTGATGCTCGGCACACTGACCCGCGAGGGCACGGTGAGCGCCGATGACATGTGGGATGTCCTGGCCGCGGGCGTCACCCGCCGCCAGATCGAGGACGCGCTCGCGGTGTGCGCTGCCTTCGACACCACCAACCGGCTCGCCGATGCCTTCGGCTTCGAACTCCTCAGCCCCGCCGGCTACGCGGCGGGTGCCAAGTTTCTGCTCAAACGCGGTTACCGATAGCGGCCGCCCCGGCACAGCAACTCCGACCCCGGAGTGAGTCGCGCCCCGTACGCCTCCCACACCGAACCGTCGGCTACCCGCTCGAGCGTGTATCGATGCTTGCCGTAGCACGCGCGCGAAACCGGCGCCAGCCGCGACTTCGCGACCAGCCGATACAGGTGCCCACCGATCCGCAGTGTCGAGTCCATACCCTGCTCCCCTCTCGTGTGCCGTGTCGTGTTCCGGACACGGCAACGATCGCAAGCGGCGGCTGAGGGCAGCCTGAAGTGAGCTGAAGGGCTCTTCAGTCCGGACGTCAGGACAGGGTCAGCAGCAGGTCACCGCCGTCGACTTGCGCGATCGTGGCGACGGCGAGCCGGTCGACGACACCGGCGCGCTGGGCGGTGATCGCGGCCTCCATCTTCATCGCCTCGATCGTCGCGACGATCTCACCCGGTTCGACCCGGTCGCCGGCGGCCACCGAGACGGTCACCACACCGGAGAACGGCGCGGCGATGTGGCGAGTGTCGGCCGGATCGGCCTGCTCCGCCATCGGAATCGCCTGGGCGACGCCACGATCCCGCACCGCGACCCGGCGCAGTTGTCCGTTGAGCAGGCACAGGACGGTCCGGATTCCCCGCTCGTCCGGTTCCGAGATCGCCTCCAGGCGGATCAGCAGCACCACACCCGGCTCGAGCTGCACCCGATGTTCCTCGTCGTGGCGCAAGCCGTAGAAGAACTGATTCGCCGACAGCGCCGAGAGGTCACCGTATTTCTCACGGTGCGCGAGGAATTCGGCGGTGGGTGCGGGAAACAGCAAGCGGTTCAGTGTTGTTCGGCGTTCGACCGACGATCCGCTCAAACCTGCTTCGTCCCCGGAGGTCGGTTGCACCTCCGGTGCGGACGGCGCTCTTCCCGCCAGCGCTCGGGTCCGCAACGGTTCCGGCCAGCCGCCGGCCGGTGTGCCGAGTTCGCCGCGCAGGAAGCCGACGACCGAGTCCGGAACGTCGAAACGCCCAGGTTCAGTGGCGAATTCGTCGACGTCGACACCCTTGCCGACCAGCGCCAAGGCCAGATCCCCCACCACCTTCGACGACGGCGTCACCTTGATCAAGCGTCCCAGTAGCCGGTCCGCGGCAGCGTATTTCGCCTCGACCTCCTCGAACCGGTCGCCGAGTCCCAGCGCGATCGCCTGCTGTCGCAGATTCGACAGCTGACCACCCGGGATCTCGTGGCGATAGACCCGCCCCGTCGGTCCGGGCAGTCCCGACTCGAACGGCGCGTACACCCTCCGCAACGCCTCCCAGTACGGCTCGAGATCGCAGATATTCCGCAGGCTCAACCCGGTGTCGTGCGCCGAATGCGCCGCCGCCGCGACGATGGCCGACAGCGCGGGCTGGCTCGTCGTACCCGCCATCGGCGCGCTCGCACCGTCCACGGCATCGGCGCCGGCCTGCCAGGCGGCCAGATAGGTGGCGAGCTGACCACCGGGTGTGTCGTGGGTGTGCACACGCACCGGCAGGTCGAACTCCCGGCGCAGCGCGCTCACCAGCGTGTGCGCGGCCGGGGGCCGCAGCAGTCCGGCCATATCCTTGACGGCCAGCACATGGGCCCCGGCCTCGACGATCTGTTCGGCCAGCGTCAGGTAGTAGTCGAGGGTGTACAGATCCTCGCCCGGGTCCGACAGATCACCGGTGTAGGACAGCGCGACTTCCGCCAGCGTCGTACCGGTCTCACGCACAGCGTCGATCGCGGGGCGCATCTGGTCGACGTTGTTGAGTGCGTCGAAGATCCGGAAGATATCGATTCCGGTGGCCGCCGCCTCGGAAACGAATGCGCGCGTCACGTTCTCGGGATACGGCGTGTACCCCACGGTATTGCGTCCGCGCAGCAGCATCTGCAGGTTGATGTTCGGAATGGCCTCGCGCAGCGCCGCGAGCCGCTCCCACGGATCCTCGTACAGGAACCGCAGCGCGACATCGTAGGTCGCACCACCCCAGCACTCGACCGACAGCAACTCCGGCGTCATCCGCGCCACATGCCCGGCCACGGCCAGCAACCCGCTGGTCCGCACCCGGGTGGCCAGTAGTGACTGATGTGCGTCGCGGAAGGTCGTATCCGTGACGGCCAGCGCTTTCTGCTCACGCAGGCCGCGCGCGAAACGCTCCGGCCCCAGGTCGAGCAGCCGCTGCCGCGACCCCGGCGGTGGGGGTGCGGCGAGGTCGACGGCGGGGAGTTTGTCGTGCGGATATACCGCCGTCGGCCGGTCGCCGTGCGGCTTGTTGACGGTGACATCGGCCAGGTAGTCCAGAATCTTGGATGCTCGGTCGGCCGGGGCGTGGCGGGTGAGCAGTTCAGGACGCTCGTCGATGAACGAGGTCGTGATCCGACCGGCCCGGAACGCGGGATCGTCCAGAACCGCTTGCAGGAAGGGGATATTGGTGGCCAGGCCCCGAATGCGGAACTCGGCGACTGCCCGTCGGGCGCGGGCGATGGCGGCCGGGAAGTCGCGACCGCGGCAGGTCAGTTTCACCAGCATGGAGTCGAAGTAGGCGCCTACCTCCGCGCCGACGTTCGCGCCGCCGTCCAGGCGCACACCCGCACCGCCGGGCGACCGGTAGCCGGTGATTCGGCCGGTGTCGGGCCGGAAGCCGTTGGCGGGATCCTCGGTTGTGATCCGGCATTGCAGCGCGGCGCCGCGGACGGTGATCGAATCCTGGTTCAACGCCAGGTCTTCGAGTGTCTCACCGGCGGCGATCCGCAGCTGGGCCTGCACGAGATCGACATCGGTGATCTCCTCGGTGACCGTGTGCTCGACCTGGATCCGCGGATTCATCTCGATGAAGACGTGATGGCCGCGTTCGTCCAGAAGGAATTCCACCGTGCCCGCGCAGCTGTAGCCGATCTGCCGGGCGAAGGCCACCGCGTCGGCGCAGATCCGTTCCCGCAGTTCAGGATCCAGGTGCGGCGCGGGCGCGAGCTCGATGACCTTCTGATGCCGCCGCTGCAGCGAGCAATCGCGCTCGAACAGGTGAATGACGTTGCCCTGCCGATCGGCCAGGATCTGCACCTCGATATGGCGCGGGTTCACCACTGCCTGTTCGAGGAAGACGGCGGGATCACCGAAGGCCGATTCGGCCTCCCGCGCCGCGGCCTCGATCGACTCGCGCAGCTGTGCCCGATCCGCGACCCGGCGCATGCCGCGACCGCCGCCGCCGGCGACGGCCTTCACGAAGACCGGAAACTCCATGCCGTCCGCGGTCGCGACCAATTCATCGACATCGGCCGACGGCTTGGTCGATGTCAGCACCGGCAGTCCCGCGGCCCTGGCGGCCGCGATGGCTCGGGCCTTGTTGCCGGTCAACTCCAGCACCTGCGCCGAGGGCCCGATGAAGGTGATCCCGGCCGCGGCACACGCAGCTGCGAGATCCGGGTTCTCGGAGAGGAATCCGTAGCCCGGGTAGATCGCGTCGGCCCCGGCCCGCCGGGCCGCGGCGATGACCTCCCCGACCGACAGGTATGCCCGCACCGGATGCCCGACCGCGCCGATCTCGTACGCCTCGTCGGCTTTGAGCCGATGTGGTGAATTCCGGTCTTCGTGGGGGAACACCGCGACGGTCTTCGCACCGAGTTCGTAGCAGGCCCGGAAGGCGCGGATGGCGATCTCACCGCGGTTGGCCACCAGGACTTTCGAGAACATGCGTGGCCTGCCCGGCGCCATCAGGCGACGACCGAACGCTGTGGCACACCGATGTATTCGCTCAGCGGCCGGATCAGCGCGTTGGACTCGCCCTGTTCGATGATGTGCGCGGTCCACCCGGTGATCCGGCTCATCACGAAGATCGGGGTGAAGACCTCGATATCGAAGCCGAGCAGGTAATAGGCCGGGCCCGTGGGGAAGTCGAGATTGGGCTCGATGCCGGTCGCCTCGCGCATCGCGCGTTCGAGGATCTCGTACATCTCGACCCATCGCCGCCCGCCGGTGGCCGCGGCGATGTCGAGGAACGCCTTCTTCATCGTCGGCACCCGGGAATCACCGTTCTTGTAGACCCGGTGCCCGAAGCCCATCACCTTTTCCCTGTCCGCCAGCTTGTCTCGCAACCACCGGTCGGCCAGGGCGGGCTCGCCGATCTCCAGCATGGCGTGCATGACGGCCTCGTTCGCGCCGCCGTGCAACCGCCCCTTCAGCGCGCCGATCGCCGCGGTGACGGCGCTGTAGATATCCGACAGCGTCGAGGTCACCACCCGCGCGGCGAAGGTGGAGGCGTTGAAGCTGTGCTCGGCGTACAGGATCAGCGACACCTCGAACGCCTTCACCAGCTCCGGCGCCGGCACCTTCCCGAAGCACATGTTCAGGAAGTTCTCCGCGTATCCCAGATGTGAGTGCGGGGCGATCGGGTCCAGCCCCCGGCGGCGGCGGTGATCGGCGGCGACGATGGTCGGCAGTACCGCCAGCATGCGCAATGCCTTGTCGCGGTTGGCCTTCGCGGAGTTGTCGTCCTCGGCCGGATCCTCCGCGCCCAGATAGCTGATCGCGGTGCGCACCACATCCATCGGATGGCAGGTGTCGGGCAGCTTGGCCACCAGGGACAGCAGCGACCGATCCGCGCGGCGTGAGGCCCGCTCCCGCTGACAGAACTGTTCCAGCTGACCGACATTCGGCAGCTCGCCGTTCCACAGCAGATAGGCCACCTGCTCGAAACTGCAATGCTCGGCCAGATCCTGAACCGCGTAGCCGCGGTAGGTCAGCGAGTTGGTTTCCGGCACCACCTTGGAAATCGCGGTGGTGTCGACGACGACCCCGGCCAGTCCCTTGTAAATGGTGGGGATAGCGGTATCGGTCATCACTGATTCCTTCCCGAGCTGAAATTGAATATGCCGGAATCGAATTCGTTGTAGCGCTCGTACCGCAGGAGTTCGTAGAGCCGGCTGCGGTGCTGCATGCGGTCCAGCAGTCCGGCCTGGGTGCCCGTCTCGTAGATCTCGCGCAGACCGGTTTCGGCCGCCCACATCGCCAGCCGCAGTGTGGATACCGGGTAGATCACCGCGTTATAGCCGATCGATTCCAGCGTGTGCGCCGACAGCAGTTCGGATTTGCCGAACTCGGTCATATTGGCCAGCAGCGGAATCGACACCGCCGCGCGGAATTTCGCGAAATCGGCCTGCGTGTACAGCGCCTCGGTGAAGATCAGGTCCGCACCCGCGTCGGCATACGCCTGTGCGCGTTCGATCGCGGCGTCGATCCCCTCGATCCCCGCCGCGTCGGTGCGCGCGCAGATCACGAAGTTCGGATCCCGGCGTGCGGAGACCGCGGCGCGCAGTCGGCGCACCATCTCGTCGGCGGGCACCACGGCTTTGCCGTCGAGATGTCCGCATCGCTTGGGGTTGACCTGGTCCTCCAGGTGCAGTCCGGCGATGCCGGCGTCCTCGAACAGGGTGACCGTGCGGGCCGCGCTCATCGGCTCACCGAATCCGGTGTCGGCGTCGATCAGCACCGGCAGGTCGGTCACCCGCGCGATCTGGCGGCCCCGCTCGGTGACCTCGGTCAGGGTGGTCAACCCGATATCGGGTAGTGCCAGATCGGCCGAGACCACCGCGCCCGAGACATACACCCCTTCGAAGCCGATGTCCTGAATCAGCGTGGCCACCAGTGGGTTGAAGGCTCCGGGGATGCGCTGGACGCGACCGGAGTTCAGTCCCGCGCGGAAGGCGAGGCGCTTGTCCGCGGCGGAGGTGCCGGCGGCGAGTAATCCGGTCATCAGAACAGTCCTTTCGGCGATCGGTGCGCGCGGGCGAGCACATCCGCCGAGACGGTGAAGGTGAGCTCCGACAGCTCGGCGGCGGACAACTCGCCCGCGCGCTGGACCGCCTCGAGGAAGCGGTCCTGCTCGGCGGGTTCGACCACACCCTCGGCGAGAGTGCGGAATTTGGCGATGTACTGGTCGCGAGCGAAGGGCCGCGCGCCCAGCGGATGCGCGTCGGCGACTGCGAGTTCGTCGACGATCACCTCACCGCTTTTCAGCGTGACCTCGGCGCGGGCGCCGAAGGCCTTCTCGTTCGGGTCGGTGGAGTGGTAACGACGCGTCCACTCCGCGTCCTCGGCGGTCGAGATCTTGTTCCACAGCTCGATGGTGTCCGGACGCTGCGCGCGCTCGGGCGCATAGGAGCGCTCGTGGTGCCAGGTGCCGTCCTGCAGCGCCACCGCGAAGATGTACATGACCGAGTGGTCGAGGGTCTCTCGCGAGGCCTGGGGATCGAATTTCTGCGGATCGTTCGAGCCGGTGCCGATCACCACGTGGGTGTGGTGGCTGGTGTGCAGCACGATCGAGGCGATCTGGTCGAGATCACCGATTCGCGCACGCATGCGCCGCGCCAGATCGATCGGCGCCTGGCTCTGGTATTCGGCCGAATGCTCCTTGGTGTAGGTGTCGAGAATGGCGCGCTTGGGCTCGCCCGGGCCGGGTAGCGGCACCGAGTACTCCGCCCGCGGTCCACCGAGCAGCCAGGCGATCACGCCGTCCTCGCCTTCCCAGATCGGCGACGGGGCGCCCTCACCGCGCAGTGCGCGATCTACCGCCTCGACGGCCATCTTCCCGGCGAAGGCGGGCGCGTACGCCTTCCAGCTGGAGATCTCGCCCTTACGGGACTGCCGCGTCGCGGTCGTGGTGTGCAGGGCCTGGCCGATGGCCTGATAGACCGTCTCGGTATCCAGGCCGAGGACGGTGCCGATTCCGGCCGCGGCCGACGGCCCCAGATGGGCCACGTGATCGATCTTGTGCTCGTGCAGGCAGATCGCGCGCACCAGATCGACCTGGATCTCGTAACCGGTGGCCAGACCGCGGATCAGATCGCGGCCGCTGCGCCCCGCGTGCTGCGCGACAGCGAGGATCGGCGGGATGTTGTCGCCCGGGTGAGAGTACTCCGCGGCCAGGAAGGTGTCGTGGAAGTCCAGCTCGCGCACCGCGACTCCGTTGGCCCACGCCGCCCACTCCGGTGAATAGCGTCCGTCGACACCGAAGACGGTCGAACCCGGCCGGTACGGGTGCGACCGCGCCTGGGCGCGCGCAGTGGACACCGGGCGGCGCACCAGAGACGCGGCGGCGACCGCGGCGTTGTCGATGATCCGGTTGACGATCATCTCCTCCGTCTCCGGCGCGACCTCCACCGGATCGGTGGCAACTTCGGCGATATGCCAGGCGAGGTGTTCCTCGCGGGGGAACGCCTCAGCGGAGCGGCGGGTGCGGACGAGATGATTCTTCACAATCACAGACCTCCGAGAGCTCGGTTGATTCGCTTGTTTTGCACGCTACCGAGTCGGTGAAATGCAGGAAATAGCTCACAATTGCCGAATTCTGCGTAACCGGTTGAGCAAATTTGTGAAAGTTGTGTAAGTGCGGGGTGCTAGATTTCGGCTATGCAGAAGATGTACGTGGGCGGGCGGCTGCGCGCTTTGCGCGAACAGCGCGAGCTCTCCCAGACCGGACTCGCGAAAACATTGGGGTTATCGGTCAGCTACATCAACCAGCTCGAAAACGACCAGCGTCCGCTCACCGTGCCGGTACTGCTGCGGCTCAACACCACCTTCGATCTGGAGATGGGGTTCTTCGCACCCGACACCGATGCGCGGCTCATCGCCGATCTGCAGGACGTCTTCGCCGAGGATCCCGAGGGCGCCGCCATCGCCACCGGCGAGATCGACGATCTGGTGGCGCGGGTGCCCGCCGCGGCCCGCATGCTGGTGGGCCTGCACCGGCGGCTGCGCGGGGCCACCGAGCAGCTCGAACGGTTCTCGGCCGGAATCGACAGCAGCACATCCGATTCCGCTCTCGCCCGCCCCTACGAGGATGTGCGAGACTACTTCTACGACCGGCGCAACCACATCGCCGAACTCGACACCGCCGCGGAGGATCTGTTCACCCGCAACGGACTCACCCTGGGCGGGCTGGATCTGCAACTCACCCGGCTGCTGCGTGACCAGCACGGCATCACGGTCGTCATCCGCAGCGACGACCCCGGCGCTCCCGGTCCGAAGCGGCTCTTCGATCCCGCCACCCGGGCACTCACCCTGCCCCGGCGGCTCTCCCCCGGCCAGCGCGCTTTCCAATTGGCTACTCAGCTGGCTTTTCTCACCCAAACCGCCGCCATGGCGGATCTGATCGCCGACGCCGAATCCATCCCCGCACCGTCCCGCGGGGTCCTGCGCATCGGGCTGGCCAACTATTTCGCCGGCGCACTGATCCTGCCCTACCGGCAGTTTCGAGATTCGGCCGAAAGTATGCGCTATGACATCGACCTGCTCGCCGCGAAATTCGAGGTCGGATTCGAGACGGTATGCCACCGGCTGTCCACTCTGCAGCGGCCCGGCGCGCGCGGAGTCCCGTTCTTCTTCGTGCGCACCGACCGCGCGGGCAACATCTCGAAACGACAGTCCGCCACGGCCTTTCACTTCTCTCGCGTGGGAGGCAGTTGTCCGCTGTGGGTCGTGCACGAGGCGTTCTCCACCCCCGGCCGCATCCGCACCCAGATCGCGCAGATGCCCGACGGCCGCGGTTACCTGTGGCTCGCGCGCACCACCGACGAGAACACACCGGGCTATCTGTCGCCCACCCGCGAGTTCGCCATCGGACTGGGTTGCGATCTCGCCTATGCCGCCAAACTCGTCTATTCCCATGGTCTTTCGATCGATGACCCGAATACCGCCGTTCCGATCGGGGCCGGCTGTAAAGTTTGTGAACGAGCCGATTGCGCCCAGCGTGCCTTCCCGCAACTGGGCCGCCCCATCGACGCCGACGACAACCGCGCCCCGACTGTTCCGTACGCACCCGGCCCTCAGCAGTGAATCGATCCGCCCGATAGTCGCGCCATCACATCGGTACGACCGTCCCATAACTGCGCCGACGCCTCCCACCGAACGGAGACACGTGAGCCACGCACGCCCTGTCCGGATATCCCCGATCACACCGAAACCCCGGTCGGTGGTGGAGAGTCTGCGCACCCACACCGGGCCGCGCACTCCCTTCTCGGTGGAATTCAATCCACCGCGCGATCCCGACGGTGAGCTGCGGCTGTGGCGCACGGTGCGGCAGTTCGAGCGCATGCATCCGGCGTTCGTATCGATGACCTACGGTGCCGGTGGCTCCACCAAGGACCGCACCGCCCGCATCACCGGTGAACTGGCCCGGGAGACCACCCTGCTGCCGGTCGCACATCTCACCGCGGTCGCGCACAGCGTGGCCGAACTGCGGGGGCTCGTCGGCTCCTACGCCGACCGCGGCATCCGCAACATCCTCGTGCTGCGCGGCGATCCGCCGGGAGATCCACTGGGCGAATGGCGCAAGCATCCCGATGGTGTCGAATACGCGGAAGAACTGGTGCGAATGGTCCGCGGCCTGGGCGGATTCGATGTCGGCGTGGCCTCGTTCCCCCAGGGCCATCATCGCTCACCGGACCTGGATTCCGATACCGCGTTCTTGGCCGCGAAACTGGCTGCCGGAGCGGACTATTCGATCACGCAGATGTTCTTCGACGTGGAACACTATCTGCGCCTGCGCGATCGTGTGCTCGCCGCCGATCCGGTGCAGGGCGACAAACCGATCATCCCCGAACTGATGCCCATCACCTCACTGCGAACCGTGGCCCGGGCCGAGGAATTGAGCGGGCGACCGCTGCCCGCGGCGCTGGCGCGACGGCTGCACAAGGCCTCGGGCACGGGGACCGAAGCCGACCGTGCGGCGGTGCGCGAGGCCGGAATCGAGATCGCCACGGAGCTCGCGCAGCGCCTCATCGACGAGGGCGCGCCGTGCCTGCACTTCATCACCCTCAATTTCGCCAAGGCCACCACCGAGGTCCTGGCGAATCTCGGCTACGAGGTGTCGGCCGCGCCGCCCCCGCCGGCCGGCCGCGCACCGACCGTAGCGCCCCTTCCGGCCGATTCACCACGGGCCGGCTGAAACCTGGTGCGCTCCAGGCGAAACGGACCTCCGACACGTGGAGGCGCGAACCGGCTACGAACGCGGTCCCGGCACGGCGACAGCCGTGCGCGCCGAGATCACCTCATAACGACCGCACGACAGACGTATCGGCGCCGCGGTGACGTGTCCCGCCGATAACTCGGCTGCGCTCAGTGGCAGGGGAAGCCGAGGAAATGACGTGCGTCGTGCACGAATTACGGCACCGCCGTTCCGGCCGCCCACCAGCACCGCGATCCCACGCGCCGAGCCGATCGGGTCCGTCGCGACGCGGTGGTGCGGGCCGCCACCGGACCGCCGATTGCCGACGTCATCGGGGGCGCATGTAACCTTTCCTCCCGGAAACTCGCACCTGAGGCGGGTTCACCCCAGCCTTGGGGGTCAGAAGGGAGATACCGATGGGTAAGCGTGGGCGTAAGAAGCGCAGCCGCCGCAAGAATGCGGCCAACCACGGCAAGCGGCCGAACTCCTGAGCCGTTGCGCCGTGCGCCCCGGAACCGCCCGCCGGATCCGGAGCACCGCCGATAAAACGCCGAATGCGGCACGCCATCCGTGGATGGCGTGCCGCATTCGGCGTTTCGGTACGTCGGTCAGCGTTCGGGTTCGACCCGGGTCTCGGTGATCGTCACCGACCGCCGGATGTCGAGGGTGAGCCGCTCCCGCAGCGATTCGGGGGCGCGATCGCCGCCGCACTTACGGCTCAGCAGGCGCTTGAGCTTCTCCTCCAGGCCGTAGGCCTCGATGCAGGGCGAGCAATGGTCCATGTGATGCTGCAGGCGCGCCCGCGTGGCGTCATCACATTCGCCGTCGAGCATGAGCCACACGTCGGTCAGCACCGCCGAACAGTCCAGCTCCATCTCGTCCCCAGTGCCCCGATCTTCGTGCTCGTGCCCACTGCTGCTCACTGGGTTACCTCCTGACGCGCGCCGTTGCCCGTTCGGTTCCGGTCGAACCCCCGCTCGTGTGCGACATCGGCCAGCAGCCCCTTGAGCTGTTTGCGACCGCGATGCAGCCGGGACATGACGGTGCCGATCGGAGTCCCCATGATGTCGGCGATCTCCTTGTAGGGGAAACCCTCCACGTCGGCGTAGTAGACCGCCATGCGGAATTCCTCCGGCAGCGACTGCAGGGCCGCCTTGATGTCGTCGTCGGGCAGCGCTTCGAGCGCCTCCATCTCCGCGGACCGCAGACCGGTGGAGGTGTGCTCGGCCGTCGCCGCGAGCTGCCAATCGGTGATCTCGTCGGTCGGGTACTGCGCGGGCTGGCGCTGCTTCTTGCGGT
This sequence comes from Nocardia spumae, assembly GCF_020733635.1. Classification (NCBI taxonomy): domain Bacteria; kingdom Bacillati; phylum Actinomycetota; class Actinomycetes; order Mycobacteriales; family Nocardiaceae; genus Nocardia; species Nocardia spumae. Next base: position 1,849,245 of record NZ_JAJFZL010000001.1, on the reverse strand, counting down.
AGGAGTTGATGTAGGTGTTGGTGAGGATCCGATACAGCCAGGCCCGCAGGTTCGTGCCCTCCCGGAAGGACCGGAAGCCCTGGTATGCCTTCGCGAAGGTCTCCTGCACCAGATCCTCGGCGTCGGCCGGGTTGCGGGTCATCCGCAAGGCCGCACCGTAGAGCTGATCCAGCAGCGGCAGCGCGTCACGCTCGAAACGCGCGGCGAGTTCGGACTCGTCGGCGGTGCTACGCACTGTGCCGGCGCCCTCGTCAGACGTGACCTCGTCATCGTCTACCGGGTCGTCGGGAATCTCGATATCTTCCGGCCGGGAACCACCCCCGGTGTTACCGCGGAGGCGATCGGCCGCCAATTCGTCGTCGCTCGTCACGGAAGTCCCTTCGGTCGCCGTAGCAGTAGAATCTACCGCGCGCGAGGAGGGCCGGCCGAACCCGGTGTCCGGGGTCACGATGTCGATCAACGGATACGACGGCGCGTTGCCGATCGTCACCGGACGTTCGTCGACGAGGACGGTCACCGGCATCTCCTTCGAACTGGCTGGGTCTGGCGCGAATATGGGACACATCCGCTCCGTGCTGGCGGAACAGTGCAACATGGCGGGCCGCCGCTGTGTTCCCGGCGAGCCGCCGACGAGCCGAAATCCGGATGACCGGGCGGAAATCGGCCTCGCTAAGGTGACCGGCATGGCCGTATCGACACCCGCGATCCGGGCGCTCGTTCAGGCGAGGGTGCCCCATGTGGTGCATTCCTATGCGCACGATGCCCGCAGCGACTCGTACGGCGACGAGGCGGTGGCGGCCCTGTCGCAGCGCCTCGGCGTGACGGCCGCCCAGATCTTCAAGACCTTGATCATCGAGTTGTCGACCGGTGCGCCGGCGGTGGCCGTGGTCCCGGTCCCGAACTCGCTGTCACTGAAGGCCGCCGCGGCGGCCCTGGGAGCGCCCAAGGCCACCATGGCGGACAAGACCAAGGCACAGCGCGTCACCGGATATGTGCTGGGCGGGGTGTCTCCGCTGGGGCAGAAACGACAGTTGCCGACGGTTGTCGACGATTCGGCGACCATCTGGGATCGCGTGCTGTGCAGCGCCGGGCGGCGCGGGCTCGAGATCGAGGTGGCCCCCGCCGATCTGATCCGGGTCACCGCCGCGGTGACCGCTCCCATCGCGGCCGGCTGATCGGCGTCGCTGTGAATACGACCATCCTGATCCGAAACATTTGTTGGCCACAACTGGTGTAGGTATACAAATAGTTGATTGCTACAAGTAGCTAGCCGCCCGCCGGGCGGTGCGATGGCACCGAGCAGGAGGCCCGGACAGATGGACAGCGAACAGGTGACCGATCAGATCGGCCAGCAGCTGATCCGCCTCGGGCGTATCCGAGAACGAACGAACGCGCAGGTCGCGGCGGCCTCACAGGGTGAAGTCGACGCCTCCGCCTATCGCATCATCTTTCGCCTGCTCAGCGACGGCCCGATGCGTTCGGGCACGCTGGCCGAGGCGATGTACTCCGATGCCTCCACGATCAGCCGACAGGTGGCCGGACTCGTCAAGCGTGGACTGCTCCGCCGCGAGGCCGATCCCGCCGACGGCCGGGCCAGTGTCCTGATCGTCACCGATGCCGGCCGGGAGATGGCGATTCACCTGCGCGCCCGGCGCAACGAGATGATCAGCCGGATCCTCACCGGCTGGAACGACGCCGACCGACACCAGTTCGCGGATCTGCTGCTGCGCTTCGTCGACGACTACGAGGCCGCGCGACCGGCCATCCTCACCCTCGACGCCCATACCGGAGACCCCGCCGCGAAGAAGACCTCGTAGCGGCTCACGCATCGGCCGCAACACTCCGGGGACACGCTGCGACCAGGGCGGGATTCACATGATTCACTCGAATCACACCAGTATCTGTGCGTTACTTGTCGAGCAGTTCGTTCGACCCCCGATTCGTTTCGAACCGAGGATGTGATGCGAAATGACCCACCGTCCGCGCGTGCGCAGCCTGATCGCCGCCACCACCGGCGCCGCACTACTCGCATTGGGTTCCGGCCTGGTGACCGCCGCCCCCGCGAGTGCGGCACCCAACGCGGTCGCCCCCGCCCACAATCCGAACTATCCACTGGGCGGCGATGCCGAACACCCGGGCACGCCAGAGAAGGCCACGCCCCAGAAGGATCAGCGCGTGGAGAAGGCCGAGAAGCTGGGCGGCGGCACCGCCACCAAGATCATCGAGCTGGGCGCGAACATCTTGAAATGCGGCCTCAACATCGTGGCGCCCACCGTGAAATGTGAATAGCGAACGCCCTCGGGCACCGCGCCGGGCCGGGTTCAGATCAAGCTGATCTGCCCGGCCTTTTCGCTGCCGCCGCCGGCCGCCGGCGCCAACAGTTCCGGACCGTTGTTGCGCACCGAATTGACCAATGTCGAGACCGGCCTGGCGACGATCGACGAAATCACTTCCGGCGCGGGGGTTTCCAGTAGTTCGTGCGGCGCCGGATGATCGGGGTCGAGCCAGGCGTCCCAGTGCTCGCGCGGCATCACCAGCGGCATCCGGTCGTGGATGCGAGTCAGATCGCCGACCGCATCGGTGGTGAGGATGGTGCACGACAGTAGCGGCCGCATATCCCGGAGCGCGGAATCCCGCCACACCGACCACAGTCCGGCCATGTACAACCGGTCGCCGTCGGCATCGGACATGTAGTAAGGCTGCTTGACCGCTTTGCCCGAACCGGCCGGATGCGGTTCGGCCAGCCATTCGTACCAGCCGTCCATCGGCACCAGGCAGCGCCGCTTCTTGACCGCGTCCCGGAACGAGGGTGCGGTCGCGGCACGATCGGCCCGCGCGTTGAACAGCGGCTTCCCCTTGGCCGGGACCCCCGGTTCGGCGGCCTTGGTCCACACCGGGATCAGCCCCCAGCGCATCCGCCGGATCCGCAGCGCGGGATCGTCGCCGGGGTGGTCGTGGTCGTGCCGCCGAACCACGGTGAGTACCTGATTCGTCGGCGCCACATTGTAATTCGCGCCCGGCGCACCATTTTTCCCGGATTTGTCACCCGATGCGTTTCCCTCCGAAGCCGGCTTCGGATCCGCGGCCGTTTCGCCGCTCGCGACACCGTCGCCGGTCTCGTCGAGCGCATCGAGTTCGACCGCCAACCTCGCCGGATTCGCCGTGGTCGCATATCTGCCGCACATATCTCCATGCTGCCATCCGGAGGCGCCCGGGATCCGTAAGCTCGGACATATCCGCGCGACGTGACGAAGACAACTGAAGGCGGTTGACATCACATCTCGGGTGTGAGAACTTCTTGCCGTAACTCTCTCATTAGGGGTCGCCGAATAATGTCCACCACCGAGTCCACCGCCGCCACCGCGTCGGCGAAGGCATCCGAATCCGCTCCCGCGACCGAACTCTCCTCGGTCGATCCGGCTACCGGCGAGGTCATCGCCACCCATCCCATCGCCGACGAAGCGGCGGTGCGCGCGGCCGTCGACAAGGCCCGCGCGGCCGCGGCCACCTGGAGTGGGCTCAGTTTCGCCGATCGCAAACAGGCGCTGCTGCGCTGGTCGAGCCGACTGGTCGCCCGCGCCGACGAATTCTGCGATCTGATCCACGCCGAGAACGGCAAACCACGCGACGACGCGTATCTGGAATTGATGCTGGCGCTCGAGCACATCGCCTGGGCGGCCAAGAATGCCGAGAAGGTGCTCAAGCCCAAGAAGGTTTCCCCCGGCGCGCTGATGTCGAATTTCGCCGCCTCCATCGAACAGCGCCCGCTCGGCGTGGTCGGTGTGATCGGGCCGTGGAATTATCCGGTGTACACCCCCAACGGCTCCCTGGCCTATGCGCTGGCCGCGGGAAATACGGTCGTGTTCAAGCCGAGTGAATATTCCACCAGCATCGGCAATTTCGTCGGCGAGGCCTTCGTCGACGCCAATCCCGGGCTGCCCGAGGGCGTCTTCGTCACGATCAACGGCTACGGCGCGACCGGTGCGGCACTGGTGAAAGCGGGCGTCGACAAGATCGCCTTCACCGGGTCCACCGCGACCGGCAAGAAGATCATGGCCGCCGCCGCGGAATCACTGACCCCGGTGCTGCTGGAGTGCGGCGGTAAGGACGCGGTCATCGTCGCCGCCGACGCCGATATCGCGGCGGCCGCGGACGCCGTCGCCTACGGCGCCACCATGAACAGTGGCCAGACCTGTGCCGGTGTCGAGCGTGTCTACGTCGACAAGGCGATTCGCGAACCGTTCATCGCCGAGGTCAAGAAGATCCTGTCCACCGTGCACTCGGGATCCGACGACAAGGCCTCCTACGGCCCGATGACCATGCCCGCGCAGGTCGACATCGTCCGCAAGCACATCGAAGCGGCACTGGCCAACGGCGGTACCGCGGTCCTGGGTGGTCCGGAATCGGTGCACGCGCCCTACATCGAGCCGGTGGTCCTGGTCGATGTCGACGAGAATTCCGACGCGGTGCGCGAGGAGACCTTCGGTCCGACCGTGACCATCCGCACCGTCGACAGCGTCGACGAGGCCGTCGAATTGGCGAACACGTCGAAATACGGACTGGGCTCGGCCGTCTATTCGCGTAAGCACGGGCTCGAAATCGCCCGTCGGCTGCGGGCCGGGGCCACCTCGGTCAACTCGGTGCTCGGCTTCGCCGCCATCGCGGCCCTGCCCTTCGGCGGCGTCGGCGATTCCGGCATCGGCCGCATCCACGGCGCACCCGGTCTGCTGGAATTCACCAGCCCGCATTCGATCGCGGTGCAACGCTTCGCGATTCCGGGCATGGCGCTGATGAGCTACAAGCGCACCGACAGCACCATGCGACTGCTGCGCAAGGTGGTTCCGCTGCTGCACGGTCGCAACAAGTAGAACCGGACAATTCGCGGGCCCGCACCGAACAGTGCGGGCCCGTTCGCGCTCTTCCGGTCGCGCCCGCGATTCCCGGCAACCCGCTCCGACCTCCCGTCGAGCCGAATTTCGGGTATCGGGCGAATAAACGAGCATAAGTGCGAGATCACAAAACCGCGCTCCGTGCGTACGGGCTCTGCTCTCATGAGAGAAGATGGTCCGGTGAGTTTCTGGCCCGCGCCCCACATCGACCATGCCGTGCACGCGACCGTCACCCTGCCCGGGTCCAAATCGATCACCAACCGGGCACTGATCCTCGCCGCGCTCGCCGACCGCCCCTCGACCATCACCGGTGCGCTGCGCAGCCGCGATACCGAGCTGATGATCGGGGCCCTGCGCGCCATGGGCACCGATATCAGCGGTGACGGTGACGTCCTCGCCGTCACCCCGGCCGACCATCTGCACAACGCGACCGTCGACTGCGGCTTGGCCGGCACCGTCATGCGCTTCCTGCCGCCGGTGGCCGCGCTGGCTCAGGGCGATGTGGCGTTCTTCGGCGACGAGCAGGCGCAGCTGCGCCCGCTGCACACGATTCTCGACGCGCTGCGCAGCCTGGGCGTCGATATCGAGGGCAATACGCTGCCGTTCGTGGTCCGTGGCACCGGATCACAGCGCGGCGGCGAGGTCACCCTCGACGCCTCGGGTTCGTCGCAGTTCGTCTCCGGACTGCTGCTGTCGGCCGCGCGCTTCGAGTCCGGCCTCACCGTGCGCCACGAAGGCGCCCCGCTGCCGTCCCTGCCGCATATCGAGATGACCGTGCAGATGCTGCAGCAGGCCGGTGTGCGGGTGCAGGCGCCGACCGATCCGCGCCGGGACCAGATCTGGACCGTCGAGCCGGGCCCGATCCACGCGGTCGACTGGGACGTCGAGCCGGATCTGTCCAATGCCACCTCGTTCCTGGCCGCCGCCGCGGTCACCGGCGGCGAGGTGACCATTCCGCACTGGCCCCAGCTGACCACGCAGGCCGGCGACGTGATTCGCGAAATCCTGGTCCGCATGGGCGCCGAGGCCCGCCGCCACGACGGCAAGCTGACCGTGCGCGGTCCGCGGACACTGGCCGGAATCGATATCGATCTGCACGATGTCGGCGAGCTCACCCCCACTGTGGCGGCGCTGGCCGCCCTGGCCGATTCGCCGTCGCGGCTGCGCGGCATCGCCCATCTGCGCGGCCACGAGACCGATCGGCTGGCGGCGCTGACCACCGAGATCAACCGCCTCGGCGGTAAGGTCACCGAGACCGACGACGGCCTGGCCATCGAGCCGACTCCGTTGAGCGGCGGCCGGTGGCACTCCTACGCCGATCACCGAATGGCCACGGCGGGAGCGATTCTCGGCCTGCGCGTCCCCGGCGTGAGCATCGAGGACATCGGGACCACCGCCAAGACGCTGCCGGAATTCGTCACCCTCTGGGAGGCCATGCTGGCCGACGCGGGCGCCTTATCGGGTGAAGGAGCGGCCCACTGAGGCGCCGGGAGTACGACGAATCCGATGTCCGGGTCCGCCCGGGCAGAGGGTCGCGTCCCCGCACCAAGACCCGGCCCGAACATCGGGATGCGGTGTCGGCCATGGTGGTTTCGGTGGATCGAGGCCGCTGGGGATGTGTCCTTGGCGACGATCCCGACCGCCTGGTGGTCGCCATGCGCGCACGCGAACTGGGTCGTACCCCCATCGTCGTCGGCGATCAGGTGGATGTCGTCGGCGATCTGTCCGGGCGTCCCGACACCCTCGCCCGGATCGTCCGGGTGGCCGAACGCCGAACGGTGTTGCGCCGCACCGCCGACGACACCGATCCGTTCGAACGCATCGTCGTCTCCAATGCCGAGCAGCTGTTCATCGTGGTCGCGCTGGCCGATCCACCGCCCCGCACCGGATTCGTCGAACGCGCCATGGTCGCCGCGTACGCCGGTGGGCTGCAACCGATTCTGTGCCTGACCAAACACGATCTGGCCGCGGAATCCGAATTCGCGGCCGAATTCGCCGATCTCGACCTGACCATCGTCTACGGCGGTCGCGACGATCCGCTGGAGCAGGTCCGCGACCTGCTGCGGGACTCCCTGACCTGCCTGCTCGGACATTCCGGTGTGGGTAAATCGACCCTGGTGAATCGCCTTGTGCCCGATGCGGATCGAGCCGTCGGCACGGTGTCGGGCGTCGGCAAGGGCCGGCATACCTCCACCCAGTCCGTCGCATTGCCGCTGGCGGGTGGAGGCTGGGTCATCGACACCCCCGGCATCCGCTCCTTCGGCCTGGCCCACATCACCCCCGACGATGTGATCGCCGCCTTCGCCGACCTGTCGGACGCCATCGAGAACTGCCCGCGCGGCTGCACCCATCTGGGCCCGCCCGCGGATCCGGAATGCGCACTCGACGAACTACCGGGCAAGGAACGCCGGGTGGCCGCCATCCGCCTCCTGCTCACGGCGTTGAACTCCAACGATCCATGGACCGTCGGCAACGGCTGACGCACTTCCCGTCCGGAGGAACAGTCCACCGATCGCTGTCGCCCCCTCGGTCTATTGTTCTGTCCCGATGGGGACACAAGAGCAGCGATACGCATTCGCACAGCAGGTCATGCTTCGGCTGGCGAAGTCCGGGGCCGCCGGATCGGCCGTGGTTCGGTACGACCGGGACGAGTTCGCGCTCACGGTGGGCAACGACCACGTGCTGTTTCTGAGCAATCTTTTCCACGAGACCGACGGCCTGGCCGAAGCCGAACGTGATGCGCGGGTCGACCGGTTCGTCACCGCCCTGTTGAGTCCGAAGGATCCCGACGCGGGCTGGGACGAGGTCTGCGACTCGCTGCGGCCGATCCTGCGCCCGATGACGTACGGGCTCGGCGCCGACGACGATATGCCGCAACCGTTGGCGCGTCCCGCTTTCCCGTTCATCAACGAAATGGTGGCGATCGATCGGGAGGAAACCCGCACCATCGTGACCATGTCCGATGCCGCCAAGTGGGGCGTGCCGGTCGAGGAGGTCTTCGCCCGGGCGCGGGCGAATCTCGGCTCGATCCTCACCTCCGCCGAACTCGAGCCGCGGTCGCTGATCCGTTTCGTCGACGAGGGCAGCAGCTACTTCGCCTCATACCTGCTGGTGCCGGAATGGCTTGCGGCACTGGACACTCCGGATTGGCGCCCGGTGGCATTCATCCCCGATGTCGACACCTTGCTGCTGGTCCCCGACGATCCCGAGATACTGGATTCGGTCTTCGAGATGGTCGAGCAGCAGTATCGCGAGGCGAGCCGGCCGCTGTCGCCGCAGGGGTACACCCTCGACGGGAACGGCGCCGTGGTCCCGCTCGATCGAGTCGGCCCGCATCGCGCACTGGCCGCCGCCCAGCGTGCCGCCGCAGGGCTGGCCGTGACCGAATACACCACCCAATCCGAATGGATCAGCGAGCAATTCGACACCCATCTCGAGCTCACCGGGTTCGGCCTGGAACCGGCCTACCCCGCCACCCCGCTCTTCGTGGCCCGGGACGAAGGTCCGTTCACGGTCGCGACCTGGGGCCAGGGTGTCGAATTCCTGTTACCCCGGGCGGACTACATCGTCTTCTGCGTCATGGATGAGCAGGAGGAGGAAGTCAGCACCCTGTGCACGGTCCCGTTCGATACCGCTGTGCGGCTCACCGGGATCACGGCCGTCCCCGGCCTGACACCGGAGCGGTTCGAGGCTCGGCATTGGCCCGAGCCGGCGGTATTGGCGGCCTTGGCCCGCGCCGACGTGGTGTTCTGACCCGCGCCATCGCGCGTCCTGAACCAGCTCGCCACGTGACCGCCCCCGATGCCGGTGACAGACAGGCGATTTCACAGCAGAGCGGCCGGCCCACCTGGTCGGTGGACCGGCCGCTGATGTCTTCTCTCGAAATTACCGGCGCCGCTTGGACTTCGGCGACTTGCCGCCCTTGGTCTCCGACCGGGCCGCCTCGCGACGCTCACGACGAGTCATCCCGGTGGGCTGGTTGTCGCCGTACTCCTGCTCCGCGCTGTGAACGGCGGCGTGACCACCCTCGTCGGGGCCGGAGAAGCTCAGACCGCGCGGACCGGACTCGTCGATTCCCTTCGCGCGCAGGGCCGCCGGGGCGTTGGCGCCGTTGGGCGCACCCACCTCCTGCGGGACCGGCGCCGGATGGGTCGCACCGAGCGGGGAACGCAGGCCGGGATCGACCGCCTGTTGCTGCGGAGCCTGCTGCACCTCGACTTGCAGGTTGAACAGGAAGCCGACCGACTCCTCCTTCAGGCCCTCCAGCATCGCGGCGAACATGTCGAAGCCCTCACGCTGATACTCGACCAGCGGATCACGCTGTGCCATCGCGCGCAGGCCGATGCCCTCCTTGAGGTAGTCCATCTCGTAGAGGTGTTCACGCCACTTGCGGTCGAGGACCGACAGCAGCACCTGGTGCTCGAGGTTGCGCATGCTCCCCGGTCCGGCCAGATCGTCGATCTCCTTCTCGCGGCGGGCATACGCGTCGTGGGCGTCGTCGAGGATCGCGTCGAGCAGTTCCTCGCGGCTCAGCTCACCCATCTCGCCGGAAGCGGTCTCGCCGGTGAGATCCTGGTATTCGATGCCGACCGGATACAGCGTCTTCAACGCCGTCCACAACTTGGCCAGATCCCAGTCCTCGACATACCCCTCGGCGGTGGCGCCGTTGACGTAGGCGGTGATCACATCGGTGATCATCGACTGAACCTGGCCCTCCATATCCTCACCGGCCAGGATGCGCTGGCGCTCGGCGTAGATGACAGTGCGCTGCTGGTTCATCACCTCGTCGTACTTCAGAACGTTCTTGCGGATTTCGAAGTTCTGCTGTTCGACCTGGGTCTGGGCGCTCTTGATGGCGCGCGAGACCATCTTGGCCTCGATCGGCACATCATCGGGCAGGTTGAGCCGGGTCATGATCGACTCCAGCGCCGCGCCGTTGAAGCGCCGCATCAGCTCGTCACCGAGCGAGAGGTAGAACCGGGACTCACCCGGGTCGCCCTGACGGCCGGAACGACCGCGCAACTGGTTGTCGATGCGCCGCGACTCGTGCCGCTCGGTGCCGAGCACGTACAGGCCGCCGGCGTCGCGAACCAGATCCGCGTCCTCCTCGACCTGGCGCTTGACCTGTTCGAGAGCGGGCAGCCAGTTGGCCTCGTACTCCTCGGGGGTGTCCACCGGGTCCAGGCCCTGACGCCGCAGCAAGGTGTCGGTGATGATGTCGGGGTTACCGCCCAGCACGATGTCGGTACCACGACCGGCCATATTCGTCGCGACGGTGACCGCACCCGGCCGGCCCGCCTCGGCGATGATCTGGGCTTCCTTCTCGTGGAACTTCGCGTTCAGCACGCTGTGCGGGATACCGCGCTTGGTGAGGGCCTTGGACAGGTACTCCGACCGTTCCACCGAGGTGGTACCGATCAGCACCGGCTGGTTGTTCTCGTGCCGTTCGGCGATATCGTCGGCGACCGCGGCGAATTTGGATTCCTCGGTCTTGTAGATCAGATCGGCCTCGTCCATACGGATCATCGGCTTGTTGGTCGGGATCGGGACCACGCCCAGACCGTAGGTCTGGTGCAGCTCGGCCGCCTCGGTCTCGGCGGTACCGGTCATACCGGACAGCTTGTCGTAGAGGCGGAAGTAGTTCTGCAGCGTGATCGTGGCCAGCGTCTGATTCTCCGGCTGGATCTCCACGGCCTCTTTGGCCTCGATGGCCTGATGCATACCCTCGTTGTAGCGACGGCCGACCAGAATGCGGCCGGTGAATTCGTCGACGATGATGACCTCGCCGTCGCGGACGATGTAGTCCTTGTCGCGAACGTAGAGTTCCTTGGCCTTGATCGCGTTGTTCAGATAGCTGACCAACGGCGAGTTGGCGGCCTCGTAGAGGTTGTCGATACCGAGCTGATCCTCGACGAATTCGACACCGGCCTCGTGCACACCGATGGTGCGCTTCTTGATGTCGACCTCGTAATGCACGTCTTTCTTCAGCAACGGTGCAATTCGGGCGAATTCGGCATACCACTTACTGGAGGCGTCGGCCGGTCCGGAGATGATCAACGGGGTTCGCGCCTCGTCGATCAGAATCGAGTCGACCTCGTCGACCACGGCGAAGTTGTGCCCGCGCTGGACCAGATCGTCCAGCGAATGGGTCATATTGTCACGCAGGTAATCGAAGCCGAATTCGTTGTTGGTGCCGTAGGTGATATCGGCGTTGTACGCCTGCCGGCGTTCGGCCGGGGTCATACCGGACAGGATCGCGCCCACCGACAGGCCGAGGAAGCGGTGCACCCGGCCCATCCACTCGGAGTCACGACGGGCCAGGTAGTCGTTGGTGGTGACGATGTGGACGCCGTCGCCGCCGATCGCGTTCAGATACGCGGGCAGCACCGAGGTCAGCGTCTTACCCTCACCGGTTTTCATCTCGGCCACATTGCCGATGTGCAGAGCCGCACCACCCATCACCTGAACCTTGTAGTGCTTCTGGTTCAGCACCCGCCAGGAAGCCTCGCGGGCGGTGGCGAAGGCCTCGAGCAGCAATTCGTCCAACGATTCGCCATCGGCGAAACGCTGTTTGAATTCGTCGGTCTTCGCGCGTAGTTCCGCGTCGGTCAGATCAGCGAATTCCTCGTCCAGACTGAGCACTTCGTCGGCCAGGTTTGCGAGCCGCTTGACGGTGCGACCCTCACCAAAACGTAGCAACCTCGTCAGTGTCAGCGCAGGCACGGGTCTCGTCAGTCCTCTGGTCGATGTTGTCGTCTTGCAGTGCTACATCTTCGGCACACCGCGCCGTTCACGGCACACCGAAGCCCCCGCCACATCGTATGGGCGAAATCCCCGGTGCGCGGATACGCGGCATCGTCCATGGTAATGCGGCCTCCATCGTAGGCGCCCGCGCGGCGACAGATCTCACCCAGCGTCCACTCCCCTCCCATCCATCGCCGTCAGCGCATACGCAGCGCGCCGACGCGCCACCGGCCCCGCCGCAGCACCAGGCGCGCCGCGATCGCGAAGCGCCGCCGGCCGCGGTCGTATCCCGCGCAGACCTCGGCACCGTTCGCCGTGATCTCGGCGGTTTTCACGGTGACCAGGACCGCGCTGCCCAGACGGCGTTCGGCCGCCGCGGTGCGGGCCAGCGTTTCGACCGCCGCGAGGACGGTCGGCTCGACCACCGAGCGCAGCTGACCGAGCGGGCGACGGCCGTCGATCACCTCGAGCACCAATCGCAGCGACCGCTCGGCGAACCGAGCCGCGGCCGCGTCGCTCTCCCCCGCCTCGCCGCCCCCGCCACGAACCGCGGGCGTGCCCATCGCGCCGGTCCCCGGTGAGCGTCCGTCGTGTGTGGAGCGGCGCGGCGCGCGGAGTCGAACGCCGCCACGATCCCCGGCACGCCGAAGCGGTCCGCGCGCGGCCTCGGTATCGGTGTGGTCGGGATTCAGCGGCGGTTCGAACACCGGTGCCGCGGTCGTCGCGCGGCGGGTGTAAACCGGGCTTGCAGAAGACTCGAGCATTCGACACTCCCCCTGGTCGGCCTGCTTCGGGCACGGATCGCACCAGCATGCCACGGCCGGTCCCGGCGCCGGAGTATTTCCGCCACGGACGCGACAAGTCCCACAGAGTTCCCCGCGGATGGATTGTGTAACCCCACAATGGAGGACGGCAACGGAGAGGAGCATTCAACAGCGTGATCACGAGACTGTCGCCGCAGGACTCATCGTTCTTCAGGCTCGAGTCGAGCAGCAATCCCATGCACATCGGCTCGCTCGCGATCGTGCGCGTCGAGCATCCGGCCGAGGCTGCCGGGGATACCGCGGCCGACCTGGACTATCAGCGATTACTCGATCTGGTCGACAGTCGGCTGCCGATGGTGCCGCGCTATCGCCGCAAGGTGCGCGAGGTTCCGTTCAAGGTCGGCCGCCCGGTCTGGGTGGAGGACAGCCGCTTCGATCTGACCTACCACGTGCGCCGCTCCGCGCTCCCGGCGCCGGGTTCCGACGAGCAGCTCCATGAACTCGTCGGACGGTTGACCTCACGGCCGCTGGACCAGAGCCGGCCGCTGTGGGAGATGTATCTCATCGAGGGTCTGTCCGAGGACCGGTGCGCGATCTTCACCAAAACCCATTCGGCGCTGGTGGACGGCGAAACCGCACTCGAGATCGGGCACGTCATCCTCGACGCCGGCCCGCGGCCGCGCGAGGTCGCGCCCGACACCTGGGTGGCCCACCGCGAACCCGGTGAGGTGGAGCTACTGGGTATGGCCTTGGCCGAGATCGCGACCCAGCCCGCCACCGCGTGGGAGGTGATGCGCGATGCCGGCGCCAACGCGTCCGCGGTGGCGGCGGCCGCGGGCAGAGCCGTCGACGCCGCTGTCTCCCGGGTGCGCGCCGCCGGGCGGACCGCGCCCGACAGCATCTTCAACACCTCGATCTCACGCTGCCGGCGGTTCGATATCGCGCAGACGGCGCTCGACGACTACCGCCGCATCCGCCGTCGCTTCGACTGCTCGATCAACGACGCGATCCTGGCGGTGGTCACCGGCGCGCTGCGGATATTCCTGCAGTCCCGGGGTGAGGTCCTGGTGGAATCGGCGGTGCTGCGCGCGGTGGTGCCGATGTCGGTCTACGTCGACGGAGCGCCCGAGGACGCCCTGCGTCCGGCCAGCGAGGTGTCGTCGTTCCTGATCGATCTGCCGGTCGGTGAGCCGAATCCGGTGATGCGGCTGTCGCATATCTCGCATGCCACCGGCGAGCATTCCCGCCACCGGCGCGGGGTGCGGGCGCGGACGCTGGTGCACATGGCCGGCTTCGCCCCGGCCAGCCTGCACGCGATGAGCGTCCGGGCGGCGAGTACGTTCGCAGAGCACACGTTCAATTTGGTGATCACCAACGCCCCGGGTCCGCAGCAGCCGATGTACATCGGCGGCGCGCGGATGCTGGAGATGTATCCGGTATCGCCGTTGCTGCGCAATCAGGCGTCGAGTATCGGGATCACGTCCTACGACGGGCGGGTGTTCTACGGTTTCAATGCCGACCGCGAGGCGATGGCCGATATCGCCGTGCTGGCGGCGTCGGTGCGCGAATCCATGGAGGAGATGCTCGGTGCCTGCGTCTGATCAGGGCAAGCTACGGGTCTATGTACCGGCCACCATCGCGATGCTTCGAGAGCTGGTGGCGGAGCGCGAAATTCGCGCCGTGAACGATACGGCCTTCGCGGTCACCCCCGCTCTGCGGGAGGCCTATGCCTCCGGTGACGACGAGGAGCTGGCCGAGGTCGCCATGATCGACGCGGCACGCGCGTCGTTGCGCCTGCTCGCCCAGGAACGCGAGTCCGCGCTCCTGCAGGCCGAGGACGACGACACCGGCACCGACACCGACACGGCGGGGCCGTCCTATTCGGCCCCGGTCTACCGGCGCGCGGTGATCGCCGCGGATGTGACGGGAATTACCCTGCGACCCGATCTCGACGACGCGGTGGTCCGCCTGTCCGGCCCGATCACCTACCAGCGGATCGCCTCGGTGCACGTCGACCTGGCCGAGGCCGAACCCCAGGTGGCGAAGGCCGTCGACGTCATCGATGCCGCCGATCTCGGGGATCCGGACGCGGAGTTCGTGCTCGGCGATGCGGAGGATCATCAGCTCGCCTGGTACGCCGCACAGGAGCTGCCGTTCCTGCTCGACCTCCTCTGAGCCGACCGCTAACCTACGATGCCGTAACCTTGGGTCGGACGGTGCGCCGCAGGCGCGTGATCACAGGAAATGAGCATTCGCACGATGGTGTCGAAATCGGTAAAGGGCCTGCGGGCGTGGCTCGAGGCCCCGGTCGCCGACGCGAAGATGGCGGGCAGGACGCGGCTGGACGCGGTGCGTGGCGCGGCCGCCCGTATCACCACCCCGCTATTGCCCGACGATTATCTGCACCTGGTCAATCCGTTGTGGTCGGCGCGGGAACTGCGCGGCCGCATCGTGGAGGTCCGCAAGGAGACCGCCGATGCGGTCACCCTGGTGATCAAGCCGGGTTGGGGTTTCGATTTCACCTTCACCCCGGGCCAGTACATCGGTATCGGTGTCCTCGTCGACGGGCGCTGGCACTGGCGTTCGTATTCCCTTACCTGCCCGCCGAACTGGACAGATCCGGACAACCGCGCCAAGCGGGTGATCTCGATCGCGGTGAAGGCGATGCCGGAGGGCTTCCTGTCCAGTCACCTGGTCAACGGCGTCCCGCAGGGCACGGTCGTGCGACTGGCCGCACCGCAGGGCGGGTTCGTACTGCCGGAACCGCCGCCGTCGAAGGTGTTGTTCATCACCGCGGGCAGCGGTATCACGCCGGTGATGGCGATGCTGCGCACGATGGATCGCCGTGCCGCCGATCGCACCGACGGCGACGCGATGGACGACATCGTCCACATCCATTCCGCTCGTGCCGCCGCCGACGTCATGTTCGGGGACGAACTGCGGGCCCTGCACGATAAGCACCCCGGATTCACCGCCCACGTTCATCTGACCGGCGACCAGGGCAAATTCGATCTGGCCGAGCTGGACACCCGGTTCCCGGACTGGCGCACCCGCGAGACCTGGGCGTGCGGACCGGCCGGACTGCTCAACGATGTCGAAAAGCATTGGGCCGCCGCCGGTATCGGCGACAAGCTGCATGTCGAGCGGTTCGAGGTGGAGCGGTCGGCCGTCGGCGAGGGTGGCACCGTCACCTTCGCCCGCGCCGACCGCAGCGCCGAGGTCGATGGCGCCACCAGCCTGCTCGAGGCCGGTGAAGCGGCCGGAGTGCAGATGCCGTTCGGCTGCCGGATGGGCATCTGCCAGACATGCGTGGTCACCCTCACCGACGGACATGTGCGCGATCTGCGCAACGGATCCGAGCACCAGGCCGGGGAGAAGGTGCAGACCTGCATCTCGGCCGCGGCCGGAGACTGCACTCTCGACGTGTGAGCCGGAACTCCGGTGGGACGCGCGGTGACCGTACCGGCACAAGCGATCACCACCGGTAACCGATACTCTGAACAGGAACAGACCGAGACCTCCCACCGAAGTGCAGCGGAGGCAATCCGAGACCGGCCCGCCGACGCGCAGCAGAGGCATTCATCTCGAAACCGCCGGAGCGAAGCGGAGGCATTGCAATACCGTGGCCATCACCGACATCAAGGCGTATTCGCACCTGACGGCAGCCGATATCGAAACCCTCGGCGAAGAACTCGACACTATCCGGCGCACCGTCGAGCAATCGCTGGGCGAGCGCGACGCCGCCTATATCCGGCGCACCATTCGGGCCCAGCGCACCCTCGAGGCCGCGGGCCGGGCGGTCCTGTTCGCCGGGCGCAACAAGTGGGCCTGGGTGGCCGGGACGGCGATGCTGTCGGTGGCCAAGATCATCGAGAACATGGAGCTCGGCCACAACATCAGCCACGGCCAGTGGGATTGGATGAACGATCCGGAAATCCACTCCACCAGCTGGGAGTGGGATATGACGGGCACCTCCGGTCAGTGGAAGCGCGCCCACAACTTCTCTCACCACACCTACACCAACATCGTCGGCATGGACGACGATGTGGGCTTCGGCATCCTGCGGATGACCCGCGACGAGCAGTGGAAGCCGATCAATCTCGCCCAGCCGGTGGCGAACCTGATCCTGGCCGCGCTGTTCGAGTGGGGTATCGCGCTGCACGATCTGAAGATCGAGAAGATGCAGCTGGGCGTCCCGCGCAGCGATCTGCTGTCGGAGCCGAATCGGCAATTCCTCCGCAAGGCCGGGCGACAGGTGGCCAAGGACTTCCTGGTCTATCCGCTGCTGACCGGTCCGGGCTGGAAGCAGACGCTCAAAGCCAATGCCACCGCCAATCTGATCCGCAATCTGTGGGCGTACGCGGTGATCTTCTGCGGCCATTTCCCCGATGGCGCCGAGAAGTTCACCCAGGAACAGTTCGCCGGCGAAACGCGGGCGGAGTGGTATCTACGGCAGATGCTCGGTAGCGCCAACTTCCAGGCGGGCCCGGCGATGGCGTTCATGAGCGGCAATCTCTGCTATCAGATCGAGCACCACCTCTTTCCGGACATTCCGAGCAATCGGTATCCGGAGATCTCCGAGCAGGTGCGGCAACTGTGCGACAAATACGATCTGCCGTACACGACCGGATCGCTCGGAAAGCAATATCTGCTCGCCTTCCGCACCATTCACAAACTGGCACTGCCCGATCGGTTCCTGCGCCGCACCGCCGACGACGCACCGGAGACCTCGTCGGAACGCAAATTCACGCTCTCGGCGCTGCCGTTGGCCGGCGGTTCCGACGACGCGCTGTTCGCGATCGACCCATTGACCGGCCGGCGGCAGGGATTGCGCTCGGCGCTGGCCGAGGCGAAAGCGGCGCTGCGCGAGAAAGCACGGCAGGAAAAGGCGGCACTGCGCGAGGCGAAACTCGTACTGCAGGAGAAAGCGCAGGCCGAGAAGCAGATCTTGCGCCGGCGGGCGCTGCGCGAGCGGGCGACCGTTCGAGTACGGTGGCGTCAGCGACGGAAGCGACTAACTTAAGCAGATATCGGTCACAATCACAATGCGGTATACGCCACAGTTGTAATCCGATCCCGAGGCAACCTACGCAACCGTAACCTACGGTAGTGTAACCAGCATGGCGATCTCGGATGTCAAGGAATACGCCCACCTCACCCCCGAGGATGTGGAGGCTATCGGCGCGGAGCTGGATGCGATCCGCCGCGAAATCGAGTCCTCCCGGGGTGCGAGCGACGCCCGCTACATCCGCAATGTGATCCGTTTGCAGCGCGCTCTGGAAATCGGTGGCCGCGCAACGCTGTTCGCCAGTTTCCTGCCGCCGGCCTGGCTGGCCGGCACCGCGATGTTGTCGGCCGCCAAGATCATCGAGAACATGGAGATCGGCCACAACGTCATGCACGGCCAGTGGGACTGGATGAACGATCCGGAAATCCACTCCACCAACTGGGAATGGGACAACGCCGGCCCGTCCGAGCACTGGAAGATCACGCACAACTACCTGCATCACAAGTACACCAACGTGCTGGGCATGGACGACGACATCGGCTACGGCCTGCTGCGCGTGACCCGCGATCAGCGGTGGACCCCGTTCTATCTCGGCCAGCCCGTATACAACCTGCTGCTGCAGATGTTCTTCGAATACGGCGTCGCCATCCAGCATTTGGAGCTGGGCAAGGTGGCGAAGAAGAAGTGGGCACCCGGATCGCCCGAGCGGCTGCAGTTCGAAGAGGACCGCCGCGTGGTGCTGAAGAAGATCGGTAAGCAGGCCGCCAAGGATTACCTGATCTTCCCGCTGCTCACCGGACCGGCGTTCCTGTCCACCCTCACGGCCAATATCACCGCGAATATCGTCCGGAATGTCTGGACCAACGCGGTCATCTTCTGCGGACACTTCCCCGACGGTGCGGAGAAGTTCACCAAGGGCGATGTGGACAACGAAACCCAGGGCGAGTGGTATCTGCGTCAGATGCTGGGCAGCGCCAATATCACCGGTGGCGCGGTCATGCATTTCATGACCGGCAACCTCTCGCACCAGATCGAACACCACCTTTTCCCGGATCTGCCGAGCAACCGGCTGCGCGCTATCTCGGTCCGGGTCCGCGAAATGTGCGATAAATACGACCTGCCCTACACCGCCGGATCCCTGCCGGTGCAGTACGGCAAGTCGTGGCGCACCATCATCAAGCTGTCGCTGCCCAACAAATATCTGCGCCGCGGCACCGACGACGCCCCGGAGACCAAGTCCGAGCGCGCATTCGGCGGCATCGGCACCGTCGACCCGGCCACCGGCCGCCGCCGCGGGCTGCGTACCGCGCTGCGCGAAGGAAAGCGCCGCGTCGCCGAGCGACGCCAGGCCGTCGGTTCGGCCGCCTGATTCCACGAACACGGCACAGGGGCTTCCCGGATTTGTCCGGGGAGCCCCTTTGCCATGGGTATCGATCGCGACTGGTTGACTGAACCGGTGTCAGTGCAAGAACCCAGCATCTACGACGTGATCCGGCGGCGCCGCGATGTGCGTGCCGAATTCACCGGGGAAGTCGTCGACGATGCGACCCTGCTCCGCATTCTCGACGCCGCGCATCGCGCACCGAGCGTGGGCAATTCACAGCCCTGGGATTTCGTGGTCGTCCGCGCCCCGGAGACCCTGACGAGATTCGCCGCCCACGTCGCCGACAAACGGGTGGAGTTCCACGATTCCCTGCCCCCGGAGCGGGCCCGCACCTTCGATCCGATCAAGATCGAGGGCATCACGGAGAGCGGCACCGGCATCGTCGTCACCCACGACGACAGCCGCGGCGGTCCGCAGGTGCTGGGCCGGGCGACCGTACCCGAAACCGGCTTGTACTCCACGATTCTGGCGATCCAGAATCTGTGGCTCGCCGCCACCTCGGAGGGGGTCGGGGTCGGCTGGGTGAGTTTCTACGACGCCCCGTTCCTCACCTCGCTCATGGAACTGCCGCCCGGTATCCGGCCCGTGGCATGGCTGTGCGTCGGACCGGTCCACGACTTTCAGCAGACGCCGGATCTGGAACGATTCGGCTGGCGTGAGCGGCGCCCACTCGAGGATGCGATCCACTGGGAACGGTACTGATCCGCCTCCGGAGACCGGGGCTACACCCGTTCGAGGACCGCGGACGCGCCGTGGCCGCCCGCGGCGCAGATGCCCAGTAGCGCGGTGCTCTTGCCCGTCAGCGCCAATTCGTTGGCCATGGTCGCCACCATACGGGCGCCGGTGGCTCCGAACGGGTGACCCAGCGATACCGAGCCACCGTGCACATTGAGGATGTCGGGATCGACCTCGCCGACCGCGGTATCGCGATCCAGCCGGGATTTGGCCCAGTCGGCGCTGGCCAGCGCGGAGACCACCGACAGCGTCTGCGCCGCGAACGCCTCGTGGATATCCACCAGATCGACATCGGACAGCGACAGGCCCGCCTTGTCCAGGGCTCGCGGCATCGAGATGGCCGGTCCGATCAACACCTGATCGGCGGGGTCGACGCTCACGAAACTCCAGGACCGGATGGCCGCCAGCGGCATGAATCCCAGGGCCCGGGCCTTCTCCTCGCTCATCAGTAGGACCGCGGCGGCGCCGTCGGTGAGCGGACTGGCATTTCCCGCGGTCACCGTGCCGTCGCGTGCGAACGCCGGCGCCAGGGTCGCCAGCTTCTCCACACTGGTGTTCGCGCGCACCAGCCCGTCGCGATCGATCGTCTTCCCGTCGGGGGTACGCACCGTCAGCACCTCGCGGTCGAAGCGGCCGGAGTCGATCGCGGCCGCCGCGCGATGATGTGACCGGACGGCGAATCGATCCTGCTCGGCGCGGGTGATCCCGTGGATGCGCGCCATCTTCTCCGCGGACTCCCCCATCACCTCACCGGTGGTGCGTTCGGCGATCCGCGGACGGCGCGGCACGAGATCGGTGAACGGGGCCAGCTGGGCGACCGCGGACAGATAGTCCTTGGGCTTGGGTTTGCCCAGCGCCAGGGGCGCGGCGGCGTGCACCATCTTCTGTGGCAGCTTCACCTCGGCATTACTGGTCGAGTCGCTGCCGCCGGCGATCATGACGTCGTACTCGCCGCGTTCGATGGCGGCGGCTGCCGCGGTCACGGCCTGCAGGCCCGAGGCGCAGGCCCGGGTGACGGTGTACCCCTCGACACCGTGGCCGAGATTCAGATCCAGCGCGATCTCCCGGGCGATGTTGGGGGCCGCGCTCGGCAGGATCACCCCGCCCCACACCATGGCCTGCACCTGCTCCTTCGGCAGGCCGACCCGTTCCAGGAGGCCGGAGACCGCCTGTGCGCCCAGATCGATGGTGTCCATCCGCATGTAGTCGGAGAAGGCGCGGAGGAACGGGGTGCGGGCGCCGGCGACGATGACGGCGCGACGGGAACGCTCGGTAGTCATGGGGCTTACTGTATGGTCGGAAAAATCCCGGTACAAGGTGTCACAGTAAATTGATCCGGAATAGTAAGCGGCCGGGGCACCAGGCCCCGGCCGCGGTCGATCAATCCATGATGCGTAACTCGGTTACGCCAGCCTGATCAACCCGTAGTCGAAGGCGTGGCGGCGGTATACGACCGACGGGCGGTCGGTCTCGCGATCGTGGAATAGGAAGAAATCGTGGCCTACCAGCTCCATCTGATACAACGCGTCGTCCACCGACATCGGTGTCGCGGAGTGCACCTTGGTTCGCACGATATGGCCGGGACCGGCGTACTCGCCGGTGTCGGCGGCGGACTCGGCCGCCTCGGAACCGTCGGAGGTCAGCAGTGCGGTGTCATCGATCAGCGCGGCCGTCGCCTCGGCCACCGATACCGGGGTCTTCTCGCCGTAGTGCACCCTGCGACGATCCTTACTGCGACGCAAGCGGGACTCGAGCTTGGCCACGGCCTGTTCCAGCGCACCGTAGAAACTGTCGGCACACGCCTCCGCGCGGACAACCGGGCCTTTACCACGCACGGTGATTTCCACGCGCTGACAGTTCTTGCGCTGACGGCGATTTCGTTCGTGGAACAGCTCGACGTCGAACAGATAGATCGACGGGTCGAAGCGTTCCAAACGGGAGAGTCGGTCCGCGACATGAATGCGGAAATGATCGGGTACCTCGACGTTGCGTCCCTTGACCACGACGTCCGCTTCGGGCGTCCGGGGCACATCCGAGATGGTCTGTTCGGCTCCGTTCAATTCTGTGGAACCCAGCTGGGTGCCCGTACCGGTCGAGGAATCTGCTTCTTTGACTGAAGGTCGTGAAGTCGTCACGCGTACCTCCCGGATCTGGCCGCACAACCGTGTCATGTGCGGCGGGTTAGCAGCCGTGCCGAGCAGGCGAACCGGGGGTGTCAGGAACTGGTGAGAAGGCTTGCGGCCTGCCACCCGTGGCCCGCTGTTCACGCCGGAAAGCTCGGCACGAAGTCGTCCGAGTTGCCACCTCCAACCTCTGGGATCGGGTGTCAGATCGCTATGTCAGCAACGCTATTACGCCAACGATCCGTCCGCCACTGTTCACGCAAATTTCTCCGACTCACGCGGCGCATGTCACCATCACGGCCCGAACCCGCAGTCCCGCGGCGGCCAGCACACGCACCGATTCGGCCGCCGTCGCCCCGGTGGTCAGCACATCGTCTACCAGCACGATGTCGGCATCGGCCACGGTCAGAAGCGGTGAGGAGGCGGTGATCCGGACGGCGATACGTCCGGCCAGATTGTCCCGGCGCGCCGCCACACCCAATCCGACCGAATCCCGCACCTCACCACGTGCCCACAGCACCGGTGCGAGATGGCAATCGGTCAGCCAACCGGCCGCGACCCGGGCGGTCCGGACGACCGGATCGCCACCGCGACGCCGCGCCGCGACCCGGCGACTGGGCGCCGGGACCAGGATCAGTGGACGTTCGGGAGCGCGCAACCGGCCGATCCCCCGCGCCAAGGCCAGCCCCAGCGGCGCCGCCAGATCACGGCGGCCCGACTCCTTCGCCGCCACCACCGCCCGCCGCGCCGGACCGGTGTACGGTCCCAGTGCCCAGCACGGCGCCCCCGGGGCGGTTCGTGGCCTGATCCGCATCGGTGGCTGCGTGAGAATCGCGGCGCATTCCGCACACCATCCGGTCCCGGCCGATCCACATCCCCCGCAGTACTGCGGCAGGATCAACTCCAGCAGCGTGCGCATCGCACCAGTGTCGCCGAAGCCACCGACACGGCCGTCTCCGGCGCTGTCGGTGGGTGCCGAGATCGCCGGGCGCAATTCCGCTCGGCGTCCGCGCTCAGCCCGGCAGTACCGGCACGGCGTTGGCACCCAGCCCGGGCACCTCGCGCCAGAATCGATCCGTGGCCGGATCGGAGGACTGCAGCTGCATCACCGCCCGCGAATCCGCGGCGTAGAGCGTATCGGGCGCGGCACTCACCACGCGCACCGGCGGAGTGAGGTTCTGGCTGGACAGCGCCATCAGCTCCGAACCGTCGACGAATACCGAGTCCACCGGGTTCACATCGCCTTCTCTCGCCACGACCAGCGTGTCGGGAGTGGACCAGTCGATGGACGCCGCCGTCGTGCTGGAATCTACCGCCACCGGCTGCGGTGCGGTCAGCGAGTACTTACCGTCCGGATGTGGCACCACGATCGCCTGGTACACCTTGCCTCCGGCGATGATCGCCGCACGGGCGCCGTCACGCGAGATACGAAGGTCGGTGATGGGCAGCCGCGGCACGGAATCGGCGCTGTTGGGCTCCGCCACCGTGAGGGAGGAACTGTCGACGTTCTGCATCGAGACATTGCCGGTAGCGCGATCGTGCACGACCCGGACCACCCGGGTGCCGTCGACCACCGTCCACACCGCGCCCCCGTCGGAGGTCCACGACGGCCGGGTGAAGGTATCGCCCTGGACCACCGAGAAGGTGGTCGCGCCGTCGTAGCTGCCGATCACCAGAGTCTGCTTCGGAGCGGGAGCGGGCTCACCGCTGTCGGCCACCGCGGCCACCAATTGCCCGTCCTCGGACAATCCGACCGAGCGCAGATTGTGCACCGTGCCGAAGTATCCGGGTGTGGGGGCGATATCACCCTTGGTGGATTCCACCTTGACCAGCGTGCCGTCCCGCAAGGCGTGCAGACCGGCCCGGTCGGCGGTGCGCGCCGAGGGATTCATCGAGGTGACGTCTTCCAGCGACCAGCCGGTGCCGGCATACCGGTCGTCGAGCGGTTTACCGTCACCCAGCAGGACATACGGACCGAGAATGCCCGCACCGGAAAGGGTCAGCACGACCTGCGCGGCCAGCAGTTCCTTGCTGCGCTGATCGAGTGCCGAGGCGCCGGAGAAATCCATCCGCACACCACCGAGGCCGACACCGACGCCATCGGTCGCGCCGTTGGCCTTGGTGATGTCCGAACTCAGGCTCACCGGCGCGGCCAGCACATTGCGCACGGCCGGTGCCAGCCCCTCTCGCGGCCCGTCGGCCAGCAGCGATATCAGCCGCTGCGTGAGCTGATCCTTGCCGACCGCGATCCAGCGCAGGTCGGGAACCATCATGGTGCCGGGACTGTTGGCGAAATGCAGCGAATACCGGTGATAGGACTTGTAGAAGGCCGTGCTGTCGACCACGACGCCCGGCTCCATCTGGTTGATCCGCCACTCGTCGCCGACCTTCGTCATCTCGATTCGGGTCTCGTAGGTGTTGTCCTGCGCCCGGAACGACCCATCGGTGCCCAGCTCACCGAGCTTTCGCGCCCGCACCCGATAGGTCGCCGTGTCCTCGGACCTCGACTCCCGCAGGGTGTCGGGCTTGTCCACGATGATGGTCCGGGCGGTGTCGTCCCAATTCTGCGAGGCATCCGAGGTGAGATACTGCCGTGCGGTCCGATGGTTGTCGGCCGGATCCGCGGTGGCCTGCAGGAAGTCGTGCAGCAGCAGATCCGGATCGCGCCCGTTGACCGGTGGATGCGGACCCGTCGACGTCGGCTCGTGACTGATGGTGCCCAGCGCCTGGGGCGCGGAGGAATCCGGCAGATTGGCACAACCGGTGATCAGCAGCGCGCAGCCGAACAGCGCACCGATCACCGTTGCCAGTCCGGTGCGATTCATGGGTTGATGTCCTCTTTGTCGGCACGCGCGGCATCCGTCGCGCTCTCGGCAGCGTCACTCGTCCCGGCCGGTGCGGGCGCGGACGACGACGCGCCGCCATCCGACGACTCCGGATGGCCGGACGGCTCCGCCGCCTCCGGCGTCGTACCGGACGGCGTCTCGGCATCGGCTTCGGCATCGACGGTACCGGGCCTCGCGGAGCTCTCCGAGAGGCCCGACTCCTGTGTGCCCGAGTTCTCCGGCTCCCCTGGGCCCGTGGCCTCCGGCTCCCCTGGGCCCGTGGCCTCCGGCTCCCGTTCACCGGCCGGTTCGGCCGGCGTATCGGCCAACCGGCGTTTGGGCGGCTCCAGCGACAGCGGACTGGGACCGAGCTTGCGTCCACGTACCAGCGGCAAGGTCAGCCGGAAGCTCGCACCCGCGCCGGGCTCACCCCAGGCCTCGAGGCGGCCGTCGTGCAGATTCGCGTCCTCGACGCTGATCGACAGGCCCAGACCCGTACCGCCCGAACGCCGCATCCGGGACGGATCCGAACGCCAGAACCGGTTGAAGACCAATTTCTCCTCACCGGGCCGCAGGCCGACACCCTGATCACGAACCACCATCGAGACCGCGTTGGCATCGGAGTCGCCGCGCATCCGGATCAGCACCGGCTTGCCCTCGCTGTGGTCGATGGCGTTGGCGAGCAGATTGCGCAGCACCCGCTCCACCCGCCGTGGATCGACCTCGGCGACCAACGGCTCCTCCGGCAGATCCACGATCAGTTCACAGCTGGATTCCTTGGCCAGATGCCGCACCGTGGACACCGCCGCCCGGGCGCACATGCGCACATCCAGCGATTCGACCTGCAATTCGGCCACACCCGCGTCGTGGCGGCTGATCTCGAGCAGATCGTTGAGCAGTCCCTCGAATCGATCCAGCTCGGTGACCAGCAGTTCCGCACTGCGGGCCAGCGCCGGATCGAGTTCGTCGCTGGAACCGTGAATCAGATCGGCGGCCATCCGCACGGTGGTCAGCGGTGTCCGCAATTCGTGGCTGACATCGGAGGTGAACCGGCGTTGCAGATTGCCGAATTCCTCGAGCTGGGTGATCTGATTCGACAGACTCTCGGCCATCTCGTTGAACGACATGGCGAGTCTGGCCATATCGTCCTCACCTCGGACCAGCATGCGCTCCTTGAGCCGCCCATCGGCGAACCGGCTGGCGATGCGCGCCGCCGAGCGGATCGGCAGCACGACCTGCCGGGTCACGAGCGCGGTGATCGCCGCCAGGAGCACCAGCAGCACGATGCCGCCGATCAGCATGGTGCCGCGCATCAGGCTCAGACTGCGCTGCTCGTTGTTGAGCGGGAAGATCAGGTAGACCTCGAGCGTCGGCACCTCGGTGCTCGGGCTGCCGATGATCAGCACCGGTCCGTGGTAGCCGTCCACGCCGGCGGCCGTCGCGAACTGGTAGCTGACCTGGTTCTGCTGGACGAACCGGCGCAGTTCGGCGGGCACCTCCAGCATCGGCCCGGCGGTCACCTCCTGCTGGCCGTTGCCGACCATCGCCAGCGCCACACTGTAGGTTCCGGCCCCGCCCGTGGCGGACGAACCACCACCGGCGACCGAGGAAGCCGACAGCGCGCTCACCGCATCCTGCAGCCGGGCGGCCTGGGTCCTCGAATCCGAGGCACCCGTCAGCTGTGCCTCGACCGTATTGCGGGCACGCCCCATCTCCTCAACGGCCGCATTGACTTTCGCGTCCAGGAGGCGATCGGTGATCTGGCTGGTCAGCACGACACCGAGAATCGTGATGACGATCAGCGACAGCGTCAGCGTGGATACCACCACGCGGAGCTGCAGCGACCGTCGCCACATGTGGCCCAGCGATTCTCCGACGGATTTGAACCAGGCCACCACAGCTGCCAGCCACCGCTCGAGGCGGTTCCTGGAGCCAGCGATCACGGCTGTGCCTCGCCGAGGCGTTCGATCACGGCGGTCCGGCCTTGTATCCGACACCGCGGACGGTCAGCACGATCTCGGGGTTCTCCGGGTCCTTCTCGACCTTGGCCCGCAGTCGCTGCACATGCACGTTCACCAGGCGGGTGTCGGCCGCGTGCCGGTAACCCCACACCTGCTCGAGCAGGACCTCACGGGTGAACACCTGACGCGGCTTGCGGGCCAGGGCCACCAGCAGGTCGAACTCGAGCGGAGTCAGCGAGATCTGCTGACCGCTGCGGGTCACCTTGTGGGCCGGTACGTCGATGACGATGTCGGCGATCGACAGCAGTTCGGCCGGCTCGTCATCGGTCCGGCGCAACCGCGCCCGCACCCGAGCGACCAGCTCCTTGGGCTTGAAGGGTTTGACGATGTAATCGTCGGCGCCCGACTCCAAGCCCAGAACGACATCGACCGTGTCCGGTCTTGGCCGTCAACATCACGATCGGCACACCGGAATCGGCGCGCAGCACCCGGCATACATCGATGCCGTTCATGCCCGGAAGCATGAGGTCGAGCAACACCAGGTCCGGGCGTAGCTCTCGGACCGCGGTGAGCGCCTGCGTGCCGTCACCGACGACATGGGGGTCGAAACCCTCGCCGCGCAAGACGATCGTGAGCATCTCCGCGAGCGCCATATCGTCGTCGACGACCAGAATCTTCGGCTTCATAACTACTATGTTGTCATCTCTCCGGCTCGGAACGGGCAACCACGCCAACACTGGTTACATTACCGACGCACATCCCACCCTATCGGCCAGTCATTTCCGATAGTCGAGCGGTGAGTCGGGCTGGATCGTCCTGCGGCGCATGGACCCACCAGGGGCCGTGCCACTGCGATTCGGCCAACACACGATAGACCGCCCCGGTGCGTTCCTGCAGCGATATATCGCGTTCGTAGGCATCCAACGCCCTGGACGTGTCGAGTTCGCCTCGGCGGCGGGCGCGTTCGGCGGCCAGTTCGGTGGGAATATCGAGCAGGACCTGAATGTCGGGCACCGGGAGCTCGAAGCGGGCGAACTCCAATTCCGCCACCCACGACACCATTTCACCGTCGGCATCCTCGCCCACCCGCGCCGCGCTGTAGGCGGCGTTGGACGCCACGTAGCGATCCAGCAGCACGATGTCGTTGTCCGCCAACAGTTTCGACAACTCGTCCCGGGCGTCGGCGCGATCCAGCGCGAACAGCAGGGCCATCGCGTTCACCGAGACGGCCACATCGCCGTGGCGGCCGCGCAGCGCCTCGGCTGCCAGATCCGCGTGCACCGAGCGGCCGTAGCGCGGAAAGGCCAGTGTCCCCACCCGCTGTCCCCGGCCGCGCAGCTCCGCGACGACGGCGTCGATCAATGTCCGCTTACCCGCGCCGTCGAGGCCCTCCACTGCGATGAGTGCACCCATAACGTGCAGGCTACAGGGCTGCCCAGCGCGCTGTTCGACGCGCCTGAGCGCGTCGTCCGAAATCTCGATTTTCCACAGAATCGGAGCGCCGGCCCGCCCCCTGTTAACGGCCGCGCCGCCGGGCGCGATCCTCGAAGCGTCTCGAACACAGGAAGGCAATCATGATCATCACCCGCGTATTACCCACCGTCGCAGTGACTCTCGCGATCGGTGCGCTGGGCGTCGGCGCCGCGACGGCCGCGCCGCTGTCCCTCGAGCCCGCCACGGTCACCACCTCGGCCGCGACCCCCGGCCGGATCGCCGATTCCGGCGGTCCGCTCGGTTCGGGTTCAGCGAGTGGATCGAACGAACCGGGCTCGATTCTGTGCTGGCTCCTGCACCCCAGCCCGACCTGCCAGCTCTGACGAGGCGCCGGCGAGCGTCCCTCACAGCGGCGAAGGCGTCCCGCCGACCTCGGAAGGTTCGGCGGGACAACGGCTCGATACCGCTCAGTAGCGGTAGTGCTCGGGCTTGAACGGGCCCTCGACATCCACACCGATGTACTCGGCCTGGTCCTTGGTGAGCTTGGTGAGGGTGCCGCCCAGTGCCTCGACGTGAATGCGGGCGACCTTCTCGTCGAGCACCTTCGGCAGACGGTAGACCTCGTTGTCGTATTCCTCCGGCTTGGTCCACAGCTCGATCTGCGCGATGACCTGGTTGGAGAAGCTGTTGGACATCACGAAGGACGGGTGGCCGGTGGCGTTGCCCAGGTTGAGCAGCCGGCCCTCGCTCAGCACGATGATCGACTTCCCGGTGCCCTCGAAGGTCCACAGGTCCACCTGCGGCTTGATGTTGAGCCGGGTGGCGCCCGAGTTCTCCAGGGCCGCCATATCGATCTCGTTGTCGAAGTGGCCGATATTGCCCAGGATCGCCTGGTCCTTCATGGCCTTCATGTGGTCCAGGCCGATGATGTCCTTGTTACCGGTCGAGGTGATCACGATGTCGGCGTCGGCGATGGCCTGATCGACGGTGACCACGTCGAAACCGTCCATCAGCGCCTGCAGCGCGTTGATCGGGTCGATCTCGGTGACCTGTACGCGCGCGCCCTGACCGGCCAGCGACTCCGCGCACCCCTTGCCGACATCGCCGTAACCGCAGATCAGCACCTTCTTGCCGCCGATCAGCACATCGGTGCCGCGGTTGATGCCGTCGATCAGCGAGTGGCGGGTGCCGTATTTGTTGTCGAACTTGGACTTGGTGACCGAGTCGTTGACGTTGATCGCCGGGAAGGACAGCTCACCCGCGGCGGCGAACTGGTACAGCCGCAGCACGCCGGTGGTGGTCTCCTCGGTGACACCGCGGACCGAGTCCGCGATGACGCTCCACTTGCTCGGGTTCGCCGCCAGGCTCGCGCGCAGCAGGTTCAGGAACACCTTGTACTCGGTGGAGTGCGTCTCGTCCTCCGGCGGCACGACTCCGGCCTTCTCGAACTGAGCGCCGCGCAGCACCAGCATGGTGGCGTCACCGCCGTCGTCGAGGATCATGTTGGCGGGCTCATCCTGCCAGGTCAGCATCTGTTCGGCCGCCCACCAGTACTCCTCGAGGGTCTCCCCCTTCCAGGCGAAGACCGGGGTGCCCTTGGGATCGTCGACGGTGCCGTGCGGGCCGACCACCACCGCCGCGGCGGCGTGATCCTGGGTGGAGAAGATGTTGCACGAGGCCCACCGCACCTGAGCACCCAGTTCGACCAGGGTCTCGATCAACACCGCGGTCTGCACCGTCATGTGCAGCGAACCGGAGATGCGCGCACCCTTCAGCGGCTGCACCTCCGCGTATTCGCGGCGCAGCGCCATCAGCCCGGGCATCTCGTGCTCGGCGAGCCGGATCTCCTTGCGGCCGAACTCGGCCAGCGACAGATCCGCCACCTTGTAGTCGATGCCGTTGCGGACATCGGGAGTCAGCGTGGTGCTAGCGGAAAGTTCTGAGGTCGTCATGCGCCTGGATCAGCCTCTCGGTGGATGTCGGTACGACAATTCAGGCTAGCCTCTCCGGCGCACGCGGTGTGCGCCGACGTGGCGCCGCGATCGGCCGTATCGAATACCGCTGCGAAACAACGTGCGTTCCGGGGTGATGCGACGCCGCGAATCGAGTAGTCCGGCAGATCGCGCTATCCCGCCAGACCGTAGGCAGCCAGAATGCGCTCCCGCTTGCGCGGGGCGATATTGGCGCGGGTCAGATCGCCGGCATAGTGTGCGCGCACCTTCGGATCCATGACCCGGCGCCACAACGGCGGCACGGTGGCCAGCAGGATCATGGTCGCGTAGCCGGCGGGCAGTTGCGGCGCCTCCTCGGTGCTGCGCAGAGTCTGGTAGCGCCGCCCCGGATTGGCGTGGTGGTCACTGTGCCGCTGCAGGTGGAACAAGAAGATGTTGGTGACCAGGCGATCCGAGTTCCAGCTGTCGGCCGGGGAGCAGCGAGCCCACCGCCCGCCGGGCAGCCGCCGGCGCAGCAGGCCGTAGTGCTCGACGTAGTTGACCGTCTCCAGCAACCCGAAACCGATCACCGCCTGCAACACCAGATACGGCAGGACGGCGGGGCCGAACAACAGCACCAGGGCGCCGTAGAGCACCAGCGTCATCGACCAGCCCTGCAGGATGTTGTTGCGAATGTTCCACCAGCCCAAGCCCTTCCGGTCCAGCCGATCGCGTTCGAGACGGATCGCGGAACGGAAGCCGCCGACGATGCTCCGCGGCAGGAACATCCACAACGACTCGCCCAGCCGGGCACTGGCCGGATCCTCCGGGGTGGCCACCCGGGCGTGATGACCCTTGTTGTGCTCAACGTAGAAGTGCCCATATCCGGACTGCGCCAGGGCCAGTTTGGCCAGCCAGCGCTCCAAGCGCTCGACCCGATGGCCGAGTTCGTGCGCGGCGTTGATCCCGATACCGCTGACCAATCCGAGCGTGGTGGCCAATCCCACCTTGTCCACGATGCCGAGCCCGTCATCGGCCCACAGATAGGCGGCGATGATCAGCCCGGCCAGCTGGATCGGCAGGAAGAGGTAGGTGCACCAGCGGTAGTACCGGTCGTGCGAGAGCCGCTCGTAGTCCTCGTCGCGCGGATTGGTGCCGTCCTCGCCGACGAACCAGTCGAGGACCGGAATCAGGATCAGCACGATGATCGGCCCGAGCCACCAGAACACCTCGATACCCGTCCGCGCGACCAACTGCGACGGGAGTAGGGCACAGCCGGGCGCGATCAATCCCAACATCCACAAGTGCCGTTTGGGATCAGGCGAAACCGCCTGTTTGCCGACCGATTGCACGCAAGCTCCACGGGAAACGAACTGGACTACTGCCAGATAAATATGTAGCGACTCTACGGGCGTTACGCAGGGTGGATCTTGCCAAAGGTGGTGACCGTTACATCCGGCGAGGCCGCAATCCCGTGCCGCTCAGCCGCGACGCACCCCCCGGCACATCATCAGCTATCACGACGATCGAGGGTGATTCGCGCGGTCGACCCGCCTGCGACACCCCGGCTCGCCCCACCCCGCCCGGCCCGGCGGATGATCAGCATCCGAAATCGCGTGGCGGCTCAATCGTTATACGCCACAATGCGATTGGACTCCGATTCAACGATGCTCCGATGCGGCGACGATCGCCTCCACATACGGCGACAGCAGCCTGCTCAACTCCTCCGGAGCGTCGCGGTGCACCGCGGCCGGGGTCGGGATATAGCTGATCGCGATCCGCACCAGCGCATGCGCCAGCACATCTGCCTGCGACGATGAGGCGCCGACCCAGCTCCGTTCGAACGCGCCACCCAACCGCTCGGCGGCATGTTCGATGATCGGGCCGGCGTCGAGCGTGATCAACCGGAGCAGGTCCAGTTTCGCCTCTCCGACAACCAGCGACTGCACCAGCGGATCGGCGGCGCTGTCGAGAATGAAATTTGCCAGCCCTTCGCGGAAGCCCGCGCGCGCGTCCCCGACGTTATCGTCGATCGCCGTGCCGACATGGTCCACCAGCTGGTCGGCCAGCCGCAGCGCATACGCCTGCGCGAGCCCCGTCCGGGACCCGAATTCGTTGTAGAGCGTCTGCCGGCTCACCCCGGCCCGCGTCGCGATATCCCCGAGGGTGATCTTGGCCCAGTCCCGCTCGGTGAGCAGCTCGCGCATCGCGTCGAGCACCGAGGTGCGCAACAGGGTGCGCGCCGCCTCCTGATACGGGACCCGGGCTCCGTTACGCGGCATACCCGTGACGGTGTCACGGGCCGATTCCGCAGTCAAAGCGACTCACGAACGCTCGATCTCGACCATGAAGAAGTCGGCCTTGGCCGCACCGCAGTCCGGACAGGTCCAGTCGTCGGGGATGTCCTCCCAGCGCGTGCCGGGGGCGATACCCTCATCCGGCCAGCCCTGCTCCTCGTCGTACTCGAACCCGCACTGGATGCATTGGAAAATCCGGAACCCGCCACTCACCGCGCCTCCTCGAAATCGATCTTCTCCCGCACTCCGCAGTCCGGACAGCACCAGTCGTCGGGTACCTCGCCCCAGGGCGTCCCCGCCGGAA
Source organism: Nocardia spumae (assembly GCF_020733635.1). Classification (NCBI taxonomy): domain Bacteria; kingdom Bacillati; phylum Actinomycetota; class Actinomycetes; order Mycobacteriales; family Nocardiaceae; genus Nocardia; species Nocardia spumae. Next base: position 1,816,846 of record NZ_JAJFZL010000001.1, on the reverse strand, counting down.
ACCCCTCGCGAGGAGCACCTTTCACCTCGTCGTACTCGTAGTCACAGACGGGACAACGAAAAACGCTCATCACCTCTCCTGCCTCCGGTCGGCACCGCGAGCCGCTACGCGATTGTCGCTCACCGTGCCACCGCGACACGCGGGACACCCGCACCCGGTCGGCACCGCGAGCCGCTACGCGATTGTCGCTCACCGTGCCACCGCGACACGCGGGACACCCGCACCCGGTCGGCACCGCGAGCCGCTACGCGATTGTCGCTCACCGTGCCTCCTGGAAACGCGCGAAGACCTTGTCCCGCTTACTCGGCTGCACGTTGGCGAGGGTGATGTCGCCCTCGTAGTGCGCGAGCACCCGCTTGTCCATGACGCGCCGCCACAGCGGCGGGAAGTAGGCGAGCAGAATCATGCTGGCGTACCCGCTGGGCAGATTCGGCGCGCCGTCCCAGCTGCGCAGGGTCTGGTAGCGCCGGGTCGGATAGGCGTGATGGTCGCTGTGCCGCTGCAGGTGGTACAGGAAGATGTTCGTGACGATGTGGTCGCTGTTCCAGCTGTGCCGCGGTGCGGGCCGCTCGTACCGGCCCCGCGCCGTGCGCTGGCGCAGCAGCCCGTAGTGCTCGAGATAGTTGACGGCCTCGAGCAGGCTGAATCCCACCACCGCCTGCAGCACGAGATACGGCAGCAACTCGATGCCGAAGGCCGCGACCAGTGCCGCGTAGAGCACCAGCGACATCGCCCACGCACTGAGCACATCGTTGTGCAGCGACCACGGCCGCTTTCCGAGCCGCTCCAGCCGAGTCCGCTCGAGCCCCCAGGCCGAGCGGAGACTGCCCCACACCGTGCGTGGCCAGAACGTCCAGAACGTCTCTCCCACCCGAGAACTCGCCGGATCCTCGGGTGTGGCCACCCGCACGTGATGTCCTCGATTGTGCTCGATGTAGAAGTGGCCGTAGCAGGTCTGGGCCAGGGCGATCCGCGACAGCCAGCGCTCGAGATGGACCTTCTTGTGCCCGAGCTCGTGCGCGGTGTTGATGCCGATACCGCCCACCATGCCGACCGTGAGCGCGAGACCGATCTTGTCGACGACTCCCAGTCCGCCGTCGATCCCCAGCCAGCTCAGATCGCCGGCGGTGATCAGATAGCAGGCCATGATCAGCGAGGCGTACTGGAACGGCAGGTAGATGTAGGTGAGATAGCGGTAGTACCGGTCGTTCTCCAGGTACTCCATCACCTCGTCGGGCGGATTGTCGCCGTCGGCGCCGAAGAACAGATCGGCCGCCGGGATCACCACGTAGATCAGAATCGGACCGAGCCAGAACGGCACTCTCGCCAGGGTGTGCCAGCCCAGTTCGTTGAGTCCCCAGATCAGCGGGATTCCGATGATGAACAGTCCGGTCGGGGCGAACAGGCCCCACAACCACAGATAACGCTTGCGGTCCCGCCAGCCCGAGTCGAGAAGTCCGCTGGAAGCTCCGGCTTCGGTCGACATCGTTGTCTCCATTCGATACAGCTGCCACATCAACTGTGACGTGGATAACCATTACCGTGGACAATATGTCGATCAATGTCGGGTGTCTATACATATCCGATGATTTGTAAAGGCATCGTGATGCGGCAGCGCCCGATGCGACGGCACCGTCTCCGGAGGGCCGGCGCATCGGCGCACCGAGAGCCTCAGCGCAACAGCACGTCGGAATCCGGCGGCAGCGCGTCGACCGGCCACCATCGCAGATCCGTCGACTCCGAACTGCGCACCGGAACCGCGCCGCGCGGCGCGCGGATCTTGAACAGCAGATCGAGATGCCGGGTCGGCACCCCCAGCGAGCACGTGATCGGATGCGCTTGCGCTCCGTACAGGCCGGGTTCCACCACGAGGCCCGCGATCCCCGACTCCTCGGTCGCCTCGCGCAGCGCGGCGTCCACGACCGTCTCGTCGGCGGGCTCGCAATGCCCGCCGAGCTGGATCCACCGCCCCACTCGCGGATGCAACGTCAGCAGCACCTCGCGTTCGTCGGCGGAGAAGACCACCGCCGAGGCGGTGATATGGCCGGGCGCGTGTTCACGCAGGCACCCACGTGCCGCCGAGCCCAGGAAGGCGAGCATCGCCGCACGGATCGACTCTTCCGCATGCGTTGCGGGCGACCAGGTTTCGAGCAGTTCGGTGGCCGATTCGTGTAAGGATTCGGCGCTCACAGTTCGATCAACCCGAAGCCGTCCGGCCGCGGCTCGCGCGGCGTCAGTTCCTCCAGCGGATATCCGACGGCGATGGCGCCCAGCGGGTTCCAGTCCTCGGCCAGACCCAACACCTCGCGTGTCACCTCCGGCGCGAAGATCGTCGAACCGATCCAGCAACTACCGACGCCACGAGTGGCCAACGACACCAGCAGCCCTTGCACGGCAGCGCCGACCGCCACGGTGAACATCGTCGACTCGGCGGCGCGGCGACGCTGATCCGGATACGCGTGCGCACCGTCGGGCACACAGAACGGAATGATCACCTCCGGTGCGTCGAACAGAATGCGCCCGCGCGCGACCCGGCGCTCGACCCGATCGGGTTCGAGGCCGTCACCGCCGAGATCGTTACGCCACTGCGCGGCCATCGCGTTCAGCAATCCCGCCCGCAACTCCGGGCGGCGCACCCAGACGAACCGCACCGGATGCGTGTGATGCGGGGCGGGTGCGGTCAGCGCCTCCGACACCGCGGACCGGACGAGTTCGGGGTCGACCGGCGTATCGGCGAAGCCGCGCACCGAACGGCGCAGCAGCAGCGCTTCGCGGCGGCCGCGCTCGATCGCCTCGGCGGTGCCCAGCCAGAACAGATCCTCCTCACCGCCGCGCAACAGATCCTTGGCGGTCGAACCGTCGTCGTCGGGCACCAGTCCGCGCACCACGGCGACCGGGACTCCGCCGAGTTTGCCCTTCGCCAGATCCGCTGCGGCGGCGAGCTCGTCGGCCACCGCGACCTGCGTCACCTGCAGTTCGTTGCCCTGCTCGTCGATGGCGCCGGCGTAGTCGTGCACCACGCGCAGACCGGCCGCGCCGATCGCGGCGTCGGTCTGGCCGATCCGCCACGCACGGCCCATCGTGTCGGTGATCACCACCGCGACCCGCACCCCCAGCCGCTGCGCCAATGCCGCCCGTAACGACCGCGCACTGGCATCGGGATCGACCGGCAGCAGCACCAATTCACCCCGCTCCACATTGGAGCCGTCGACGCCGGAGGCGGCCTGCACGATGCCGATCCGGTTCTCGGTGATCAGGGTGCGACCCTTGCGCGCCAGCACTCGCACCGCCTCGGCGTCGACCAGCTTGCGGCGCAACGTATCTCGCTCATCGGGATCCAGTGGCGCGTCCACGATGCGCCCCTCGGCCTTGGCGACGATCTTGCTGGTGACCACCAGCACATCCCCGTCGGCGAGCCAGGGCGCTTGCGCCGCAATATGTTCCGCGATGTCGTCACCGGGACGGAACTCCGGCAGCCCCGGCACCGGGATGATGTGGATCTCGCCACCCGGCGCGTGATCGTTCACCTGATCGCTCACGCCGGCACCCCCGCGATATCGAGCGCCTCACGTACCATCGCGGCCGTGGTGGCCGGATCGGTCATCAGCAGCGGCACGCTGCGCACCTCCACACCCGGAATATCCGCCTTGTCGGTGGAATGGACCAGCCAGCCGTCGAGGATGCCGGTCTCGGATCGAGCGCCGAAGTGCCGTCCGATGGCCTCGGCCGAGGTCTCGACGCCGATCACCTCGAGGCACTCGTCGGCCATGCCGCGCAACGGTTTTCCGTCGATCACCGGAGACAGGCCGACCACCTTCGCCGAGGTCGTCCGCAGCGCGCCCCGGATACCCGGTACCGCGAGGATCGCGCCGACGCTCACCACGGGGTTCGAAGGGGCCAGCAGAACAGCATCAGCCCGCTCTATGATTTCCGTCACACCGGGTGCGGGTTTGGCTTGATCCGCCCCGATTGTGACGAATCCATGGGTCTCGACGTTTGCTCGGTACCGAACCCACCACTCTTGGAAATGAATCGCGCGACGTTCGCCAGGGTTGCCCGGGTCGCTGATTACAACATGGGTTTCACATCTGTCGTCGGTCGCCGGCAGAAGTTTCACACCCGGTTGCCAGCGGTTACACAGCGCTTCGGTTACCACTGAGAGCGGGTATCCCGCACGCAGCATTTCACTTCGAACGAGATGTGTCGCGATATCGCGATCTCCGAGTCCGAACCAATCGGGCTGGGCGTGATATTTCGCCAGTTCCTCCTTGGCGTGCCACGTTTCCCCGACCCGGCCCCAGCCGCGCTCGGTATCGATGCCCCCACCCAGGGTGTACATGCAGGTGTCCAGGTCGGGACAGATTCGTAAACCGTGCATCCAGACGTCGTCACCGACGTTCACCAGCGCCGTCACATCCGCATCCGGCAGCAGTTCCCGCACGCCTTGCAAGAAGCGCGCGCCGCCGACTCCACCGACCAACACCGCAATGCGCGGTTTACCATCAACCCGCTCGATCTCGACCGCGATGTCCGCTTGTTCTCCAGTCACATCCGCACAGCCTATGCGGTGCCCGGAAACGTGCGCTCGAGTGCATATTTGCTGGTCATTTGCTACTCCAGGGTTACCGAACCGCGTTCGAGGCGGCGACGGATAGTAACGGAATTGTGTCGGCAGCTTGACCATCGCCGCGTCCGGCGTGTCTAATCACAGACATGTCATTCCGGGTCCGCGCGAGAGCGTATGGCGCAGACCGTATTTCGAACAAGTGTTCGTATCGGAACGACAAGCTCGGGGATGTCCGCGGGACTACGTCGCGGTGTGGGACCGTCGGTGGGCACGTTCGGTCCGACGGAACAATCATTCTGCGCTAACACACAGTGAGGAGGCGGAGCGATGGCCGAGGAGCTGGCCCCGTCGGGCATTCCGGGCGGTGTATCGCAAACCGATTCCACAGCATGCGCAGTACCTGGCGACTGCGCTGACAGCCGGAACGACGAACGAGAGGGGGGCAGCACGGTGAACGAAGAATCGGGATCGCTCAGCAGAACTCCGCAGGGAGGGCAGTGGGCGCGCACCCAGCGCAAACCCGAACCACCGCAGCTGAGTCTCATCGTCACCGACTTCGATGCGATGTTCGACACCATCGAGGAACAGTGGCAGGAACGGGCGCTGTGCGCCCAAACCGATCCGGAAGCCTTCTTCCCCGAAAAAGGCGGCTCCACAAGGGAAGCCAAACGGATCTGCTTGGGCTGCGAGGTTCGTGACGAGTGCCTGGAGTACGCACTCGCCCACGACGAACGCTTCGGTATCTGGGGTGGTCTGTCCGAACGCGAACGCCGGCGCCTCAAGCGCGGCATCAGCTGAGGACTGTCCCGCCTCCCCTGGCCACTGCGGACGAGTAGGAGCCGCACGGTCGCGTCACGGGGCGGCGGTCGGGATGCAGTGCGGGTTCCGGGCGTCCCGACGAGTTCCCCATGTGTTCACCAATTGTGTTGTGACCTTTCGGCGTCGCCCCGCTTCGCTGCCGGCGAAGCGGGGCGGGGCCGGAGTCGGTGCGCCGGCTCCCGTTTCCGCGGCCCGTGGTCGCGAGAACCGCCGGCGACCGCGAAAACCTCTGCCGTGTCCGGCCTTCGCGTCACCGCGCATCGTGCGACGCGGCCGGTCACTCCCCCGTCGGGTCGATGACCTCCGGGTCCACACCCAGGTAGGTGGCTATCTGCTGGACCAGCACCTCGCGCAGGAGATCCAGCAGATCCTCCGGGTCCTGGGCGCGCAGTTCGAGCGGCTTGCGGAACAGGACCACCCGGGCGCGGGTGGCCACGTTGTGGCGGTCCATGCCGGCGGGGATCAGGCGCGACAGGGGCACCGGGCCATCGGCCACCACCTCGTCGGGCCAGGTGACCGAATCCGGATGCAGAGGACGGATCTTGGGTACGTCGTCGACCGCGATATCGAGTTTGGTCAGGCGATCGTGCCAGCGCGCGTCCAAGGGCGCGAAGGCCTCCAGCACCAAGCGGTCGAACTGCTGACCGCGGGTACGGCGCGCGGGCGCCGACGGCGGCAGCATCGGTCCGCGCACACCGCGGCCACGGCGCACCACCGAGCGGGTGGTGACCGGCCGCCTCTTCGAACGGGTCATACCTTGCGACAGTAGTCACCGCGCCGGTGCCGCGGCGAAACCATCTCCTCGACTGCACGGCACCGTAGTCAGCGTGTCTGTCTGCGACACACGGCTCGGCGGGTTAGTCTGCTTGGCGTGATTCCCATGCGTCGTTGCTGCCGCCCAGGCTGCAAGAATCCGGCCGTAGCGACGCTCACGTATGTCTACTCGGACTCCACCGCAGTCGTCGGACCGCTCGCCACCGTCGCCGAACCGCACTCCTGGGATCTGTGCGAAACCCACGGCTCCCGGATCACCGCCCCCAAGGGCTGGGAAATGGTTCGCCACGAGGGTGGATTCTCCTCCAGCACACCGGACGACGACGATCTGACCGCACTGGCCGAGGCCGTCCGCGAGGCCGGAATGCGGCGACGCGCACCCGAACCCGAACAGCCGGGCTACGCCGATTACGCACCGCCGCCGGCCCGGCCCCAGCGACCCGGCCGCACCGGCCGTCGCGGCCATCTCCGGGTGCTGCCCGATCCCCCGAACTGAGCCCGCGTCGGGCCCGGCACACGCGCAACCGGCCTGAAGCCCGATCGAGCTCCGCGTCCTATTAGGGTGTTGGTCATGACAGTCGCCCGGTCTGCCGAGTCCGTTCACGCAGTTGTCAAGGCATATGACGTTCGCGGGGTTGTCGGAGAGCAGATCGACGCGGCATTCGTCCGCGATGTCGGCGCGGCCTTCGCCCGCCTGATGCGCGACTCCGCCACCCGAATCGTGATCGGCCACGATATGCGGGAATCTTCCCCGGACCTGGCCGCCGCCTTCGCCGAGGGCGTGCTCGAGCAGGGTCTCGACGTGGTCCACATCGGGCTCGCCTCCACCGACCAGCTGTACTTCGCCTCGGGCCATCTCGAGTGCCCGGGCGCTATGTTCACGGCGAGCCACAATCCCGCGCGCTACAACGGCATCAAGCTGTGCCGGGCCAACGCACTGCCGGTCGGTCAGGACACCGGACTGGCGACCATCTCGAACGAACTGATCGACGGCGTGCCCGCCGGACCGGGTCCGCGCGGTACCGCCACCGAAGTCGACCTGCTCGAGGCATACGCCGAATTCCTGCGCGGGCTCGTCGATCTCGGCGGGATCCGACCGTTGAAGGTCGCGGTCGACGCCGGCAACGGAATGGGTGGCCACACGGTGCCCGCCGTCCTCGGCGCGGTGCCGCAGTTGACGATCGCCCCGCTGTATTTCGAACTCGACGGCTCGTTCCCCAATCACGAGGCCAACCCGCTGGATCCGAAGAACCTCGTCGATCTGCAGAAGTACGTGCGCGAGACCGGCGCCGACATCGGCCTGGCATTCGACGGTGACGCCGATCGCTGCTTCGTCGTCGACGAGCGTGGCGAACCGGTCTCCCCGTCCGCGGTCACCGCGCTGGTGGCCGAGCGTGAACTAGCCAAGGAACCGGGCGCCACCATCATCCACAACCTGATCACCTCCCAGGCGGTACCGGAATTGGTCACCGAACTGGGCGGTACCCCGGTGCGCACCCGGGTCGGGCATTCGTTCATCAAGCAGCAGATGGCCTCGACCGGCGCCATCTTCGGCGGTGAGCATTCGGCCCATTACTACTTCCGCGACTTCTGGGGCGCCGACTCCGGTATGCTCGCGGCTCTGCATGTGCTCGCCGCGCTCGGTGGGAGCGACGGGGACGAAGGCGGCAGCTCGCGTAACCACGAAGGCCCCCGCGGACACCGCGTCGAACACAGTGGGAGCGACGGGGACGAAGGCGGCAGCTCGCGTAACCACGAAGGCCCCCGCGGACACCGCGTCGAACACAGTGGGAGCGACGGGGACGGCGAGAAGTCCCGCACCATGTCCGAGCTCGCGTCCTCGTACTCGACCTATGCGGCGTCGGGAGAGATCAACTCCACAGTGGCGGATGCGCAGGAGCGGACCATGGCGGTCGTCACCGCGTTCGAGGACCGCGCCCGATCGGTGGACCGGCTCGACGGTGTGACCGTGCGGCTGCCCGGCCAGGCATGGTTCAATCTGCGCGCATCCAATACCGAACCGCTGCTGCGACTCAACGTCGAGGCTCGTTCGCAGGAGGAAGTAGACGCACTCGTGACCGAGATTCTGAGCATCGTGCGCGGCTGACTGGAATAGTGGAATCACAGGGCTTGGATTCACCCGGGGACAACGACATCACCCGGCGTGGTGACCCGATTGAGGGGAGGTGGCAACGCCCGATGATCGCAGGGACACCCGTACTCGACCTCGATGACGTCGCCTCGTTGGAGGCCGCGGATTCCGGGGGAATCTTACGTTCGGCAGCACTGGGTGGCGCGCAGGTGCGTGCCACCGCGGCAGCTGTCGCCGAGGGCGCGCTCACGCGCCTGGACGGACTGCGTCCACGCAGTCTGGTGCTGGTCTCCGGCACCGGGCGCGCGGTGCGCGCGGCCACACTGCTGCAGGCGGCACTCGGCGACCGCGCTGGTCTGCCCGTCATCTCTACCACCACCATTCCCCAGTGGGTGGGTTCGCTCGACGTGGTGATCGTCGCCGGCGACGACTCGGCCGATCCACGACTGACCGGCGCCGTCGATCGGGCGCTGCGCCGCGGCGCCGAGGTCGTGGTCGCCGCGCCGGACGAAGGTCCGATGCGGGCCGCCGCCGCCGGACGCGCCGCCATGGTGTCACCGCGGGTGCGGGTGCTCGACCACAACCGGATCATGCGTTTCCTCGCGGTCGGCATCGCGGTCCTGCACGCGATCGATCCCGTGCACATCGGCCCACTCGTCCCGAATCTCGACGAACTCGCCGATGTCCTCGATGCCGAGGCACTGCGCGACGGCCCGCACAACGAGGTCTTCCACAATCCGGCCAAGACTCTCGCCGCGCGGATGCGCGATCGCCGCCTGGTCCTGACCGGCGACTCACCCGCCGCGGCGATCGTCGCCCAGCACGGGGCCGAGGTGCTGCTGCAGACAGCCGGGCAGATCGCGTCCGCCGCCGATCTCACCGAGGCCGTCGCGGCCAATGCGCGGCTCGTCGAATCCGCGGAGACGACGGCGCCGGGCTACGATCCGCTGTTCCACGACGAGCAGCTCGACGGACCGCCACCGGTCGATCGCGCCCGGGTCTTCGTGCTGAGCGCCGATGCCGATCAGGTCGCCGCGCGGCGGCGGCTGGGCGTCTTCGGCGCGGGTGGTGGAATCGTCGACGCCGACCTGGTGAATGTCGATGTGGACCTGATGCGTTCGGAGGCGAGCGTGCCGCGTGACGCCGGAGCGGGCGAACCCCAGCCACCGGCCGCCGGACGCGGCAGCGAACTCGAGCAATTGGCGGTGCTGGTGCTGCGGCTCGAGATGGCCGCCGCCTATCTGCGGCTCCTGGGTAGCCCGGCCGCCGCGAGCCGACCCGCCCACTACGACGGGGGCCACTACTAGTGCACGAACTCGTTGGTGCGTTGCGTTCCTACGCCTGGGGATCACGCACCGCCCTCGCTCAGCTGTGCGGTCGGGAGGTCCCCTCGGCCCATCCGGAGGCCGAACTGTGGTTCGGCGCCCACCCCGCCGATCCGGCGCAGGTCCGCACCGATGGCGTGACCCGGTCACTGCTGGAGGTGCTCGAGGCCGATCCCACCGGGGAATTGGGTTCGGTCGCACCGGCATTCGGCGGACGGCTGCCCTTCCTGGTGAAGATCCTCGCCGCCGAGGAGCCGCTGTCGCTGCAGGCGCATCCCAGCGCCGATCAGGCCCGGTACGGATTCGAGCGGGAGAACCACCACCGGGTGCCGCTGGATTCGCCGATGCGCAACTACCGCGACGACAGTCACAAGCCCGAACTGGTGGTGGCGCTGGACCGGTTCGAGGCGCTCGCCGGATTCCGCGATCCGCTGCGCACCGTCGAACTGCTCAGTTCACTGGCCGTGCCCGAGCTGGTGCAGTACACCGAACTACTTGCCGCGCAGCCCGATTCGGGTGGTCTGCGCACCCTGTTCACCACCTGGATCACGCTGCCGCAGGCGATGCTGGCCACCCTGCTGCCGAAGGTGCTCGACGGCTGTGTGCGCTATCTCAAACAGGGCGACCCCACCGATTCCCCCCGGCAGAACAAGGAATTCGCGGCCGAGGTGCAGACCACGCTCGAACTCGCCGAGGCCTATCCGGGCGATGCGGGAGTGCTGGCCGCGCTGCTGCTGAACCGGGTGACACTCGAACCCGGTCAGGGCTTGTTCCTGGCCGCCGGCAGTCTGCACGCCTATCTGCGCGGTATGGGTGTGGAGATCATGGCCAACTCCGACAACGTCCTGCGCGGCGGGCTCACGCCCAAACATGTCGACGTACCCGAGTTGCTGCGGGTGCTGGACTTCGAGCCGCTGCGGCTGCCGATCATCGAGCCCGAACCCGTCGGCCGGGAGTCGTTCCGGTACCGCACGCCCGCGGCGGAGTTCGCGCTGCGCCGCTTCGAACTGACCGAAGGCGAAGGACCCATGGACATTCCGCGGAGCGGGCCGGGCATCCTGCTGATCACGGCCGGGCGGGTGCGGCTGACGCAGCACGGTGACGCCCTGCCGATCACCGCGGGCAGCGCGGCGTGGGTCTCGGCGACCGATACCGATATCCGGGCCGAGGCCATCGGCGGGCCCGCCCAGCTGTTCTGCGCCTGTGTGGGTGAGTGAGCCGTCGACCCGGTCGGCGGGGCTAGTAGATTAATCCAACAAATCGGACATCTACCGGCGAGCGCCGGGAACGAAAGGACCGGGGCAACACCATGTCTGCAGGTGGCGGCAAGAAGGCGATCTTCGCGGCGTTGACCGCTAACGCCGGTATCGCGGTGGCGAAATTCGTCGGTGCGGCGATTACCGGCTCGGGTTCGATGCTCGCCGAGGCGGTGCACTCGGTGGCGGATACGGGTAATCAGGGTCTGCTGCTGCTCGGCCAGAAGCGCGCCGAACAGGAAGCCGACGAACTACATCCGTTCGGATACGGGCGTAACCGCTACTTCTACTCCTTCGTCGTCGCGCTGGTGCTGTTCTCCCTGGGTTCGATGTACGCGATCTACGAGGGTGTGCACAAGATCCAGCATCCCGAGGAGCTGACCTCGCCGGTCGTCGCGATCGTCATCCTCGCGATCGCCGCGGCGCTGGAGGGATTCAGCTTCCGCACCGCCATGCGGGAGTCCGCGCCGCTGCGCGAGGGCGCCAGCTGGTGGCGATTCATCCGCAATTCGCGCAGTCCCGAACTGCCGGTGGTACTGCTCGAGGACACCGGTGCGCTGATCGGTCTGCTGATGGCGCTGGTCGCGGTGATCCTCACGGTGCTGACCGACAATCCGATCTGGGACGGTATCGGCACCCTCGGCATCGGCGCCCTGCTCGGAGCCATCGCGGTGGTCCTGATCGTGGAGATGAAGAGCCTGCTCATCGGTGAGGGTGCCACGCCCGCGGAGAACGAGGCGATCCGCGCGAATCTGGTCGACGGCAGCCGGATCGACCGGGTGATCCATCTGCGCACCGAATATCTCGGCCCCGACGAGATGCTGGTCGCGGCGAAGGTGGCGATCGCGCCGGGACTGGACATCGCCCAGATCGCCACGGCCATCGACGAGGCCGAAGCGCGGGTGCGCACGGCGGTACCCGCCGCGCGGGTGATGTACATCGAACCCGACCTGTACCGGACCCAGCCGGTCCAGTAGGTCCCGCCGTTACCGGCCCGGACACGTCCGGTCAGCGTCCTCGCAACAAGGTGTACGGGTCGGTCCGGATACCGAATCGGTCGCGCAGCACGTGGGTCGCCGCGTGCAGACCGCACATACCGTGCACTCCCGGGCCGGGCGGTGTCGCCGCGGAACACAGGTAGACCCCCGACAGTGGTGTGCGGTACGGGTTCCAGCGCGGGGTGGGACGAAAGATCGTCTGCCACAGACTCATCGCGCCCGCGGCGATATCACCGCCGACGTAGTTGGCATTGTGGTCGGGCATGCGGGCGGCCGTGCGGACGTGTGTGTGTTCGATCAGATCGCGGAATCCGGGCGCGAAACGGTCGATCTGGGCGATGATCTCGGCGCTGACGTCACGATCGGATCCGTTCGGCACATGGGCGTAGGCGTAGAGCGTCCGGTGTCCCGCGGGGGCGCGGGAGTCGTCGACCACACCCGGCTGGATCACCAGCACATACGGCCGCGGCGCGTGCCGGCCCGCGGCGATCGTTCGTTCGGCGGCCACCGCTTCGGCCCGGGTGCCGACCACGTGCACCGTGCCCGCCGCCGCCAGCTCGGCGGCCCGCCAGGGCACCGGGCCCGACAGCGCGAAGTCCACCTTGCACGCCGCGGCGCCGAAGCGGTAGCGCTGCAGCCGATTCCGATATGCCCGCGGCAGCCGGGCAATCCGCAGCAGCTCGGTGGGTGCGGTATCGAGCAGGATCGCGCGGGCCGCGCCGAACTCGTCCAGCGAATCCACTCGATGCCCCGGATGTACGCGACCACCGTGCCGTCGGATATCCGCCATCATGGCATCGGCGATGGCCTGGCTGCCGCCGCGTGGGATAGGCCAGCCCTCGACGTGGGCGAGCGTACCCAACAGCAATGCCACCCCCGCCGCGGCGAACGCGCGCGGTGGCGTGATGGCGTGCGCGCTCACACCGGTGAACAGCGCCGCGGCCGGTTCGTCGCGAAACCGTAAGTCCCACATCGGCGTCGACTGCTCCAGCAGTCTGCGGCCGAATCGCACGGCGGTGGCCGGATCGCGGGGCGGATGACGCAGATCCGACATCGCCAGCTCGACCACCGCGTCCCACCGCCGAACCAGCGGCTCGAACAGTCCGCGCCACGCCGCACCGTCGCGCCCGAGCCCGTCCACGGTCCGGTCGAGGTCGCGCCAGGCCACAGCGGCCGCACCACCGTCGAGCGGATGGCCGTAGGAGATATCGGGGCGCAACAGTTCCACCCCGTGCGCGGCCAGGTCGAAGGCTCGGAAGAACGGGGAGGCCGACGCCATGGGGTGGGCGCCGGCGCACAGGTCGTGCTGAAAACCGGGCAGGGTCAATTCGGCCGTGCGACTGCCGCCACCGGCGGATTCGGCCGCCTCGAACACCGCGACCTCGAGGCCGGCGCGAGCGAGCACCACCGCGGCGGCCAAGCCGTTGGGTCCCGACCCGACCACCACCGCATCCGCCATGATCACCACTGTAGGTGGGCGGGCTCAGCGTGCTACCGGCTGCTTTCCCCAGCGCATCAGCACCTGCATCCGCTGTTCCCGCAGATCCGGACGCAGCCGCCCGCTGCGGTCCAGTGCCGCCAGACCGTGCAGCGCGCTCCAGTACACCTCGGCATAGGTCCCCAATTCCGATTCGGGCACCAGCGGGTGGAACACCGCCTCGAGTTCGGCGAACGCCGCGCGCAACGCTTCCGGAGCATCGGGGCCGAACGCCAGATCCGTGTCGAGGATGAACATCGCGTCGTAGAGCGCGGTGTTGTCGGCGGCGAAATCCAGGTAGGCGCGCGCGACGGCCTCCATCGCCGCCGCGGGATCGGCATGCTGCACGCGCGCGGCATGCAACACCTTCGCCAGCACCCCGCATCCCTCTTCGGCGACCGCGGAGACGATCGCGCGCTTACCGGAGAAGTGGCTGTAGAGCACGGGCTGGCTGTATTCGATCCGATCCGCCAGCCGACGCACGGTGACCGCATCCCAGCCATCGGATTCGGCCAGCTCACGGGCGCTGTCGATGATCGCCTGGCGGCGTTGAGCGCGATCGCGCTCCTTGCGTTCCTGAACCGTCATACCCAAATTCTAGCAACGCTAGACAAGGTAGCGATCGACGAGTTAGTCTTTACCGCATAAGTTAGCAACGCTAGATTTTGGAGCAGAACAATGACACGCACTCGCATCGCCACCGCCCTCGCCCTGCTCGGTGCGGCGTTCATCCTCTACATCGGGATCGGCTACGTCGTCACCCCGGATTCGATGGCGCAGGGGTTCGGGCTGCCGGCCTGGCCGCAGGGATCGAGTTCGGCGTTCATGACCCTGAAGGGAGTGCGCGATATCAGCGTCGGCGTGATGATCCTGGCACTACTGCTGACCCGGCAGCGCTTCGCGCTCGGCGTGGCACTACTGGCCACCGCGGTGACGCCGACCGGCGACATGCTGACCGTGCTGAACAACCACGGCTCGATCACCACCGCGCTCAGCGTGCACGGCGCGACCGCGCTGCTGGTCGTGCTCACCGGTCTGCTGCTGATCCGGGAACGGTCGGCGGTTGCGGAATCACCCGCGGTGCCCGCGACAGTGTAGAAACCGCGAAACCGGCGGGCCCCGTTGACAACAGGTCAGCGGGCCCGCCGGTTCCGGCTGGTGAACTATACGTCGGTGGAGAAGCGGATACCGCCGTCGGGCAGATCCACCCCCGGCCAGATACGCGCGCCGCGCAACAACTCGCAACGGGCACCGACACTGGCGCCGTCACCGATCACGGCATCGCGAACCAGGGCACGCGGACCGATGCGCGCGCCGAATCCGATGATCGAACGCTCGACCGTGGCCCCGGCCTCGACCCGGGCGCCGTCGAACAGCACCGCGCCGTCCAACCGCGCACCCGCGCCGACCTCCGCACCGCGGCCGACGACCGTACCACCGATCAGCAGCGCCCCCGGTGCGACTCCGGCGCCGGGATGCACCAGCGATTCTCCGCGCTGACCGGGCAGGGCCGGCGACGGCGCGATACCGCGCACCAGATCCGCGGAACCACGGACGAAATCCTCCGGCGTGCCCATATCGCGCCAGTAGGAGATATCCACATGGCCCTGGATGTGGGCGCCCTCGGCCAGCAGCGACGGGAACACCTCACGCTCGACCGAGACCGGGCGACCGGACGGGATCTTCTCGATATAGGCCCGGCGGAAGA
Organism: Nocardia spumae; assembly: GCF_020733635.1. Classification (NCBI taxonomy): domain Bacteria; kingdom Bacillati; phylum Actinomycetota; class Actinomycetes; order Mycobacteriales; family Nocardiaceae; genus Nocardia; species Nocardia spumae. Next base: position 1,801,830 of record NZ_JAJFZL010000001.1, on the reverse strand, counting down.
CGTAGCAGCCGGCGTTGATCTGATCGGTCGGCGGATCCTGGGTCTTCTCCAGGAAGGCGGTCACCCGGCCGTTCTCGTCGGTCGGCACACAGCCGAAGGCACGCGGATCGCTGACCCGGACCAGATGCAGCGTCACATCGGCGCGACTGGAGGCATGCGTGTCGAGTACCGCGCCCAGATCGGCGCCGCCCAGTACGTCACCGTTGAACACCATCACGTTGTCGGCGCGCAACTTGGGCAGCACGTTGCGGATACCACCACCGGTGCCGAGCGGCTCGGTCTCGGTGACGTACTCGATCTCCAGGCCCATATCGGCGCCGTCGCCGAAATGCTCCTCGAAAACCTCCGCGCGGAAGGAGGTCCCCAGCACCACATGGCTGATGCCGGCATCGGCGATCCGGGCCAGTAGGTGGTGCAGGAACGGCAGACCGGCAACCGGCAACATCGGCTTCGGCGCCGACAGTGTCAGCGGACGCAGCCGGGTGCCCTGGCCGCCGACCAGGATCACGGCATCAGTTGCGGTGTCCACACCCGCTCCTTCCCGAATATCCGGCATCAGTCTTCCTCTGTTCGATCCAGGCGCTACTGGTGCGCGCTCCGGTCGCGCTCGCGCAGCGCAGATCGAACCGCAAGTTTGCAGCGAATCGCAAGTCCGGCGCGCAGCGCCCACCGCAACGGTGCCTGCCACCAGTGCGGATGGCGATCGGCCTGGAAACGATAGGCGGACGCGTGGTGGGCGGGCAACATGGTCTCCGGATGCCGTCCGGCCGCATGTCCCTTGGCGTGGGTGACCTCGGCGGTGGGCACGAAGACGTTGTGCCAGCCGGCCTTGCCCATCCGGTCGCCGAAGTCGACGTCCTCCATGTACATGAAGTAGCGGGAATCGAAGCCGTCGATGCTGTCGAAGGCCTCGCGCCGGACCAGCAGGCACGATCCGGACAGCCAGCCCACCGTGCGCTCGGCGATCTCCTCGTTCTCCTGCCGATAACGCCGCGTCCACGGATTGCCCGGCCACACCGTGCCGAGGACCGCGTGACCGGCGCCGTCGAGAAGACCGGGCACCCGCCGCGCCGACGGATAGATGCTGCCGTCGGGTTCGTGGATCAGCGGGCCCAGCGCCCCGGCGCGGGGCCACCGCCGCGCCGCCGCGAGCAGTTGATCGATGGCATCGGTGCTCCAGCGCACATCCGGATTGGCGATGACGATGTACTCGATCTCCGGATCGACCTCGGCCACCGCGCGATTCACCGCGCCGCCGTAGCCGATATTGCCGCCGGTGTGCAGCAGCGTGACATGTTCGTTGGATTCGGCGGCCAGCTCGGGGGAACCGTCGGTCGAGCCGTTATCGGCCAGGATCACCTGCGGCTTCTCATTGGTCGCAGCGGCCAGCGTGCTGATGAAATGGTCGAGATGCTCGCCCGGCGAATAGGTCACGGTGACCACCGCCAGCTGGGGAGTACGGTCCGCGGAGGGGGCTGAATCCGAAGCGCTCACGGGGGTTCACCCTAACTGGTCGGAGCCCGGTTGGCGGCAGCGAGCGTCGGGTTCCCGGCGGCACCGACCACCTGCCGGCTAATCGACCAGCCGCGCGAGCGCGTCCGAGAGCGCGGAACGCCAGTCGCGCAGCGGAGTCAGGCCGGCCTCCTTCCAGGCGCGATCCGACAGCACCGAATAGGCCGGGCGCCGTGCGGGTCTCGGAAAATCGGCGGTCGTGCACGGGCGCACCCGTTCGGGATCCTCACCCAGTTGAGCGAAGACCGCGCGGGCCACCTCGAACCAGCTCGCCACACCCGCGTTGGTGGCGTGCAGGATGCGTGACTTCGGCTCCCGGGCAACGACTTCCAGCACCGCGTCGGCGAGGTCGGGCGCGTAGGTGGGCGAGCCGATCTGATCGTCGACCACCGATACCGGATCGTCCCCTGCCGCCAACCGGCGCATGGTCGCGACGAAATCACCGTGGTCGCCGGTGTACACCCAGGCCGTGCGCACGATCGTCGCATCCGGATGGGACTGCGATACCGCCTGTTCACCGGCCAGTTTGGTACGTCCGTAGACCGAGGTCGGGGCGGTCGGGTCATCCGGTTCGTAGGGACGGTCCGCGGTGCCGTCGAAGACGTAGTCGGTGGAGATGTGGATCAGCCGCGCCCCCGCTTCCCGGCAGCCGGCGGCCAGGACACCGGGCCCGGTGGCATTACCGGCGAAGGCCGCGTCGGGGTCGGACTCGGCGGCATCGACCGCGGTGTAGGCGGCGCAGTTGATCACGACATCGCCGGGACGCAGGGCCGCGCGCACCGCGCCGGGGTCGGTGATATCGAGATCGGCACGTCGCAGCATCACCGCCTCCGGTGCGCGGGAGGCCAGGGCGCGGCCGAGTTGCCCACCGGCGCCGACGACAACGATTCGGGACGGAGAAGCAAGGCTCACGCGGCAAGTCTGGCACGCCACGCCAACAGCGGTTCAGCGGTGCGGGCGGCCGGGTTGGATAGCCTCGGATTCGGGAACCCACACCTACGCCGCCGGTCGGGATGCGATATCCCTCGCGACGTAGTACACGCCCCGCCGGCACGGTCGGTGCGTGTCCGCGTGGCCCGGGTTCTCGAACGGGGGTCGATCGACAGTGGAGAAGGAAGACGAAGTGCCGCAGAACAGGAGGGCATCGTCACCGCGTCCGCGTGGTACCGGTGCACCACTGCCCGGCGGCCGTATCCCGCGTGCTCGTGGCGCGCGCCCGGCCGCGACGTCCGGGGTGAACCGGCCCGGACGGCTACTCGCCACCGCCGCCGCGGCCGTGGTGTTCATCGTCACCGGATTCGGCTGGCACAGTGTGGACAGCCTGATCTCGGGTATCGAGCGCATCGGCAACCTCGGGCTGGGCGGGGGCCACGACGGCGCGGTCGACATCCTGATGGTGGGTATCGACAGCAGGACCGACGCCCACGGCAATCCGCTCAGCGATCGAGAGCGGGCCATGCTGCACGCCGGTGACGAGGTCGGCACCAACACCGACACCATCGTGCTGGTCCGGGTACCCAACGACGGCCGCTCGGCCACGGCGATCTCGATCCCGCGGGATTCGTATGTCGATATTCCGGGCATCGGCAAAGGCAAGATCAACTCCGCCTACGGCGTCACCAAGGAGAACGCGCGCCAGAAGCTGGCGAATCAAGGACTGTCGGACTCCCAGGTAGAGGAGAAGTCCACCCAGGCGGGCCGGCAGGCGCTGATCAAGAGCGTCGCCGGTCTCACCGGCATCACCGTCGACCACTACGCCGAGGTCGGCCTGCTCGGATTCGTCCTGCTCACCGACGCCGTGGGCGGGGTCCAGGTGTGCCTGAACGATGCGGTGGACGAACCGCTGTCGGGTGCGGAGTTCCCGGCCGGGGAGCAACGGCTCGACGGTCAGCAAGCCCTGAGTTTCGTCCGTCAGCGGCACGATCTGCAGCGCGGGGATCTGGATCGGATCGTGCGCCAGCAGGTGTTCATGGCATCGCTGGTGAATCAGGCGTTGAACGCCCGGATCCTGGCCAATCCCGGTAAATTGCGTGAGCTCGGCGATGCCGTCGGCCGCACCATCGTGCTCGACGAGGACTGGGATGTGGTGGCGTTCATGCATCAGCTGCAGGACCTGTCGGGCGGGAAAGTGAATTTCGAAACCATCCCGGTGCAGGACCTCAACGGCAGCACCGCCGACGGCGAATCCGTGGTGAAGGTCGATCCGAAATCGGTCAGATCCTTCGTGGCGGCGGCAGTGGGTGGCCGGGCGGACGAGCAGCACAGCGACGATGCCACGGTGGCGCCGAGCTCGGTGAGCGCCGACGTCTACAACGCCGCCGGGACCGGGGGTCTGGCCGGGCAGGTGGCGCAGGCACTGACCGCCAAGGGCTTTCACACCGGGACCGTGGCCAACTGGGACGGTGCGCCGGTGCGCAGCAGCCGGGTCCTGGCGGCGTCGACCTCCGATCCCGGTGCGAAGGCCGTCGCCGAGGCGCTGGGCGGACTGACCGTGATCGCCGACCCCGGGGCGCAGGAGGGTGCGGTGCGGGTGGTCCTGGCCGATGACTACTCTGGTCCGGGCTCGGCGGCCGGCAGTCTGTTCGATCTGTCGGGAACCTCGTCGTCCTCGGGCACCCCGACACCGGTGCCGCCCGCGCCTCCCATCGACGCCGGCCAGAACGGACCGAAATGCGTGAACTGAACGACACTCTGACCGATGCCCTGCTCGGTCCGATCCTGGCGCGCGAACCCGCCGCACCACGGATCACCCACTACGACGACGGCACCGGCGCCCGGATCGAACTGTCCGGTCTGACCCTGGCCAACTGGGCGGCCAAGACCGCCAACATGATTCGCGACGAATTCGGCCTGGCCCCGGGGGCCCGGGTGTCGGTGCTGCTGCCCGCGCACTGGCAGACCGCGGCGGTCCTGCTGGGTTGCTGGTGGGCCGGCACCGAGGTGGTCCTGGCCCCCGACGCCGATGCCGAACTCGCCCTGGTATCGGCGGCCCGCATCGACGAGACCGGCGATATCGCGGAGGTGGCGGCCCTGTCGCTGGATCCGATGGGCCTGCCCGTCGCCGATCTGCCGGTCGGGATCACCGACTTCGCGACCTCGGTGCGCGGTCACGGTGACCAGTTCACCCCGTCGGGCGCGGGGCCCGCCCTCGACGGGGCCTCCGTCGCCGAGACCGTGGCCGCGGCGCGCGCTTCGGCCGAGCGCCAGGGATTCGGCGCGGGCGACCGGGTGCTGTCCACGACGCCGTGGGATACCGCCGCCCAGCTGATCGACGGCCTGCTCGCGGTGTACGCGGCCGGCGCCTCGCTGGTACAGGTCACCGCGCCGGACCCGGCGAAACTGGAACATCGGGTGGACATCGAGCGGGTGACGGCCCGCCGCGGCTGATCTCCTACCCCGGTATGGGGTGCGATCCACCCGCGGACCGTTTCCGGGCCGGCCCGGTCTCCGTACTGTGGAGACCGAGAACCGGACTACGAACGGGGATGGCGATGAAGCCGCAGCACTGGGTTCGATGGTTACTGGTACAGGGCACACCGCGGCTGGCCCTCAAGACCTACGCGCGTCGCGGCGAAACCCTGGCCCGACTGATGTCGAGCCCGGCCGCGGTGCGGGATCCGATACCGCTGCTGGAGTCGTTGCGCGCGCAGGGCCGGATCGTGCGTTCCCCGTTCGGCTGGGCGACCGCCGATCACGAACTGGTCCGGACCGTGCTGCGCGACAGCACCTTCGGCGTCGCGGCGGCCGAGGGTTTCGTGCCCGAACGGCTGCGCCCACTCGCGGATCGGGCGCAGTTGCCGCCCAATCCGGTGCAGCCGCCCTCGATGCTGGTGATCAATCCACCGGATCACACCCGGATGCGTAAGCCGGTGGCCTCGGCGTTCACTCCGCGCGCGATCGCCCGGCTGCGCGATCGCGTCGAATCGGTGACGGCGGAACTGCTCGACGCGCTGCCCTCCGGCGGTTCGGCGGATCTGGTGGCGGACTTCGCGGCGCAGGTGCCCATCGCGATCATCTCCGAGATGCTGGGCTTCCCCGATGCCGACCGCAGCCGCTTCCTGGCCTGGGGTGACGCCGTATCTCCGATGCTGGACATCGGTATCAGCTGGCGTACCACCCGCGACGCCTCGGCCGCCATCGTGGAGATGGACCGGTACCTCGACGCGCATATCGCGCGGCTACGGCGAGATCCGGGCGAGGACATCCTGTCCGGCCTGGTGGCCTCGGGGGATCTGGACGACCGCGAGTTGAAGGCCTCGGCCACTCTGCTGATGGGCGCCGGCTTCGAGACCACGGTCAACCTGATCAGCAACGGCGTCGTCCAGCTGGTGAACCATCGCGCACAGCTCGACCGGTTGCTCGCCGATCCGCAGTTGTGGCCCAACGCGATCGAGGAGATTCTGCGTTTCGACGCGCCGGTTCAGAACACCGGGCGCATCGCCGGGCGCGATGTCGAACTCGCGGGGACGCACGTGCGCAAGGGCAGTACCGTCGTCGTCTCACTGGCCGGAGCCAATCGCGATCCGAAGGTGTTCACCGATCCGCACACGTTCGACGTCACCCGCGCCAACGCGAAGGATCATCTGACCTTCTCCAGCGGTATTCACGTCTGCCTGGGCGCCAGCCTGGCCCGGATGGAGGGCACCTACGCGCTGCAGTCGCTGTTCGAACGGTTCCCGAATCTGGTGCTGGCCGGGGTTCCGGAACGCCGTCCACTGTTCACACTGCACGGTTACAGCCGCCTGCCGGTACTGCTCGGGCAGCGCGCCGAACAGCACAGCAGCGTGTGAGCCGGCTCAGCTGAAGCCGACCGCCTCATCACCCCAGGCGGTGTGCAGATCGTGATCGGGGTCGTCGACGACACGATCGGAGGCGTCGACGACCAGTGTGGTGCGGGTGGATTCGCGGTACGGCGGCCAGTGCTTGGAACCGTCCAGCGCCGCCGGGACGCCGTGCTCGGCGAAGGCCAGCCAGCGCCGCATCATCCGGCCCGACACCTCCATCGCGACCTTGCGCCCGCCCAGCCAGAAGGTCGGATCGTGGTCGAAGGAACCGAAATTGCCGAAGATGTACGGCAATTCGGTGGCGTGACCGGCGCCGACCCGGGCCGCCTTGAGCATCGGCGTGGCCTGGTCGAAACGGTACATCCAGGTGCGGCTGTGGCGAGAGTGCGCATCGGCCACCCAGTGCGCCGGCATCCGGAACGCGGCGTCGGTGGACATCGCCAGCGCACCCCGCGTCTTGGCCAGATCCGGGTAGGCGGAGGTGATCTCGGCGATGCGCTCGTGCGACAGCCCGGGATGTTCTCCCGCGACGGCGTTGAGCATCGCGTTCACCGCATCGGGGGTGACCGGCATGATCGGTGACCGGAACAGCCGGAACAGGGAGGCCTCGTCCTTGTTGGTGCCGATGATCAGCGGTACCCGATGCGATCGCCCCTGCTGGAAGCGATCGGTCGGATAGGTCGGGAGGATGTCGCCGTCGACCACCGGGGCGGCGGCGAGGCGTCCGGGCGACTGCAGCGGCACCTCGTCGAGCAGCACACCCGCCGCGTCCACGATCCGCTCGATCGGGCATTCCAGCAGTTCACCGGCACGCTCGGGCGGCAACTCCATCAGTTCCAGGAAACGGCTCGCGACTCCGGCGGCCCGATCGGGACCGAAGACGGTGGTGGCCGGCGGGCTCTGGGCGATCGCGCGGTGGAACAGACCGGCAGCGCGGGGCGAGGTCAGCAGTGCGGTGACGCATCCGGCACCGGAGGATTCGCCGAAGACGGTCACATTGCCCGGATCACCACCGAAGGCGGCGGCATTGTCGCGCACCCATTCCAGGGCCGCTATCTGATCGTGCAGACCGAGGTTCGGCACGAATTCGTCGCCGAGTGAGGACAGATCGAGGAAGCCCAGGGCACCCAGCCGGTAGTTGACGGCCACGAGAACCACATCACCGGCCTCCACCATCCGGCGACCGTCGTATATCGCCTGGGCCGCGGTACCGAGACAGTAGGCGCCGCCGTGCAGCCACACCATCACCGGACGGGGCTGTACCGGCTCGGCGGCCGGCGTCCACACATTGACCCACAGGCAGTCCTCGCCCATCCGCAGCCCGGAGTCCACAGGCACCATATCGCCCATGGTCTGCGGGGCGATCTCGCCGAATTCGGTGCAGTCGCGCACTCCCGACCAGGATGCGGGCGGCTGTGGACGCGCGAAGCGATGCGGGCCCGCCGGCGCCGCCGCGTAGGGGATACCGCGCCACGCGTGGACCGATCCCGCACGGAATCCGCGTACCGCTCCCCCGGTCGTGTGAGCGAGGGGACCATCACCGAGTGTGTCCTCAGCGGGGGTCGCCTCGAAGAATTGAGTGCTCATCTCGCACCTCCTCGTACTCCCTGTCACCGAGAGTACGTCCGAGATCATGCCGTCAGCGTCAGCCTCGGTCGATGTGGCCGAGGTCTCGATCGGGATCTATGCGGTCGCGCACACGCTGCTTGAGCCGGGCGATATCGGGAAAACCGCCGTCCGCCTTGCGCTCCCAGATCTGTTCACCATCCACCGTTACCCGGAAGACTCCGCCGGTGCCGGGGATCAATGCCACCTCGTCGAGGCCGGTGCCGAAGGTGTTGAGCAACTCCTGTGCCATCCACCCGGCTCGTAACAGCCACCGGCATTGCGTGCAATATTCGATCGCGATTCGCGCCATGGTGCGACCCTAATGAGCCGGCGACCGTGGCGATCGCGCAGCGCGCTTCGCGTAACCTACTGGCAACTCCTTCGCTATCTGTACTAATCGGAAATGTATGGCCGCCATAGTAGTGACCTACCACTAGCAACCACCCACGAGCCGATCACGATTCGATATCACCATCGACGTACAGCCACTGGCCGTTAACACGAGCAAACCTGCTGCATTCGGAGAGGACACCGCGCCGCCCGGCGATCCGGTAGATCGCGCGGAACTCGACCACCCCGGTGTCGTCGAACAGGCCGCCCGCTTCGGTGCCGAACACCTGGAGCGACACCCAGTGCTGGGCGGGATCGAGTGTCAGCCGCCGCGGCCGGGTGCCGGGGTGCCAGGACCGCAGCAGATAGTCGCGGTCACCGACCGCGAAGGCGGTGTATCGCGAACGCATCAGGGCCTCCGCGGTGGGTGCGGGAACGGTGCCGTCCAGGCGCGGGGCGCAGCATCGGGCGAAGGCTTCGCCACTGCCACAGGGACAACGATCGTCGCCGTCCGGTCGGGTCGGCGGGGTATCGGCCATCGTTCGATTATCGCCGGGCGGAATTCGCCGGCGACGACCGGTTCAGCGGCGACGGGTGAAAGCGGCCGGTACCTCCGCCGATTCGATCCGGTCGAGTTCCTCCACCAGCCGAGCCGTCTCGTCGTACCAGTCCCGCAGCTCGAGCACACTCGGCGCGGGTTCGGAATCGAGGTGGTGGCCCGCTCGTGACAGCACCGCCCACAGTCCCGCGACCCGACCGGCGAGTTCGGGACCGGCGCAGCTCTCCAGGGCCAGCAGTTGCGCGCGCATACTGCATCGGGCCAGCGGCGGGGCCACGCGCGCCCAGACCCGGTCGACCGATTGCTCCAGGGCGATGCGCAGAATCCAGACCGTGGCCCGCGACCACAATCCTCCGGCATCGGTCACGGTGCCGTCCAGGAGATCCGCGGCCGCCGCCAGCCGCTGCGCCACCGTCGGTCTCACGGATTCAGCCATGTCACGAAGCGCTTGGTCCCGGACACCAGATCACCCGACCGGCGCTGGATGCGAATATGGGCACCGGCGGCGGCGTCGCGAATCACGGCACGCGCCCAGGGCGCCTGCTGGTCGAGCAGTTCGTTGAGATCGTCGACCCGGTCCGGAACACCGAAAACGGCCAAAGAGACCGTCTCCCAGGTGGTTCGAGCCCGGTCGACTCGCTTCTGCACCTCTCGGTGGTCGATTCCGGCCGCCAGCAGGTCACGGCGAGCGCGAGCCAACGCGGCCGCCTCGATGGCCGAACGGCAGCAGGTGATCACGAGTTCGTTCGCGATCGGGCGGGGCAGCTGGCGGGTGCGCAGCAGGGCGCGCGCGTCGCTGAGATAGCGCCGCACCGGATCCTCGACCGCCCGCACCTCCACTCGCGATCGTTCCCGCCGCTGCACCTCGAGCACCGTGGCGTCCAACCGCAGCCGGCGCACCGCCTCGGCCAGCCGCTCGTCGTGGGTGAACACCACCACCTGACGCCCGCTGCGTGCCACCGCGGCCAGTACCCGGGCCAGTCCGTCCACCTTCGCCGGATCCATCGCCTGCACCGGATCGTCGATCATGACGAAGCCGAAGGGACTCTCGGCCACCGTGGCCCGGGGCAGGAACAACGCCAGCCCCAGCGCGTGCAGCTCGCCCTGACTCATCACCCCCAGCGCGGTGCCGTCGGAATCGTCGACGGTGACATCGAGCAGGACTTTGCGGCTGGCTCCGGCGTTGCCCTGCAGGCGAATCGCACCCAGATCCACATTGCTGCGCTGCCGCAATCCGCCCCAGATGCGTCGCGCGTGCTCGGCCAGTGGCGCCATGCGTTCGTCGCGCAGTCCGGCGGCCGCCGATTTCAGCCATTCCTCCGCGCGGCGCACCGTCCGCAATTCCGGATCGGCCGCGGCCACCTGGCGCGCGTCGTGCAACCAGGACGCGATACGCGGAACCAGCGGAGTCCACACCGCATCGATGCGATCGAGTTCCTTGGATACCGCATGCTGCAGCAAACCCAGCTCCGCCGCCAGGTCGGCATGGGTACCGCGCAGGCGCGCGGCCAGCGTGCCGGCGGCGTCGAGGTCGAGCAGCGCGGCCCAGTCCGCCCACGCCCGATCGGCCGGTCCCGGATCGATATTCGGCGCGGCGACCATCGAATCCAGCTCCGGCGGAACGGGTTCGATCAGCGACTGTGCCTCGGCTATCGCCTCGTCCAGGCTCCGGCGCGCCGCGGTGAGGGCGGTGGCGCGCCGGTCGGCGGCGGCGAGGCGGCGGGTGGTCTCCCGGCGCCAGGTGGCATCGAGGACACCGTGCCCGCAGACCGGGCAGTGGCATTCCTCGCCGGTCTCGGTGTGAGCGAGGGCCCGGCGCAGCAGATCCGCGACGCCCAGTTCGGACTCGAGATCACCGGTCGCGAGGGCGAGCAACCGCGCGGTGCCGCGCTCGACGGCCGTGGCCGCGGCGTCGACCTGCGCGGCGGCGGGGATGCGCAGTCGCGCGATGGCCTGCAGGGCGGCGACCCCGCCCGGATCGTGGCGCGCGCCCGCCAGTTCCCGGGCGATCACCTCCAGATCCGGAGTCGGGTTCCGCAACATGCCGGCGACGCGTTCGGCGCGATCGTCGGCGACGGTGATCAATTCGTCCAGCAGTGCCTGGCGCCCGTCCCGCGACTGTTTGGCCGCGCGCTCCAATTCGATTCGCCGCGTACGGGTTCGGTCCAGCGCGGCGCTGATGTCATCGAGTCCGAGCAAGCGGTGCAGAGCGTCGAACAGATCACTGGGGCGCCCGTCGACGACCGCGCCGAGTTCGCTGTAGGAGAGAAATGGGCGGTAGAGCTCCAGCGCACGAGCCCAGTCCTCGATCCGGAATTCACTGTCGGAACGATCGTTTCGGCGTCTGGCCCACCGGCCTTCGGACAACTCCTGCCCGTCGGCCCACTCCCGCACGACGGCATACTCGCCCACCGCCTCCGACACCAGCTCCACCGCGATGCGAGGTGCGCTGTCGCAGTGCATATTCCGCCAGCCCTCGCGCCAGACGGCCGACCGCCCCTCCCAGCGCCGGTTGACGCCGGTGAGCGCCAGTTCGGCCGCCTCGGCGAAACTCGACTTACCCGAACCGTTGCGGCCCACGACGAGTGTCAGCCCGGGACCGGGCGCGATCGGCAACACCGCCTCCGGGCCGATCCCGCGAAATCCGCGCACGCGCACGGCGCGCAGGAAGATCCCGGACTGCGGAGTGGTGTCGGCCGCGTCGGCCGCGTCTCCCAGGGCCGTGAGGACGGTGTGGGCGACATCGGGGCTCACCGACGAATCCGCGTGCAGGCGAGCGGAAACCAGCTCGCGCAGGCGCGATGCGGCTTCCCCCTGGCCTTGCCCCACGTCCCCTCCTGGCATTCACGCACGATTCCTCGTGGCGAACGCTACCGGAGAACCGGCCCGGGCGGGACGCATGGCCATCGGACGGTCGAACCGGCCGGTGGCCACCCCTCGGCCGTCCCGGCCGGGCAGTTCCACGGGTTACACCCTTGCAGGCGGCTCGGTTCAACCGAACAGATCAGAATGCCAGAACTTGCGATCTTGCACAAGGCGAACGCCACGTCGCAATGACATTCTGCGGCATGGATATTCGTCTCGCAACCATCGGGCGAATGTCGGAATCCGAGCACTCCCGGCCGGTCGGGGCCGGATCCACATGATCTTGTCGGTGGGCTCGGGTACAAATCCGGGGTACCGAACGAACGGGGGAACATGTGACGACATCTCCGGCCGCCACCCATGCCGTAACCGCCGACAATGTGCTGGCCCTGGCGCCCGATGCCGCCTCGGTGAACGCCGCGCGCAAGCTCGCCGGCGCCTGGCGCGGCACCGGCGCCCGCGGCAGTGCGCTGTGGGGGTCGTGCAAGGGCAGCGGGGCCGTGCCGTATCAGACGATCGTCGATCTGTCGGGGCCCGCGTATCGCTGCACGTGCCCCAGCCGGAAATTTCCCTGCAAACATGCGCTGTCCCTCCTGCTGCTGTGGTCGCAGGGCGCGATCGAGCAGTGTGAAGCACCGGCCGACTTCGCCGCCGAATGGCTCGCGTCCCGCGCCGCCCGCAACGCGGCGCCGGCCGAGTCCGGCAGCCGCGGGACCAGACAGTCGACGCTGGATCAGCGGCGCGCGCGGGTCACCGCCGGCCTGGACGATCTCGATATCTGGCTCAGCGATCAGATCCGCACCGGATTGGCCCAGGCCGATCACTCGCCCGCGGCCCTGGAAGCGGTGGCCAAGCGCATGGTCGATTCGCAGGCACCGGGCGTCGCCGCCGCACTGCGGCAACTGTCGCGGCGCCTGCTCGGCACCGAACAGTGGCCGGCCATCCTGATCAGTGAATTCGCCCGCATCCATCTGCTGATCACCGCGCATCGGCGGCTCGACGAGCTGGCGCCGGAGCTCGCCGCCGGGGTGCGCGCGCATATCGGCTATCCGGCCCGGGCCGAGGAGGTGCGCGCCGGTGAACCCGCGGTCCGCGATCACTGGATGGTGCTCGGCGTGCGGATCACCGAGGAGGAGCGGGTCTTCAGTCGGCGCACGCTGCTGCGCGGCCGGCACACCCAGCGCTGGGCGCAGGTGGTGGACCACAGCTTCGGCAGCGCGAGCTTCGCGGGCGACCTGCCGATCCCGGGCACCGTGGCGGAGGCCGATCTGCATTTCCACCCCGCCGCGATGCCGCTGCGCGCGGTATGGGGAGCCCGCCACGGCCGGGCCGAGCCGTTCACCACGATCATCGCCGAATCCCCCACCGTCACCGGTCAACTCGGCGCCCATGCCCGTGCGCTGAGCGCCGATCCGTGGCTACGCGAATGGCCGATGCTGCTGTCGGAGGTGGTACCGACCCCTGGTGAGCACGGCTGGTATCTCGCGGAAGCCGACGGCACCGCGGTGCCGATCGCCGCGACCGTCGAGGTGCCGTGGCGGTTGATCGGGCTGTCCGGTGGCCATCCGCTGACGGTGATCGGCGAATGGACCGCGGCCGGGCTGGTCCCGATCGCCGCCCTGTCCGGCGGCGAGCTGGTCGATGTGGAGACCGAATCGGCCACCGGCGTCCCCAGCCCGGCCACCGCGGTTGTGTCGTCCTCGGCCATGGTGGTCCCGGTCGCGCTGCTGGGAACAGCGCGCCGGACCTTGGATCCGGGCACGCTGGCGCCGGCGGTCGCCGAGACATCACGCGCGGCCGATCCGGAGCACACCGTCCTGAATGCGGTGGCGCTGCAGGAGCTCTATCACCGCGGCGGCGCCGAGCCGGCGCGGGTGGAGCCACTCGCACCCGCCGCACCCGACGATCGCCGGGTCCTGTCTCCGGCGGCGGCGCATCGGCTGCACCAGCTGCTCACCGACGGGTCACCGATGCTCGCGGAATGGTTCGAGGCAGCACTGCCCGGCGACCCGCGGGCCCCCGACGCATTCTGTGCCGAGCTGCTGGACCAGGCGAGAACCCAGACCGCCCTGCGTGATTCGCTCCTGCGGCTGGCGGGCCCGCGTGGCCGGTGGCTCGCCGCGCTGCATCCGCGCTGGCGCCCCCTGCTGCGCGCCGGCGACGAGGATCCGCAGGTGTGGACCCATGGCCATCCCGCCGAACGGCGGAGCTGGCTGGCCGCCCTGCGCTCCCGCGATGCCGCGGCCGCACGGGAAGCGCTCACCGAAACCTGGAGCCGGGAACCGGCGCGCGGACGAGCCGAACTGCTGGCGGTACTCGCCGCCGGCGTCGGCGCGGACGACGAATCGCTGCTGGAATCGGCGCTCGACGATCCGCGCGGGGACGTGCGCCGCACCGCCGCGGATCTGCTTGCGCGACTGCCGAATTCGGCCTTCGCCGCGCGGATGCGCGCCCGCGCCGCCGACTGGATCACCGTGCGATCCGGCGCACTGGCAGCCGACCTGCCGCCCGAGCTCGACGACTCCGCCCGGCGCGACGGGCTCACCGATCGTCTCGACCCGGTCGCCTACCGCCGCGACGGCGGGGCCGATGTCGACGCCGAACGCATCCGCCGGTTGATGGCCGCGACTCCGCTGAACCACTGGGAATCGCTGTGCGGTTCCGCGGCGGCGGCCACCGGGCTGCGCCTGCCCGACGACATTCTCGGGCCGATCTGCGCGGGCTGGTCCGAAGCCGCACTCGCACAGCGAGACTCGCGATGGGCCGGACCATTGTTCGAGGTCCTGAGCACCACGCCCACACTCGGCGCGGATCCGCGGTTGCGCCAGGAACTGTTCGCTGTGTTGCCGCTCGAACAGCGGGTGCGGTATCTGTGCGGACTCGACAGCAGCTGGCTGGCCGAACTCGAACTGCTGGTACCGGCGCTGCCGCGCCCCTGGCCACAACCCCTGGCCGAACACGTGATCCGGCTCCTGCTCGATCGCGCGCACCTGGCCGCCGCCCAGCCCGGCGCCGCGGGCCGGTCCCCCGCGTCCTATCGCACCCTGCTGCGCAGTGCCGCGATCAATTTCCCGCCCCGCGCGGTCGGGGCGGTCACCGTGGCATCGCGCCGCTGCGCGGATCCCCACTGGCAAAGCGCCTTCGACCGTCTCACCGACGATCTGACCCAACGCACCCTGATGCTCGAGGAGCTGGCATGACCACGACCCAGAATCCGCCCGCCGACCTGCTGCGCCCCCATGCCGAACAGTCCTTCGCCGGCGAACTTCGCGCCCTCGCCGCCGCGGACGACCGCCCGCGCCCGCCGTCGTGGCAGCTGTCGCCCTGGGCGGTGGTCACCTATCTGCTCGGCGACACCCTGTCCGACGGCACCGTGATCACGCCCAAGTACGTGGGCCCGCGCCGCCTGATGGAGGTCGCGGTCGCGACCCTGGCGACCGATCGCGCACTGCTGCTGCTCGGTGTTCCGGGCACCGCGAAAACCTGGGTGTCGGAACATCTCTCGGCCGCCATCAGCGGGGCTTCGACGCTGCTGGTGCAGGGCACGTCCGGTACCGCCGAGGAGGCGATCCGCTACGGCTGGAACTATGCCCGGCTGCTCGCCGAGGGCCCCAGCGACGGCGCACTGGTGCCCTCACCGGTGATGACCGCGATGCGCACCGGAACCATCGCCCGGGTCGAGGAGCTCACCCGCATCCCGTCCGATGTGCAGGACGCGTTGATCACGGTGCTGTCGGAGAAGACTTTGCCGGTTCCGGAGCTCGGCATCGAGGTGCAGGCGGCCAAGGGCTTCAACGTCATCGCCACCGCGAACGATCGCGATCGCGGCGTCAACGAGCTCTCCTCGGCACTGCGCCGCCGGTTCAACACCGTGGTCCTGCCGCTGCCCGCGGATGAGGAGGACGAGGTGGCCATCGTCACCCGGCGGGTCGAACAGCTCGGCGCCGCACTGCAATTGCCGCCGATTCCGGCCGCCGCCGAGGAGGTGCGCCGGGTGGTGCGGGTGTTCCGGGAACTGCGTTCCGGAATCACCGAGGACGGGCGGACCAAGCTCAAGTCGCCGTCGGGCACGCTGTCGACCGCCGAGGCGATCTCGGTGATCACCAACGGCATCGCCCTGGCCGCGCATTTCGGCGACGGTGTGCTGCGCGCGAGCGATGTCGCGGGTGCGGTGCTGGGTGCGGTGGTCAAGGATCCGGTGGCCGATGCGGTGGTGTGGACGGAATATCTCGAAGCGGTCGTCCGCGAGCGCCCCGAGTGGTCCGACTTCTATCGCGCCTGCCGCGAGGTGCACGGATGACCGAGTCCGCGGCACCCCTGGACGCACCACGGACCCAGGTGTTCGGAATTCGCCATCACGGCCCCGGTTCGGCACGGTCACTGCGCTGGGCACTGCGGCGTTTTCGGCCCGACGCCATCCTGATCGAAGGTCCTGCCGATGCCGATCCGCTGATCGCGTATGTGGCCGCGGAGGGAATGGAACCACCGGTAGCGCTGCTGGCCTACACCCCGAACGATCCGTCCCGGGCGGGATTCTGGCCGTTCGCGGTGTTCTCCCCGGAGTGGCAGGCCCTACGGTACGCCGTGGAAAACGCCGTGCCCGTGCACTTCTGCGATCTACCCGCCGCGCATACGCTCGCCGGTGACGACGACTCGGGTGAGCGCGGTGATCCGTTGGCGGCGCTCGCCGCCGCCGGCGGATACGACGATCCCGAACGCTGGTGGGATGCGGTGATCGAATCCTCGGCCGATCCGAGCGGCGACGGCACCGAGATCTTCGACGCCATCACCGAAGCGATGGCCGAGCTGCGCGCGGCCGACGCCGATATCTCCGCTGATACCCGCACACTCCGGCGCGAGGCGTACATGCGCCAGACGATGCGCGCCACTGTGAAGTCCGGCGCCCGGCGGCTCGCGGTCGTGTGCGGGGCGTGGCATGCGCCGGCGCTGGCCGGCGACCTCGGTCCGGCCGCACCGGATATTCGGCTGCTCAAGGGTCTGCCCAAGGTGAAGACCGCGTTGACCTGGGTGCCGTGGACCCATTCCCGGCTCGCCGGATCGTGCGGGTACGGCGCGGGCATCACCTCACCGGGCTGGTACCACCATCTGTTCACCTACTCCGACCGCCCGATCCCGCGCTGGCTCACCCGGGTGGCCGGCGCCCTGCGGGCACGGGATCTGCCGGTCTCCAGTGCGCACATCATCGAATCGGTGCGATTGGCCGAAACCCTCGCCGCCCTGCGCGGACGTCCCGGACCGGGATTGTCCGAGGTCACCGATGCGACCCGATCGGTGTTGTGCGAGGGCGACGAGGCGATGCTGCGATTCGTGAGCAGTGAACTGGTCGTGGGCGAGGCCCTCGGCTCGGTACCCGACAGCACGCCGACCGTCCCGCTCGACGCCGATCTGCGAGCCCGGGCACGGACATTGCGGCTACCGCAGCAGGCGTTGGCCAAGCAGTGGGATCTGGATCTGCGCAAGGACCGGGATGTGGACCGGTCACACTTGCTGCATCGGCTGCGCATCCTCGGAATCGACTGGGGCACACCGGTTACCGGCGAGGTTCGCAACACCGGCACTTTCCGCGAGTCGTGGGCGCTGCGCTGGGAGCCCGACCTGTCGGTCGCGGTGATCGAGGCATCCCGCTGGGGCACCACGATTCACGCCGCGGCCGAGGCGAAGGTCCTGGACCGGGCCGGCGCCGCCGACGCCACGGTCGGCGATATCAGCGCGGCCCTCGACACCGCGCTGCAGGCCGATCTCGGCGGGGCGGTGGACGGATTGGTCACCAGGCTGGAGGCGGTGGCCGCACTCGACCACGACGTCACCCATCTGCTCGCCGCCCTGCCCGGACTGATCCGCACCCTGCGCTACGGCGATGTACGCAGTACGGATGTGCGCGCCCTCGCCCGCGTCGCCGACGGTCTGCTCGTGCGTATCTGCGCGGGACTGCCCGGAGCCGTGACCGGCCTGGACACCGATGCCGCCACCCACCTTCGCGAGCTGATCGACGCCGCCCATGTCGCGATCGCCACCCGCGACGACCCGCGGGCGACCGAGAGCTGGCTCACGGCGCTGGGCCAGCTGGCCGACCGCGACGATGTACACGGCGCGCTGGTAGGGCGCGCGGTGCGACTGCTCTGCGATGCCGAGATCATCGCCGATACCGAGGCCGGCCGCCGACTGTCGGCGGCGCTGTCGGTCGGCCACCTCCCCGCCGAGAAAGCGGCGTGGATCGACGGGTTCCTCGGCGGACGCGGACTGCTGCTGGTCCACGATCGAGATCTGCTGCGGCGCATCGATTCCTGGCTGCGCCACCTCGACGAGGAGCAGTTCGTCGCCACCCTCCCTCTGCTGCGGCGAACTTTCGGCGCCTTCGAAGCGGGGGAACGCCAGGCGATCGCGCGTGCCGTCCGCGACGGTGCGCCGATCACCGCCACGACCCACCACCGCGCCGGTGTGGATATCGACCGCGGCCTGCTCGCACTGCGCGCGGCGACCGAGATCCTGGTGACCGCGGGATGATTCGACCGAGGAGATACCGACTATGACACATCCGGAGACCGACGACGCCCAAGCCCGTCGCTGGCGGCTCGTCCTCGGCGCACCCGCCGAGGCCGGTCTGGGCGGACTGAATTCGGCCGAGGACACCGCGATGGATCGGGCGCTGTCGGCGCTGTACAACGGCGACGAGCACACCCCGTCCGAGAAGCGCGCGGCCGGCCTGGGCGGTTCGGCGCCGAAAGTCGCCCGGTGGCTGGGCGATATCCGCACCTACTTCCCGTCCACCGTGGTCGAGGTGATGCAACGCGACGCCATCGACCGGTTGCAGCTCAGTCAGCTGCTGCTGGAACCGGAGCTGCTCGAGGCCGTGGAACCCGACGTCCAGCTCGTCGGCACCCTGCTGAGCCTCAACCGGATGATGCCCGAAACCACCCGCGCCACAGCTCGAGTCGTGGTCGAGAAGGTGGTCCGGGACATCGAGCGGCGACTGGCCGCGCGTACCGTCGCCGCGGTAACCGGTGCGATCAACCGGGCCGCCCGAGTGTCGCGGCCGCCATTGCGCGATATCGACTGGGACCGTACCATCCGCCGCAACCTCGCCCATTACCTGCCCGAACATCGCACCGTCGTACCGCAGCACCTGGTCGGCTACGGCCGCAAGGCGCAGGCGGTACGCCGCGAGGTGATACTCGCCATCGACCAATCCGGTTCGATGGCCGCCAGCGTCGTCTACGCTTCGGTCTTCGGCGCGGTGCTGGCATCGATGCGCTCATTGAAGACCTCACTGGTGGTATTCGACACCGCGGTAGTCGATCTCACCGAACAGCTGTCGGATCCGGTCGATGTGCTGTTCGGCACCCAGTTGGGCGGCGGCACCGATATCAACCGGGCCATCGCCTACTCCGAACAACTCGTCACCCGGCCGGCCGACACCTTGTTCGTCCTGATCTCCGACCTGTACGAGGGCGGCATCCGCGACGAGATGCTGCGCCGGATCGGTGCCATGAAGGAGGCGGGCGTCCAGGTGCTGGTACTGCTGGCCCTGTCCGATGAAGGCGCACCCGCCTACGATCACGACAATGCCGCCGCACTCGCCGCACTCGGCGTTCCCGCCTTCGCGTGTACCCCCGACCGTTTTCCCGATCTGCTGTCGGTCGCCCTCGACCGCGGCGATGTGCGGACCTGGGCGCGGTCGAACGCGAGCCGCCGCTGAACCATCGGCACCGCCCGGCGAAAGCGGTTGTGATAGCACGATTCTCACGCCGATCGGCGCCGCGGTGCTATTACCTGCGGTTCTGCGTACTATGCCGGTCACGGCCCGAAAGAGACCCGGCACACATCGGCGGGCCGCGTGTCGGCGCGGAATCCGACGCGATAACTTGGAATGGTGTTGAAGAATTCCGTGGCCACGACGGCAGGAGCATGGCGGGTAACTGACGACACTACGGTGTCATTTCGTGAAGCGGCGGTGGCCTGGGCATTGGCAGCACATGCCGAGCTGGCCGAAACCGCGACCGGATACGGGCATTTCATCACTGTCAACGAGCTGGCCGACCGGATTCAGGAAGTCTCCGGGATCCACACCGAGGCGCCGACCCGGACCTGGATGGCCGCGATTCTGCGCAAGGTCGCACGACGCTGCCACGGCGCCGGCGAACCGCCGCTGACCGCACTGTGCGTGCGCCAGAATCACACCGTCGGCGACGACTACAAATACGTCCTGGAGCTGGCCGGCCTGCCGATCCCCGAGGATCTGGAACTGCATGCCGCCTACGCCCGCTGGCAGTGCTATCAGCACTACGGTGCGGATATGCCCGCCGAGGTCGGCGTGCCGCCACTGACCCCGAAGGTCGATGCGCGCCGCCGCGGACGCGGCGCCGCGAAACCCACCGCCGCACAGGAGGAGAAGTCCTCCGAACCGCGTCCGGCGGTGTGCTCGCAGTGCTTCATTCAGCTGCCCGCGGGCGGCGTGTGCCAGTACTGCGTCTGATCGAGCCGAGTGGCACGGCGGCGCGAGGCCGCCGTGCGCTCACAGATCGGCGATCGCCGCCAGCGGTGGGGTGCGCGCGGCCCGCACGGCCGGCCACAACGCCGCCAGCACCCCCACCACGGCCGAGCCGAGGAGCATGCCCACGATCTGCGACCACGGCACCGTGATCGTGCTCAGCCCCAGATCCGACAGCGTACGCAGGAACCCGACGCCGAGCCCGAGCCCGAGCACCACACCGACGACGGCGCCGAAGACCGCGATCAACATGGATTCGAGATAGATGGTGCGCCGCACCTGTGGTCGCTGCATACCGACCGCACGCAACATGCCGATCTCCCGGCGTCGCTCCACCACCGACAGCGCCAGCGTGTTGACGATACCCAGAATCGCGATCACGACCGCGAGCGCCAGCAACCCGTACAGAATCGCGAGCATGGTGTTGATCTGGCGGCCCTGAGCGCCCTTGAAATCCTCCCGATCCTGCACCTGTACCACCACATACGAGGCGGTCGCCTTCTCCAGCGCCCCCCGCATCGCGGTCAGATCGGCACCCGGCATCCCCTTGACCAGCACGATCAGGTCGGTGCGGAACGCCACCGGCATCACCTGGTCGTACAGCCCCGGAGCCACCACCATCGGGCCGAGCAACTGGCTGTCGGCATAGATACCGGAGACGGTCACCGAGAATTTCTTGTTGTCCACACTCGTGACGTCGACCCGATCCCCGGCATGCCAATGACGTTCACCGGCTTCGGTTTCCGAAGCGAGGATGGAATCACCGGCGAGATTGTCCGTGCCGTGCCGGAGGTCGTAGTGCAGCACACCGCCCAGCGGACCGTCGGGTGAGGTCCCGGTGACCTGATCGTCGCCGACGCGCAGGGCCACCCCGCGGATCGCCACCACATCGGCGACACCCTGGACCGAGCGGGCCGCCTCGGCGGCGCCCAGCGGCACCCCGATCATCTGCGGTCCGGCGAGGACGTAGTCGGCATTGACACCCTTGTCGACCAGGTCGCCGACACTGGCCTTCGCCGAGGCTCCGAGCATGCCGATCGCCGACACCAGCATCAGGCCGAGGGTCAGTGCGAAGGCCGTGGCGGCGGTCCGGCGCGGGTTGCGCACCGCGTTGTTTCGAGCCATCGCCCCGATCGAGCCGAACGGTCGAACCAGCAGTCCCAGTACGCCGACCACCGGTCGCGACAACGCCGGCGAGGCGAACAGCACCGCGAAAATCATGGCCGCCGCGCCGATTCCGACCGTCGCCGCCGCATTGCCGCCGGTATGGCGCGCGCCGGCGACGACGAGGACGACACCGATCACCGCCAGAACCGCGCCGATCACGGTCCGCACCCGCAGTGACTCACCGACCGAGGCGAACTCCTCCCGCATCGCCTCCACCGGCGGAATCTTGGCGGCCCGCCGCGCCGGGGCATAGGCGCTGGCCATGGTGACCACCAGCCCGATCCCCACCGCCGCCAGCACGGTCCGCGGCAGCACCTGCATGGTTCCGGTGGGCAGGCCGAGATCGAACGCGTTCAGCAGTGCCGAGAGCCCGAAGGCCAGGCCGATACCGCCGGCCAGTCCGATCAGGCTGCCGATCAGCCCGATCACGAACGCCTCCGACACCACCGACAATCCGACCTGCCGGCGTCCGGCGCCGACCGCGCGCAACAGCGCCAGCTCGCGCAACCGCTGGGCCACGATCATCGAGAAGGTGTTGTAGATGATGAAAGTGCCGACCAGCAGCGCGATCGCGCCGAAGGCGAGCAGGAAGTAGTTGACGAATTTCAGGGCATTGCCGACCTGCTCCTTCAGATCGGCGCGCACCTGATCACCGTCGGACACCTTGAAGTCCGGCACCGCCTTGGCGATCCGGTCGCGCAGGGTGTCCGGTGAAACACCCGGCACCGCGGCCACATCCACGTAGCCGACATGCGCACCGTCGGTGAACAGCTCGCGCGCCTGGGAGTCCGCGAACAGCAACCCGATGAATCCGCCGGTATCGGAGGGCACGGTGTAGATGCCGCTGACCGTCATATCCATGGTGCCGCGCGAGGGTACGAGCACCGTCGCCTTCTCACCGACATGCAGTCCGGCCCGCTCGGCGCCACCGGAATTGATCGCGATCTGCCCCGGCGTCACCGGCGCCACCCCGTCGACGAAATGCTCCGGTTCGGCGATCGCCCGATCGGGCGGCAGATAGGACCGGCCCCAACTCGGCGCACCGCCGGTCTGCACCGCGTGCCCGTCCTTCAGCAAGACGACCGGCCCCTGCACGGCGGGCGCGACCGCGCGCACCCCGTCGGTCCCCGCGACGGTGGTGACCACATCGTTCGGAACACCGAGGGACTGAGCGTGTTCGGGCTCCACCCGGACGTCCACGCCCTTGGCCTGATCGGCGAAGATACCGTCGAAGGTCTGCTGGAGGGTATCGGTGAACACGAACGAGCCCGCGACGAACGCGGTCCCGAGCACGACCGACAACAGGGTCAGAACGAGCCGCACCTTGTGCGCGGCCAGATTACGCAAGGCCACCTTGCGCATCGGAGATCCAGCCACGATCTATCCCTCCAGTGCCCGGCGGGACACCCGCACCCGGGCGGCGCCATGAGCCGCCGCGCGATCGTCGCTCATCACGCCCCGTAATCCGCGATCGTCGCTCATCACGCCTCCAGCGACTTCATCCGGTCCAGTACCGATTCCGCTGTCGGATCACGCAATTCGTCGACGATGCGGCCGTCGGCGAGGAAGATGACGCGGGCGGCGTAGGAGGCGGCATGGGGTTCGTGGGTGACGATGACGACCGTCTGGCCGAATTCGTCGACCGCGGCCCGCAGAATCGACAGCACCTCTCCCGAGGACCGCGAATCCAGATTTCCGGTCGGCTCGTCACCGAAGATGATGTCGGGCCGTCCGACCAGCGCCCGGGCGCAGGCCACCCGTTGCTGCTGGCCACCGGACAGTTCGCTGGGCCGGTGGTCCAGCCGATCGCCGAGCCCCAGCCGTCCGATCACCGTATCCAGCCACTGCTGATCGGGTTTGCGGCCCGCGATATCGAGCGGCAGGGTGATGTTCTCGAGCGCGGTCAGCGTCGGCACCAGGTTGAAGGCCTGGAAGACGAACCCGATGCGGTCGCGACGCAGACGGGTCATCTGTTTGTCCGACAGCCCGGTCAGCTCGGTATCACCGATCGCCACGGTGCCGGAGGTGGCGGTGTCCAGTCCGGCCAGGCAGTGCATCAGGGTGGATTTGCCGGAGCCGGACGGGCCCATGATCGCGGTGAACTCCCGCTGGGCGAAATCGGCCGATACTCCGTCGAGGGCACGGACCTGGGTGTCTCCGGATCCGTACAGCTTCATCAGGTCGGTTGCGCGGGCCGCGAGCGTGGTCGCGGCGGCGGTTTCGGTGCCAAGGGCATCGGCAGTCATGCACACCAGTCTGGTCAAGACCGCCCGCGGGCGCCATCAGGAATATCCCCCAATACCTCAGGGGCACGGCTCGCGTCCGGGACCCGCGCGCCGACCTATTCTCGTGCCCATGGCCCTGCTCGCCCCCGTTCTGCTCGCGGTCGTCATCGGGATCGCGGCGATGCAGCACGGATCGATGAGCCGGGCCCGGGCCGCGGTCCTGCTCGCCCTGGCCACGGTCGCCGGCCTCTTCGCCCAGCTCACCCACGATGTCGTCGACGGCGGCGGTGCGATACGTATCGACGAGCCGATCACCGACTGGGTGATCGGCCACCGCGTCGGCTGGCTGAATCCGGTGGTCCGGATAATCACCGACAGCGGTGGTGTCGCGGCGATGACGGCGGTGACGATCGTGGTCTGCGCCGGGTTGGGCGCGCGGCGGCGATGGCCTGCGTTCCTGGTCGTCGCGGCGGCGGGCATCGCCTCCGCGGTACTCGGATCGGTGCTGAAATCGGCGATCGGGCGAGCGCGTCCGCCGGTCGTCGATCGGCTGGTCTCGGAGACCAACGCGTCGTTCCCGTCCGGTCACGCCCTCGGCAGCACCACGATCACGGGAATCGTCGCCGCGCTGGTGGTGATCGGCACCGCGCGCCGGTCGATCCGGGTGGTGGCGGTGGCCGTCGCGGCCGGGTTCGCGGTGATCATCGGGCTCACCCGGATCTATCTGGGTGTGCACTGGACCACCGATGTGGTCGCCGGCTGGGCGCTGGGCATCCTGCTGATCGCGCTGTGCCTGACACCGTATCTGTGGTGGCGGCGGGGCCGATCAGCTGGACATGGCCGCCATGACCAGGAGTACGACCAGTAGCAGCACCACCGCGCCGACGATGATGCCGATGATCACGCCGGTATTGGATTTGCTCTGCGGCGCCGGTGGCCGGTAGCCGTAGGGCTGGTTGTACGGGGCGGACGTACCGTAGTTCGGCTGCACCTGGTTCATCGGCTGCATCTGGTTCATCGGCTGCATCTGGTTCATCGGCCGCGCGCCGGTGAGCGGCGGCACGGGCTGCGCCATCGGGTGCGGCTGCGACATCGGGTGCGGCTGCGACATCGGCCGCGGTGCGTGCGGCACGGACGGACCGGTCGACGGATGCGGCGCGACCGGAGTGCCCGGGCCCGTCACCGGCCGTCCCGTCGTCGGCGTGGGCGGCCCGGTGTAGGGGTGTCCGACCGTCGGAATGCGCGGCGCACTGGCCGGCGACACCGCCTGGCGCGCGGCGGCCGCGAAGTCGGCACAGGTGTCGAAGCGGTCGATGGCCCGCTTCTGCATCGCCTTGAGCAGGACCGCGTCCAATCCGGCGGGCAGGCCGGGACGCACACTGCTCAACGACGGCGCCGGACCCTGCAGATGTCCGCGGATCACCGCCGCCGGATTCGGCGCGTTGAACGGGCCGCGACCGGTGAACAGCCAGAACAGACTGCATGCCAGCGAATACTGATCCGAACGCCCGTCGAGCTGGGCGCCGGTCAGCTGTTCCGGCGAGGCGTAGGCCAGGGTCGCGGTGAAGGTTCCGGTCTGGGTCAGGTGGCCGCCGTCGTCGCGCAGCCGCGCGATACCGAAATCGGTGAGGTAGACCCGCTCACCCTTACCGCCGGTGGAGCGGGCCAGCAACATGTTGCCCGGCTTCACATCCCGGTGCATGACGCCGTTGCCGTGCGCGTAGTCCAGCGCCTCGGCCACCTCGGCGATGATCTGCACGGCACGTTCGGGCGGCAGCTTCTGCGGATCCACGCTGGCGGCGTCGATTCCGTCGATGAACTGCATGGAGATCCAGAGCTGGCCGTCCTCGAGGCCGCGATCGTAGACCGTGACGACCTTGGGATGGTCGAGCTGGGCGACCAGATCGGCCTCCCGCTCGAAGCGGGCCCGAATCTCCGGATCGGCGACCATTTCACGGTTGAGCAGCTTCAACGCGGTCATTCGCGGCAACCGCGGATGCTTGGCGAGATACACCTGCCCCATACCACCGCGGCCCAACAGTCGTTCGATGACGTAGCCCGCGAACACATCGCCGCTTGCCAGCATGCCCCGCTCCCACTTCCCGTGCCGGAATCACCGAAACCATAGCAGTACGGCGGAAAAGGCGATCTCGATCGGCGGGGGCCCGGCTGTCGGTGGCTACCGATACCCTGCTGTCATGCGCATTGGAGCACACGTCCGCCAAGACAGTGATCCGATCGGCTTCGGCGAGCGTCTGGGCGCCGACGTCATCCAGATGTTCGTGGTGGACCCGCAAGGCTGGGACAAACCGCAACCGCACCCCCGCACCGAGGAGATCAAGGCCAGCGCGATCGACGTGGTGGTGCACTCCTCGTATCAGATCAACGTGGCCAGTACGAACAACCGGCTGCGGATGCCGTCGCGCAACGCGGTGGCCCAGCAGGCACAGGCCGCGGCCGATCTCGGCGCGTTCGGGCTCGTCGTCCACGGCGGGCACGTGCGGTCGGATTCGGAGATCGAGGCCGGCATCGTCAACTGGCGCAAGCTGTTCGAACGCCAGCAGGACAAGGGCGGGTTCGCGGTGCCGATCCTCGTCGAGAACACCGCGGGCGGCAATCACGCGATGGCGCGGCACTTCGATTCCATCGCCCGGCTGTGGGACGCGATCGGCGATTTCGGGGCCGGCTTCTGCTTGGACACCTGTCACGCCTGGGCCGGCGGTGAGGAACTGATCGGCGTCGTCGACCGGATCCGTGCGATCACCGGCCGGATCGATCTGGTGCATCTGAACTCCTCGCGCGACGATTTCAACTCCGGCGCCGACCGGCACGCGAACTTCGCCGACGGCACGATCGATCCGCAGTTGCTGGCCGAGGTCTGCCGGACCGCCGATGCGCCGGTGGTGCTCGAGACTCCGGCCGAAGGTGTCGCCGAGGACCTGGCCTACCTGCGCGAACACCTGGGCTGATCACAGCGGCGCGGTCGATCCGCGGCCGGCTTTGTGATCGCGCTGACCGTAAACCTGTTCGCGGGCGAGGCTCGATGGTGTGCTCGAACCACAGCAAGATTCGAGCGAAAGGCCTTCCATGTCTGTCGATCACGCAGCAGAACCCGTGTCCGTGCGCAAGCTCGGCACCCACATCGGTGCACGGATCGACGGCGTCCGGCTCGGCGGGGATCTGGCTCCGGAGACCGTCGCGGCCATTCGCACGGCACTCAACGAGCACAAGGTGATCTTCTTCCGCGACCAGCACCATCTCACCGAGGACACCCAGTACGAGTTCGCGGAACTGCTCGGCAGCCCCACCACGCCACATCCGACGGTCACCTCCAAGGGTGTGAAGAGCCTGGCGATCGATTCACACCACGGCCGGGCCAACAGCTGGCACAGCGATGTCACCTTCGTCGACCGCATCCCGAAGGCGTCGATCCTGCGCGCGGTGAGCCTGCCCAGCTACGGCGGTTCCACGACCTGGGCGTCCACGGTCGCGGCCTACGAGTCGCTGCCGGAGCCGCTGAAGCGGCTGGCCGAGGGCCTGCGGGCCGTGCACACCAACAAGTACGACTACGCCGCGACCCAGGAGGATCGGCCGAACCAGCGGTCCAAGGCCTACCGCGAGGAATTCGAGTCGACCTACTACGAGACCGAACATCCGCTGGTCCGGGTGCACCCCGAAACCGGTGAGCGCGCGCTGCTGCTCGGACATTTCGTCAAGCAGATCGTCGGACTGTCCGGTAACGAGTCGCACGCGCTGTTCCGGCTGTTCCAGGACCGGGTGACCCGGCTCGAACACACCACCCGGTGGGATTGGTCGCTCGGTGACGTGGCCATCTGGGACAACCGCGCCACCCAGCACTACGCGATCGACGACTACGACGGCAGCGAGCACCGCCAGCTGACCCGCATCACGCTGGCCGGCGATATCCCGGTCGGAGTCGACGGCCGCTCCAGCACCGTCATCGCCGGTAACGCCGAGCACTACTCGATCGTCGAAGAGGTCGCCCAGGCGGCCTGACCGTCACCGCCGGCCGGTGGTTGAATCACTACATGGAGATTCGACCGCTGGCCGGCGTTCGGGTATTGGAGCTGGGCAACTACATCGCCGCCCCCACAGCCGGGCGCATTCTCGGCGACTTCGGCGCCGAGGTGATCAAGGTCGAGCGCCCGAAAACCGGTGACGAGCTGCGTAATTGGCGGCTCTACGGCGGCGATACCTCGATGCTCTACCGCACCGTCAACCGCAACAAGAAGTCCATCACGCTGGATCTGCGCACCGACGCGGGCCGCGCGATCGTGCTCGATCTGATCCGGCACTGCGATGTGCTGCTGGAGAACTTCCGCCCCGGAATGCTGGAGAAGTGGGGGCTGGGCCCCGAGGTCCTCGACGAGGTCAATCCGGATCTGGTCATCACTCGAATCTCGGCCTACGGCCAGACCGGTCCGCTATCGCAGCGCCCGGGGTTCGCCGCGGTCGCCGAGGCGGTCGGTGGGCTGCGTGAACTCGTCGGCGATCCGGACCGGCCGCCGGTCCGGGTGGGTGTCTCGATCGGCGATTCGATCGCCGGGATCTACGCCGCCTTCGGCACGGTACTGGCGCTGTTCCAGCGCACCGGTGCCGACGAGCGAATTCCGTTGCCGCACCGCATCATCGATGTCGCGCTGAGCGAATCGATTCTGTCGGTGATGGAATCGCTGGTCCCCGATTACGAGGCCTACGGCATCAACCGCCAGCGGGTCGGCGGGCGCATGGAGGGGATCGCACCCAGTAACGCCTATCCCTGTTCGGATGGCACCAGCATCATCATCGGCGGTAACGGAGACGCCATTTTCCGCCGCTACATGCAGGTGATCGAACGGCCCGAGCTGGCCGAGGACCCGGAACTGCAGGACAACGCCGGACGCTGGCGCCACCGCGACCGCCTCGACGCCGCGATCGGCGAGTGGACCGCGCGCCGCACTCGCGAGGAGGCACTGGCCGTCCTGGAGGCGGCCGCCATCCCGTGCGGGCCGATCTACACCGCCGCCGATATCGTCACCGACGAGCAGTACCGGGCCCGGGACATGATCCAGCATTTCCCGGTCGACGTCGGTGCGGACGAACCGAAGCAGGTGGCGTTCACCGGCATCGTCCCGGTGATCGGCGACCGGTCGCTGCCCATCCGGTCCGTGGGCCCGGACCTCGGTGAACACACCCGGGAAGTACTCTCGGAGCTGCTGGGCATGTCGGAGGCCGAGATCGACGCCCTGGACGCGTCGTGAGCCGGGCGGTCTTCCCGCGGACTCGGGAGGTGCGATGAGCGACGCGACGATCACGGCCGGATTGCGTGATGTGACCTTGCGCGACGGTCTGCAGTTGACCGGCAAGGTACTGCCCACCGAGCACAAGGTGGAGATAGCCCGCACCCTGCTCGCCCTGGGGGTGCCGGAGCTGGAGATCGGTTCGATGGCGCGGCCGGATCTGGTGCCGCCGATGGCCAACACCATGGAGCTGGTCGCCGCGCTGAGTCCCGAAGAGCTGCAACGAAGCTGGGTGTGGGTGGCCACGCCGCGACAGGTCGCCCGGGCCGCCGAGGCGGGAGTGCGAAAGTTTCAGTACTGCCTGTCGGTTTCGGATGCGCACAACCAGGCCAATATCGGCCGCACCGCCGAGGACAGCGTGGCCGCCATGCCGGAGGCGATCCGGTTGGCCGAGGAGGTCGACGGGTCGATTCAGCTCTGCCTGGCGACCTCGTTCACCTGCCCGTTCGACGGACCGGTGGATCCGGCGCGGGTGCTGGCCATCGCCGCCGACCCGCGCACCGACGGCGCCGCGGATATCGTGCTCGCCGATACCCTCGGGCAGGCGCATCCGTCCCAGGTACACGCACTCGTGGCCGCGGTCCGATCGGGAACGCCGCAGCGCCGCATCCTCTTCCACGGCCACGACACCTGGGGTATGGGGGTCGCGAACTCACTGGCCGCGGTGGCCGCCGGAGCGAGCGCGGTCGACGGTTCGCTGGGCGGTCTCGGTGGCTGCCCGTTCGCCCCGGGCGCCAGTGGTAATACCGCGAGTGAGGATCTGGTGTTCGCCACCCGCCCCGATTGGTTCACTCCGGCCGCGCTGGCCACCCTGGTGGAGCTGACCGAGACCTTGCTCGCCGATCTCGGTGAACCCAACCGCTCCCGCACCGCCGAGGGCGCCCGCTCCGAGGCCCGCGCATTCGAATGGGTCGTGCGACAAGCGGATTAGCGGGACCCGGTATCGGCGGCGCCGGCCCGCGATGGGTCACGCCGGACCGGCGGGCGGGGTCGACGGCGGTCGCCGGCCTTCTTCGATCCCCAGTCGGGAGGCCAGCCCGTCCACAAGACACCGCAGGGTCCACGCCACCGGATCGGCCGGGCCGGAGCCGGTCCGGCCGTGGAACCAGCGCGCGAAGGCCGGGTAGTGGCCGCCGGCGAGAATCGGTTCGATGAAGGGTGCTGCCGCCGCGGTCAGTTCGCTGTCGGTCCGTATACCCACGCGCGATCGCATCCGCTGTTCCTCGGCCGCTTGCAGTGCGGCGCCGAACAGGTGACCGTCCACCGCGCCGGTCAGTAACGACAGATCGTCGGCGGACAGCCCCAGGGGCTCGAGCATCCGGAAGCGGACATCGAAATAGCGCAGTGCGTTCGGTCCGAGTGGCGGCCGGGTGTGGACGAGTTCGCCGAACCACAGATGCCGCTGGATCACCACCCAGGTATCGAGCGCCAGGCGCTCCAGCGCATCGCGCCAGTTCGGCTGTTCGCCTGTGTCTTTCGACTCCGGTGCGGCGCCGGCCGGTGGTTCCGGTAGCGGAATCTCACCGTAGACGGCGTCGATCATCAGATCGACCAATCCGTCCTTACTGCCCACATAGCGATACAGCGACATCGGCGTGGAGGCGCCGA
Organism: Nocardia spumae; assembly: GCF_020733635.1. Classification (NCBI taxonomy): domain Bacteria; kingdom Bacillati; phylum Actinomycetota; class Actinomycetes; order Mycobacteriales; family Nocardiaceae; genus Nocardia; species Nocardia spumae. Next base: position 1,771,363 of record NZ_JAJFZL010000001.1, on the reverse strand, counting down.
CCGCCTGCGCGACCCGGCGCATGGTCAGCGCCCGCGCTCCCTCGCCATCGGCGATCGTCAGGGCCGCGCGCAGGATGTCCACGCGGCTCAGGTTCGTCGTCGGCCGGCCAGGTGGTTCCGGCAGGGTCCAGATGAGCGCTCCGGGTGCCTCGTCGGTCATCGCACCTCCTTGCCGAAATTCAACCACTGGTGTACAACGTACACATGATGTACGACGTACACTCAGAGCCCGTAGTGATCGTCGGCGGCGGACTGACCGGACTCACCGCGGCCCTGTTCCTGCGGCATCACGGTGTCCCGACGGTACTGATCGAGCGCCGCCGCACGACCTCCCCGCAGCCGAAAGCACGCCGGATCAATATCCGCACGATGGAGCTGTTCCGGCAGATCGGCATCGCCGAGGCCGTCGAGGAGGCCGCACGGGGCCTGTCCGCTCATCAGGCGATGGCGGCGGGCCCGACCCTGGCGCGCGCCGAGCGCATCCCCTTCACCCTGCCCGGGGGCCTGCCGGACTGGGATGCGATCACCCCGTCCGCGGCATGTCTGTGCGCTCAGGATCTCCTGGAGCCCCTCCTGCGCGACCTGGCGACGGCCCGTGGCTGCGATATCCGATTCGGTGTCGAATGCGTCGAATTCGAGGAGACCGCAACGGGTATCGCCGCACTGTTGCGCACCGGCGACGGTCTCGCCGAGCCACTGCGCGCGTCGTACCTGATCGCCGCGGACGGTGCGCACAGCCCGATCCGGCACCGGCTGGGCATCGATCGGCACGGCCGCGGCACCCTCGGGCGCGCGGTGAACGTCTACTTTCGCGCCGATCTGTCGGAGGTGGTGCGCGGCCGCGAATTCAACCTCTGCCAGATCGAGAACGACCGCATCCCGGGCGCTTTCGCCTCGGTCGACGGATCTCAGCGCTGGATCTTCACGAGTTCCACCGAGCTCGACCGCCCGGCCGCGGACTGGCCCGGCCTGCTGCGCCGGGCGATCGGCGCCGGCGATCTCGACCTCGAGGTGCTGAGTGTATTGCCCTGGGAGTCCGGCATGTTCGTCGCCGACCGGTTCGGATCGGGCCGGGTCTTCCTCGCCGGCGACGCGGCCCACGTAATGCCGCCCTATGCGGCCGCGGGTGCCAATACCGGCATCCAGGACGGCCACAATCTGGCCTGGAAACTCGCGATGGTGTTGCGCGGTACGGCCGATCCGCGATTGCTGGACAGCTACGATGCCGAGCGCCGCCCCATCGGCTGGTACACGGCCGACCAATCCAGCATCCGGACCGCGAATCTGCGCACGATGGCCACCGAGTCCGCCGACGACACCCCCCTCGCCGATCCGATCGCGCTGATCCTGGGATTGCGCTATCCCGACGGCGCCTTCGTGGACGACGGCAGTGCGCACACCACCACCCGGCTCGATCTCGGCGGTTGCCCCGGTACCCGGCTGCCGCACCGCTTCCTGGACGGCCGGCGCTCCACCCTCGATCTCGTCGGCACCGGCTTCACCCTGTTCACCGGACCGGATGCGGCCGCCTGGCAAGCGATGTCACCCCGCGACGACCGGGTGCGCCACCTCCGCATGGACGAGAACTGGTGCGCCGACGTCGGCATCGGCACATCCGGAGCACTGCTGGTGCGCCCCGATCAGATCGTGGCCTGGCGCGCGCCACATGCCCCCGCCGATCCCGGGCGGGCGCTACGCGCGGCGCTGACGCGGATTCTGGGCACACGTGACAGTGCTCACGCGCGCTTGACCTGAAGTTACGTTCAGTTTCTAGGTTCGAGAGCGTACCCGGAACCAGGAGGTAGTCATGATGAATCGCCCCGCATTGGACAATCCGTCGGCACGCGACGAGGCCCATCGGGTCGCGACCGCATTGGCCGCGGAACTGCAGCACGCCGGGGAAACGGGTGACGCGGACCTCTACGACCACTCCTTCGCCGCGGACGTGCTGTGGGGAACTCCGTTCGGCGCCACCGTCATCGGCTACGACCAGCTCAATCCGATCCACCATCGGCTGATGTCCGGACAGGTGGCGCCGCCGTCGACCTTCGAAGTGGTCACGGCGATCAGCCCGGCCCCCGGTGTGGTGGTCACCCAGATCCGGCGGCAGGCCGCCGATCCCACGGCGTTCTCCGAAACGGCGCTGTACGTCATGGTGGAACGGAACGGAAACTGGTGGCTTTCGGCCGCCCAGAACACACCGCTGAATCCGGAGAAGTCGCCGCTGCTGCGGATGTCATGAACCGGCGGGATCCGTGCGAGTGTCGAAGGTGTACTGCAGGAAGTCACACACCGGCCGATATCCGATGTCCTGATAGATCTTGTTGGAGGTCGGATTGCCGATATCGGTGCACAGGCACACCTGCGAGCCGTTGTCCCGCAACATTTTCGATACCCGGGCGGTGAGCGCGGAGGCGTAGCCGCGGCGCCGGAACTCCGGCGGCGTGTACACCGGCGCGATACGCGTCCAGCCGAAGGAACGGATCTGATGTCCGGCGATCGCCACCGGCCGCGCACCGTCCTCCCACAACCACAAATGCCCCACGGCCACCCGCGCGGGCACCGACCGAGGGTCCGGACCTATGCCGGAATCCCGTCGCATCCGCTCGGCGAACTCGACGCAGATCGCCACATCCGAGTCGGTGGCCGGCCGCGCGCGACCGGATACCACGGGACTGCCCGGATCGGCGAACCGATAGAGCCGGGTGGACCCGGTCTGCCGGAAATCCTTGCCGGACAATGCCCGCCAAGACCGGGCGAAGGCGAGGCCGGACAGCGGGCCGCCGTCGACGCCGGGCATATCGGGGTCGCCCGCGAAGAAGGTGCCGGCCAGTTCCGCGAGCGCGGCATCGGGAAGCTCGCCGAGGCACACCCCGCGCCCAGGGGTGTCCATCGCGACACCGACCACCGCACCGTCGGCATACACCGCGGCGAACAGCGGATCGACAACGGACGTACCCGCCACGCAGTTGTCGACCATGGTGGTGATGATCGTGTGCCGCAGGGGGTCTCGCGCCAGGAAGGTCTCGGCACGACGGCGGAATTCGGCCGCGTCGATGGTCGATTCGATCCTCATGCCGCCCCACGGTAAGCCCGAGGGATTCCGGCGCCCAGTGATTTTCCGCCGATGCGGAACCTCAGGCGGAACTGTGACCGTCGGCCCGCAGCTTCAGCAGGACCAGACCTGTCGTACACGCCAGAATCAGTCCGGCGACAGTGATTTCGACACGAAGGCCCGCGATGCCGAGCACCGCGCCGACCAATCCACCCAGGAAGATCAGCCAGGCCGCGATGCGGGCTGTGATCGACCATGCGGTGCGCCCGGATTCGGCGGAGGCCGAATCGTTCCGCGACACCGCGCGTGTGGGGGATGTCGAATAAGCTCCCATCACCACTCCTCGATGACGCCTACCGAGATGCTCGAAACGTCAGTTTCACCCGGCAAACAACACGCGTCGCATTTGTAACTTCGCTCACACGGTACGTGGCCGTTGCCGAAACTCCACACGACACGTGCCCGCAACACGCCGAAAGTAATCGCTTTGTTATGTGAAACATTGGCACTTCACGTTACTCTCCGGTATCTTGCCGCGCCGCGGACGCGTCTGGCCTCGTCAGCCGGTCTCGGTTACTGTGAGGCCACTCGGAAACAGTTTGAGGGAGCACCACATCCATGGACGACAGGGCGGGCACGGGGGATCGCGCCGATGCGGATATCCCAGGCCGCCTGAATATGAAGGTCGCGGGCCCCGCCATGGCCGCCGGCGCCGTATCGCTGGGACTGGTGCTGATCGGCGCCTGCGGGATCGGGCACAAGGACGTCTACGTCGCCCCGCCGCCACTTTCCGCGGATCTGCAGGTAGCCACCGCCCCGCTCCGGCACAGCGGCACCACCACTCCCCAGGTGATGATTCCGCCCTCCCCGTCCTGGCGGGTCGCGGCGAATACGCCGGCCCGGCGGACCACCTCGGCGACCGCGACCGACACCGCCATCACGTCGCCCGATGCGGAACCGAGCTACACGCCCTACGCGCCGCCGCCGACCACATCCTCGCGAACCGTCCCGACCACCGTTGATCCGAACGACGACCGTTACGACGAATCCGAGACCGGCACCACGACGACCACGCGGCCGCACTACACGCCGCACTCGATCGAGGAGACCGAACCCGCGCCGCCCGACAGCGGCAACGAGAACTGAGACCCGATACGGAAAAGGTGGCGGCCGCGCGGAATTCGCGTCGACCGCCACCCCTGCCGGAGACCGTTCGAATCAGAGTTCGACCAGGCTGTACTCCCCCACCCCGGCGGCGAGCACACCGAGATGTTCCCTGCGGCCACCGAAGGTCTGATCGACCGCGGTGAGCCGGGCGACGTAGTGACTGACCGGATATTCGGTGGTGATGCCGATACCGCCGTGCATCTGCACCGCTTCCTGGCCGATATGGCGAGCACCGCGCCCGACCTGCAGGCGGGCCCGGGACAGGACCGACGCGTCGACCGCGCCCTCGGCGAGCGACGCCGTCGCGTAGTAGCTCATGCTGCGGGCCAGCTCCAGCGAGACGTACATATCCGCGGCACGCTGGGTCAGGGTCTGGAACTTCGACAGGGTGACCCCGAACTGCTTGCGCGTCTTGAGATATTCGGTGGTCAGGCGCATCGCCTCACCCATCGCACCGACCGACTCCGCACACAGGCTCGCCTGTGCGACAGCGATGGCCGAGGCGACCGCGTCGGCGGCGTCACCGGCATCGGCCGCACCGAGCAATTCCGCGGAAGCCGAGGCGAATTCGACCTGCGCACCCCGCCGTTCGTCGAAGGTGCGATACGGCGTGCGAGTGACGCCTTCGGCATCGGCCGCCACCAGGAACACCCGCAGCGCACCGTCGGCGTCGCGCGCGGTCACGACCAGCTCGTCGGCGCAATCACCGTGCGGTACCCGGCTTTTCACACCGGTCAGCCGATAGCCGGCGCCCTCCGCGGCGGCCGTCGTCGTCACCTCGAGATCCGGCCAGCGCGAACCGGCCTCCTCGTGCGCCAGGGCCAGCAGCCGGGATCCGCCGACCACCTCGGGCAGGATCCGCTCGCGCTGTGCGGCCGTACCTAGTGCGGCGACCAGCCCACCGGGCAGCAACACCGCGTCGAGCAGCGGCTCCGGCGCCAACCGGCGCCCGATCTCCTCCATGACGACCATCGTCTCCACGGGGCCCGCGCCGACACCGCCGTCGGCCTCGCTGAAACTCAGTCCCAGCACACCCAATTCGGCCAGTTGCGACCACACGTCACGGCTCCAGCCGAGTTCGGTGTCGAGCACCTTCAGCCGGCTCTCCGGATCGTAGGTACGAGCCAGCAGATCACGCACCGTATCGCGCAGCATGACCTGTTCATCGGTGAGCTCAAAGTCCATGGCTACGCCTCACAATCCGAGGATGGTGGAGGCGATGATGGTGCGCTGCACCTCGTTCGAGCCTCCGTAGATGCTGGTCTTGCGGTAGTTGAGATACGTCGGCCCGGTGCGCTGCGCCCAGTCCGGCGCGGCGATATCGGCCGCGGCGACCGGCACCGCATCCGGACCGGCGACATCGAGCATGAGCTCGGTGGCGGCCTGCTGCAATTCGGTGCCCCGCAGCTTCAGCACCGACGAGACCGGATTCGGCTTACCCTCGGCGGAATTGGCCACCACTCGCAGCAGGGTCAGCTCCAGTGCGAGCAATTCGTTCTCCAGCTCCGCGACGCGAGAGGCGAAGACCGGATCCTCGAGCAGCGTGCCGGAACCCGATGCGATCCGCGCCGCATGCTCCTTGGCGGTCGCGACCACCACCTTGGTGCGGCCCACGCCCGCGATACCGGTGCGCTCGTTGCCGAGCAGGAACTTGGCGTAGGTCCAGCCCATGTTCTCCTCGCCGACCAGCTGATCGGCCGGGACCCGGACATTCTCGAAGAAGACCTCGTTGACCTCGTGATGACCGTCGATCAGTTTGATCGGCCGCACGGTGACCCCGGGCGAATTCACGTCGAACAGCAGCATCGAGATACCGGCCTGCTTCTTCGGCGCATTCGGGTCGGTGCGGACCAGGCAGAAGATCCAGTCGGCGTACTGGGCCAGGGTGGTCCAGATCTTCTGGCCGTTGACGATGTAGGAGTCACCGTCGCGCACCGCGGTGGTCCGCAGCGAGGCCAGGTCGGATCCGGCGTCCGGCTCCGAGAAACCCTGGCACCACCAGATGTCGAGCGCCGCGGTCGGCGGCAGGAAGCGCTGTTTGAGCTCCTCGGAGCCGAACTGCGCGATGACCGGCCCGATCATATTGGCGTTGAAGGTCAGCGGCTCGGGCACACCGGCCAGCTGCATCTCGTCTTCCCAGATGTGGCGCTGCATGGAGGTCCAGTCCTGACCACCCCACGCCACCGGCCACTTCGGCACCGCGATGCCCTTGCCGTGGAGCAGCTTGTGCGCGGTGACTATGTCGTCGCGGGAGAGCTCCCGGCCGCTGGTGACCTTGTCCCGGATCTCGGCCGGAATCTCGGTCCGGAAGAACGTGCGCAGGTCGTCCCGGAAGGCCACCTCATCGGGTGACAGGGCAAGTTTCATGGGCATCTCCCACCGTATTCGTAGGTCCGAATCGAATCTACGCCTCGACACGAACCACATGTCGACCGGATCATAAACGACGAATCGCGCGCTTCACGCCGATGGGATGCCACAGGATACCGTCGGGTAACCAGCTGAACCGTTAGGTTGCGACAAAGAAGGGCCCACCCTGCGGAATTCGCGGCCGAGCAGTTAAGTTAATGGAAATTCGCATCCACTGTGGGACAGTTCCGCGCGGCACGCGCGGGTGGCGGGGCGCCCGTCCCGCAGCGTCGGCCGGTTCGATTTATCGCACACCCTCCGGCGCGTGGACGGCGTTTTGCCGATTCCGCAAATTTTCTTGCTGCCCGCACCGATTCGGCGCGATGCTCGGATGCGGTGCCGCCCCCGGCCCAACCCATCGTGACGAGGAGTCTCATGTCCGCCACATCCCCGACCGAACCCGCCCTGTTCTGGGAGCAGCGCTACCGCGACAGCGACCGGATCTGGAGCGGCAACCCCAACCCGCTGCTGGTCCGCGAGACGACGGACCTTCGTCCGGGCCGGGCTCTGGATCTGGGCTGCGGAGAGGGCGCGGACGCGGTCTGGCTGGCCGGCCGGGGCTGGCAGGTGACCGGAGTCGATATCGCGGCGACCGCGCTGACCCGCGCGGCCGCCCATGCCGAATCCGCCGGTGTCGCCGACCGGATCTCCTGGCAGCGCCACGAATTGGGCGTCACCTTCCCCGAAGGCACCTACGACCTGGTCAATGCCCAATTCCTACAATCGCCGGTCGCCCTGGACCAAGACGGGGTCCTGCGCCGCGCCGCCGATGCGGTGGCATCCGGCGGCACCCTGCTGATCGTGATGCACGGCGGCTGGCCGACCTGGATGACACCGGACGAATATCCCTTCGACGCGGAATTCCCCACCCTCGACGGAGTTCTGGAGAGCCTGAACCTCTCCGCCGAATGGACGGTGACGACCCACGAGCCGGTGCGACGGCCACTGACCGCGCCGGACGGCCGCACCGGCACCCGCGTGGACAACGTCTGGCGGCTGACCCGTGCGGACGCCGCGGAACGTTAGCTCCGAGGCTTGCGGCGATCGTATTTGCGACCACCCTCGCGGCGGGGGCCGCGCGGCATCGCGCGGTGCGACGGCGGGCCCTGATCCAGCTGCAACTGGATCAGGACACCGCTGATCCGGGTGCGGCGCAAGGCGTCCAGCGTCTCCGAGGACAGGTCCGCGGGGAGCTCGACCAGGCTGTGATCGGGCCGGATGCTGATATGTCCGAAATCGCTGCGACGCAGGCCGCCCTCATTGGCGATCGCCCCGACGATCGCACCGGGAACCACGCGGTGACGTTTGCCGACCGCGATCCGATAGGTCGCCATCTCCGCACCGGTGGCGCGATGACGCTGCGGCCCTTCGGGCCGCCGCTCGCGCTCTTCGCGCGGCGCACGTTCACGCCGCGCCGGGCGGATCGGCTCGATCTCGGGCTCCATGAAGAAGTTCTCGCCGTCGTGGCCGCCGACGGCCAGCGCCGCGGCGATATCGGCCAGCGGGATGTTGTGCTCGGCCTCGTAGTCCTCGATGAGCTTGCGGAACAGCGCGAGATTCGGCGACGAGAGGTTCTCGGTGATCGCGTCGTGGAACTTGACCACGCGCTGCGCGTTCACGTCGTCGACGCTGGGCAGCTGCATCTCGGTCAGCGGTTGCCGGGTCGCGCGCTCGATGGCGTCGAGCAGGCGGCGCTCGCGCGGTGCGACGAACAGCAGCGCCTCACCCGTGCGGCCCGCGCGTCCGGTACGACCGATGCGGTGCACGTAGGACTCGGTGTCGTGCGGAATGTCGTAGTTGACCACATGGGAGATGCGGTCGACATCGAGTCCGCGGGCGGCGACATCGGTGGCGACGAGGATGTCGAGAGCGCCGGACTTCAGCTGCCCGATCGTGCGTTCACGCTGGTTCTGCGCGATATCGCCGTTGATCGCGGCCGCCGAGTACCCGCGCGACCGCAACTTCTCGGCCAGTTCCTCGGTGGCCTGCTTGGTCCGCACGAAGATGATCATCGCCTCGAACGGCTCGACCTCGAGGATGCGGGTCAGAGCGTCGAGTTTGCGCTGATAGGACACATGCACCCAGCGCTGGGTGATGTTGGTGTTGGTCGAGGTCTTGGATTTGACCGTGATCTCGACCGGATCCTTCAGATACTGCTTGGAGATCTTGCGGATCACCGCCGGCATGGTCGCGGAGAACAGCGCGACCTGCTTCTCGGGCGGAGTGTCGCGCAGAATGCGCTCGACATCCTCCTGGAAGCCCATCTTCAGCATCTCGTCGGCCTCGTCCAGGACCAGATACCGCAGCTGGGTCAGGTCGAGTGTGCCGCGTTCGAGATGGTCGATGACGCGGCCCGGCGTGCCGACGACGACCTGCGCGCCGCGCCGCAGGCCCTGCAGCTGCACCGCGTAGTTCTGGCCGCCGTAGATCGGCAGCACATGGATGCCCGGCAGATGCGCCGAGTAGCGGCCGAAGGCCTCGGCCACCTGGATCGCCAGCTCACGGGTCGGCGCGAGCACCAGCGCCTGCGGCGGCTTCGGCCGTTTGTCCAGCCCCATCAGGATCGGGATCGCGAACGCGGCCGTCTTACCGGTTCCGGTCTGCGCCAGGCCGACGACATCGGCGCCGGCCAGCAGCGGCGGGATCGTGGCCGCCTGGATCGGCGACGGCGACTCGTAGCCGACATCGGCGATGGCCGCGAGCAGCCGATCGTCGATGCCGAGATCGGCGAACGACGGTTCGGATGCGTCGCCGCGCTCGGGTGAGCCGCCGCCCGCGGGCGCGGTGCTCCCGTCGCGGTACCCGGTGGCGGCGTCCGCGGGCCCTTCGTGGATGCGCTCTGCTGCGCCTTCGGGCCTGTCGCCCCCGCCGCTGGGTACGCTGTCGACCGATGAGTTGTTCATATTGACCAGCAGTTTAATGCCTCGTGGTGGCCGCCCGGACCATCGGGCCAATACGGTGAGACGTATGCAACCGCAGCAGCCGCCCCCGCGCGCCGTTCCGGAATCCGCCGAACCCCTGCGGCCCACCGCATCTGCGCCCGGCGAGCCGAATTCACCGTCGGACGCCGATGTCGGCACGAGTGACGAATCAGACACCCTCGATCCCGCCGGAACAACCCGCGATCCCGCGCCGATCGTGGTCACCTACTCGTCCACGATCGATGCCGGGCGCCCGGCACCGGCCACCGCGGTCGGTGTGGAGGAACGGCCGCGACCGCAGCCCGCCGCGGCACCGGCCCCCGCGCAGGCCGTCGATATCGCGGTGGTGCAGTTCGGCCCGTACACCGACAAGGCGGCCAATCTCGCGACCCTGCGCGCACACGTCCGCGCCGCAGCCGGACACGGCGTGAAAGTTGTTGTCGCCCCGGAGTACTCGATGTTCGCGGTGAAGCGGCTGGATGAGCGGGTGGTGGCGGCCGCCGAACCCGTCACCGGCCCGTGGGTGAGCGAATTGCGGGGACTGGCCGCCGAATTCGGCGTGCACGTGGTCGCCGGTGTCGTCGAGTCGCCGGGCGGGGAGCAGGGCGAGCGAATCTACAACACACTGGTCGCCGCCGGTCCCGATGCCGAGTTCGCGGCGATCTATCGGAAGGTGCATCTCTACGACGCCTTCGGTTTCCGTGAATCGGAGGTGGTGGCGCCCGGGCCGATCGAGGATCCGGCCACCTTCGCCGTGGACGGCGTCGTCTTCGGCCTGCAGACCTGCTTCGATCTGCGCTTCCCGGAGGGATGCCGCCGGGTCGCCGCCGCGGGCGCGCACGTGCTGCTACTTCCGGCGCAATGGATTCCGGGTCCCGGGAAACTGGACCAGTGGACCACTCTGCTGCGGGCGCGGGCCATCGAGAACACGGTCTACGTGGCCGCCGCCGACCACTGCGCGCCCCGGGGCGCGGGCGGGTCGATGATCGTCGACCCGGCCGGCAATCTCCTGGCCGAACTGGGCGATGCCGACGGCATCGCCACCAGCCGCGTCGACCTGGATCACCTGCGGCAGATCCGCACCACCAACCCCAGCCTGAGCCTGCGCAGATTCACCATCGAGCCATAGACTGAGGGCACCATGATCTATCCGGATCGGAGGGCCGCCGGTCGCACGCTGGGTGCATCGCTGACACACCTGCGCGCGTGGAATCCCCTGGTGCTGGGCCTGCCCCGAGGCGGGGTACCGGTCGCGGCCGCGGTGCGGGAGGTCATCGGCGGAGATCTCGACGTGTTGCTGGTGCGCAAGCTCGGCGTGCCCTGGCAGCCGGAACTGGCGATGGGCGCGATCGGTGAGGGCGGGGTGCGGGTCCTCAACGAGGATGTGGTCTCCCAGACCGGGGTGCGCGACGATCAGATCGCCGCGGTGGAGGCCGCCGAACGCGCGGAGCTGTCCCGCCGGGAGGACATGATCCGGTCACAGGTGCCGCGGGTGCCGGTGCGCGACCGCACGGCGGTGATCGTCGACGACGGTATGGCGACCGGTGCGACGGTGGCCGCGGCCTGCCGGGTCGCGAGCTCACATCGACCGCGCTGGATCACGGTGGCGGTGCCGGTGTCCTCGATCGAGGCGATGGATCGGCTGCGCGGGCTGGCACAGGAGATCATCTGCCCGCTGGTCCCGCGCTCCCTCGGCGGGGTCGGCGGCGCCTATCGCGATTTCCATCAACTCGGCGACGAGGAGATGCTGGGCCTGCTGCGGTCACCGCCGCCCCCGGGCGACTGACGAGTCGACCCCGGCGTCCGAATCGCCCGCCACCGATCCGGACGCCTCTCGACCGGTGGCCGCTCCCGGGTCGCGGGAGCGGATTCGCCGCACCGTCGCCCGCGAGCGCGGATTACTCTGCCGCCGTATCGATCTCGCGGATGCCCTCGCGATGGCGCTCGGCGAGTTCCGCGTAGTATTCGGGGTTGATCTTGACCCAGCCTTCGGCCTGCGTTCCGGCGATGGGGCGCTTGACCTCGGCGGGTGCGCCCGCCGCGAGGACGTGGTCGGGGATCACGGTGCCGGGCTGGACCAGGGAGTGCGCGGCGATCATCGAGCCGGCGCCGATTGTGGCCATATCCAGCACCGTACTGCCGTTGCCGACGATCGCCTCCGCGCCGACACTCGCCCCGTGCAGGACCACGCTGTGCGCGATGGTGGCACCGGGCCCGACCTCGACGGCCACCTCGGGCGGGGTGTGAATCACGCTGTTGTCCTGCACATTCGCGCGCTCGCGCACGATGATCGGCGCCAGGTCGGCACGCAGCACCGCGCCGTACCAGATCGAGGCCCGCGCCTCCACCCGGACATCGCCGATCAGGGTGGCGGTCGGGGCGACGAAGGCGGTGGGATCCACCTGCGGCCGCTTACCTTCGAATTCGTAACAGGGCATGCGTTCTCACCATTCGTTGTTGTCCGCGACCAGACGCTCCGCGGCCGCGACCATCGGACGTAGTTGCGCGGCGAAGGTTTCCGCGGTGACGCCGACGATGTCGACCTCGGCGCGGGTGCGCACCGCGTAGCGGCCGTCGTCGACGACATCGATCCAGCACAGCACGGCGAGGGCACGCATGGTGTCGTCGGGGCGGCGCGCGGAGACCACGATCTGGCCGATTCCGTCGCGGGGCTGTTTGAGCAGCCGCCGCATGCGCGCGGTGTTCGACGGCCCCGCGACCGGCACCGTGACCAGATCCCGGCTGTCCTCGCGGACCCGGTCCAAGGGTGCGGTGCGGCGCGGTTCGGTACCGGGCCCGTTCTCCGGCAGCAGGGAAACGACCCGGGCGGCAAGGGTTTTCGAATTGCCCACGAACAGCCGGATATCGCCGCCGCGATCGGGCCGGGCGCCGTGGCGCTGGGCCGCGACCACCGTGATGTGTCCCGCCGCGGTGCCCAGAACCCGCACCGGCCGTACCTCGCCGGTGCCCTGTTCGCCGAAGACCTCGATCCGGATGGTGGGGCGGGCGAGCACTCGCAACGCCGCCTCCAGGTCGGGATCCAGCGCGGTGCCGGACCATTCGGTCAGCGCGGGAAGTTGCGCGGCCCGTTCGACATTGTCGCGCGCGGACAATCGCACCGCGAGCGGATACGGAATGCGGTCACCGTCGATACGCTGCCAAGCCAGGGCGAACTGATCAGGCGTCAACGTCCATTTCACCGCGGGTGGACCACCCGCGCCACACCGGCCGAACGGCGGTCAGTCATCCTCGGACCATTCGCCGAGTACGGGTGGCGTGGTCGGACCGAGTTGCCCGACCAGCTCGCCGCCGGGTTCAGCCGGTTCGAGAAAGGTCGGCTCGTCGAATTCGGCGAAGTAGTCCTCGTCGTCGTCCTCATCGTCGTCGAGGCGCGGCGGCCTCACCGGCGCGGGGCCGGAGGTTCCCTGCCGGACGGCGTCACCCGCCGCGAACGCGCCACCCGCCAGACCGCCGACGATTCCGGCGCCCATACCGGATACGGCGTCGGTGCCGGAGTTGCGGTCGTCGCGCTCGTCCCGCTTGGCCGGATCGGAATTCTGGGCATTCGCCGGTGTGGTGGCGCCGCTCGTCGCGGTGGTCACGGTGGCCACACTCGGCACCCCGGCCGGGGCCGCCGGGACAGGCATCGACTTCGCCGGCGGTTTTCGCTGTGGCGCAACCGGATCGACGACCATCGCGGGGCCGGGCCCCGACACCGGTGCGACCGCCGGCTGGACGGTTCCCGGTACCGCGGGGGCGGTGACACGCGTCGCGGGTTCGACACCGGAGGGGACGGTCGCGGCGGCCGGGGCGACCGCGGCCGGGCGCTCGACGGGCTGCTCGCCGGGCCGATCGTCGCCCGGTCGATCGGGATCGGCCGCCGGCGCCTGCGGCCCGCCGGGCAGCTCCCCCGCTTCCGCCGCCACCCGCGGCGTCGGCGTACCGACCAGATCCGCGCTGCCGCCGCCGGGTGCCGTCGTCTCGTCCGGACCGGGCGGGGCGACAGCGGGATTCGGATACATCCCGCCCTCGGGGAAGGCCGGCACATTGTCGCCCGTGGGCAGGAAGACACCCGCGTAGACGGAATCCATCACCCGCACCGCGTCCAGGCGCAGGTTCTCGGCGCTCTTCTGCAGCGCGCTGTTGGCGGTGGCCTGTTTCGGATCCAGCAGGGCCGCCTCCAGATTCGGCACATCGGCCATCTGCTGCGAGACGGAGGCGCGCAATGTCTCGGCCGCGTCGTTGGCCTGTCCGAGCCGCCGCCCGACAACCGCCATCACATCGGACAGATTCTGGCCCAGCCGCTCGAAGGCCGTCACCGCATCCGCCGCCAGCTGTGCCGCGCCACCGCGCCAGCCGTCGGCGATGGCGCCGCGGATCTCGGTATGCGCCGACTGCACCGCTTCGGCGAGCCCGGCCGCCGACTGCTGCCATGCCTGCCGGCCGGCGGTGAGTACCTCCGGGTCGAGGGCCTGCACCCCGCGCTGGATATCGACGTGGGTGAGGTTGTCGAACACCTCGACCGTGGTGGCGTAGTTCGGGTCGGTATGCCCCTCGGCAGGCGGGGTGCCGTTACCGCTGACCCTATGCATGGCCGACCCCCACCGGTTGCGTCGGCTGCACAGTGACCGGCGGCGGCGCGGCGCGGCCGATCGCGGCCGCCGCATCGCTGTCGTGCCGGGCGTACGCGTCCGCGGCGGCCCGCAGGGTCTGTGCCAATTGCCGTGCGGCATCGGCGTATTCGCGGAGCCGATCGACCGCGTCGGCGGCCTTGCCCTCGAACCCGCGGCGCAGCGCGGCACCCGATTCGAAGCCCCCGAATCCGGGCAGGGTGGCGGCCCCGCCGAGCGTGCGGATCTGCAGTTCGACCTGTTCGGCGAGTGCTTCGTAGCGGCGCGCACAGCGTTCGTGTGTGCCGTCACCGACCAGGACCCCGTCGATCCACAGCTCGCCGTCGTCGACCGCCTGGGTCAGTGCGCGGACATCGGTACCCAGATCCCCGGCCTCTTGTGACTGCATCGCGGTCCCCCTTTCTCAGCCCACTTCCGTGGCGCCGTGCCGACGATCCGCGACCGCGCGAATCCACTCCGCGATATCGGCGGTCACTGCCGCGTGCACCGGCTCGTGCAGCAAATCGTGCCCGGCGTCGGCGTACTCGTGCAACCCCACCGACCGATGCCGCGCCGCCCAATCGCGTACCGCGTCGATCGGCGCCCGGCGGTCGTCGACACCGTGCAGCGCCAGAACGGGCAGTTCGGGCGGCGGTACAACGGATGGGTCGAGCGCACGTTTCGGGGTTCCGGTCAGAACCGATCCCGCGCACCCGGACAGTTCCGGAAGTCCGGCCGCCACCAGGCAGCTCGCCGCGCCGAGTGAATGACCCGCGAGGAAGAACGGCACGCCCGGACGCTCGGCTCGCGTCAGGGCGGCGAGGGCGGCGGCATCTGCCGCCAGTTCGGTGAGGGTGCCGGGCGCCTCCGGATCGCCTTCACTGAGCCCCTGGCCCGCGGTGTCCAGGCAGCGGGTCTCGATCCCCCATCGGCCGAGAGCCCGGCCGAAACGGTGATAGTGCCCACTGTGCTGGCCGGATCCCGGGAGGAACACGACCACGGCCACCGGGTCGGCGGAATCCGACGGCCGGCACCGGTAGTGCAGCCGGCCGCGCGCGCCCTGGAAGTACGGCATCGCACCATTGTTCGCGATCGTCGGCAGCCGGGTGAACTCGGTCCGATATCCGACACGCCCCCCTCACGCCACGCCGTGCGACCTCGAATGATTACGCTGATGCGCGACTCGGGACGCCGGCGGTGCGTCGGCCGCGTGCGGGTATCCGGAACTCAGGAGGGCCGCGATTGATTTTGTTCGGTGATCGTGTCGTGTGCAGCACCGATGACCTGGTGAGGGCAGCGCGCTGCGAATTCGCGCTGTTGCGCGCGTTCGATACCGAACTGGGCCTTGTTCTTTCGCCGGATTCCGCCGATGCGCCGGGCATCCGGCTCGGGTCCCAGGACGTCGCGCGGGAAGCGTTCGAGGATCTGCGCGCCACCTTCGGCGAAGCGGTCGAGATCGCCGCACCGGCGGCGCACACTCCCGCCGAACTGACGGCCGCGCACGACCGGACCGTGGCCGCACTGCGCGACGGTGTCCGCGCGCTGGCCGGCGCCACCTTCTTCGCCGACGGCTTCGCCGCCGGATGCGCCGTCATCGCCCGCACCGACCCGGACGCGCCCCTCATCCTGTACGGCCACCACGACCGCGCCGAGGTGGCGGCCCTCATGGAGCTGGCAGCGTGTGCGCAGATGTTGCGGGCCAACGGGTTCACGGTCGATCCGCTGGTGCGTCTGCGTGACGAATCGGGTGCCGAGCGGATCCACGAACTGGCCTACGCCGAGCCGGTCCACACGGCCCGGCGGATCCGGCTGTCCGCGATCCTCTCCGCCAAACAGGACGAACTGCTGCCCGTGCAGTGGGGAGATCGCCGCTATCTGGCCTGCGGACACTGTGCGCGCTGCACCGCCGAACTGGTCGCCGGGCGGGATCTGCTGCTGGTGGCCGGAATGCGTCCCACGGTCCGGGCTCAGCTGCGGGACGCGGGAATCACCACCGTCGACCGGCTCGCCTCGGCCGACTCCTCGGTGACCGGTGTGGCAGTGCAGACCCTGTCGGCGCTGCGACGGCAGGCCGAACTGCAGCTGCGCCGGGAGCGGACCGGGCGATCGGCCTACGCGGTCACCGACGCGGCGGCCTTCGGTGAGCTGGCCCGCCCCGACACCGGCGACGTCTTCGTGTCGGTCTCCGGGTCGACGGTCGGGGTCGGGGTCACCGCGCGCGGCGCCGACGGGGGCGAGGGCGTCTTCCTCTTCCACGCGTTCAGCACGCACGATCCGGTCGCACTGCTGGAATTCCTCGCCGACCGGCAGCAGCACCACCCCGAACTACGGATCTACCACTACTGCTCACCGATCCGCACGTTGCTGGCCGATCTGTGCGCCCGCTGCGGCGCGGATGAGGAAACCGCCGACGAACTGCTCGGCGCGCTCCTGGATCTGTACCCGATCGTGCGTTCGGCGCTGCTGATCGGCGCCCGGTCCTACGCCCTGCCCGAGGTGCTCGACCTGCTCGATCCCGACGCGGCGACGGTCGGCACTGATCTCGAATCCGCCTGTGCGGCAACACTGCGCCTACGCGAACGACTCCACGAACTCGCGGCCTGCCACGATGTGCGCCCGTGTCCGGTCCCCCGCCGGACCCTCGCCGAACAGCCCGCCGCGGTCGAGGCCGCGCTGCGCGAGTTCGCCTACGACTACGACGAGACCCGAAGCACCGCACAGCAAGCCGCCGCGATGATGGCCGCGGTGCTCGGCTATCACCGCCGGGAACGCCAGCCGCTGCACTGGGCGCACGAGGATCGCCTGCATCGTCCGATCGGCGAATGGGCCGACACCCCGGGCGTTCTCGTCGCCGACTGGGCCAGCGTGGACACCAAATGGCAGCATGCGGACAACCGGCCGATGCGGCGTTATCTCAAGCTGACCGGCCGCTTGGGCACCGGCCGTCCGCCGCCGCCGGGCACCGCGGTGCGCACCCTCTACGACAGCCCCGTCCCCGATCTGCCCGCTACGCCGGGCCGTCGCGCGACCGCGGCCGCCACCGTGCTCGGCTGCGCCCTGGACGACAATTTCGACGATGTGGTCCGGGTGGAGGAGGTACTGCCGCCGGGTTGCGCGCCCTTCGACGAGTTGCCGGTCGCCATCGTCCCCGATCCCCCGGGCCGGGACGAGAATCTGGAACTGACACTGACCTCGGTCGCCCACGAGCTGCTGGTCAGCCTGCCACAGGTGCCGCATACGGCCACCTTCGATCTGCTGTGCCGGCGGCGGCCGCGGCTGCGCGCCACCACGTCGCTGCCGCAGGTCTTCGGCGATTACGCGGCGGCCGTCACTGCGGCGGTACTCGATCTGGACTGCTCCTATCTCGCGGTCCAGGGGCCCTCGGGTACCGGCAAGACCGATACCACCGCACGCGTGATCGAACGACTCGTCACCCGATACAAATGGCGGGTCGGCGTTGTGGCGCAATCGCATTCGGCCGCCGAATCCCTGCTGGACGCCGTGGTCCGGGTGGGCGTGCTGCCGGAGCTGGTCGCCAAATCGGATGTGCACACGGTGGCGCCCGAATGGCTGGGTATCGCGGCCGATCGGTACCCCCGATTCCTCGACAATGCCGTCAACGGATGTGTGATCGGTGGTCTGCCGGGCGATTTCATCGACCCCGACCAGGTCGCGCCGTCGAGTCTGGATCTGCTGGTGATCGCCGACGCCGGATATTTCCCGCTGGCCCAGGCGATCGCGGTGGGCGCGGCCGCGCGCAATCTGCTGCTGCTCGGCGATCCGGCGCCGCTGCCCGCGGAGGGGCTGCATCCGGAGCCGGTGGAAGAGTCGGCGCTCGGGCGCATCGTGGGTGAGGCTCCCACGCTGCCCGCCGATTTCGGATACTTCCTGGAACGCACGTGGCGGATGCATCCGCGGTTGTGCGGGCCGGTGTCGCGGCTGCGCTACGGCAATCGGCTGCGATCCAACGAAACCGTCACGCTCGCACGCGAACTCGAGGGAGTGCCGCCCGGCGTCCGGGCCGTTCCGGTCGAACATCACGGCAACAGCACCGAATCCGCCGAGGAGGCCCGCGAGATCGTGCGGCAGGTCCGCGCGCTGCTGGGCCGCGACTGGCGCCAGGGCGTCCTCACCCGGCCGCTGCATCCGCACGACATCCTGGTCGTGACGCCCTACCACGCGCAGGTAGCACGGATCCGAACCCTGTTGTCGCGGGCCCGGATCGAGGATGTGGTCGTCGGCACCGCCGATCGGTTCCGGGGCCGGGAGGCCGCGGTCGTCCTGATCTCGATGACCACCTCGGCGCCGGCGGACGCACCGCACGGCATGGACGAACTGCTGTCACGGCACTGGCTCACGACCGCGGTGTCGCGGGCGATGTGGTCGGCGATCGTCGTCGCCTCACCGCTGCTCACCGACTACCTGCCCGAAACTCCCGGACAGCTGCCCGATCTGGCGGCGTATCTGGAACTACTCGGCGACTGAGCCGTCAGCCGAAGTTGCGGCCCTCGCCCCGGTAGGTGGGCACCGCGGTGCGCCGTCCGTCGGCGTCCACGACGTGGAGCCGATCGAAACGCTCGCAGAGCTCACCGGCCTTCGCGTGCCGCATCCAGACCCGATCTCCGATCGCCAGTCGCGTGGCGCCGGTGAACGGTGTCTGCACCTCGCCCGCGCCCTCGGTGCCGATCAGCCGCAAGCCCTTGGGCCACACCGGTTTCGGAACACGGGACGCACCCGCCGGTCCGGACGCGATGTATCCCCCGGCGAAGACCGTGGCGATGCCGGCGGCCGGGTGGCGCAGCACCGGCAGCGCGAAGTACAGCGCCGGGCGCGGCGTGAAGGCGCGGTATCCGTCGAACAGCGTCGGCACGTACAGGCCCGAGCCCGCGGTCACCTCGGTGACCTCCGGTGCGGACACGCTGACCTCGATCGAACCGCTGCCACCGCTGTTGACGATCTCGAGGGCGCCGGCCACCGAACGCACCGCGTCGAGCACCTGTTCGCGGCGGGCGCCGATCTCCTTCGCCGACAGCCGCTTGACCACGCGCACCGCGGGATTGGTGTCGGGCAGGCCCGCGATCTGAGCCTCGTAGGTCATCACGCCGACCACCCGGAAGCCGCGGTCGCGGGCGACGCGGGCGAGTTGCTCGGCCTGCTCCGGCGTGCGGATCGGCGACCGCCGCACCCCCAGGTGCAGCGGGCCGATTCGCAGCGAGGCGTCCACATCCAGGCAGACCCGCGGGCTCACCGTGGCGCCGACCGCGGATCGGATCAGGTCGAGTTGCGCGACATCGTCGACCATGAGGGTGATCGAATCGAGCAGTGTGGCATCGGCCGCGAGTTCGTTCAGCGCGCCGCGATCGACGCTGGGATAGCCGAGCAGGATGTCGCGCGCACCGAGTCCGGCCAGCCACAGGGCCTCACGCAACGAATAAGACATGATGCCGGCGAATCCGCCCTGAGCCGTGAGCCCCGACCCGAGCACCTCCTCGAGAACGGCGCGGCAGCGCACCGATTTACTCGCCACCCGGATGGGCACTCCACGAGCGCGACGGACCAGATCGGCGGCATTGGCGCGCACGGCGGTCAGGTCCAGTGCGGCCAGCGGCGGATCCAGGTCCGCGGTGGCGGCATGCAGGTCGGCGATCGGCGACGCATCTGTCACGACATCAGCCAATCATGAAACTGGTCAAACGTCCAGAACTTGGTTCCGGCCGATCGGGGGTCGCGACCGGATCAGAGCTCGACGGCCTTGGTGGTCAAGGTCGAGACCAGATCGTCGAAGACCACCAGGGTCGTCTCGTCGTCACAGTCGGCCAGCCACCGCAGGACGGTGCCGTGCGTGACCGCGACGACATAGGCCGCGATCGCCTCCACCGGCTCGATCCACTGGGTACCCGACCGCTCGGCGCACAGCTGCAGATAGGCCGTGACCTCGTCGTCCAGATCGCGGAACATCTCCGAGACCGACGGATCGGCGACACAATCGACCCGCCCCTCCCAGCGCTGACGTAATGCGGCGATCGTCGCCTCGAGGGTCCGGACCTGACGCTCCGGCGCCGCCTTGATGGCAGGCCACAGCGCACTCACCCCGGCATGCAGGAGTACTCGCAACGCGCGCGTGCCGGTGCAATCGATCGCGGCACTGGCCGTCTCGATGGCCTCCTGCACGGTCGGCCGGGGCCGGACCTCGATCATCTCTCCACTAGCGCTCAACGACGACTCCCTCGGCGAAAGAACGCGCGCACCTCGCCTGCGCGACTCGCTCACGGGTTGCGGATCTGCGGTGACCTCTACCGAGGACGACCTCGGACGACCCGTCAACATCCGTCAATGCTAGAGGCTATTCGGGGATTAGGACCATGTTCGAGTGGTTATTCCAGACTGAAAGAATGTTTTGTTACCACTTCACCGAGTCTCGGACGGGGCGCTCTGGGCGGATCCGCCACGGTCAAGCGGCTGCCGCGCGGGCACAAACGCCCAGAACTCTACGGCCCCTCGGCCGGAATCGTTATATCGATGTGGTCGAGCACACACCCGAACAAACGCCTCGCCACCGGGCATCGGGCGCCGATAATCTGGATTCGTGACCACGGCGCGCCCCGATCATCTTCACATTCCCGGCACCTTCAACTACCGCGACGTCGGCGGACTGCGCACCGCGCGCGGGACCACGATCCGGTCCGGCGTCCTGCTCCGATCGGCGCAGCTGTGCCGGCTGGACACCACCGGCCACGACACCCTGCGTCGGCTGGGCGTCGCCACCGTGCACGATCTGCGCGGGCCGGCCGAAGCGGACCGTATGGGTGTCGACATCCTCCCGGAGGGGGTGCGGCTCGAGCTGACCCCGTTCGATTCGGCGATCGGCGCCGCGCCACCGCACGAAGAGGCGGCCGAGGAGAGCCGGCACCTCGATCTGGTCGATGTCTACACCGCCTTCCCCTCGATGCCCGAGGCCGGAGTCGCGCTGACCGCGATGGCCCGTTCGCTGATTCGCGGTGACGGCGCGGTGCTGGTGCACTGCGCGGCCGGTAAGGACCGCACCGGCTGGGCCATCGCCACGCTGCTGCGCGCGGTCGGCGTCACCGAGGAGGAGATCCTCACCGACTACCTGCTCAGCAACGCCGCCATCGACGCGCTGGCCGCGGATGTGGCCCGCAACTCCGGCGGCACCACGACGCTGCCGGCCGCACTGCTCGGGGTGAGCGTGGAGTACCTCGCGGCCGGTACCGAGTCCATGCACCGGCTGTACGGGGATCTCGACGGGTACCTGACAGCCATCGGATTCAGCCCCGAACTGCGGACCGCACTGCACGACCGCATGGTGGAGTGACCGCGGCGCGGCACTATTCGGTGCGATGCACCAGGCCGTCGGTATCGATGCTCACCTGGTTACCGGTGTGGAACCAGGTGCCGGTGAAACGGGATTCGGTGGTCTGCGGGTCGTTCCAGTAGCGCGGGGCGACATTCGGTCCGCGACACAGCAATTCCCCACTGCCCCCCTTCGCCCTCGGACCCCACAGCGCCAATTCCGTACCGCCGAACGGGAATCCGAGCAGATCACCGGCGGGCGTCGCGGTGCCGTCCACCAATGCCAGCCCGATACCGCTGGTTTCGGTGGCGCCCCACACCGACCACTGCCGGGCCAGCGGGAAGACCTCGCGCAGCGCCGCGGTCACCAGATCGGCGGTGCCCGCTTCGGTGGCGGCAAGTTCGGCGCGGTGCCCGGCACTGCAGACCTGACGCACTCCCTCGGCACGCAGACCCGCCAGTTCCGGAAGGAGTCCGGCGAAGATCCGCGGCGTCGCGGAGACCATATCGATGCGTTCGGCCACGATCGCCTCCGCGATCGCGCCCGAATCCGGGGCCAGGACGACGGTGCCGCCGACCGCGAAGGTCGGCAACAGCTGGTCGACACAACCGCTGGCGTGCGCCAGCGGCAGCAAGACCAGATTGCGCAACCCGTCGGTCGGCAGATCGAAGGCGCCGACCACCGACCGCACGGCCGACAGCAGATTCTCGTTGGTCAACTCGACCCCGCGCGGACCGCTGCCGTCCTCGGCCGAAACGCTCTGGGCCGCACCACCACTGGTGTAGCACAGCAACGCGAGCTCGCCGAGGGAGGCGCCGTCGTCGATGAAGGCGGCCCCATCGGGCAGATCGGCGTACCCCGCCTCCGGGCCACCGCCGTCCAGGACGAAATCCGCGCAGCTGTCGGCGAGGACCTGATCGGCGACCGACTCGGGCAGGCCGTCGTGCACCAGCACCGGCACCGCACCCGACAGCAGCGCGCCGAGGAAGGCCTGCACCCAGCGGGCGCCCACCGGCATCCGCACCGCAACCCGATCGCCGTAGCCGATTCCGTGCTCCTGCAGCCCGCCCGCGATGCGGGAGGCGGCGTGCCACAGCTGCCGGTAGGTCAGCCGTGGACCGCCGATTTCGACAACCGCCTCACGCGCCGCGAAGGCGTGCACCTGAACATCGAGTAGTTCGGTCAATGCCGGGTTCAGGTTGCCGTAACGCAGGACGCCGTCGGCCCCGCGAGCAAGAGGGTTGCCGCACCACGGATTTCGCGACTGCGGATATTCGATCAGAAGCTGCGCCATCAAGTCCCTCCGAAATGCCTCGATCAACAGGCACTTGTGACTATATGACGCAGATCACAATCATGGGGGATTAGGCGACAAAGATGTCCGCGTGATCACCGCCCGGAGTAGCTCGCCTTGCCGGGCCCCACGTCGAGGAAGCTGCGCACCGCACCCCGCAAATCCTCGGTATCGAACAGTTCCCCGGACACCTTCGGGGTCACCGAATCCGCGTGCGCGACCCCGCCGGATCGCCATGCGGCGATGATCTGCTTGGTCGCGGCGTGCGCGCGAGTCGGACCATCGGCGAGGCGGGCGGCCAGTGCCCGGGCCGCCGCGTCCACATCCTCGTGGATCGCGTTGACCACTCCCCATTCGGCCAGGGTGGCCGCGTCGTACACATCACCGGTCATGACCAGCTCACGAGCCCGGCCCGAACCGGCGCGCTCGGCCAGCCGCTGCGGGCCACCCATCGACGGCGTCAACCCGACCACCGTCTCCACCAGGCCGAACTTGGCCTTCGGGGAGGCCAGCAGCAGATCGCAGGCCAGCGAGATCTCGAAGGCGGCGGTGAGGGTGAGCCCGTGCGCGGCGAACACCACCGGGCACGGCAGCTCCTCGATGGGATGGATGATCCGATCGAACAGCCGCTGCCACAGCGCGGCGCCCTGCTCGACGGTCAGCCCCTCGAATTCGTGCACGTCGACGCCACCGGAGACGACCTTGCCCTCGGCCCGCAGCAACAAGGCCCGAGGCGGAGTCGCGGCCAGCGCGGCGAGATCGCCGGCGAGCGAGTCCAGCAGCGCCGAATCGAACAGATTCAGCGGCGGATGGTCGATGGTGACGATCGCCAGCTGCGCGCCGCCCTCGGTCTCGGTGCGCTCCAACCGGGTGGGTTTCGAATCGCTCATCGGCCGAATCTATCCAGATCGCCGTCGATTCGGTACCCCGCCCGCAGGCAGGCCCGGGTCATCGTGGCGGTCTGCCACACTGGTGCGGTGACCACCTCGCCGACCCAGAATGCCGGGCCGAACTCCGCGACCTATGTCGAGCCGGGCGAGTTCGAACGCGATACCAACTACATCACCACGCGGATCACCGCCGACGGCCGCGACGGATACCCCGTCGAACCCCAGCGCTATCGACTGGTCGCGGCCCGCGCCTGCCCGTGGGCCAACCGCACGTTGATCGTGCGCCGGTTACTCGGTTTGGAACCGGTGATCTCGCTGGGCCTGTGCGGACCCACCCACGACCAGCGCAGCTGGACCTTCGACCTCGACCCGGGCGAGATGGACCCGGTGCTGGGCATCCACTTCCTGCGCGACGCCTACCTGGCGCGCGATCCGGAATACCCCCGGGGCATCACGGTTCCGGCGATGGTCGACATTCCTACCGGACAGATCGTCACCAACGACTACGCGCAGATGACCCTGGACTTTTCCACGGAGTGGACGGCGTTCCATCGCCCCGGCGCGCCGCAGCTGTATCCCGAACCGCTGCGCGCGGAGATCGACCGGGTGAATCGCCGGGTCTACACCGAGGTGAACAACGGGGTGTACCGGTGCGGCTTCGCCGGTAGTCAGGAGGGCTACGACGCCGCCTACGATCGGCTGTTCACCGCGCTGGACTGGCTCTCCGAGCGCCTCGGCCGACAGCGCTACCTGGTCGGCGACACCATCACCGAGGCCGATGTGCGGCTGTTCACGACGCTGGTGCGATTCGACCCGGTCTACCACGGGCATTTCAAGTGCAACCGGGACAAACTCAGCGAACAGCCCGTGCTGTGGGCGTACGCGCGCGATCTCTTCCAGACGCCGGGGTTCGGTGACACCGTCGACTTCACCCAGATCAAGCAGCACTACTACATCGTCCACAGCGATATCAACCCCACCGGAGTGGTGCCCAAGGGGCCGGAGCTGTCCGGCTGGCTGACTCCGCACGGGCGCGAAGCGCTGGGCGGCAGACCCTTCGGCGACGGCACGCCGCCGCCACCGCCCTTGCCGCCGGAACGAGTCCCGGCGGCAGACTGGGCGTAGTGCGGTCACCCGGGCCGCCGGCTGCTCATCCGGCGGCGCCCGCGTAGGTGCCGAAGCTCCAGTACACACCCTCCGGATCGCGGCAGGTGAATCCGCGCGAGCCGTAGTCCTCGTCGCGCAGTTCGCGGGTGATGGTCGCGCCGGCGGCGCGGGCTCGCTCGTAGAGACCGTCGGGATCGCCGGTGACGACGTATACCGAGCCGGTCCCGGCGGGCAGTTCGCTCAGGCTCGTCCCCTCACGGACCGAACCGAGCATGATGCCGCCGCCACCGGGCCAGGTCAGCTCGGCGTGGTCGATCACGTCGCCGGTGCCGTATCGAGCGGCCTCGACGAAACCGAAGGCGCGGCGCAGGAAGTCGATAGCGGCCGGAGCGTCGCGATAGGTGAAGCTCGGCCACAAGGGAGCGGTTGTCGCTGTGGTGTTGGTCGTATCGGTCATACCTGCAGCCTCTCTCGATCGACTACCCGGTGGCTTGGACGAATGGGAACACTTCCCGCGCCCGCCACGCCGACGGGGACGAACCGGCCAGCTCACGCCACTCCCGAGCCATATGCGCCTGGTCGTAGTAGCCGGTCGCGGCGGCCACCTCGGCGATACCGGCCCCGGGCCGGCGGAGCAGGCGATGCGAGGTCTCGAATCTGGTCAGCCGCGCGGCATCCTTCGGGGTGATGCCGAACTCCGCTGTGAACCGGGCAGCGAGATATCTTCTGCTCCAGCCGATCTCCTGCGCGACCCCGGCGACCGCGAGCCGCCGCGCCGGATCGGTCAGCAGCCGCCAGGCCTGTCCGAGATTGGCGTCCATACCCAGCCGGGGCCGATCGGTCCCCGCGGCCCGGGCGGTGAACACCGCGTCGAGAATCGTGAACCGGGCCGGCCAGTCGGGAGCGGCGGCGATCCGCTCGCGCAGCCGCCGGGCCTCGGGCCCCAGCAGATCCGCCAGGTCGACGATCCACGACCCCAGCTCACCGGCCGGTATGCCGAACAGCGCCCGCGCGCCCAGCGGCGTCATGGCCAATTGGATGCCGTACTGGTTGCCGTCGTGCGCGATGAGCGTCGGCCGCAGGGTGAGCCCGCCCGCCAGCGTGTCCCAGCGCGCACCGGCCTGATCGGGATGTGACGACACCGGCACGTCGATCGGCTCGTCGATGGTGAGGATCACCGTGATCGAGGTTCCCGGCATCCCCACGTGGACGCCGGATTCGAACCCGCGCAGCAGATAGCCGTCGTAGGGGCCGAGAAACGCCCGCAACGACGGAGCCGGCGGTCTGCGGGCTCCCGCGGAGACACCACTCACGCCCTCCACGGTAGGCGTCGCACGCGAGGACGCGGAACCGGATCCGGGCGCGGTTCGTTACTCGTTCGACGGCCGCGTCGTCCACGGCCGCATACGCGGTCGCCGGGCAGAACAGACACCACTAGAGTTTGTGCGGACCGGACGAGAGGGGTGCGTTACCGATGTTCGACAGCGGCATGGAGAAGGCCGTGCGGTCCCTGCTGGACAACGGGGCACAGTTGCAGGCTCCGGCCGTCGCGAAATATGTCGACCGATTCCGCCGGGCTCATCCCGACGAGAGCCCGGCCCAGATCCTGGACCGCCTGGAGAGGCTGTACCTCACCACCGTGACCGGCAGCGGCACGGCCGTGGGCGCGACCGCCGCGGTACCGGGCGTCGGCACTCTCACCTCGATCGCCGCGATGAGCGCGGAAACCACCTTCTTCCTCGAGGCGTCGGCCGTGCTGACCCTGGCGGTGGCCGCCGTGCACGGCATCGCCCCCGAGGACAAGGAACGGCGGCGGGCGCTGGTGCTGGCGGTGGTGCTCGGCGAAACCGGCATGGATATCGTCCAGCGCAGCGTCGGGCATTCGGCCAAGAACTGGGGCACCCTGCTGGCCGACCGGATTCCGGGCATCAATCGGATGAACGACTCGCTGATGAAGAAGTTCGTCGTCCAGTTCATCACCAAGCGCAGCCTGCTGATGTTCGGGAAGGTGCTGCCGGCCGGAATCGGCGCCGCGATCGGCGGATTCGGCAACCGTGGCCTGGGCAAGGGCGTGATCGCCAACGCGCACCGGGCCTTCGGTCCGGCCCCCTCGCACTGGCCCTCCCCCGCCCGCGGCGCGGTGATAGACGCGGATCCGCTTCCGGCGCTGACCGATTCGGCCACCGACGACACCGCCGAGCAGCGATGAGCGCGGCCCGGTCACCGGCGATCTCGGTCACCGGACTGCACAAGCAGTTCGAGGGCATCGCCGCGCTGCGGGATGTCGACTTCTCCGTTCCGCCCGGAACCACCGCGGCGCTGGTCGGCCCACCCGCCTCGGGAAAGTCCACGACCGTGCGGATTCTGCTCGGCCTGCTCCAGGCCGATTCCGGCGTCGCCGCGCTGTCGCGTGCCGGTGGAATCGGCGCCGTCCTGCAACCGCGGGGCCTGCATCCGGCCCGCTCGCTGCGGGCACAACTGCGGATCTACGCCGCCGCGGCCGGTGTCGGCGACGAGCGAGTGGAAACGGTGCTCACCGCGCTGGGCCTGTCCGAGGCCGCCGCGACCCGGGTGCGCGAGGTGCCCGAGGGCACGCTGACCCGGCTCGCCCTGGCGCAGGCGTTATTGGCCGATCCGCGCGTCCTGGTGCTCGACGACCCCTTCGACGGCCTCGAATCCGGTGAGCGCACCTGGCTTTTCGACTACCTGCGCGGCCACGGCCGGCGCGGTGGTACCACCCTGCTGACCTCGCGTAGTCTCGCCGCGGCGGTGCCGCTGTGCGATCAGGTGATCGTGTTGTCGTCGGGCACCGTGGCCTACCAGGGCAGTCCGCGGCGGCTGCGCCGCAACCATCCGGATCGTCTGGTGGTCGCGGCCTCGAGTCCGATCGCGCTGGCGACCACGCTGGCCTCGCAGGGGTTCACCGACGCGGTGATGCGCGGTGACGGCCGCTTGGCGATCGCCGAGGCCTCGCCCGCGGAGATCGAGGCCGCGGCGGTGCTGGCCCGCGTCCAGCTCGGTGAGATGGTCGCCGAACCCGTGCATCCGGATCGGGTGCTGGCCGTACTCACCAAATCGACACCGCCGCCGGCCTATCCGTCCCCCACCCCTGCGACCACGTACGGAACGCGATGATGCTGCCGACGATGCCCACCATCCCGGCCGAGGTGAGCCGAGCGGCGACCGCCGAGCTCCGCAAGATCACCGCGGTGCGATCCGGCTGGCTGCTGCCGCCGATCCTGGCGGCCGTCGGATTCGTCGTCGCGGCCGCCTCGGCGCTGCGCGGCTCCGGGCCGCAACCGCACGCGGCCCTGGCTACCGGGACCGCGACGGTCGGGCTCTATCTGGCCATCGCCGTCGCGGTGGCGGCCGGGGCGATCGGCGGTGCGGTCAGCGCGGGCGACGAGTATCGCTACCGCGGAATCGAATCGACGGCCCTGTTCACGTCCGACCGCGATGTGCTCTTCGGCGCGAAAGCGGGTGTGGCCGGGGCGTATTCGCTGGTGGTCGCGGCCTGTGCCGAGATCGGCGCGGCACTCGGGCTGGCCCTGTTCGGGCGGGGATCGGTGGAATTCGGCTGGCGACTGACCGGCGTGTTCGGCGGCGGTCTGCTGGCCGCGGTGTGCTGGGGCGTGATCGGGGCGAGCCTGGGCCTGCTGCTGCGGTCGCCGAATCTGGCGGTGGTCGCGACGGCGGGCTGGCTGTTCATTCTGGAACCGCTGATCTGGCTGGTCGCCAAGGGCGCGGGGATCGCGGGCGTGGTGGTGCTGCTGCCCGGCTCGGCGACCATCGGCACGGTGGCGGTCGGTTCCTTCGCCGACAGTCCCTTCTTGCCGCCGAACGCGGCCTCCGCGGTGGTGCTGGTGATCTGGACGATCGCCGCGGGCGCCGCCGGTTGGTGGTATCTGCGCACCCGCGATATTTGATAACGCGGGGTACCTGTTCAGGCCGGCCGGGCGGGGTCCGCCGTACCGCGCTGTTCCGGCGGCAGATTCGACCGGATCTCCTTGCGGGACCCGATCATCAGTTTCGCCAGGATGGATGCCACCTGAGCGTCGGTGGTACGCACGGAGGTGCCGCGCCGTAGCGCGATCGCGGTATTGGTCAAACCCGTCGCGGCCATCACCGCCACCTCTTGTTCGGCGATGGTGAGCGATTGCCAAGGAGACTCCGTGCGCCCATCGCGACGCTTCGGCCGCACCGGCTCGGCGCCCGGAGTTCCCGGCGCCGCGGCGGCGTCGAAGACCTCGGCTCCCAGCACCTCCCGCGCCTTGTCGACGGCCGCGGAGGTCTCGGTGGCGAAAGGCCCCAGATTGGTCAGGTCGATACCCAGCCGGCGCCGCAGCGCCTTCGTCTCACCGATCAGGCGCGCGATCTCCAGCGCCCGCTCCGGCGCGCGATCAGCATGATCGGCGATTTCGCGGGCGGCGATCCAGGACCGGATATGCAAGGCCCACACCCCACCCCATTGATCCCGCATGGGTTGCTGCCAGCCCTCCGCCGAATCGCACAGCTCCCGCGCCCGGGCCGGATCACCGTGGGCCGCCTCGGCGATGGCGGCGGCCAGCTCCGCCCAGGAAATCGCCCACTGCGCACCCGAGGCGGACATGTTGTCCAGGTGCCGCCGGGTGGTCTCGAGCGCGCTCTCGGCGGAACCGAAGAATGCCATCGCCAGTGCCTCGAACAGACTGCTCATGGCGACACCGCCCGGATCACCGGCTTGGGCGAACTTCGCCCGGGCGCGAGCCAGCACCTCGGCCGACCGGCTATCCATCTGCAGTAATAGCAGGCTGCACCCCCACAGGAAGTCCACCTGCGCCGGAAGTACGGGGTCGATCGCGGGATCGGTATCGCGGCCGGCCCACCCGGTACTGCCCCAGATCTCGGCACATTCGTCGAGAATTCGCTCGGCATCGGCGGATCGCCCCTGGCACAGCGCGATCCATCCGGCCAGGGCCAGCGCCGAGATCTCCAGCTCCACCGGATATTCGCCGAAGGATCGCACCGCCGCCAGGCTGCGATCGGCGAGTTGACGTGACTCGCGCAGGACTCCGCGCAGGAAGGGAATGCGCAGGGCCATGACAGCAACCACGATCTCGAGCCCGACCACGGCTTCGCGCGGGTCGGTCAGGCTGGTGTCGATGGCGCACAGCAGGTCGTCCCACGCCGCCCAAGCCCAGATCAGCAACGGTTGTTCATGGGGACCCACCCACCGCGCGGCGCCGAGCCGGTCCCGATAGTAGCGCCGGTGGCGCGCGCCCAGCATTTCCCACTGGCCGTCTCCGCGCTCGCGGATGCGCTCCCGGGCGAAGAGCCGGAAGCTCTCCGACAGCGAATATCGCACCGTCTGGGTGTCCAGGTGGATGGTGATCATCGAACGGTCGGCGAGCTGTTCCAGCAGCGGTTGGATATCGCGGCGGTCGAGACCACCCGGTGTGGGGTCGACGCAGATCGCCTCCACGGCATCCAGCTCGACACCGGTCTCATGGGCGAAACCACCGGCATCACGCAGGCCGGGGTACAACTCGTCGCCGGCGGCGAAGACCGACATCCGCTCGAACAACAGACGTTCCTCGGCACTGCACAGATCGAACGACCAGCCGATGACCGCACCGATATCGCGATGACGGTCGTCGTCACCGACTCGGAAGCCCGGCGACCAGCGCAACCGGCGGTCGGCGCCGCCCTCGAGATCATGCAGTACCGCGGGGAGCGGCTGATAGCGCAGCCGGGCGGCGGCGAGCCGGATGAACAGCGGATAGTTGTGCAGATGCCGGCAGATGGCCTCGACCACCGCCGCGTCGGCATCTGTGACGACCCGTCCGGTCAGCTCCGCTCGCCGCCGGAACAGTCGAGCCGCATGAGCTGGTGGCAGCGGCACCACGGGCAGAATCTGCTCGTCCACCCATCCGATGGCGGTCCGGCTGGTCGCCAGCACCGTGAGCGCCGGCATCGCGGCCAGCAGTTCGCTCACCACCCGGCCGACCCCGTCCAGCACATGCTCGCAGTTGTCCAGGACCAGCACCGCGCGGCCGTTGCCCCGCCGCGCGGCATCGACTCGACTCAACGCAGCCACCAGGGCCGTACGCACCGGACGACCCGAGAAATCGCCGTCGACGACCACGCCGGCGATCTCGTTCTCGACCTCCGCGGCTGTGGCGTCTTTCGGCAGCCTGGCCAGCCGCACCCAATACACCTGGCCGTGCCGGGCTCGGCGCACCCGTTCGGTCGCCTCCATCGCCAGCCGCGTCTTACCGATCCCGCCGGGGCCGAGCAGGGTGATCAACCGGCACGACCCCACCAGCAGTGCCGCTGTGCGCTCCAGTTCTTCGGCGCGACCGACGAAATCCTTCACGGCGGCTTCCGCACTCGCCCCGTACTCACCGCCCGACACGTTCGCAGAGCTTAACGGCAGTCGCGGCAACCGAATAGGCAACCGCGAAACTCGTCTCGGTAGTCCGGCCGCGGATTACCGATGCCGGTGCGGTACCTATTCGCCGAGACTTCGTATCGAGCCATCCGGCCTGGTCCGGGCGGTCATGACACCACCGATATCGTGAGGATTACGCGCATGACGCGAGTGCAGGTACTGGGTGCGGGTGAATGCGGACTACCGCTTGCACTCCGGCTGCTCGACAGCGGTGTGGCGGTCACACTGGTCGCCGATCGGGACCCGGAGGCCGTGCTGGCCGGCGCGGTCACCAGCACCCAGGTGAAGTTCGCTCGCACGCTGCAACTGGAATCCGATGCCGGACTGGGCACGTGGCGCGACAAGGCCCCGCAGATCCGCGGTATCCGGCTCACCGTGGGCGTCGACCGCACGCCCGTGTCGAGTTGGGCCGCCCCGCTGGACAGCCCCGCGCAGAGTGTCGACCAGCGCACCGTATTCAGCCATCGGATGACCCAGTTCGCCGCCGCCGGGGGCGATCTGCAGATCCGGCAGCTCTCGGTGGACGAACTCGATGCCCGGACCGCCGACTTCGATCTGACGGTGGTGACCCGCGCGCCGAAGGAACTGGCCACCGCCTTCCCCGACGATCCGGACTGGAGGTATCCGGTCGGTCCCATGCGACAGTCGGCGGCACTCTATCTGGACGGCGTCGAGCCCGACCCGGATCAGCTGGGCATGTTCCTGGCGCTACCGGGACTCGGTGAGCTGATCTCCACCCCCGCTCTGACCGGAGCCCCCGGCTCCGAGCGACCGTGTCATGTCCTGATGTTCGCGGCGGTTCCCGGAGGTCCGCTGGACCTGTTCCGCGGCGACAGCACACCGGGTGAGCGGCTGAAACTGGCCACGGAACTACTCGAATCGCACTGCCCGCCGGCATTGGCGCGGCGCTTCCACGGTGTCGAATTGACCGATGGCGGAGGCACATTGGTCGGCGCCGTGATCCCGGCGATGCGACGACCGGTCGGCTTCCTGCCGTCCGGAACCGCCGTACTCGGCGGCGGCGACGTCGTCTGCCGGATGGACCCCTCGGGTGCTCAGGGAGCGAACAGCGCGGTGCACTGCGGCTTCCACTACGCCGAGGCCATTCTGAATCATTCCGGCGGTCCGTTCGGCTCCGCGTGGATGCGCGCCACCGGCGAGCGGTGGCTCGAGGAGACCGCCCATCCGGCCGCTCGCTGGACGCTGACCATGTTGTCGGCGGCACCGGAGCTGGACGAGTTGATGCGCGCCGGCGAGCACGATCCCGCGGTCGCGCGCTCCTTCGCCGCCGGCTTCGCCCGGCCGGCCGATTCGCCGCTGACGGCAGTCTGACCGTTCGACACGATTCGAGGGCACCCATGGATCACCACAGCCGCTCGCAGTGCCGCCGAGCGCCGCTACCACCATGGCATCGGCGCGGGACCGCGGTCCCACCCCAGGCGCAGCCCACCAAGGGATCGTCCGCGACCGATCCGGTGTGGCGAACCCGCTGGTGCCATCTGGAGAAACGGGACAACTGATATCCGGCCGCACCGCCGGGGGTCCGGGAAGAATTCGGTGTCCGATCGCGTCGGTACCGTCGAATCGACATGAACGACACCGACACCACCGGTACCGGACTCCACGCGTCGCGGCGCGCCGACGGTTCCGACGCCTCCTCCCCCGACGCGCCCGCGCGTCCTACCGCCGCACCCGGCTGGCTGCGGCGGCTGTGGGCTGCCTGCCGCGCCCACTCGCGCGTACTGGCCGGGGTGATCATCGCGGTCGTCGCGGGTGCCGGCGCCGAGTCGGCGGCCCCGCTCGCCGCCAAGGCGGCGCTCGATCGCGCGCGGGCCGGTGAGGTGAGCGCGCTGGCACCGATCGCCGGTGTGCTGGTGGCACTGGCCTTCGCCCGATTCGCCGCAACCTATGGACGGCGCTGGCTGGCCGGGCGGCTCGCCCTGGATGTGCAACACGAATTGCGGGTGAGTCTGCTGACCGCGCTGCATCGCTACGACGGGCCGCGCCAGGACCGGCTGCGCACCGGACAGGTGGTGTCGCGCTCGATCAGCGATCTGCAATTGGTCCAGGGGCTGCTCGCGATGGCACCGCTGTCGGCGGCTTCGCTGCTGATCTTCGCCTTCGCCGCGATCGCGATGGTGCTGTTGTCCCCGCCGCTGGCGCTGGTCTCGTTGCTGACAGTGCCCGCGCTGGCCCTGGTGGTGTACCGGGTCCGGCCCACCTTGCACGCCGCCACCTGGTCCGCGCAGCAGCGCGCCGCCGACCTGGCCCAGCACGTCGAGGAGACGGTGACCGGTGTGCGGGTGGTGAAGGGATTCGGCCAGGAATCGCGGATGGTCCGGATCCTGGAGGAGCACGGCCGCAGGCTCTACTCCCACCGGATGCGCGCCGCCCGCATCGATTCCCGCTTCGCCCCGACGGTTTCCGCGATTCCGCAGGCCGGACTGGTGATCGTCATCGCGCTCGGTGGCGTGCTGGCACTGCATTCGGTGATCGGTGTCGGCACCTTCCTGGCCTTCGCGACCTACGTGACGATGATGGCGTCCAGTACCAGGATCCTGTCCAGCGTCGTGGTGATGGCGCAGCTGACACGGGCGGCGGCCGAACGCGTCTACCAGGTCGTCGACGATGCGCCGGAGAGTGTGGATCCGCCCGATCCGCAGCCGCTGCCCGACGGCCCGCTCGGGCTGCGGATCCACGGCCTCACCTTCGGTTTCGAACCGGGCCGTCCGGTCCTGCACGACCTCGATCTCACGCTGCGCGCCGGTGAGACGGTCGCGGTGATCGGCCCGGCCGGATCCGGCAAATCCACGCTGACCTTGCTGCTGCCGCGATTCCACACCCCGGAATCCGGCCGGATCACGCTGTTCGGCGCGGGCCCCGACGCCGCGGACGTCGACATCTCCCGGGTGCGGGCGGGCGATCTGCGGGAGGCGGTCGGTGTCGTCTTCGACGAGCCGTTCCTGTTCTCCGACACCATCGCCGCGAATATCGCACTCGGCGCACCGGATGCCGACCGCGCCGAGATCGAGTCCGCCGCGCGCATGGCAGCGGCCGACGAGTTCATTCGCGCCCTGCCCGACGGCTACGACACCGTCGTCGGCGAACGCGGCCTGACCCTGTCCGGCGGTCAGCGCCAGCGCCTCGCCCTGGCCCGGGCCCTGCTGGCCGATCCGCGCATCCTGATTCTCGACGACGCCACCTCGGCGGTCGACGCGGTGACCGAGGCCGCGATCTTCGCGGCCCTGCCCGCCCGCGGCCGTACCACCCTGATCCTGGCGCACCGCGAATCGACGCTGGCGCACGCCGATCGGGTGGTCCGCCTGCCCGGCCCGAGCACCGGGGTGGTCCTGGCGGCCGATACCGAACCGCAGGCACCGGCCGGGTACGAACCCGCGCCGGCGGACGGCGCCATCTTCGCCCCCGGCCTCGCCCGTCCCGTCGTTGCGGAACCGGCTCCCGAGCCCGTCGCGTACGAACCGCAATCACCGCCCGTGGAGCCGGACGCGCCGCCGGAGATGCGGGCGGCGCTGACGCGCCTCACGCCCGCCACCGAACAACCCGCGCTCGACGATCGCGAACTCGAGCGGCCCGACCCCCGGTTCCGGCTGGTCCGCCTGCTGCGTCCGGTCCGGTGGCTCCTGGCGGCGGTGGTCGCGCTGCTGGCGCTCGACGCCGCCATCGGTGTGGCG
Organism: Nocardia spumae; assembly: GCF_020733635.1. Taxonomy (NCBI): domain Bacteria; kingdom Bacillati; phylum Actinomycetota; class Actinomycetes; order Mycobacteriales; family Nocardiaceae; genus Nocardia; species Nocardia spumae. Next base: position 1,736,476 of record NZ_JAJFZL010000001.1, on the reverse strand, counting down.
TTCCCGGCGCTGACCCGATTCGCCCTCGACGACGGGGTGGGTCAGCATCGCGGTTCGGTGCTGGTGGCCGCCGCTGTCGTCGGGGTGCTGCTGGTACTGGTCAGCTGGGCCGGCGAGGCGCTGGGCACGCTGCTGTCGGCGCGCGGCGGCGAGCGGGTGCTCTACGGTCTGCGGGTGCGCAGTTACGCCCACCTCCAGCGGCTGGGCCTGGACTACTACGAGCGCGAACTCTCCGGCCGCATCATGACCCGGATGACGACCGATATCGATGCGCTGTCGACCTTCCTGCAGACCGGGCTGGGGACGGCGTTGATCAGCATCGTCACCGTCGTGGGTATCGCGGTCGCACTGCTGATCATCGATGCCCCGCTGGCGCTGGTGGTGTTCGTGGCGCTGCCACCGCTGATCGTGGCGACGCTGATCTTCCGCCGCGTGTCCGCCTCGGCGTATTCGGCGTCGCGGGAGCGGGTCGCCACGGTCAATGCCGATTTCCAGGAGAACGTCGCGGGCCTGCGGGCCACCCAGGCCTATCGGCACGAGGCCGAGGCCGCCCGCCGGTTCAGCGCGTACTCCGACCGCTACCGCACCGCCCGCCTGCGCGCCCAGCGGGCGATCGCGATCTACTTCGCCTTCGTGCTGGCGTGGGCGGATCTGGCCCAGGCGGCGGTGGTGTACCTGGGTGCGCGCGAGGTGGCGCACGGCACCACGACGCCGGGCACCCTGGTGGCGTTCGTGCTCTACCTGAGCCTGCTGTTCGGGCCGATCACGCAGCTGTCCCAGGTCTTCGACGGATATCAGCAGGCCCGGGTGGGGTTGCGGCGCATCGAGACGCTGCTGCACACCGAGTCCTCGATCGCCCCCGACCCGGAAGATCCGGCCGCCATCGGCGAGCACCTGCGCGGTGAGGTGCGCTTCGACGGCGTCACCTTCCGCTACCCCGATGCGAAAACGCCCGCGCTGGAGGATGTCTCACTGCACGTCCCGGCCGGCTCGACCCTGGCCCTGGTCGGTGCGACCGGTGCGGGCAAGTCGACGGTGGTCAAGCTGCTGGCCCGCCTCTACGACCTCCCCCGGCAGGATGCGGGAACCATCCGAGTCGACGATGTGGATATTCGCGACTATCGGCTCGCGCGGTTCCGATCGCGGCTGGGCGTGGTGCCCCAGGAACCTCACCTGTTCACCGGCGACATTGCCAGCAACATTGCATTCGGGAAACCTTTCGCCACTCCGGCGGAAATAGCGGATGCCGCGGCGGCGGTGGGCGCACGGGAGATGATCGAGGGCCTGCCCCGGGGTATGGCCCAGCCGGTCGGCGAGGGCGGACGCGGACTATCGGCCGGGCAACGTCAGTTGATCGCGCTGGCCCGTGCCGAATTGGTCGATCCGGATCTGCTGCTTCTCGATGAGGCCACCGCCGTGCTGGATCCGGCCAACGAGGAGAAGGTGCTGGTAGCGAGTAGATCGCTGACACGCGGGCGGACCACGATTATCGTCGCGCATCGGTTGGCGACCGCCGCGCGGGCCGATCGGATCGCGGTGGTGGCCCACGGCCGGATCGTGGAATTCGGCGCGCACGAGCAGTTGGTGGCCGAACGCGGAATCTATAACCGACTCTGGGAGGCAGCCGATTCCGACGAAGGAATATTCTCGACCCGGGACGAGTCGTCACCTATGAGGCTGGGTCTGTCCGGCGGGTAAGTGAGCCGGGCAGTAGCGGAGCGGTGCACCCGAAAGACGGCAGCCGGGGGAACCAGGAAATGGGCCCGCGCCTGCCGCGCTGGGGCACGGCGTCGGGGCTGGGCCTATCCTCAGAAAGGGCGCAACGGCGCAAATCGCGCCGATTACCCGTGCCGGGCACGTCACAAACGTCGCAGCGCGAAGAACGAAATGAGGCGAACACCTGCTGTGAGCAGCTCAACATCCCAGTTCGGACAGAACCAGTGGCTCGTCGACGAGATGTACCAGAAGTACAAGCAAGATCCGTCGTCGGTCGATGAGAGCTGGCATGAGTTCCTCGCCGACTACACACCGGAATCGCCGGGTGAGATTGTTAACAGCACGCCCGCCGCCTCCGCACCCACCGCGGCGCCCTCGGCGCCGGCTCCCTCCAACTCGGTCACGAAGGCGGCCCCGGTCGCACCGGCCCAGCCCGCGCCGGCGCCGCCCGCCCCCCAGGCCCCCGCCGCTCAGGTTCCGGCCGCCCCGAAGGCGACCGCCGCTGTCTCCGCGGCCGCGGCCCCGCCGCAGGCGCGTGCCAGCAAGCCACAGGCCAGCACCACCCCGGCGCCGACCTCCAACGCCACCCCCGCCAAGAGCGCTCCGGCGGAACCGGCCGCCGACGAGTCCAAGGTGCTGCGCGGACCGGCCGCGGCGATCGTCAAGAACATGTCGTCGTCGCTGACCATCCCGACCGCGACCAGCGTGCGTGCCATTCCGGCGAAGCTGATGATCGACAACCGTCTGGTCATCAACAATCACCTGGCTCGCACCCGGGGCGGCAAGATCTCCTTCACCCACCTGCTGGGTTATGCGATCGTGCAGGCGGTCAAGGCGTTCCCGAACATGAACCGCCACTTCGCCGAGGTCGACGGCAAGCCGAACTCGGTCACCCCGGCGCACACCAATCTCGGCCTGGCGATCGACCTTCCGGGCAAGGACGGCAACCGCACGCTGGTCGTCGCGGCCATCAAGAACACCGAGTCGATGTCGTTCGCGCAGTTCCACAGCGCCTACGAGGACATCGTGCGGCGAGCCCGCGACGGCAAGCTCGGCGCCGACGACTTCTCCGGCGTCACCATCTCGCTGACCAACCCCGGCACCATCGGCACCAACCACTCGGTGCCCCGGCTGATGCCCGGTCAGGGCGCGATCATCGGTGCGGGCGCCATGGAGTACCCGGCCGAGTTCCAGGGGATGAGCGATCAGCAGCTCGCCGAGATCGGTATCGGCAAGCTGATGACACTGACCTCCACCTACGACCACCGCATCATCCAGGGTGCGGAGTCCGGTGACTTCCTGCGCACGATCCACAACCTGCTGATCTCCGACGAGTTCTTCGACGAGATCTTCCACGGCATGGGCGTGCCCTACGAGCCGGTCCGCTGGCGCAAGGACATCAAGGAACGCGGCGTCGACAAGAGCGTGCGCGTGCAGGAGCTGATCGCGGCGTATCGCAGTCGCGGCCACCTGATGGCCGATACCGATCCGCTGCGGCTGGTCAAGGACAAGTTCCGCAGCCACCCCGACCTCGATGTCACCCAGCACGGCCTGACCCTGTGGGATCTGGACCGCGAGTTCAACGTCGCGGGCTTCCACGGCCAGGAGCGGATGAAGCTGCGCGACGTGCTGTCGGTGCTGCGCGACGCGTATTGCCGCCACGTCGGTGTGGAGTACACCCACATCCTGGAAACCGAACAGCTGCAGTGGATTCAGGACCGGGTCGAGCAGAAGCACGAGAAGCCGACCGTCGCCCAGCAGAAGTACATCCTGTCGCGGCTGAACGCGGCCGAGGCGTTCGAGACCTTCCTGCAGACCAAGTACGTCGGCCAGAAGCGGTTCTCGCTCGAGGGCGCCGAGTCGACCATCCCGATGATGGACGCCGTCATCGACCAGTGCGCCGAGCACGCGCTCGACGAGGTCGTCATCGGTATGCCGCACCGCGGTCGCCTCAACGTGCTGGCCAATATCGTCGGCAAGCCCTACTCGCAGATCTTCACCGAGTTCGAGGGCAACATGAACCCGGCCGCCACCCACGGCTCGGGCGATGTGAAGTACCACCTCGGCGCGCACGGCACCTACATCCAGATGTTCGGCGACAACGACATCGAGGTCTCGCTGACGGCCAACCCGTCGCACCTCGAGGCCGTCGACCCGGTGCTGGAGGGTCTGGTCCGCGCCAAGCAGGACCTGCTCACCAAGGAAGATCTGGTCACCCGGGGCGAGGAGGCACGCACCTTCTCGGTCGTGCCGCTGATGCTGCACGGTGACGCCGCGTTCGCCGGTCAGGGTGTGGTGGCCGAGACACTGAACATGTCCGGCCTGCGCGGCTACCGCGTCGGCGGCACGGTGCACATCGTGGTGAACAACCAGATCGGTTTCACCACCGCGCCGGAGAACAGCCGCTCCACCGAGTACTCCACCGATATCGCCAAGTCGATCGGCGCGCCGATCTTCCACGTCAACGGCGATGATCCGGAGGCCTGCACCTGGGTGGCGCGCTTGGCTACCGACTTCCGCGAGAAGTTCCACAAGGACGTGGTCATCGACCTCATCTGCTACCGGCGTCGCGGCCACAACGAGGGCGACGACCCGTCGATGACCCAGCCGTACATGTACGACGTCATCGACACCAAGCGCAGCGTCCGCAAGTCCTACACCGAGGCTCTGATCGGCCGTGGCGACATCTCGATGAAAGAGGCCGAGGACGCCCTGCGTGACTACCAGGGTCAGCTGGAGCGGGTGTTCAACGAGGTTCGCGAGCTGGAGAAGTATCCGCCGGAGCCGAGCGAATCGGTCGAGGAGGAGCAGACCGTTCCGGGCACCGTCGTGACCGCGGTCGACAAGTCCGTCCTGCAGCGCATCGGCGACGCCTTCCTCGGCGTGCCGGACGGCTTCAATGTGCACCCACGCGTGAAGCCGGTGCTCGAACGTCGCCGGGAAATGGCCTACGAGGGCAAGGTCGACTGGGCCTTCGCGGAGCTGCTGGCCTTCGGCACCCTGATCGACGAGGGTAAGGCGGTCCGGTTGACCGGCCAGGACTCCCGTCGCGGCACGTTCACCCAGCGGCATTCGGTGATCATCGACCGCAAGTCCGGTGCCGAGTACACCCCGCTGCACAACATCGGCAGCGAGAACCCGGGCTGGTTCGCGGTCCACGACTCGGCGCTGAGCGAGTTCGCCGCGGTCGGCTTCGAATACGGCTACTCCCTGGGCAATCCGGATGCGCTGGTGCTGTGGGAGGCCCAGTTCGGTGACTTCGTCAACGGCGCGCAGTCGATCATCGACGAGTTCATCTCCTCGGGTGAGGCCAAGTGGCAGCAGCTCTCGGAGGTCGTGTTGCTGTTGCCGCACGGTCACGAGGGTCAGGGTCCCGACCACACCTCCGGCCGCATCGAGCGGTTCCTGCAGCTGTGCGCCGAGGGTTCGATGGCGGTGGCGGTTCCCTCCACTCCGTCGAACTACTTCCACCTGCTGCGCCGTCACGCCCTCGACGGCATCCGCCGACCGCTGATCGTCTTCACCCCGAAGTCGATGCTGCGCAACAAGGCCGTCGTCTCCAATATCGAGGACTTCACCGACGCCAAGTTCCGGTCGGTGCTCGAGGAGCCGACCTACGAGAGCGGCGACGGTGACCGCACCAAGGTCAAGCGGATCCTGCTGACCAGCGGCAAGCTCTACTACGAGCTGGTCGCGGAGAAGGCGAAGAAGAACCGCGACGATGTGGCGATCATCCGCATCGAGCAGCTCTACCCGATCCCGTCCTACCGGCTCAACGAGAAGCTGGCCACCTACCCCAACGCCACCGATCTGGCGTGGGTGCAGGAGGAGCCGGCCAACCAGGGCGCCTGGCCGTTCTTCGGCCTGAACCTGCCGGAGATCCTGCCGGACCGGTTCAACAAGCTGCGCCGCATCTCGCGTCGCGCCATGTCGGCCCCGTCCTCGGGTTCGTCGAAGGTGCACGCGGTCGAGCAGCAGGAGATCGTCGACTTGGCCTTCGCTCCGACCGACTAGCCTTCGCTCCGACCGACTGGGTCGCATCGCCTCTTCGAGGTCGGATCATCGGCGCCGGGCCGGATCACTCGTTTCGAGTGATCCGGCCCGGCGTTTTTGTCGTATTCGGGGGCGTTCGGTCGTCGTCTTCGGTGAAACGGTCTTGCTTCACGTACTTCCGCGTCGTATATTCGGCGTGGAATATTTGATGTGGGTTATGTCGGCGGGCGTGCGTAGAGTCCGGCGACAGCGATGAAGGGAGTCGATACCGATGTCCAAGCAGCCGGGTGCCACGTTGACGCCGATGGCGATCGCGGTGCTCGCGCTGTTACAGGAGGAACCGATGCATCCGTACGAGATGTATCAGCTGATGCTCAAACGCCGGGAAGACAATCTCGTCAAGATCCGGCCCGGCTCGCTCTACCACACGGTAACCCGGCTGGCCGAACAAGGAATGGTGCACGCCGAGGGCACCGAACGCGCGGGCAACCGGCCCGAGCGCACCACATACCGCATCACCGAGGCGGGTACCGCAGCGTTGCGCACCCGCATCTCCGACATCATTCGCCGACCGATCCGCGAGTACCCGATCTTTCCCGTCGCCCTGGCCGAGTCCCACAATCTGCCCGCCGGCGAGACCATCGATCTGCTCACCGAACGCATCGGCTGGCTCGACAACGACATCGTCGAACTCGAAGCCATTCGCACGTGGGCGACCACCCATTCGGTACCGCGGCGGTACTGGATGGTCATCGACTATCTCCGCAGCCAGACCGCCGTCGAAGCGCACTGGCTCCGCGGCCTCGTCGAGGAAATTCGCGACGGTTCACTGCCGTGGGAGGAATTCGACGAGCACGGAACCCGTTGCCCCAGCAAGAGCGGTGACATGGGCCACGACTGGGGTGCGGCCCTCACCGACGACATGCTCGCCGAGCTGCGGAAAGGTGGTGCGACCACTGCCGAACCCTGAGGGGGGCACGGTCCCACGCCGCGCTCCGAGACCCGCATACGTTCGACCATCGGCCGTACCGACCGGCCGGTTTCTGGAACAGGAACGAAATCTATGACAACCCAACGCAATCCGTGGCTGGCGCTCTCCGCGCTGGTCGTCGGGTTCTTCATGATCCTGCTGGATATGACCATCGTCGCGGTGGCCAATCCGGCGATCCTGTCGGACCTGCACACCGATATGAACAAAGTCATCTGGGTGACCAGCGCCTATCTGCTCACCTACGCGGTGCCGCTGCTGGTCACGGGACGCCTCGGCGACCGCTTCGGCCCGAAGAACGTGTACCTGGCCGGGCTGGCGGTGTTCACCCTGGCCTCGCTGTGGTGTGCCACGTCGGGCTCGGTCGAGATGCTCATCGCCGCGCGCGCCGTACAGGGCCTCGGCGCCGCGTTGATGACGCCGCAGACCATGGCGGTCATCACCCGCACCTTCCCGCCGGACAAGCGCGGTGCGGCCATGGGCCTGTGGGGCGGTGTCGCCGGCCTGGCGACCCTGGTCGGCCCGATCCTCGGCGGTGTGCTGGTCGACTGGCAGGGCTGGAACTGGATCTTCTACATCAACGTCCCCGTCGGCATCGTGGCCTTCGTCCTGGCGGTCTGGCTGGTGCCGAGCCTGGAGACCCACCAGCACAAGTTCGACATCGTCGGCGTCGTGCTCAGCGGTGTCGGCATGTTCCTGCTGGTGTTCGGCATCCAGGAAGGCAATACCCGGGACTGGGACGCCTGGATCTGGACGATGATCGTGGCCGGTCTCGTGGTGCTGGCCCTGTTCGTGGTCAACCAGGCACGCAACAAGAACGAGCCGCTGGTGCCGCTGAGCCTGTTCCGCGACCGCAACTTCTCGATGTCGAGTATCGCGATCGCCGCGATGGGTGCCGCGGTCACCTCGCTGATGGTTCCCGCCTACTTCTACCTGGAAGCCGTGCGGGAGTACACGCCGACGCGGGCCGCGCTGGTCTTCGCGCCGATGGCCATCGTCACCGGTCTGACCGCGCCGATCATCGGCAAGATCTCCGATCGGATGCATCCGCGGGTGTTGCCCACCATCGGTTTCGCGGGCTTCGCGTTGACCGTGTTCGGGTTCGCGGCATTGATGAAGCCGGACAGCTCGATCGTGGTGTTCCTGATCGTCGCCGGTATCGCCGGTCTGTCGAACTCGTGCATCTGGGCGCCGCTGGCTTCCACCGCCACCCGTAACCTGCCGATCCATCAGGCCGGCGCGGGCGCCGGTGTCTACAACACCACCCGGCAGGTCGGCTCGGTGCTGGGCAGCGCCGCGATCAGCGCGCTGATCTCGGCTCGCATGTCGGCGCAGGGCCTGGGCGGCGGCCAGTTCGGTGAGGGCGGTGGCGCGGGTACCGGCCACATCCCGGTGCCGATCCTGGACAAGTTCAGCACGGCCCTGGGGCAGGCGATGATCCTGCCGGGCGCCATCCTGCTGATCGGCGTCGTGGCCTCGGCGTTGTTCATCGCCAACGGATCCGCGAAGCCGCAGGCCGCACCGGATTCCGAACCGGAGAAGGCCGGAATCGCCGGCTGATCGGCCACACTGTCGAAGGCCCCGCCCGAGAAGCTTGGGTTCACACGGGCGGGGCCTTTCGCGTCGCCGGCGCTCTCGGCCGACTATCCGACCCGCACGGTCTTGGACGGATATCCACTGGCGCCGTCGGGTACGACGTCGGCGTATTCGGCGGTCTGCACCGCGCCGGTGCCGTCGGTCGAGCGGGCGCGGAGGGTGTGGGTGCCGGCGGTGGCATCCCAGTCGAAACTCCACTGCCGCCAGGTGTCGATCGAGGGTTCGGCGGCCAGGCGCGCGAATTGCCAGGGGCCGTCGTCGATCTGCACTTCCACCGCCCGGATGCCGCGATGCTGGGCCCAGGCCACGCCCGCGATCGTCACCACCCCCGCCCGCACCGCCCCGCCCCGCGGCGTATCGATGCGGGTGCCGGTTTTGATCGGACCGCGGGCGGACCAGCCGCGCCGGGTCCAATATGCCTGTGCGCGATCGAATCTCGTGACCTCGAGTTCGGTGACCCATTTGGTGGCCGATACGTAGCCGTACAGCCCGGGCACCACCAGCCGCACCGGATATCCGTGTTCGACCGGTAGCGGTTCGCCGTTCATGCCCACAGCCAGCAGGGCGTCGCGGCCGTCGGTCAGTGCCGCCAGCGGGCTTCCCGCGGTGAACCCGTCGACGCTGCGGGACAGCACCATATCGGCATCGGGGTGCGGACCGGCCTCGGCGAGCAGCTCGTCGAGCCGATATCCGAGCCAGCGGGCATTACCGATCAGATCGCCGCCGACCGGATTCGACACACAGGTCAGTGTCACCGTTCGCTCCACCGCTTGCCGATGGGTGAGATCGCGGTAGTCCAGCCGGATTTCGCGGTCGACCATGCCGTGGATACGCAGCGACCAGGTTTCGGTACTGACCTGCGGCACCACCAGCGCCGTATCGATGCGGTAGAAGTCGTCGTTCGCGGTGAGATACGGCGTAAGTCCCGGTATCCGGAGGTCCGCGGCCGGATCGGGCGGTGGCGCGGGGGTATTCGGCGGCGGCAGCCGGATCTGGGCCCGCTCGGCCGACACACTGTGCACCGTCGCGCCCAGTACCCGGCCGACGACTCCGGCGGCCACCGCGACCACGCCGACACTCGCGATCGCGCGCACCAGCTGTCGCCGATCCATCTGCGCGACAACGGGTTCCGCCGGTGCCGCGACCGCGTCGGCAGCCGGCCGTTCGCCTCGGCGGATCAACCACCGCAGCGCCACGATCGCGAGCGCGACCCCGACGATCGACGGCAGCATCCAGGTCCGGTCGGCGGCAGGACGGGTCACGGCCGCCCAGGCGGCGACGATCCCGAAGATCGCGAAGACGGCCGATCCGATCGGACGGCCGATGCGCTCGACCGTGCCGGCGAGCGCCGCGACAGCGAGCGCCACGATTCCCATCAGCAGGGAGAGAACGAGTTTGTCGTTGGTCCCGAAGGTGTCGATCGCCCATTCCCGCACGGTGTCGGGGGTGTGGTCGACCACCGCCGATCCCAGGGCGGCCAAGGGCGCGCTGCCCGCTCCCACCGGCACCGACACCAACTCCGCGACACCCAGTGCCACACCCGCGGATACGACCCCGCAGGCCGCCCGCAGTCCCGTTCCGGCCATATCCGCGAGCGTACTGCGCACCGATACGCTCCCGGGCCGGTCACGGCCGCCGTCATACTTTCGTCAGGATCGCTCTCGGCGGGATCGTCCACGGTCGTGAGCCGGGCCACGTAGGCAGTTCCACGGCAAGCGCCCAGCCCTCTCTCAGGAAACGCGCGCTTAATCGATTACAGGATCCGAATTCCCGCGCCGGATCCGCCGACACCCGGGATGTGACCGAACAGGACGTGATGAGTGTGTATCCGAATCAGGGCAACCGGCCGTATCCGCCCGGACCGTACGAACCACCGTCGGGGGCGTACGGTCCGCAGTCGTCTCCGCCGGGCGCCGCCCGCGCACCACGCCACGGTCTGACCTTCGGGTTGATCGCGGCGCTGGTCGCGGTGATCGCGCTGACCATCGGGCTGGTCGGTGCCCGCATCGACGGCCACGGTCCCGTCTCGGGGACACCCCTCGGTCACGGTCGAGTGCCGGCGGTGGAGCAGGTCGATTCCCAGGCCACGGCGCTGGAGCAGGCCGCGAACGCGGTCGTCCCCGGCATCGTGGTGGTGAATACCGAACTCGGGATGCAGAACGGAGCCGGCGCCGGAACGGGCATCGTGCTCGGTTCCGACGGCACGATCCTGACCAACAATCACGTGGTGGAGGGCGCGACCGACATCTCGGTCACCGCGCTGGGCGATGGCCGCACCTATCAGGGCACCGTCGCCGGATTCGATCGGCAGGACGATCTGGCGCTGGTGAAACTGCGGGGCGCATCGGGTCTGCAGACCGCGCCCCTCGGCGATTCGGACCAGGTCGCGGTCGGCGACGCCGTCGTCGGCGTGGGTAACGCGGGCGGTACCGGCTCCCCGACCGCGGCCGGCGGGCGCGTCACGGGACTGAACCGATCGATCACCGCCAGTGACGACTCCGCCGGCACCTCGGAACAACTGACCGGCCTGATCCAGGTCGCCGCGAATATCCAGCCCGGCGATTCCGGCGGTCCGCTGATCAACAGTTCCGGCAAGGTGATCGGCGTCGATACCGCTGCGTCCCAAGGCTTCCGGCTCGGCACCGGCGGCGGTCAGGGCTTCGCGATCCCGATCAACAAGGCGGTGTCGATCGCCAAGCAGATTCAGGCCGGTTCCGCCTCGGATCGCGTGCACATCGGCGATTCGGCCTTCCTGGGTATCACGATGAGCGATGCCAACGGTTCCGGTGCGCTGGTCCGCGATGTGGTCGGCGGCGGCCCCGCCGAGGCGGCCGGGCTGGCCGCGGGCGATGTCATCACCGGCCTCGACGGCCACAGCATCGACTCGGCGACCGCCCTCACCGGCACCATGGATCAGCACCACCCGGGCGATACCGTCACGCTCACCTGGACCGACGGTTCGGGACAGCACGAGTCGGCCCGCACCGGACTGACCCAGGGCCCGGTCGGCTGAGCCGTGGCCGGCCCGGTCACCGCGGCGGCTGCCAGGACAGCGCCGGGCCCAGCCCACGCAACAGCACACTGCCCGGTGTCACCAACAGCGCCGCGTCCCGGCCCAGGGCCGGAACCGAGGACAGTTGCGCGATCCGGCCGATGCGGCGCGAACGCTGTGCGATCCGCCGGGTCCGGGGCCGGCGGATCCGGTCGTATTCGACCAGGGCGGCGCCGATTTCGCCGGTGCGGTCGAGCAGGGCGGCCAGGGTGACGGCATCTTCGATCGCCTGATTCGCACCCTGTCCCATATTCGGGGTCATCGCATGGGCGGCATCTCCGAGCACGGCCGCGCGGCCGCGGGCGAACGTGCGTAGCGGCGGCAGGTGGTAGATGTCGTGGCGCAGGACGTCGTCCTCGCCGACCGCGTCCAGCAGCGCCGGAATCGGCTCGTGCCAGTGGCCGAATCGGCGGCGCAGCTCGCCGAGTTCGTTCCCCGGGCTGCGTTGCCCGGCGGGCGCGGCGGCGGCGCCGAAGACGTACACCCGACCGTCGGGCAGCGGGATGACACCGGCCTGTTGCCCATTCCCCCAGCTCTGTCCGCCCTCACGCAGTGCCGGGACCGGCCGGGCGGTGATCATCCGCCACGCGGTCAGTCCCGTATATCGCGGTGGCGCCGCCTGGGGGCAGACCCATTCCCGGACCACACTGTGGATCCCGTCCGCACCAACGACGAGATCGCTATGGGACGCACCGGCGCCGTGCCGGACCGTGATCCGGTCGCCGTCGGCCTCGATCCCGGTCACCGCGATACTCGTGCGAATGCCGAGTCCGGCGACCGCGCCGCGCAGGATGTCGAACAGATCGGACCGCGGGATCATGACCACTTCGCCGTAGCGCCGGGTCAATTCGGCGGTGTCGGTCCGAATCAGCCACCGGCCCCGCGGGTTACGAATACCGGCATCGGTCTCGGGCATCGCCCGGGCCCGTACCTCGGCCCCGAGACCGATGCTGTCCAGGGCTCGTAAGCCGTTGCACCACAGGGTCAGTCCCGATCCCGATTCGCCGATCGCGGCCGACCGCTCCAGGATCTCGACAGCCCACCCCCGGCGGCTCAGCGCGACGGCCGCCGCGAGCCCGCCGATACCGGCGCCCACGACCACGGCCCGCCGGGTGTTCGGGTCGGCCCTCATCGCCGATTGAGCCGGATCTCGATATCGCCCGACTTCGCGTGCGGTCCCGGATCCCGCACCACCTGCACTCCGATCTCGGCGCCCGAATCCCGCTCCACGAACGCCAGCGGCGGCGCCCCGTCCTGCAGGTACCTGTCACCCCACTGCATCAGGGCCAGGAAGACGGGCAGCAGATCCTCACCGGCCGCGGTCAACCCGTATTCCTCACGCGCGCGGCGCCCCGGTTCCCGATAGGGCATGCGCTCGACGATCCCCGCCGCCTCGAGTTGTTTGAGCGCGCGCGACACCGCGGGGGCCGACGTTCCCACCCGCACCACGAAGTCCTCGAATCTGGTTGTGCCGTAGAAGCATTCACGGACCACCAGAAAGACGGTCCGCGTACTCAGCAAATCCAGCACCCGCCCGGCCGAGCAGTGGTCACCGATCGACCAGTCATCGCGGTCGCGCAGCCGCGCCTCGAACGTCATCGACACGAGACCCATCGTACCTAACGCTTGCGTTACCCAGATAGCTGTGCTGTCATCTAACTAACGACATCGTTATCCAGCTCGGAAATCCGAAGGGAAGTACATGGTCGACATCGAAGGCGCGGTCGCAATCGTCACCGGTGGCCGTCGCGGACTGGGCAAGGCGTTCGTGGACGAACTACTCCGGCGCGGCGCGGCGAAGGTCTACGCCGCCGCGCGAACTCCGCATCCGGACCCCGATTCGCGGATCGAGGTACTCGCCCTGGATGTCACCGATCCGGAATCGGTGGCGGCCGCGGCGCAACGGGCGACCGATGTCGACATCGTGGTCAACAATGCCGGCGTCCTGCTGCCGGCGCCGCTGCTGACCACCGAGATGGCCGACGTCCGAACCACATTCGACACCAACGTCTTCGGGCCGCTGCGGATCGCTCAGGCCTTCGCGCCGACGCTGGCGGCCCGCGGCGGCGGTGCGCTGATCGATATTCATTCGGTGCTGTCGTGGGGTGCGGGGGCGGCGGCCTACGGCGCGTCCAAAGCGGCGCTGTGGTCACTGACCAATTCACTGCGGCTGGAACTCGCCGCACAGCACACCCAGGTGGTCGGCGTACATCTGGGATTCGCCGATACCGAGATGGTCGAACGGCTGACCGTCGACAAGATCTCCCCGGCTCGCGTCGCCGAAGCCGTATTCGACGGCCTGGAGCGCGGCGACCACGAGGTGCTCGTCGACGAGATAACCCGACGGGTGAAGGCCGCGCTGTCGGGTCCCGTCGACGGGCTGGCACTCACCATCCCCCGATAGATCAGCGACGGCGAAAGGACGAACCGATGCCTCTCTGGCATATCTACCATCCGGCGAATACCTACTCCGACAAGGATAAACAAGATTTCGCCCGGGATATCACCGCGCTCTACACCAGCTTCGGACTGCCCGAGTTCTATGTCGTCGTACTGTTCCGGGAACTCGAGGAATCGTCGTATTTCGTGGGCGGTGAGCCGGCGCGCGACACCGTGCGGATCGTGGTCGAACATCTGGCCCGGCATCTCGACGATCCGGATATGCGTAGGCGATCGACGCTGCGGCTGAACGCGATCATGGAGCCCTACACCCGCGATCGCGGACTACATTGGGAATTCCACACCTACGAATCCCCGCGGGATCTGTGGATGATCGCCGGATTGTTCCCGCCGGACGCGGGATCCGAAGCCGAAAAGACGTGGGCTCGGTCGAACAAACCCGCCCCCTACTGAACACACCACCGCCCGCCGCATGTCCCGAGCCATGCGGCGGGTACTCGAAACCTGCGAGAAACCCTATTCGCCGCCGTACAGGTTGATCATCCACGGCACCGAGTATTTGTCGGTGACCATGCCGAACAGTTCGGCCCATTCGGTCTTGCCCAGCGGCATCGATACCTGACCGCCGGCCGACAGCCCGGTGAAAATCCGCTCGGCCTCGGCCTGATCGTCGACGTCCAGGCATACGCTGAAGGCCGGGTCGGCGTGGTTGACCCGCTGGTCGGGCGGACAGTCCGAGCCCATGATCATCTGATCCGCACGCCAGGTCAGCGCGGCATTGGCGATGCGCTTCGCGACCTCGGGGGGCAGATCGCCCCCACCGCCGTCACCCATTTCGCCGTAGCGAACCATCTGCAGTTCGCCACCGAGAACGGACTGGTAGAAGCCGAACGCCTCCTCGGCATCGCCTTCGAACATCAGGTAGGTGGTAGCTGATTTCACGGTTGCCTCCTCCGCAGTGGATACGGGCCGGTGACCGGTGGCCGCGGCCCTGCAGATGAGACGACGGCAACCGGCGGAAATCATCGCGTGCAGCCGATATCGTCGCATGCCCGAGAACGCCGATGGCCCGCCTTCGCGAAGAAGGCGGGCCGGAAGCGACGCGACGATCAGCTGTAGATCGCCTCGACCTCGCTCGCGTAGTTCTTCATCACCACATTGCGCTTGAGCGACATCTTCGGGGTGAGTTCACCGCTGTCCTCGGTCCAGTCGACCGGCAGGATGCGGATCTTCTTGATCGCCTCGGCGTGGGAGACCAGCTTGTTGGTGTCCTTGACCGCCTTGTCGATCTCGGCGTTCAGTTCCGGCAGTTCGATCAGCTTCTCGATCGGGGTGTCGGCGGGCACGTTGTTGCGAGTCTGCCAGCCCGGCAGCGCCTCCGGATCGAGGGTGATCAGCGCGCCCACGAACGGCTTGCCGTCGCCGACCACCATCACCTGGCTGATCAGCGGATGTGAGCGCAGTGAGTCCTCGAGCATTCCCGGGGAGACGTTCTTACCGCCTGCGGTGACGATGATTTCCTTCTTACGACCGGTGATCGTGACGAAGCCCTGATCGTCGATCGCGCCGAGGTCGCCGGTCTTGAACCAGCCGTCGGCGAAGGCGTCCTCGGTGGCGGTGGGGTTGTTCCAGTAGCCGGCGAAGACGACCGGGCCACGCAGCAGCAGTTCACCGTCGTCGGCCACCTTGGCGGCGTGACCGCCGAGCGGGCGGCCCACCGAACCGACCTTCAGATGGTCGGGGGTGTTCACCGACACCGCGGCGGTGCTCTCGGTCAGGCCGTAACCCTCGTAGATGGTGACGCCGACACCGCGGAAGAAGTGCCCGAGCCGCGCGCCCAGCGGGCCGCCGCCGGATACCGCGGACTTGCAGCGCCCGCCCATCGCCTCGCGCAACTTGCCGTAGACCAGCTTGTCGAACAGGGTGTGCTTGAGCTTGAGCACCAGCCCCGGGCCGCCGTTGTCGAGCGCCTGGCTGTACTCCACGGCGGTTTCCGCGGCCAGATCGAAGATCTTGCCCTTGCCGCCGTCGTGTGCCTTCTGCTTGGCGCCGTTGAAGACCTTTTCGAACACGCGCGGCACCGAGAGGATGAAGTCCGGCTTGTATTCGCCGAACTGCTCGACCAGCGTCGACCAGTCGGCGGTGTGGGCCACGGTGACGCCGGCGTCGAAAGCGGCCAGCGCCACCGCGCGGGCGAATACGTGCGCCAGCGGCAGGAACAGCAGCGAGCGATGGCCCGGCTTGAGGAACTGCGGCATCGCGGCGCGGTCGGCGGCGGACTCGGCGTAGAGGTTGGCATGGGAGAGCATGACGCCCTTGGGCCGTCCCGTGGTGCCGGAGGTGTAGATCAGCGATGCCGGGGAAGCGGCCTTGACCTGCTTGCGCCGTTCGTGCACGGCCTCGTCGGCGAGTTCGGCGCCCCGGGTGACCAGGGTGTCGATGGCGCCGGCGTCGATCACCAGCGGCTCACCCAGTTCCGGCAGGCCGTCCTCGATCTCGGCGATGGTGGCGCGGTGCCGGGCGTTCTCGACCACGATCAGCTTGGTGCCCGAATCGGACAGGATCCAGCGCGCCTGCTCGGCGGAGGAACTGTCGAAGATCGCTACCGTGCAGCCGCCGGCGGCCCAGATCGCGAAGTCCAGCACCACCCACTCGTAGCGGGTCGAGGCCAGGATGGCGACCCGGTCACCGAGTTCGATCCCGGAGGCGATCAGTCCCTTGGCCACCGCGGTGACGTGCTTCGCGAACTCCGCGGCGGTGACATCAGTCCAACCGCCCTTGCCGTCCGGCCTGTTGAACACCACCAGGCCGGGCGTGCGCTCGGCGTGCCGGAAGGCGCCATCGGACATATTGGCGTCTTCGGGGATGGTGTAGGTAGCCGGGACTTCGAACTCTCGCATCGGTGCCCTTCCACGTGGTCTACTCGCCAGTAATTTACGCCAGCCACAACAGCAGGCTCCGCCCGGCCGCCCGGTCGACGTGTCGACGCGGATGCGGCGGGCGGAACCGGTCCGACCGACTTCTATCCTATGGATCGAATTTGCGCTGGTTGCAGCGATTCGCCGAGGAACTGCGCCAGCTCACGAGCGGCGGCCGCCGCGGGCTGTACCAGCGATGCCTGCAGCTGGGAAACATGCCAGAGGCCGTGGGTCACCGAGAACCGAACCGGCACCTCGGCCACACGCAGCGCCTCCACCAGCCGCTCGCACTGATCGTGCAGCAACTCCCCGGCATCGACCTGGACATAGATGACCGGCAGGCCGCGCAGCACACCCAGCAGCGGTGCGTAACCCGAATCCAGCGGATCGCCGTCACCGAGGTACGCGGCCGCGCACATCCGCGACCACGGCGTATTGATCACCAGATCCCGCGCGCGACTCGGCAGCTCGTTCGGATCCGCCCACGGCGCGATCAGGCCGAGGCCCGCGGGCCGGATACCGTGCCGATCCCGCAACCGCTGCGCGAGCGCCAGCGACAAGCCGCCACCGGCCGAATCACCGGAGATCGCGATCTGCTCGGGGGCCAACCCGGTCGACACCAACTCCAGGAATGCCGCCTCGGCGTCATCGAGCGCGGCCGGATAGGGGTGTTCCGGCGCGAGCCGGTAGTCCGGGACGTAGACCGGACAGCCGATATCGCGTGCCAGATGTCCCGCCAGCGACCGATGGGTGGCCGGGGATCCGATGGTGTAGCCACCGCCGTGCAGATACAGCACCGCGCCCGAGCCGGTCGCACCGGCCGCGGTCACCCGCTCGGCGGAGCGTCCACCCAGTCGCATCCGGTCCACCCGGGTCCCGCTCGGTAGGAGCTGCAGCACGGAACCGGCATCGAGCAGCGCCCGCTGCAGGGTGAAGGGCAGCCGGCTGTGCATGGCATACCGGAACATCGGATGCAGGACGGCCCGTGCGATCGGCAAGGGCATGGACAACGCTTTCGAAAAACCAGGCATCACAGCGTCATTCACTCGCGGCTCAGGGCATGAACCGGCTGTTGACGATGCTGGCGATGCGCTGATAGTAGGAGCCCGTGGTGCGCACGAACAGATCCAGCGCCTTCGCCTCCCAGCCGATCAGCACCCGGCCGTGCCCCTTGCGCACGCCCTCGGTGATGGTCTGCGCGGCCATCTCCGGGGTGTGCATGGCGAGCTTCTTGTCGAAGAAGGCGGAGAGCTGATTCGCGTCGAGCCCCTCGGCGTAGGTGGCGTTGCGCGCCACCGCGGTCTTGATACCGCCCGGATGCACACAGGTGACCTTGACCGGCTTCTTACCGCCCAGCATCTCCTGACGCAGCGATTCGGTGAAACCGCGCACCGCGAACTTCGCCGCGTTGTAGGCACTCTGACTCGGCACCGCGATCAGACCGAACAGCGACGACACGTTGATCACGTGACCGTCGCCGGATTCGATGAGGTAGGGCAGGAAAGCCTTGGTGCCGTTGACGACTCCCCAGAAGTCGACATCCATGACACGCTCGAAGTCCTTGAACTGGGACTCGTTGACCTCGCCGTGGAAGGCGATACCGGCGTTGTTGTAGATCTGGTGCACGACACCGAAATGCTTTTTCACCTCGTCGGCGTAGAGCAGGACGGCCTCGCGCTCGGCCACGTTGAGCCGATCGGATTTGACCTGGGCACCCAGCGCTTCGACGCGTCGGACCGTCTCGGCCAAGCCTTCGGAATCGATATCGGACAGCGCGAGTTTCGCGCCCCGGCGGGCCAGATTCTCGGCCAGTGCCCGGCCGATGCCCGACCCGGCGCCCGTGATCACACAAACCTTGCCCGTGAAGTAAGCGTCATTGCTCACTGTGTTGCCACCACTTTCAGATCGGGCCGCGCGGCCTCGTCGGTCGATTGGGTCGTCTCGTACGCCGCGACATCGAATTTCTCGGTCAGCTTACGGAAGCGGAAGGTGAAATCGGGCCACAGCGTGGTGTTGTTGCCGTGCTTGTCCAGGTACCAGCTGGCGCAGCCGCCGTTGAGCCAGACACTGGCGGCCATGCTGTCCTGCAGGTCGCGGTTGTACTTGTCCTGCACGTCTTTTCGCACCTCGACTGTGCGCAGTCCGCGCTGGTCGACGGTGGCGATGGCGTCGGCGACGTAGTTGATCTGCGATTCGATCATGTACACCATCGAGGTGTGGCCCAGGCCCACGTTCGGCCCGAGCATGAAGAACATATTCGGGAAGTTGTGGATGGCCGCGCCCTTGTAGCCCTGCTGGCCGACCTCGTCGAAGAGTTCGGTGAGGGTGCGCCCGTCACGACCGGAGATGGTCTCGTACACCGGCGAATCGGTGACGTGGAAGCCGGTGGCCACGATGATGGCGTCGACCTCGCGCTCGGTGCCGTCGGCGGTGACGATCGAGTTCGCGCGGACCTCGCGGATACCGTCGGTGACGACATCGACGTTGTCGCGTCCCAGCGCCGGGTAGTACTCGTTCGAGATCAGCATGCGCTTACAGCCGATGCGGAAGTTCGGCGTCACCTTCTCGCGCAACGTCGCGTCGGACACCTCGAGCCGCAGCTTGAGCCGGGCGAGCCCTTCGAACGCCAGCATCGCGGGCGGGAACTTGGCCAGTCCGACGACCTGCGTCTCCCGGGCGGCGTAGATGGCCGCGCGGGACAACTTCTGCACGCCCGGAACGTATTTGAACGCCAGCCGCTCGGCCCGCGTGTACTGACGGTCCATTCGCGGCAGCAGCCAGGGCGCGGTGCGCTGATAGAGGTCCAGGCGGGCGACCTTCGGCGCGATCGAGGGCACGATCTGAATGGCCGAGGCTCCGGTGCCGATCACCGCGACCCGCTTACCCGTCAGATCGGCGTCGTGATCCCAGCGCGCGGAGTGGAAGATCTGCCCTTCGAAACCGCTGATGCCCTTGATATCCGGCAGATTCGGCTCACACAGCGCACCGACGGCGGAGACCAGGACATCGGCGGTGAAGGCACCCCGGCTGGTCTGCACCTCCCAGCGGGCCACTTCGTCGTTCCAGCGCGCGCCGGTCATCTCGCAATCGAACAGGTGCTTGTCGCGCACCCCGTAGCGGTCGGCCACGCCCTGGATGTAGGCCTGGATCTCCGGCTGCTTGGAGAACGACCGGGACCAGTCCGGGTTGAGCGCGAACGAATACGAATACAGCTGTGAGGGCACATCGCAGGCCGCACCCGGGTAGGTGTTGTCCCGCCAGGTACCGCCGACATCGTTGCCGCGCTCGAGTACGAGATAGTCGTCGCGCCCCTGCTGGCTCAGCCGGATGGCCAGCCCGAGCCCGGAGAATCCGCTGCCGACGATCAAGGTGCGCACATGACGAGCGGGCGCAGCTTCGCCACCGCCTTCGGACGCAGCGCCGCGGCCGTTGTCTGTAACCCTACGACTCATGTACTAAAGCCTACGGTCTTATTGAGCGCGAGTCAACAGTATTGACTACCGTTCAGTAAGATGAGATCCGTGAGTGACAACGGTCCCGGAACCAAAAGGGTGCGGCTGAGCCCGGACGAGCGCCGGGAACAGCTGGTCACCCTCGGCGTGAACATGTTGCGCGACCGCACGCTCGAGGACATCTCCATCGGGGAGATCGCCCGGCAGGCGGGGATCTCCCGGGGCCTGCTGTTCCACTACTTCGCCTCGAAACAGGACTTCCAGCGCGCCATCGTCCGCCGCGCCAACGAGGAGTTGCTGGCCCGGACCATGCCCGATCGCAGTCTCGGCCTGCTGGGGATGCTGCACGATGCGGTCGAGCGCTACGTCGACTACGTCAGCGAGAACCGTATCTCCTATCAGGGCCTGCTGCGCGGCCCCGCCAGCGGCAGCCCGGAACTGCTGGCCCTGGCCGATGCCACCCGCGACGCCATCGTCGACCGGATCCTCACCGAAACACCGTTGACCCCCGACGATCCCGAACTGCCCCGGCTGCGGCTGGTGTTCCGCGGCTGGATCGCCTTCGTCGAGGAAACCACCCTGATCTGGTTGCGCGAGGAGACGATCGGCCGCACCGAACTGATCGATACCCTGGTCGGCGCGCTACCGGCACTGGCCATGCATCCGGCGCTGGCCGAATGGCTGGCCGAATCGGCGGACGGCAGCACCCTGCCCGCGTGAGCGGCGGATCGGCGGCGGTGCGGCCCCATGACACGGCGAGATCAGTCCTCGTGCACGTACCCGGCACGGTCCCCGCGACGCGGCAGCCATACCGCGGTGACGACGGCGGCGAGCAGGATCATGATCGCAGACACCAGCAGCGCCACCTCGAGTCCGCGGTGGAACGCCTCGTAGGTGGCGTTGATGACCCGATTCACGATGGGTCCATAAGCCGCCGAGGCCGCGGCGTCACCACCGGCCGGGACATTGCCGGTCTCGATGGCGTCGATCACGATGGCCTGGAAGTTGGCCGGAACCCCGATCTGCCGCAACCGATCCCGCAGATCGGAATTGAGGAAGGAGTTCACCAGCGAGCCCAGCGCGGCCACACCGACGACCGCACCGACCTGTCGCATGGTGTTGGTGGCCGCGGCCGCCATACCGGAATGTTCGGCCGGAACGCCGGACAGTACCGCCGAGGTCAGTGGTACCACGGCGATACCGAAACCGAGTCCGGCCAGCATCAGCGCCAGCGCCAGCGGCGTGAATTCGACCGTGACGCCCAGGAAGTGACGGGTGAGCAGAATTCCCGCCGCACCCAGCACACAGCCGGCGATCATCGGCGTACGGGATCCACGCAGCGCCACCCAGAAGCCGGAGATCAGTGATCCGGCGATGATCGCCACCGCCATCGGGCCGAAGACCGCCGCGGTCCGCCAGCCCGAATAGCTCACCACCTCTTGGAGATACAGCGCGGTGAAGAAGAAGATCGAGAAGATCCCGAAGTAGACCGCGAAGGCGACCACCAGCGCGCTGCGTACCAGCGGACGCTCCAGATAGTGGAAGTCGAACATCGGGTTGGGCGCACGCGTCTCGACCCACAGGAACGCGACGAACGCGAGCGCGCCGATCACGAACAGCGTGATCACCGAGGCGGACGAGTAGCCCACCTGCTCACCGGAGATGGCCGCGTAGATCACGCATCCGAGAAAGGTGGCGCCCAGGACGAATCCGGCCCAGTCGACCGGACCCGGCTGCGGATCGGCGCTCTCCGGAACGAATTTCAGCGCGGCCGCCAGCACGACCACGCCGACGATCAGGTTGAACCAGAAGATCGAGCGCCAGCCGAAGGCGCCGACCAGCACACCGCCGATCACCGGCCCCAACGCCAGGGCCAGCCCCGACACCGCCGCCCAGGCGCCCAGCGCCTTGGCTCGGGCACCGCGATCCGGGAAGATGTGCCGGATCACCGACAGCGTGCCCGGTTCCGAGGCCGCCGCACCGACACCCATCACCGCGCGCCCCGCGATCAGCAGCGAGACGCCACCGGCCAGCGCCGACAGCACCGAGCCGATACAGAACACGACGAGCCCGCCGACCATCACGCGTTTGCGGCCCCACCGGTCGCCGAGAGTGCCGGCGGTGAGCATCAGGCTCGCGAAGACCAGCGTGTAGGCGTTGACCACCCACTGCAGCGACACCACCCCGGCATGCACATCGGACTGGATATCGCCGAGTGCGACGCTGACGATGGTGGTGTCGAGGAAGGTCACGAACAGCACCGCGGTGACCACCGCCAGCGCGACATAGGGTCGCCGGGTTCCGCCCGCCGATGCGCCGTCCCCGGTCGCCGGCGCGACCGCGCCGGGCGCATTCACCGTGGGATTCGTTGCGGCGGAGGCACTACCGCGATGCGGTCGGCGCGATCCGGTACCCCACCGGCTCGACGACGTCATCGAGACCTCAGCTGGTCGGTGTCGGAACGACGGTGGGCGGCGGTGCCGCGCCGGGCGCCGGACTCGCGCCGGGGGCCGGTGCGGGCGCGCCACAGACCGGCGGCGCCGCCCCCTCCAGGGTGAGCAGCGCGCAGAAGGTCGAAGCCGTCACCTTCCAGGTGCCGTCGGTGTAGACCGCCGACCCCTGCTGACCGGACAGCGCGGGTGTGCCGTTGAACAACACGTCGAAAGTCACATCGGCGTGATCGGTACTCGTACTGGCCACCGTGGTGACCTTGGCGGACGCCGATTTGGCCAGCGGGGAATCGGCTTGGGCCCTGATGGCGTCGGAGAACGCGGCGCCGTTCTCCAGCAGCGCGATCTTCTGATCCGCCGAGGTGGCGCCGTCGAAGAACTTCTCGAAGTTGACGGTGACCGCCTGGGTGACCGTGGGCGCGCCGGAATTCGACGACGATGCGGCCTTGTCGCCGGAATCGTCACTCCCGCAGGCGGCGGTGGTGGCCAGCAGCGCGGTAAGGGCACACGCCACAAGCGCTTTCGACGCGATCCGGTCGAACATGATTCGGCCTCCCTCGGGTAACGGTCGGCTCCGTGATCAACTGGTCGAAGACTACTCGCCGGATCCTGCCTCCGGGCGCTATTCGGCCACGAACGTGGGGTCGGCGAGTTCGGCCAGCACACCGGGCAACTCGGCCGCGACCGTGGCGGCGTCGAGTATCGCCGGATCCACCGAGAGCCCGATTCCCAGCTCCCCGTGCCAGCTCAGCACACCGGCCACCACGGGCACCCCCGGTGCGGCCGGAAGAATCGGAAAGACCTGGGTGATAGGCATATTCGCGAAAGTCATCGCGATCTCGGGCCCGGCCATATTGGACACTATGGCGTGGAAGAACCGGCCGCCGTACACCGACCGCGCGAACGCCCCGACCGCGGGCTCCGGGAACAGCCGGAGTACCTGCGCCATCACGAAATGCGAGGCGAGCGCGCGGGTTCCCGCATGCAGCCGGTCGCTGTGGGCGCGGATATCGGCGAGCCGGTCGCGGGGGCTCATCGCGGTCAGCGGGATATCGATCATCACCGCGGCGGTCAGATTGCCCTCCGCCCCCGAGGACGGATCGCGCACCATCAGCGGGACCGCGACCCGGATCCTTCCGTGCAGCCGTTCCCCCAGATCGGGACGCAGTCGCTGCAGTGCGGTGACGGTCAGACACAACAGCACATCGGTGACCCGGGCGCGATGCGAACGCGCCACCGCCCGAACGGTTTCCAGATCCAGCGAACAGACCGTGAACACTCGCCGCACGCAGTCGCCGGGCAGGGTGCCGCCGGGCCGCGCATCGGCCGCGAGCTGCGCCAGCCCGGCGACCGTACCCACGGCGGTCGTGGCCCACCCGGGTGGTGTGCGGTCGGCCACGGCCAGATCGATGGTCGGGCGCAGCAGTCGCAGCGCCTGCAGGACCGTACCGATACCGTCGGCCACCACATGGTGCAGCAGCAGCACCACTCCGATGGCGCCGTCGGCCGGATCGCGTACCAGCACCAACCGCCACAGCGGGCGATCCTTCGGCAGTGTCTCGGCCGCCAGATCGGTGACCACCCGGCTGATTCCGTCCACCCGCCGCGCCACCGCTTCGGTGGCCGCCGGGCACCGCGGTTCGGCCACACCGGATTCGATGCCACCGCCGCCGGGACCGACGGCGACGCCGGCCGGCACGACGTCGAAAGCCGAGAAGCCGTCCTCGGATCGGCCGGTACCGCCGGCGCGCCCGGGACGATCGCCAGATCCCTCCGGTGATCCGGTCTCGACGGTGCGCTCGGTGACATGCCAGTCCCAATCCACCGGACTGTCCACCCAGCGCGCCCGGCGCCACCGCCCCGGCTGGTCCAGCCGCTGCTGGAATCGCGGTAGATGACGCAGTTCACCGCGCACCAGATCGCGCACCTCGGCCAGGGTGGGCCCGCCGTCGGCGCGGGGTCCGAACACCACCATCCCACCGACCTGCTGCGGTATTCCGGACTTCTCGATATGCAGGAAGAACGCGTCGGCCGGGGGGACGGCGGGCGGACGCGCGTACCAGCGATCGACCAGCCGCACACTCACCGCGACGAAGGCCACCGCGATCACCGCGTCCAGGACGAAGTGATTGGCGGTCGCCACGATCACGTAGCTGGTGAGCCCGACATGCGCGGCGCTGAGCAACTGCATCGCCCAGCCGCCGGAGACCCGGGCCAGCACCACGCTGACCCACAGCGCCCAGCCGACATGCAACGACGGGACCGCGGCGAGTTGATTCGCCCCGGAAACCAGCGATGACCCCCACGAGCCCCAGGTGTGGCCGGCGACGACGGTATCGGTGAAGCCCAGATCGGCCAGCAGCCGCGGCGGGGTGACCGGAAAGACGGCGAAGCAGGCGATGGCCAGCACGTTCAGCAGCAGGAACGAGTCGCGGGCGCGAGGGTAGTCGGCGCGGCGGCGGAAATACATCCAGAACAGCAGCGCGAAGGCGCTGATGATGTAGGTGAAGGCGTATTCGTAATTGGCCAGTGTGGCCAGCAGTTCGCGTGACTCCAGCCAGCGATTGAGCGGGCGCTCGACGTCGATGTCGAGCCATTGTTCGAGGTCGAAGATGCGGTGCGCATGACGGTCGGCCGATTCGCGACGCGCCGGGCTGTGCAGGGCATCCACCGCCAGATACAGCCCGAATACGGCCAGTCCGACCACACAGTCCCGCCACAGCACCGGACGCGACGGATTGCCCACACAATGGTCATAACACATGCGTCGCAACCCTTTTACGACATCAGGCTTGGCGATTCATCGGTTATCTCCTCGTTACCGGCATAGAACGCGCGCGCCAGCGGCGAGTGCGCGAGCCCGCCGATGCCCGCGGCGATCAGCGCGCCGGCCACCGCCACCGCCGCGAGGGAACCGGGATCGTGGGGTACGGCCACGCGGAAGGCCAACACACCGACCACATAGCTGACGATGGGGTTGGTGACGCTCATGGCCGCGATCGCCCACGGCAACGGCCCCGCGGCGAAGGCGGTCTGCTCCAGCAGCAGCCCGCTGAGCGTGGAGACCGCCAGCAGATATCCGGGCCAGTCCGCCGCGGTGGCCGGGATGCCACGATGCAGCAGATCCTCGGTGGTCAGTTTCATGAACACCGCACTCATGGCGAAACAGACGCCGGCCGCCACCGCCACCAGATTGGCCGCCACCCAGATCGGGCAGCGAATACTGATCAGGGCCAGCAGGGCCACCAGCCCGGCCGCGGAGAACGTGGCCAGCAGCACCCGGCCCCGGTCGGGCTCACCCGACAGCGGCGCCACGCCGCCGATACCGAACAGCACCGCCAGTCCGGCACAGACCAGCAGGGCGAAGCAGATATCGCGGCCGCGCGGCCGGCGCCTGCGGCCGAAGGCCTCGAGCGGGACCGCGAACAACAGCTGGGTCGACATCAACGGCTGAACCGCGGCCACCGACCCCAGATGCAAGGCCGCCGCCTGGGTCAGGAAACCCGCCAGATTCGTCAGCCAGCCGCGCAACCAGGTACCGCTGCGCAGCAGGCGCTGCATCAGGGTGGTCATACCGAAGACCCGGGCCGCCCGGGGTTGCTCGGCGACCACGGTGCGCGCCGCGCGCTGCTGCAGATATCCGGCCGCGGCGAACAAGAATGCGGCCAGCACTCCCAACGCGATGACCAGGACCATGCGGACCCCCACTCAGGTGATCTATTCGCACTGTACGCCCGAATTCCCAGAGAACCTGATCATGAACGACGGCCGCGGGCCGGATGCGGCCGGGGTGGTCAGAGCGCGTGCTCGTCCAACCAGGCCCGCGCCACCTCGGCAGCCGGTGCGTGTTCGTCGCGGACCCGGCGCACCAGATCCGCGAAGTCGGCCGCGGTGAGCTCACCGGCGACATAGTTGAGTTTCTCGAGTTGCCGACGGTCCAGCGCGCCCTGACGCAGCAGGGGGATCACGTTCTGGGCACGGAAGGCGTAATACGGATCGGCCACCACCGCCAGATCGCCGGGGCCGCCCGGCAGCAGCGCGACCGCCGAGGTGAACACACCGGCGTCGATCTGTCCCTCGCGCAGGGCCTTTCGCAGGTCCGAATCACTGGCGAAGGTGATGTGGCGGACGATGTCGCAGCCGTAGACCTCGTGCAGCGGTGTCAGTACATCGCGTTGTGGATCCGGCGCGATGCGCAGCGGGTCCAATTCGTGGCCGGTCGCGATGCCGACCGACAGTTCGGCACAGTGCGGGGCCAGCGCGGTCGCGTCGACCGGGAAGCGTGCGGCCGCGGACGGTGCGAGCGCCAGCTGGGGACGCAGATCGGTGGCATCGGCGAGGTCGGAGATCGCCAGGCCCTCCGGCACCGCCCGGCTGAGATCCTCGGCGACCGAATCGACCCGTGTCGCGTCGGAACCACCCGGCGCGGCGGCCTCGGTGGGCGGGGTGGACGGGGTGCGGTCGTCGGCGATCTTCGCCGCGACCGCTCGATCCGGCGCGCTCGCCCGGGACGACGAATCGAAGGCGCGGAGCAGATCGCCACTGGTGTCACCCACCACGGTCACCGTGCCCGCGTCCAGCGCGGCCAGGTAGTCGGCGCGCTGGCCGAGATGTTCGCGGGTGACCGCGCGCGTGCCCGCGCGGGCGAGCGCCTGAGCGTAGATCTGGGCGATGATCCGCGACTGCGCGGAATCGCCGGCGCCCACGGTGAGCGTGGGCTCTGCGTCCGCGCTCGAACATGCCACCGCCAGCGCCACGGCGGTCACGGCGATCATCACACCGGCCGTCGCTCGCACCGATCCGGCCAGTCCCATCCGGCGACACCCACTCCCGATAGTCAGCAACAACCACGTCCGGCGGCCGGGACGGGCCCGGCACAGGAATCGTAGGTGCCGCCGCGGGATACCGGGATACCCGCACCCGGTCCCGGAGCAGTGGGCGCAGCGCCATTGACCTCACCTGTGATGTGGATCACGATTGAAGCGGCCGTAAGTCCGGGCTCACTGCAACTGACAGGAGGTTCGCCGTGGAGGTAATGAAGGCCCGCGACATCATGCATCTCGATGCGACGTGTATCCCGGCCGACGAAACCCTCGACCGTGCCGCACAACTGATGCGGAATATGGATGTCGGCGCGCTGCCGATCTGCAACGACGATCGGCTCATCGGCATGCTCACCGACCGCGACATCGTGGTCGGCTGCATCGCCGAGGGCCACGACCCGAGCCGGGTGCGCGCGGGCGATCTGGCGCAGGGCACCCCCCACTGGATCGACGCCGACGCCGCCGTCACCGATGTTCTCGACCTGATGGAGAGCCACCGGATCAAACGCCTGCCGGTGATCGACACCCGCGCCGGTAAACGACTGGTCGGGATGATCTGCGAATCGGATCTGGCCCGCAACATCAGCGACGAACAGCTGGCTCGCTTCGTCGCCTCGGTGGCCGTGCCACACTGACCTCGCACAAGGGACGAATCGGACCTGCCCGAAGTGACCGGACAGGTCCGATTCGCGCCGCCTCAGCCCTCGATGCCGCGCGTGCCCGCCTCCCCGTACGGATTGCCCTCCCGCGGTCGCGATCGCTCGTTCGCGCGCCGCAGTGACGCGACCTCACGAGCCACCTGCCGGGCCCGCTTGCCGACCTCCGGAGGGTTGTCACCCCGATGACGACGCCTCGACATCCGTTCGATGAATCGTCGAATTCCCAAGTGCACCACACCTTTCGGATGTTCGAGTCGATATGACTCTACCGCTGACCACCGACAGATTCCGGCGTGCGAAGCGAGCGCGAAGCAGACTCTCGAGCGGCTTTCAGCCAGGTCTCAGCCGGGGCGGCGAATAATGTGCGGGTGCAGCCCGGACGCATCCTCCTGATCGAAGACGCCGACGCCATTCGCACGGCGATCGCGGCGGCCGTGCACACCGCCGGGCACGAGGTGCTGGCGCGCGAGCACGGCGAACGACTCGAGGCCGACCTGGAACAGTTCCGCCCCGATGTCGTAGTGCTCGATGTGATGCTGCCCGGCCGCGACGGCTTCGGACTGCTCGAGGTGGTGCGGGCGCGCAGCGGGGCGGGCGTGGTCATGGTGACCGCCCGCGACGGGGTGGCGGACCGGGTTCGCGGCTTGCGTTCCGGCTCCGACGATTACGTGGTGAAACCCTTCGATCTGGCCGAGCTGGTGGCCCGCATCGAGGCGCTGCTGCGCCGGATGGGCCGGCTGCACGACCGCATCACGATCGCCGATCTCGTCGTCGAGACCGACTCCGGCACCGTGCGGCGCGGCAGTGCGCCGATCACCCTGACCGCGACGGAGTTCAAACTGCTCAGCTATCTGGCCGCACATCGCGATCGAGTGGTCACCAAGACCCAGATCCTCACCGCCGTATGGGGTTACGAGGACTACGACCCGAATCTGGTCGAGGTGTACGTCAGCGCGGTGCGACGCAAACTGGAGGAGCACGGGCCCCGCCTGCTGCACACCGTGCGCGGTCTGGGCTACGCGCTGCGAGCGAGCCGGCCGTGACGACCGACGGCCCGGACCACACCCCGCGACCACGGCGACTACCGACCGTCTCGCTGCGCCGCCGGGTGGTTCTCACCGCCGTCGCGGTGTCCGGACTGGCGTTGATCGCGGTGGCGCTGGCCGTACACAGCCTGTTCGGTGTCGTGGTGGCGCGCAGCGCCGATACCGTCCTGACCGATCGCGCCCAGCTGGCACGCCGGCTCGCCGTACAGGACACCTCGCCCGCCGAGCTGATCATGCGCGTGGACAACCGCTCGGTGCGCGCCCGGCTGGTCCTGGCCGACGGCAGCGTCTACGGCAGTCTGCCGTCCGGACACCCCTCCGACAACGGTGTCCGGACCCGGACCGTGACCCTCGCCGGAACCGGGCAGCTCGAGCGGGCCCGGCTCACCCTGCAGGCCGACACCCCGCTCCCGGCGAAACTGCGAGCCCGGCTGGGTCGCGTGCTGATCGGAACCACCGCGGCCGCGATCGTGATGATCACCGCCGCACTGTGGTTCGGTTTGCGGCAGGCGCTGGCACCGCTGGACTCGATGACCCGCCTGGCCGGCGATATCGCCCGCGGCGGGCGCGGTCGGCGGCTCTCCCCCGCCCGCACCGATACCGAATTGGGTCGCACCGCAGCGGCATTCGATGACATGCTCGACGCGCTCGAGGGAGCGGAAGCCCGCGCCCGGGCCTCCGAGCAACAGATGCGCGCCTTCGTCGGCGATGCCGCGCACGAGTTGCGCACGCCCATCGCGGGTATCAAGGCGATGGCGGAGGCGGTCCTGCACCAGCCCGCCGATACCGATCCCGAACAGCGCGAGCGAATGTACCTGCTACTGGTCCGCGAAGCCCACCGGGCCGGGCGGCTGGTCGAGGATTTGCTCGATATGGCGCGCATCGATGCCGGGCTGACGCTGCACCGCGAACCGGCCGACCTCTACGAGCTCGCGCGGTCTCAGCTGGATCGGATGCGAATCCTGCACCCGGACATCGAATTCCGGCTCACCGGCCGACCGGTGCCGGCCGAGGTCGACCCGGAGCGGATCGGGCAGATCCTGGTGAATCTGCTGAGCAACGCGTGCGCCGCGGTGACCGGCGGGGCGACGATCGGCATCGCGGTCGGCGAGGGCGTCGACGTCACCGGCGCGCCCCGCGCCGAGATCCGCGTCAGCGATACCGGCCCGGGAGTCCCCGCCCCCGACCGCGACCGCATCTTCGACCGCCTGGTGCGGCTGGACGCGGGCCGCGACCGCCGCCGCGACGGCGCCGGTATGGGTCTGGCGATCGCCCGCGGCATCGCCCGCGCCCATGGCGGCGAGCTGCGCTGCGTTGCGCCGCCGCCGGGTCACTCGGGGGCGGTGTTCGAACTGGTCGTGCCGACGGGCCCGATATCGGCGACCATTGTGCGGCACGTCGGTCCCACCTGAGGATCGGCTGAAGATCACCCGCCGCCACTCGGTGTCTTCAGGCTCCTATCAGATTCGCGGCGCAGATTCGGCATTCGACAACGTCCCGTCACGAATGGAGTTACCGGTATGAAGCGAACCGTCGCCGCCCTGCTGGCCGGCACCGCCGGCATCGCCGCCCTGGCCCTCGCCGTCCCAGGCGTCGCCTCGGCCGATGCGCCGCAGTGCAATCCGCAGGCACGCGCCCAGGTGCAGGCCCAGACCGCTCCGCAGGTCGCGTCGTACCTCGCGGCGCATCCGGATCTGGCCGCCGAGCTGGCCAAGGTCAAAGGGATGCCGAAGGATCAGCGCAAGGCCGAAATGCAGGCCTACCGGCAGGGCCACCAGCAGGAGCTGAAGGATTTCCGCTCGGTGCGCCAGCCGATGATCGACTACCGCATGTCCTGCCACACGAGGTGATCCACCGGATATGCCGAGGGCGCCCCGTTCCGATGAACGGGGCGCCCTCGGCGCAGGAGTGTGAAGTCGCTGTCAGGCAACGCCTTCGGCCCGGGCGGCCGCGGCCACGGCCTCGGCGACGGCCGGGGCGACACGCGGGTCCAGCGGGCTCGGGATGATCTTGTCGGGCGCGAGCTCGTCGGCGACCACTCCGAAGATGGCGTTGGCGGCCGCGACCTTCATCCCCTCGGTGATCCGGCGCGCACCGGCATCCAGCGCGCCCTTGAACACGCCTGGGAAGGCGAGCACGTTGTTGATCTGGTTCGGGAAATCGCTGCGGCCGGTGGCCACGATCGCGGCGTAGCGGTGCGCCACCTCGGGGTGGATCTCCGGGTCCGGGTTCGACATCGCGAACACGATCGACTCGGGTGCCATCGACGCGATCAGGTCCTCGGCGATGGTGCCGGCCGACAGGCCCAGGAACACATCGGCCCCCGACAGCGCCTCGGCGGCGCCACCGGTGATCCCGCGCGGGTTGGTGCGCTGGGCCAGATCCGCCTTGACCTCGTTCAGGTCACCGCGATCCCGGCTGACGATGCCCTTGGAGTCGAGCACCACCACATCGGAGACTCCCGCGGCCAGCAGGATGTTCGTGCACGCCACACCGGCGGCACCGGCGCCGGACACGACGACCTTCAGATCGGCGGTGTCCCGGCCCTGCACCTTGGCCGCGCCGTTGAGCGCGGCGAGCACCACGATCGCGGTGCCGTGCTGATCGTCGTGCATGACCGGGCAGTCCAGCGCCTCGACGACCCGCTTCTCGATCTCGAAGCAGCGCGGGGCGGAGATGTCCTCGAGGTTCACCGCACCGAAGCTCGGGCGCAGGCGGACCAGGGTCTCCACGATCTCGTCGACATCCTTGGTGTCGAGCACGATCGGAATCGAATCCAGGCCGGCGAACTTCTTGAACAGCGCGGCCTTGCCCTCCATCACCGGCAGCGAGGCGCGCGGTCCGATATCGCCGAGGCCGAGCACCGCGGTGCCGTCGCTGACCACGACCACCAGCCGGTCGGTCCAGGTGTACCGCTTGGCGAGCGCCTCGTCCTTGTGGATCGCGCGGCTCACCTGCGCGACGCCGGGGGTGTAGGCGATCGACAGATCACGCTGGGTCTCCAGCGGCGCGGACAATTCCACCGAAAGCTTGCCACCGAGATGGCCGGCGAAAATTTCCTCGTGAGTGATAGCGGAAAGGTCGGTCGTATCGGTTTCACGGCTCGCTGTAGTGGCATTCGGTGCGTCAGTCACAGATGACACGATTTCACTCCTGCTCGGTCCGGGCTGAACCGGCTCACGGTTACCGCCGGGTATGCGTATAAAAGGTATTCACTATTCGAACGACGTGCGCCGACCAGGCGTTCACGGGCCGCGCAATACGTCCGGTAATTACATCGCGCGGCGAGCCGTCCCGAGTACAACGACAACGAGTCGGCTGCGCATCGTGACGGCGAACCATCCGCTGCAACAGGCGAACACGTTCACATTCTTTGTAGGGCTCGTGCACAATCCGTCGAGCGAGAACCGGACGGGTGGTCCGGGCAAGGCTGCGGGGTGATCCGCGGATCGGAGCCGTGCGTCACGACCCGAAGCTCACCAACCGTCCCGGACCGGGCGGTGGCGTCGGCCGGGGATCCGCAACATTCTGCCAGTAGGGACGGATAGTTGCCAAATCCCTCTGTTCGGAGCCTGCTGGGGACCGGATGCGCGCTGCCATCTCCCGAGGGTAGGGCGTCCGAATTACCTGCGCGTAAGGGGAAACTCGCCCGCGCGATCCAGTGGCGGTGAACAGTCCGGCCGAGGCCGCCCCCGCGGCTGTGAGATCGCGCTCGCCGCTGGTCAGGCCGGTCGCACCCAGACCTGGCTCACCCCGCCGGTGAGCAACCGCCGACACCAGTCCTGGGTCGCGCCGGGATGGTCGGTGCGCCGGTGCACCCCACGGGTCTCGGTTCGCGCCAGCGCGCTGTATTTCGTCCAGCGGGCCACCGCCAGCAGGGCGGCGGCCTGCCGCGCCCGCACCCGATCGGCGCCGATGCCGCCGAGCTCGCACTCGGTGACCGGCCAGATCGCATCCAGTTCGGCGATGCTGTCGCGCAGACTGCCCGCGCTGCGCCAATAGCTGCGGCGCATCGGCAGCGTATGTTCCTGCACCAGCCCGACCACCGCGCGTGCGTCGATTCCGGAGCGCGGATTCAGTCCGGCGCCCGGAAGCGGCCGGGCCCGGCCCACTCGGCCGCGCTGACGAGCGAAGCGCTCCGCTCCCGATCCGGCCCACATCCCCGACGAGATCGCCCAGCCGCCGCCGTGTCCGCCGAAGCCGCCGACCGCGCCCGTGACCGGTTCCCTGGTCGCGATGTCGCCGGCCGCGTAGAGCCCGGGAACTGTTGTCGCACAATCGAATCCAACGAGGCGAAGCCCACCCGAACCGCGCACCGTACCCTCCAGGACCGCGCGCAGCCGCACCCGGCCGGACGGATCCGCTCGATGATCCGGGATACCCGGCACAGCCGTGGTGCCGGCCGGAACCACCGCCCTCGGACCCAGCCGCACCGCCGATCCGCGCATCGGATCGGCATAGATCCGCCGCCCCTGCGCCAATGCCGTCAGTGCGGCCGAGCGCACGGTGAACTCGTCCCCTTCCAGCAGCGCCCCGGATTCGTCGAACAGCGCGCCGAATCGCACATCCCGCGGATCGGCCGCCGACGCCAGGCTGTAGGCCCCGGAGAATTCCATCCCCGATAGCTCACCACCGGCCTCCGCCGCCATGAGCAGGCCCTCGCCGGTGGCGCCGTCGGTGCCGGCGCCGCCCGACAGGAATGCGCAGCCACCGGTCGCGAGCACGACCCCGCCCGCGCGCACGGTCCAGCTCCGGAAGCTGTCGCGCACCTGCGCACCACCTGCCCCGCACACCACGCCGTCGCTGTCGACCAGCAGATACAGCGCCTGATGATGATCGAGCACCCGCACCCCGGCCCGCAGCAGGCCACGCCGCAGCGCACCCAGATATCGGCGACCGTCCAGCCGGACCCGGGTCGACGGCCCGAGCGCGTCGCCGGCCTGCCGGTAACCCCAGCGCAGCAACGGATCGATGCGGTGATGGGTTTCGCCCAGTACCCGATCCAGCCACTCCGGATCGCCCAGACCACCGCCGTGCGAGAAGCTGTGCGCCACCACTTCGTCGCGGCCCGGTCCGGGTGGGATATCCCACAGCGCGACGGTGCCGTTCGCGGACGGCCCGCTGCGGCCACAGCGGGCCTTGTCGACGAGAATCACGCGCGCACCGGCCGCGACGGCGGTCAACGCGGACCACATACCGGCGGGCCCGCCACCGACCACCAGGACATCGGCGGTCGTCTCATCCCCCGCTGGCGGGTGCGCGGCATCGTTCACCGGGCGCCCCCGCGAATTGTGGACCGGTTACGGACGCTCACAGAGAAAAATATTCGGCCACAATTCATCCGACCGCAACCGTTACGCGGAGCTCAATTCCACCATTGCGTAACCAATAGGTAACCTGCCGCCACAAAGACGACCACCGATCCGAAAAATGCCGGAATTCCCCGACGTCTGTCGGAAAAAATCTGTGCGCCGAGGGCGAGCACCGCCAGTGCGATATGCCAACCCACACTGGTCGCGCCCGGGCCCGGAAAACCGCGCTGTGACGCCGCGATCGCCGCCCCGACGACCACCAGCGCCAGCACCACCAGTCCGGCGGCGACAGTTCCGCTCAACGCCCGCAGCACCCTCACGAGGCGATCACCGCGACGCCACTGGCCTTCTCCACCAGCCGGTCGAATTGCGCCGGATCGGTACGGCATTCGCCGAGTCGCACCGGCTTGTCGGCACCGTGGTAGTCCGAGGAACCGGTGGTGATCAGATTCAGCTCGCGTGCCAGCTCCCGCAGTACCGCGCGATCGGCGTCGTTGTGGTCGGGGTGGTCGATCTCGAGTCCGCCCAGACCGTGCCCGGCCAGCTCGCGAATATCGTCGAGCGCCAGCAGCCGGCCCCGGGTGCGCGCCCGGGCGTGGGCGACCACCGTCACCCCGCCGGCCGCCGCGACCATCTCCACGGCCTGCCGCAGCGGCGTATCGGCCTTCTCCGCGTAGTAGCGGCCCCGCGGGGCCAGCAGATCGGTGAATGCCGCGCCGACCGTCGGCACCACACCGGCATCGACCAGTGCCCGCGCCAGATGCGGCCGTCCGGCCGCGGGACCGGCCGCCGCGACGACCGCGTCCGGATCGATCGGCAATCCGTCGTCGGCCATCCGCTGCGCCATCGCCCGCACCCGGGCCACGCGCTCACCGCGCAGCCGCTCACGCTCCGCGGCGAAAGCGCCGTCGTCGGGATCGAAGAGGTACGCGAGCAGATGCACCGGTACCGGCCAGCCGTCCTCGCCCATCCCCACACACGACATCTCCATGCCGCGCACCAGCCGTAATCCGCTCGGGAGCGCGTCGACGGCCGCCGCCCACCCCGCCGTGGTGTCGTGATCGGTGATCGCGACGACATCCAGTCCGGCCGCGGCGGCGGCACGCATCAACTCGGCGGGGGTTTCGGTGCCGTCCGACGCGGTCGAATGGGTGTGGAGGTCGATGCGCACGCGCTCCATCTTGCCCAACCGCGGTCGTGCGGCACGCGGTCGGGGCGCGGCGGCGCGGCCGTGGTGCGGCGCACCATCTCCTGCGGGGCACCGATCTCAGCCGCTAGCATCCGGCATCGTGCCCTCGATACCTCCGTTTCCACAGTTCCGTGGCTCCGGGAGGACGCGGCGTAACCCGCGCGTCCCCCGCATTCCGGTGCCCACCGCCCGCGCCATCGTCGATTGCGGGGTCTACGTCGACGGGCGGCGTCAACCCGGACATGTCACCCCGGCGGACGGGCTGGCGCAGGTACGCAAGCAGAACAAGGGCTTCGTCTGGGTGGGTATCCACGCACCCGATGCGGATCAGATGGCCGAGGTGGCACAGATTTTCGGACTGCACGAACTGGCGGTCGAAGATGCCGTGCACGCGCATCAGCGGCCCAAGCTCGAGCGCTACGACGACACGATGTTCCTGGTGCTGCGCACGGTGAAATACCTCGAGCACGATCCGAATTCGGTCAGCGAGATCGTGCAGACGGGCGAGATCATGATCTTCGTGGGCCCGGATTTCGTCGTGACGGTCCGGCACGGCGAGCACACCGCGCTGGCCGTGGTCCGCGACCAGATGGAACAGCATCCCGATCGGCTGGCGCTGGGGCCCGGCGCGGTACTGCACGCCGTCGCCGACCATGTGGTCGACTCGTACCTGCTGGTCACCCAGTCGGTGGAAGACGATGTGGAGGCCATGGAGGAAGAGGTCTTCACGCCGCGCAGCCGCCTCACCATCGAGGCGATCTATCAGCTCAAGCGCGAGGTCGTCGAATTGCGACGGGCGGTCAATCCGCTCGCGCTGCCGCTGCAATTGCTCAGTCGCAGTACGGAATTGCCGATGCCGAAGGAGATCCGCCGATATCTGCGCGATGTCGCCGATCACCACACCGCCGTCGCGGAGCGGATCAGTGATTTCGACGAAGCGCTCAGCGCCCTGATCAACGCGGCGCTGGCGAAGGTGAGCGTCCAGCAGAACACCGATATGCGCAAGATCTCCGCCTGGGCCGCGATGGCGGCGGTGCCGACCATGATCGCCGGAATCTACGGGATGAATTTCGAGCACATGCCGGAGCTGGGGTGGACCTACGGTTACGGGCTGATATGGCTCATCATTCTGGTGATCTGCGGTGCGCTGTTCGTGGCGCTGCGACGCAACAAATGGTTGTGACGGTTACAGATTCGCCACGGATCGATCCGGATCCCGCACATCGATGCCCGCCTCCGCCCACGCTTCCCGCAATGCCCCCGCACCCCGCACCCGCACCCAGGCGGCCTCGGTCGCGGTGATCGGCGCGACGGACAGGAATCGCACCGGCTCGGCGGGTTCGGGCAGCGGCACCTCGGCGATATCGGCCGTGCCCAGCAGCGCGGCCGTGAACGGCGCGTTGCGCCACAACGGCTCTCCGAGATCGAGGAGGGCGTCGGTCTGCAACACAACACCTTCCACCGCCGGCGCGGCGATCAGCACACCGAGCCCGCGCGGTAATCCGGCCTGCACCCCCGCCCCGCCGCGCACGGTCAAGACGAGCTCCGCGCGCGGGCCGCGCAGCGGATCGGCCAGCGCCGCGGCGGGATCGGTCATCGGATGCCGGGAGCCGCCGAGGGTGACGTAGTGCACGAACTCGCCGTCGGGGATACGCAGGATTTCGATCGGCTCGAGTCCCAGGAAGGTCACCGATGCCGAATCGAAGCGGGTGGCGTCCCAGCCCGACTCGGCGCGCGGGATGCCGAAATGCGTCAGGACCGCGGCCCGCACCTGATCGAGTTCCATAGCCCTACCGTGCCAGAGCGCTACAGGGCCAGGCGAGCCAGCATGTCACGCGCCTGCTCGGCCACCTTCGGATCGCACAGCACGTCGTAGCGCCCGGCGACCAACTGCATGGTCGAGGCGAAATCGCGGGTGCCGCGGGTGGCCGCGTACGGGATGACCGCCGAGATGAGCCCGAAGATGATGCCGCCGATCAAGCCGACCACCAGCGGTCCGATCACCCCGCCGGTGGTGAACAGGCTCAGCAGCAGACCCAGGAACAAACCCAGCCAAGCGCCCGAAACCATGCCGCCGCCAATGACTTTGCCCCAGGTGAGACGGCCGAGCACGCGTTCGACCTGCATGAGGTCGACACCCACGATGGTCATGTTCTCCACCGGGAACTGATTGTCGGCCAGATAGTCGACCGCCCGCTGCGCCTCCGCATAGGTCGGATACGAGGCCACCGGCCACCCCGACGGCGGCGTCGGCAGGCCGGGCCGATTGCGATTCGTACTACCCAACGGATTGGTCATAACTCTCGCATCCTAGGTCGATATCGCCGTCGCGGCCGGATGCGGCGGTTCAGCGCCCCGCCCGCGTGTCCGATTTTACCGGCGCGGGCGAGAAACGGACATCTCGGTCCAGCGCCCGCGACAGCCAGTGCTGCGCGGCCCCGGCGGTCGTGGTGCCCAGCATGTCACCGGTGCGAGCCCAATATCGGTGGATCCGCGGATCGGTGTCACCGAGGGCGCCGCGGAGTCGCCTCCGGAATCGCGGTGTGTCGCGAACCTCACGGGCGGCGGCATGGGCGGCCACGAAGCGGTCGAGTTCCGCACCGGGGCGCGGCTCGACCTCCGCCGTCGCCGACACGCCCACGGCCGCGCATGCCTCGGCGACCCCCGCCAGCAGTTCGCGCGGGTGGACGACGGCCCGCCGGTCGCCACCCCACAGCTGGCGCGAGACCGCCGCGAACCAGCCGGGATCGGCTGCGGCGCAGACGAGGTCGGCGTAGGCGAGAACCTGCGCCGCGGTGGGATCGGCGGGTGGCGCGGGGACGTTCATCTCGACGAACCCGTCGAATTCGGTGGCCGGCATGGGAGCCAGCAGACGCCGCCATATCGCGACGAGACCGTCGCGGGCATGCGGTCCGTCCAGCACTGCGGCCAGGCGTTCGAGGCGCGCGGCGCGTAGTTCCGGTGCGGCGGTCTCGACCGCGACGAGTGCGGCGCGGCGCCAGCGCAGTGCCGTCAATTCGTTGTCGAGCGAGCGGCGTTCGGCGGCAACGGCATCGCCGATCGATACGGCCCCGCGCAGGACCTCGACGATCGCGGCCAAACCGAGTCCCAGGCCCCGCAGCCGCCGCACGAACGCCACCTGCTCCGCGGCGGTCGCCGGATCGAACAGCCGATGACCGGTGGCGCTGCGCACGGTGTCGAGGACCCCCTCGTCGCAGTAGAACCGCAGCGTGCGAACGGGAACCCCGGTCGACCGGGACAGCGCGCCGATGCCGATCAACTCGTCGCGAGGTGTGGCCTCGGTCACGTTCGCTTGCACCTCCACCCGACTGGAATTCCTACGGTACGGGAATCCGCATCCCCAGTGAGGAGTACGAACATGACCGCACCGATGGACCTCGAACAGATCTGGCAGGCGATCGTCGTGGAACGAGCCGGACTCGCGGATCTGCTGGGCTCGCTCGCCGCATCCGGCTGGGATCACCCCTCACTGTGCGACGGCTGGCGCGTGCGCGATGTCGCCGCCCATCTGATCCAGGCCACCCGACTGGATGTGCCGGCGATCGCGATGGGGCTGATTCGGGCGCGCGGCAACCTCGATCGCGCGATCCGCGACTCCGCGATCCGCTACGCCGACGCCCGCTCGACCCCGGCACTGCTCGCCGAGTTCCGCGACAGCGTCGGATCGCGTGCCGTCCCGTTCGGGACCACCCCGGCCGATCGCCTGATGGATCTGCTCCTGCACGGCCAGGACATCGCGATCCCGCTGGGCATCACACGGGAGATGCCCACCGCGGCAGCGGTATCGGCACTGCGGCGGATCTGGGAGACGGGCGCGCCCTTCCATGCCCGCAGGCGGTTCGCCGGATACCGATTGACCGCAACCGATTCCCCATGGTCGGCGGGTACCGGTCTCGCGGTCGAAGGCCCCTCGGCCGCGCTACTGCTGCTGATCAGCGGGCGGTCCGCCGCCCTCGACCGGATCACCGGCGAGGGCGCCACGCGGTTGCGGCAGTGACGGCCGGGCGCCGGCAGGTCCCGGTTATCGGCCGGGTCGGAACGTGGTGGTGCGGGCCATGCCGGCGGCGCGGCCCTTCTCCGCCACCACCTGGGCCATCTTCGCGCTGGCCTCATCGATCATCTCGTCGCCCAGCATGACCGCGCCGCGGGCGCCGCCCTCGGCCGAGGTGTGGTACGCGTAGGCGTCGAGAATCTCCTCGGCGCGGTCGTAATCGGCCTGGCGCGGGCTGAAGATCTCGTTCGCGGCCTCGATCTGGGTGGGATGCAGGACCCACTTGCCGTCGAAACCCAGTGCGGCCGTGCGCGATGCCGCCCGGCGGAAACCGTCCAGATCGCGAATCTGCAGGTACGGACCGTCGATCGCCTGCAGTCCGTGAGCGCGGGCGGTCAGCAGAATGGTCATCAGGATGTGGTGATAGGCGTCGCCGGGCTCGTAACCCTCGGGCTGTTCGCCGACCACCAGGGTGCGCATATTGATACTGGCCATGAAATCGGCCGGGCCGAAGACCAGGGTCCGCACCCGCGGGCTCGCGGTGGCGATCTCATCGATGTTGCGCAGGCCCAGCGCGTTCTCCAGCTGCGGTTCGATGCCGATGCGCCCCACTTCGAGACCGTTGGCCTTCTCCAATTGGGTCAGCAGCAGATCGAGGGCGCGTACCTGCCCGGCGTCGAGCACCTTCGGCAACAGGATCGCGTCCAGATCGCGGCCCGCTCCTTCGACCACCGAGATCACGTCGGAGTAGGTCCACTGGGTGGTCCAGTCGTTGACCCGCACCACCTTGATCTGATCACCCCAGCCCGGTGAGTTCAGCGCGGCGATGATGTTGGCGCGCGCCGCGGCCTTGGCGGGCGGAGCGACGGCGTCCTCGAGGTCCAGGAAGATCTCGTCGGCGGGCAAGCCCTTGGCCTTGTCGATCATCCGCAGATTACTGCCGGGTACGGCGAGCACCGAACGACGCGTTGACATGGGCTGCTCCTGAATCGTCTCGCGCGGCTGCACCACATAGCCTTGCACTTATGGCAGCAACGAAAGTTTTCGCCGCCAGGCTGGCGGGCCTGGTGGTACTGGGTCCGGACGGCGAGTCTATCGGCCGCCTCCGCGACGTGGTGATCTCCATCCGCTACGACCGCCAGCAACCCAGGGTGCTGGGACTGCTCGTCGAATTGCCCACGCGTAAACGCATTTTCGTGCCGATGCTGCGCGTCAACGCGATCGAGCCGAATTCGGTGAACCTCAACACCGGCACCGTGAGCTTGCGCCGTTTCGAACAGCGACCGGGCGAGATGCTGGCCCTGGCCCAGGTCCTCGACTCCAAGGTGCGCGTCGCAGACCCCGAACTGCCCGACCTCGAGGGAGTGGATGTTTTCGTCGTCGACCTGGGCATCGAACAGAGCCGCACCCGGGACTGGGTGCTGTCGCGGGTGGCGGTGCGCGGGCATCGCCGGCTGGGCCGGCGCCGCGAAGTCCACGTCGTGGAGTGGTCGGATGTGCGCGGGCTGACCCAGCACGAACTGAATCTGCCCGGTCAGGACGTCACCCAGTTGCTCGGGCAGTTCGAGGGCCTGCGCCCCGCGGATGTGGCTCATCTGCTGCGTGAACTGCCCGAGAAGCGCCGCATCGAATTGGCCCGGGCGCTGGACGACGAGCGCCTCGCCGACGTGGTGCAGGAACTTCCCGACGACGATCAGGTCGACGTACTGCAGCACCTGGGCGTGGAACGCGCGGCCGATCTGCTGGAGGCGATGGATCCCGACGACGCCGCCGACCTGCTCGGTGAACTGCCCACCGGGGAGGCCGAAGCGCTGCTGGCGCTGATGGATCCGGAGGAGTCCGAACCGGTGCGGCGACTGCTCGAGTACTCGCCCTACACCGCCGGCGGCATGATGACGCCCCGGCCGGTGGTACTCACTCCCGCCGCCACCGTCGCCGAGGCGCTGGCGCGGGTCCGCGATCCCGACC
The DNA here is from genome assembly GCF_020733635.1 of Nocardia spumae. Taxonomy (NCBI): domain Bacteria; kingdom Bacillati; phylum Actinomycetota; class Actinomycetes; order Mycobacteriales; family Nocardiaceae; genus Nocardia; species Nocardia spumae. The sequence continues at coordinate 1,694,902 of NZ_JAJFZL010000001.1, read as the reverse complement.
TCACCCCGGCGCTGGCGTCGATGGTGTTCGTGGTCCGCCCGCCCACCGCCACCCCGACCGGCCGTTATCTGGGCTGCGTGCACACCCAGCAGCTGCTGCGGGAACCCCCCGCGACACTGGTCGGCGGTCTGGTCGACAGCGATCTGACCCAGCTGCGTCCGGAAGCCGCCCTCACCACCGTCACCCGCTACTTCGCGACCTACAACCTGGTCTGCGGACCGGTGGTGGACGAGGAGAACCACCTGCTCGGAGCCGTCAGCGTCGACGACGTCCTGGACCATCTGCTACCCGAGGACTGGCGCGAACAGGATGAGGACGGCTCCGATTCGGCGAACGCGATCCACGCGGTCGCGGCGGCGGGCCGGGCGGCCGAAGCCGGAAAGGCACAGCAATGAGCGAGCGCAGCGAACGCGCCGGCGTGCGCACGGAGAAGGCACTTCCGCGCCAGCGCCTGGAAACCCCCGTCGAATCCCGATTCCGGTTCGAGATAGACGCCGAGGCGGTGGCTCGTGGCAGCGAGACCGTGGCCCGGTTCCTGGGCACCGGGCGCTATCTGCTGCTGCAGTCCGTCGTGGTCGTGGTCTGGATCCTGCTGAACGTGTTCGCGGTTTCGCTGCAATGGGACCCGTACCCCTTCATCCTGCTCAACCTGGCCTTCTCCACCCAGGCCGCCTATGCCGCACCGTTGATCCTGCTGGCGCAGAACCGACAGGACAACCGGGACAAGGTCGCGCTCGAGGAGGACCGCTCGCGTGCCGCGCAGACCAAGGCCGATACCGAGTTCCTGGCCCGCGAGTTGGCGGCGCTGCGGATCGCGGTCGGCGAGGTGGCCACTCGTGACTATCTGCGCCGAGAGCTCGAAGACATCAAAGATGCTCTGGCGCGGCTCCAACTACATGCGCCGCTGGACGACGAAGATGCTGTCGAGGCCGCCAAGACCAAGAAAAGTACCGATCGAAAGAGGGGTCGGGTACCGATTTCGCCTCAAATAGATGGCGGCTGACCGCAATTATCGATAACAACGTGCTGACCGACAGGTAACCTGGATCACGTTGTCCGCGGCGGCCCCGTGCTGAACAGGCCGCCCAATGACTACGAGGGGATTGGTTGTGCCGATGCGAATATCTGGACCGATTACCGTGTCGGCGCTGGTGGTTGCGGGTTTGATGGCTACCGGTTCGGCAGCGCACACCACCGCCAGAACGAGTGCGCCCAAGACGGCCGAGGCACGCCTGGCGGCAGCGAGCTCCCCCACCGACGCCGGCAACTCCGACACCGCATCAGCCGGACTGGTGCCGGCAGCGCCCGAACCTCCCCGCAAACTTCGAGCTATGGCGGCGCCCGCGAACGGGGCGCCGTTGTTCGGCGACACGGTCCCGCTGCGGGACATCGCATTGCCAGGAGGTAACGGGGCCTTCGGAATTCCGGAGATCGTGCTGGCCGCCTATCGCAATGCCGAGCTGACTCTGCAGTCGTCGGAACCGAACTGCGGTCTGAGCTGGAGCCTGTTGGCGGGTATCGGGCATATCGAGTCCAACCACGCCGGCCACGGCCGCACCGATGCCGCCGGCACCACGATCGGCACCATCTATGGTCCCTCCCTGGACGGGACCCTCCCGGGTAACGAGGTGATCAAGGCCGCCGACGGCAACTTCGTCCGGGCGGTCGGGCCGATGCAGTTCCTGCCCGGCACCTGGTCGTACTATGCCTCCGACGGTAACGGCGACGGCGTGGCGGATCCGAACAACGTCTTCGACGCGTCACTGGCCGCCGGGAAGTACCTGTGCTCGGGCGGGTTGAATCTGCGCGACCCGCAACAGGAACTGCGCGCGGTCCTGCGCTACAACAACTCGACCGCCTACGCCTCCAACGTGCTGAGTTGGGCCAACGCCTACAAGACCGGCGGCACCCCGACCCAGGTGACCATATCCCCGGATATGGTTCCGCCCGGCACCATGTCCGTCCCGCCGGCCGGACCCGACATCCTCGCGGCCAACGGCTCCATTCCGACCCCGACGGAACCGCCGTCGCAGGCCACCACGACGGTGCCGACCCCGCAGCAGCCGACCCAGGTGATGATCAATCTGCCCGGCCTGCCACCGATTCCGTGCGGAATCTTCTGCCCCCCACCGAAGCCGAATCCGTGCGATCCGGCCGCGGTCCCCGCGCCGATGCCGCAACCGGGCCGGCCCGCCGCACCGATGGAAACCCAGCGCTGGGCGCCGGGCAATCCGGTACGCCCCGTCGATCCACAGGCCGCCGACGGCAAACCGGCCGATCCGAACGCGGCGGCGAATCCGAACGCGGCGGCGAATCCCAGCATGCCGGCGAATCCCGGTGCGGCCCAGAACGATCCGAACGCACCCAAACCCGCCGCCCCCGCCTGCACCCAGCCGCAGGACCGGCCCGCCCCCGGCGCACCGGCCCAGCCGAACGGCGCGCCGGCACCGGCGCCCGCGCCCGATCAGCAGCCGGAAATGCCGTCCAAGACACCGGAACCCAGTCCGCAGGGCGCGGCGCCGGCGCCGCCCGCTCCCCCGGCCCCGCCGCAGCCGCCGGCCATCACCCTCCCGTTCGGGATCGTCGTCCCACTGCCCGCACTGCCGGCCCCGCCGAAATAGTTCCCCACCCGAAACCCCTGCTCACGCGGGGGTTTCGGGTTAAACGGGACACCCGGTCACGAAGCAGTAACGAAAAGGTCTCGGATGCGGTAATCTGGTCTCGTTGTGTCACGAAAAGCTCACAGCGAGCATTGGAGGGTCACCACATAGTGGGACGTCACCGAAAGCCGCCGGCTACGCCTGTCCGGCGCGGATCCGTTATTGCTCTGACCGGACTCGTCCCCGCGGGACTCGTCGCCGTCGGTGCCTCTGCCGCCGAGTTGAACACCGGCGAATTCGCCGCTGTGGCTCTGCCGCAACACACTCAGGACGCCGAACAGGCCGCCGACCAGCAGGATGCGCCGGATGAGATGATGCGTGCCGCAAAGCATCCCGGCCCCCCGATCGTGAGAACCGTTGCGCAGCAGGACGGCCGGGTCGCCGCCGACCTCCCGCCGGGGCCGAACGGCATGCCGGGCATCGCCTACGAGGCGTATCAGAACGCGGAGCGGATTCTGGCCCAGGAGGACCCGAACTGCCACATGCCGTGGTCGGTGCTGGCCGGTATCGGCCAGGTCGAATCACATCACGCCTACGGCAAGGCGGACTCCAAGGGCGTCGCGCTCGACCCGATCTACGGTCCGGTGCTCGACGGCAGCCTCGCGGGCAACAACGTCGTCCACGCGACCGGTGACGACCTCGACGGTGGCATGGGCAGCTTCACCCGCGCGGTGGGACCCATGCAGTTCCTGCCCGAGACCTGGCGCAAGTACGCCGGCGACGGCGACGGTGACGGCATCGCCGATCCGCAGAACCTCTTCGACGCGGCGCTCACCGCGGGCAACTACCTGTGCTCCGGCGGCCTGGACATGTCGGACCTGTCGCAGCAGTCGAAGGCGATCATGCGCTACAACAACTCGATGGCCTACGTCGCCAACGTGATGGCGTGGGAGGTCGCGTACCGCACGGGCGTCGCCCCCAAGGCCAGCGACCTGCCCCGCATCTGACCTACGCGGCGGCCTCCGTGGTAACGCAGGCTGCCGCCTCCGGCCTCGTCGCTCCGGTCGCAGTGCGCGATCAGCGACCTACGCGGAGGCCTCCGTGGTAACGCAGGCTGCCGCCTCCGGCCTCGTCGCTCCGGTCGCAGTGCCCGATCAGCGACCTACGCGGAGGCCTCCGTGGTAACGCAGGCTGCCGCCTCCGGCCTCGTCGCTCCGGTCGCTAGACTCCCCCATATGCCAGTGGTTACGGAAACGGATGTGCGGGGCGCGCTCGCAAAGGTGGACGACCCGGAGATCCGCAAGCCGATCACCGAACTCGGCATGGTCAAGAGTGTCGCCGTCCGCGACGACAGCAGTGTCCACGTCGAGATCTACCTGACGACGGCGGCCTGCCCGCTACGCACCAAGCTCACCGAAATGGTCACCAAGGCGGTCGCCGATGTGGCGGGCGTCGGCGCGGTCACCGTCGAGCTGGATGTGATGAGCGATGAGCAGCGCACCGAACTGCGCAAGCAGCTGCGCGGCGATTCGGCCGAACCGGTCATCCCGTTCGCACAGCCCGGATCGCTGACCCGGGTGTACGCCGTCGCCTCCGGTAAGGGTGGCGTCGGAAAGTCCAGTGTCACCGTCAATCTCGCCGCCGCGCTCGCCGAACGCGGCCTGTCGGTCGGCGTGCTGGACGCCGATATCTACGGCCATTCGGTACCGCGCATGCTCGGCACCGACCAACGCCCGACCCAGGTCGAGCGGATGATCATGCCTCCGATCGCCCACAACGTGAAGCTCATCTCGATCGCCATGTTCACCCAGGGCAATACGCCCGTGGTGTGGCGCGGCCCGATGCTGCACCGCGCGCTGCAGCAGTTCCTCGCCGATGTCTTCTGGGGCGACCTGGATGTGCTGCTGCTGGATCTGCCGCCCGGTACCGGCGATGTCGCGATCTCCATCGCCCAGCTGATCCCCAACGCCGAGATCCTGGTCGTGACGACTCCGCAGCCGGCGGCCGCCGAGGTCGCCGAGCGCGCCGGCGCCATCGCGCTACAGACCCGCCAGCGCATCGCCGGCGTGGTGGAGAACATGTCGTGGCTGGATCTGCCCGACGGCACCCGCATGGAGCTCTACGGTGCGGGCGGCGGCCAAGACGTCGCGGAGCGCCTCAGCCGCGCGGTCGGCGCCGATGTCCCCCTGCTCGGCCAGATCCCGATCACCCAGGAACTGCGTGAGGCCGGCGACGAGGGAACGCCGATCGTGCTGCGCGATCCGCGGAACCCCGCCGCCCAGGCATTGCAGGGCATCGCCGACAAACTCGCCGTGCGCCGCCGCGGCCTGGCCGGGATGTCACTGGGCATCGACACCACCCGGCACCTGTAGCAGGTCGGAGCCGGAAACCCCGGCCCACGGGATCGTCGCATGCGAGGGCTGCCACCGCGCCGGCCGCCCTCGATCACGTACTCCGCACGGACCGTGCCTCCCGCGGCCGGGGCCGACGGTTCGGCACGAACCCGGACCCGCACAGCTGCGAACGCCGTTGTCGGCGGCGCCCCCTATCCTCAGACCTATGCTCACGCTGCTGTTGTACGTGCTCATCGTCGGCTTGGTGGCCGCGCTGTTGTTTCTGGTGGCCAGTGCGGTGTTCGGGCGCGGGGAGGAGTTGGGGCCGCTGCCGGAGGGCACGACGGTGACGGTGCTGCCCGCGGCGGGGATTCGCGGATCCGATGTGCGGGCGCTGCGCTTCCAGCAGGTTTTCCGCGGCTACAAGGCCGGTGAGGTCGATTGGGCGCTGAGCCGGTTGGCCGCCCGCATCGACGAACTGGAAACGCAACTCGCCCAGGGATCTCCATCCACCGCGGCCTCGGATCCGGCGTCACCGGGTAGCGGCGGGATGAGCGCTCCAGGCGCTGAGATCGAGCCGCACGGCCCCGCCAACGGCACGGCCACGAATTTCAGCACCGGATTCGCGAACACGATCTCCGGCTTTCCCACCGCCCCGGGTCAGCTCGCCCCCGGATTCGGCGGCCCGCCGGCCCCGGCGGGGCCACCATTCAACGGCGGCGCCGGGTTCGTCCCGCCGACCGTCACCGGATTCGGCAGCGGCCCGGTGCCCTCGACTCCCCCGACCGACCCGACCACGGGCGGATATCCCGGCATCCCCGGAACCGGTTTCGGCGTCGCGACGCCGGGCACACCGACCACCTCGGCCTACGGCTTCCCCGGCGCCGCCCAGGCGGCGCCGGGAGTCGGCGGGCACGTCCCGCCCGGCACCGGCACCTTCCCCGCCACCCCGGGCCCCGGGCAACCGACCGCGAACACCCCCGCGGTACCCCCTGCCACCGGAGCTTCCTCCGCCGCGGCCGAGGCTTCGGGCACCGGATCGTGGGCACCGCCTCCACTACCCGGTGACCCGCCTCCGGGAACCGGAGCACCGCGGTGAGCACGGCCGCCGTCGAGGACGACGGAAAGGTGCGCTGCGGATGGTCCCAGTCGTCGCAGCTCTACCGCGATTATCACGACACCGAGTGGGGACGGCCGCTGCACGGAGACGACGCCCTGTTCGAACGTATGTGCCTGGAAGCGTTCCAGTCCGGCCTGTCGTGGATCACGATCCTGCGGAAACGCCCGGCATTCCGGGCGGCGTTCGACGGGTTCGTCATCGAGCGGGTGGCCGAATTCGGCGACGACGATGTCGAGCGACTGCTGACCGATCCCGGCATCGTGCGCAATCGCGCCAAAATCCTGGCCTGTGTCGGTAATGCCAAAGTCGCGCGAGACCTGGGTGCCGGCCTGGACGACCTGCTCTGGTCGTTCGCCCCACCAGCGCGTCCGCGGCCGCCCACCCTCGCCGACGTGCCCGCCGTCACACCCGAATCCGTAGCTCTCGCAACCGAACTCAAAAAACGGGGGTTCCGCTTCGTGGGCCCGACCACGGCCTACGCGCTGATGCAGGCCACCGGAATGGTCGATGACCATCTGGCCGATTGCTGGGTCGATCTGCGACGTTGATCGCGCGCCACGCCGGTCGGTTTTCGAACTCAGCTACCCGGCCGGATCCGTGATGAGGAAGAATAGGCGTGGTGCAGCCCACCGGACACGCTCGTCGGGTCCGGCGGCTGCCTGTTGGTGACAACACATTAGTTCCGAGAAGTGCGCAGCAGACCGCGCGGATCTGGAGGGAGCAGAGGATGGCGGCCATGAAGCCCCGCACCGGGGACGGTCCCCTCGAGGCAACCAAGGAAGGGCGTGGAATCGTCATGCGGGTTCCACTCGAGGGTGGCGGGCGTTTGGTCGTCGAGCTCACGCCGGAGGAAGCGGCAGCGCTCGGCAAAGAGCTCACCGCGGTCACCAGCTAACCGCTCGACCCAACCGAAACAACCGGTGAAGAAATTGCCGGTGAGGGCTCGTACGCAGGGATCCGGTCACCTTCGGGGGCCGGATCCCTGCTCCCCGCCCCACCCGAGCCGACCGGGCGTCCAGGTGCGTCCGCACTCGGATGAGTGATTCGGCGCCCACGGCGCTGTCCGCCGTCGCTTCCGCCGTGGCATGTCCGGAATGCCGTGGCGATATCGACGTACGAGATCGCCGTGTGGTGTGCGCGCGGGGCCACAGTTTCGATATCGCCAAACAGGGCTATGTCAGCCTGCTGACCGGCGCCGCGACGAAGATGAGTGGCGACACCGCCGACATGCTCGACGCACGCGAGCGATTTCAGTCCGCGGGTCACTTCACCCCGATCGCGCGGGCGGCGGCCGAGGCCGTGAGCGGTGACGCCACGCCCGAGGTGCTGCTCGAGATCGGCGCCGGCACCGGCTACTACCTGGCCGCGGCATTGGACGCGGTCCCGCCCGCCTACGGTATCGCCCTGGATGTCGCCAAACCGGCCGCGCGCCGGGCCGCGCGCGCACATCCACGCGCCGCCTCGATCCTCGCCGATGTCTGGCGCGGTCTCCCGATCCGCGACGGCGCCCTCGATGCGGTGCTGTCGGTTTTCGCGCCCCGCAATCCCGCCGAGGTGGCCCGGGTGTTGCGGCCGGGCGGCCGGTTCGTCGTGGTCACCCCGACTCCACGGCATCTGGGCGAGTTGATCGGCCCGCTCGGCATGGTCGGAGTGCAGGCCGATAAGGACGAACGCCTGTCGGAGGCACTGGCGGCCGATTTCACCCGCGTGGACAGCGCGGCGGTCGAGTATGCGATGCCGCTGGATCACGCGGCGGTCGCCCAGGTGGTCGGCATGGGGCCGTCGGCCCATCACGCCGCCGGCTCCCGTGACGATCTGGTCGCCGCCCTACCGGACATCGCGCCGGTCACCGCATCGGTCACGGTCACCACGTATCGCCGCTGAGCGCGATCCGGCGTCACCCGGCGATGTCATCGTGGGAAGAAGGCGCCCACCTGCTGCCGGTCGGCGTAGATGTCGATCTCGGCGATCGATCCGCCGGTCACCGTGAATGCCAGCAACACCCCGGGCTGCCCGTCGAACCGGACCAGCGCACCGGCAGCGCCGTTCACCAGTACCGGATGGACATCGGACGAAGGCCGAGCGAAAAGCACTGCGCGCGTGGCGGTATCCCCCGGGCCGTGGATCTCCCAGCGCCCGCCCGCGCCGGCATCGGCGCGACAGCACCACCTGCATCGCCAGTCCGAGCGAATCCGCCAGCAGTGCTTGTGCTTCCGGTCCCGCCGCGGGATCGGCGGTGACGACCAGCGGATCGGGCAGTGCGGCCGGGCCGGGTTGTTCGGGCCGGGCGCGCTGGGCGCGCAGCAGATCCAGGTAGGTGTGGGCGAGCGCGGTGGTGAGCCACGCGTCGAGATTGCCGACCTAGTGCGGCGGGCTGCGGCTCGCATCTGAGCGCTCGATACGCGCGCGGTGAGGTCGCGATCCTGAGTGTGATGGCGGTGCTAACCGTGGTGTCGTGGGCACTGCGACCGGCCGACCGCTGCCTGCCCGGGCGTCAGCCCTTGCGGATGCGGTCGTAGAGGTCCGTGGTGCGGCCGGCGACCTGCGCCCAACTGAATTCGGCCATGGCTCGGGCCCGGCCGGCGGCGCCGAGCCGCGCGGCCGTGGCGCTGTCGCCGGCCAGGGCGCTGACGGTGGCCGCCAGATCCCGTTCGAACTCCGCCGGCCGCTGCGGGTCGTAGTGCACCAGCCGCCCGGTCTGCCCGTCGAGGACCACCTCCGGAATACCGCCCACGTCCGAGGCGACGACCGCGGTACCGCAGGCCATCGCCTCCAGATTCACGATCCCGAGCGGTTCGTAGACGGACGGACAGATGAACACCGTTGCGGCGGCGAGAATCTGGCGTACCTGCTCGGTCGGCAACATATCGCGCACCCAGAACACACCGCCCCGGGTCGCGGCGAGTTCGCGCACCGCCCGGGCGGCCTCGGCCTCGAGCTGTGGGGTGTCGGGGGCGCCGGCGCACAGGACGAGCTGGATCTCGGGGTCGATATCGCGGGCCGCGGCGAGTAGATGCGCGACCCCCTTCTGCCGGGTGATCCGGCCGACGAAGGCCGCGATCGGGGCGTCTCGGCGGACCCGGAGTTCGTCGAGCACATCGCGGGCCTCGGGGACCGGGCCGCCCGGGAACCAGGACCGGCTGTCGATACCGTTGTGCACCACGTGGACTCGGGACGGATCCACGGTCGGGTAGGCGTCGAGCACATCGCGGCGCATCCCCTCGCTCACCGCGATCACGGCATCGGCGTTCTCCATCGCGGTGCGTTCCGACCACGAGGACAGCCGGTACCCGCCGCCGAGTTGTTCGGCCTTCCACGGCCGCCGCGGTTCCAGCGAATGCGCGGTGAGCACGTGCGGGATGCCGTAGAGCGTCGCGGCCAGATGCCCGGCCAGGCCGGTGTACCAGGTGTGGGAGTGGACGATGTCCACCGCACCGACCGCATCGGCCATGCGCAGCTGCGCCGACATCATCTGCAGCGCGGAATTGGCGGCATACAACAGGGGGTCGGGCTGATGGACGACCGCCTCGGATCGCTCGGCGCCCATACAGTGCACCGTCACGTCGCACAGCCGGCGCAACTGCGGGACCAGTTCGGTGACGTGCACCCCGGCCCCGCCGTACACCTCGGGCGGATATTCACGGGTCAGCATCGCGACCCGGAGCCGTTCGGGGTCCAGTGGTGATATCGGCTCGCGGCCGCCATCCGCGACACTCACCGGTCCAACCTAATCCGTGCGCGGCCGGGCCACCACAGCTGGTCGGTATCCGGCCCGGTCGCGTCGCGGAAGGCCACGCCGGTGCGAACCACCGTCGGACACGCCGCGGCCCCGAACGGTAGGTTGAAATGCGTGAGGAGCCAGCCGCACGTACTCGGGGTAGTGCTAGCCGGTGGTGAGGGTAAACGACTCTTTCCCCTCACCAAGGACCGCGCCAAACCGGCGGTCCCTTTCGGGGGTGCCTACCGCCTGATCGATTTCGTCCTCTCCAACCTGGTCAACGCCGGATATCTGCGCATCTGCGTGCTCACCCAGTACAAATCACATTCGCTGGACCGTCATATCTCCCAGACCTGGCGGCTGTCCGGATTCGGCGGTGAATACATCACTCCGGTCCCCGCGCAGCAGCGGCTCGGGCCTCGCTGGTACACCGGCAGCGCCGACGCCATCATGCAGTCGCTGAATCTGATCTACGACGAGGATCCCGACTACATCGTGGTTTTCGGCGCCGATCACGTCTATCGCATGGATCCCGAGCAGATGGTGGCCCATCACATCGATTCCGGTGCGGGTGTGACCGTGGCCGGGATCCGGGTACCGCGCAGCGACGCGGGCGCGTTCGGCTGTATCGACTCCGACGAGTCCGGGCGCATCACCCAATTCCTGGAGAAGCCGGTCCATCCGCCCGGAATTCCCGACGATCCCAATATGACCTTCGCCTCGATGGGCAATTACGTCTTCACCACCAAGGTGCTGGTCGACGCGATTCGCGCCGATGCCGACGATGTCGACTCCGATCACGATATGGGCGGCGACATCATTCCCGGACTGGTCGCGCAGGGTCAGGCCGGTGTCTACGATTTCGCGCGCAACGATGTCCCGGGCTCCACCGATCGTGACCGCGGCTATTGGCGGGATGTGGGAACCATCGACGCCTTCTACGCCGCCCATATGGACCTGGTCTCGGTGCACCCGATTTTCAATCTCTACAACCGGCACTGGCCCATTCGCGGTACCACGGAGAATCTCGCCCCGGCGAAATTCGCGCAGGGCGGGCTGGCCCAGGAATGCATCGTCGGCGCGGGCAGCATTCTGTCCGCGGCGACGGTACGCAATTCGGTCCTCAGTTCGAATGTGTTCATCGAGGACGGGGCCACCGTGGAGGGCAGCGTGCTGATGCCCGGTGTGCGCATCGGCCGGGGCGCGGTGGTGCGGCGCGCGATCCTGGACAAGAACGTGATGGTCGGCGAGGGCGAGATCATCGGCGTCGATCTCGATCGCGACCGTGACCGTTTCGCGGTGAGCAACGGCGGTGTGGTGACCGTCGGCAAGGGTGTGTGGGTCTGACGGATGCTCAGCGGCCGGGCATCGGATATTGCGCCGGCGGCGCCGGTTGGGTGACACCAGGACTTTCGGGGGTGTAGCAGAACGGGGTGCAGGTGCCGTGCGGAACCTTCGGCTGGCGGGCCGGATCGTCGAATTTGTCGTTGCTGACCAGCAACATCACCAGGAGTGCCACGAAGACCGCGCCACCGAGGGCCACAATCCCCAGAATGAGCCAGCCTCGGGGCGCAACCTCGATGAAGACGCTGCGCTCGTACGCTCCCCGACGATCGTACACGCCCCGCCTCCCGATACTGCCGAATTGCCCGCTATCCCAATGGTATCGGCTCAAAGGCGGTCTCGGCTATCGGCAAAGGCCGCCCGGCCGTCCCCGCGGCGGGGACGGCAGGGCGGCGAAATGCCGTGCGGGTCAGCGGAGATCGCGGCGACGCCAGGCGGCCAGACCGATCGCGGTCAGCACGGCCGCGAGTACGACCAGCACGATCACCGGAGTCGCACGGAATGCCTCCGCCGGGAGTTTGGGCAGATGACCGTAGGGGTTGAGGTCCAGAACCCACTGCGGCATACCGGCTATCGACCCCAGCAGGTACACCGCCACCCCGGCCGTCAGCACACCCCATGCCACCGGTGTCCAGCGCGGCAGCAGACCGAACAGCAGCACGGTGATCGCGGTGAACACCCAGACCGCCGGAATCTGAATCATCGCCGCGCTCAGCGCCTGCGGGAATTTGTCGCCCATATCCCCGGCCGCGATACCGTAGGCGATGCCGCCGAGAGCGCCGGAGACGAACAGCGCCAGCACCGGTCCGCCGAATGCGAAGAGCAGATGTGTTGCCGCCCACCGAATTCGGCCGACAGAGCCGGTGAGCACCGTCTCGGCCCGGTCGTTGCTCTCCTCCGAGAACATCCGCAGCGCCGCCGATATCGAATAGGCCGCCGCGGCCAATCCGACCATCGAATAGGCGGTGTTCAGGAAGGCCTGCTCGACTCCCTGGGAGCCGCCGAGCCGTGCGATCACATCGCGCACGGCCTGACTGGAACCGATCTCGTCACCGATGCCGTGGATGACACTGCCGATGACCAGTCCGTAGAGGGCGAGCCCGACGGTCCATGCCAGCAGCGTGCCGCGCTGCAGCCGCCATGCCAATCCCAGCGGTCCGCTCAGCAGTGCCGATCCCGCCGAGGGGCCGGGGCGTTCGGCGATCAGCCCCGCCCCCATATCGCGCCGCCGCAACAGGGTGTACGCGACCGCGATCAGCACCAGGGTGGCCGCCGCGTGCAGCAGCAGCACCCACCAGCGATCACCCGCGAACGGCCGCACCTGCAACGACCAGCCCTGCGGCGACAGCCAGGTCAGGATGTCGGTCGGGCCGTCCCCGGCGCGCGCGTCACCGATGGCGCGCAGGGTGAAGGTCACCGCCAGGACCGCGAGGGCGATGCCCCGGGCCAGGCGGGCGCCGGCGCTCAACTGCGCGGCCACGGCGGCGACGGCCGTGAAGACGATGCCGGAGGCGGCCAGGGCGGCGCCGAAGGCCAGTGAGCCGTTGAACGGCACGCCCGCCGCGGCGATACTCAGCGTGGCGACGAGCCCGGCCACCAGACACGCGCCACAGGTCAGCAGCAGGGTCGCGGTGAGCGCGGCGAACCGTCCGACCCGGGTGGAGGCGAGCAGTTCCTCACGCCCGCTCTCCTCCTCGGCACGGGTGTGCCGGATGACGGTCAGAATCGTCGCGATCCCGATCAGGGTGTAGAACATCCCCGCCTTCCACACTCCGGACGCGCCGAGTGTGGTGTTGTAGATCGGGCCGTACATCGCCAGCTGCGCGGGACTCGACAGGATCGTCTGCGCGAAATTCTGCAGATCGGCCGGTGACGAGTACAGCTTGTCGACACTGGAGACGTAGACGCTGCCCAATGGCAGCGACAGCAGCAGAACCCACAGCGGCAGCACGATGCGATCGCGCCGCAGATACAGTCGGAGCAGTTGCCCGGTTCCGGTGAAATCCGAACCGCTCCGCGCCGATTCGGCGAATCCGCCGTGCGGGCGGGTAACGGTGGCGGTGGTCATTTCGTGGCCTCGGTCAGGGTACGGCCGGCGGACTCGGACCCCGGCCGGGAATCTGCTGCCGCGTCGCCGTCCAGCGAATAGTGGCGCAGGAACAGCTCTTCCAGGGTCGGCGGCTGGCTGACCAGACTGCGCACCCCGGCATCGCCGAGGACACGGATCAGTTCACCGAGGTGTTCGCCGTCGACCTGGCAGCTGAGCATGTGATCGGAGATGCTGACGTCCTCGACACCCTCGATGGCGCCGAGATCGCCCGGGTCGCCGATGAGTTCGGCCTTGATCGAGGTGCGACTGAGATGCCGCATCTCGGCCAGTGTGCCGCTCTCCACGGTGCGTCCGGCGCGGATGATCGTGACCCGGTCACACAGCGCCTCCACCTCGGAGAGGATGTGGCTCGACAGCAGCACCGTGGCGCCGCGTTCGGCCGCCTCCCGCGCGCACTCCCGGAAGATCTGTTCCATCAACGGATCCAGGCCGGAGGTCGGTTCGTCGAGCAGCAGCAGCCGGGCATCGGAGGAGAAGGCCGAGACCAGCGCGACCTTCTGCCGGTTGCCCTTGGAGTAGGTGCGCGCCTTCTTGCGCGGATCGAGTTCGAAGCGCTCGATCAGTTCGGCGCGCCGTGCGGTGTCGATCCCGCCGCGCATCCGCGCCAGCAGATCGATGGTCTCCCCACCCGACAACGACGGCCACAGTGTGACATCGCCCGGCACATAGGCGATATCGCGGTGCAGTTCCACCGCGTCGGTCCACGGGTCGCGGCCGAGGACCCGCGCCTGCCCGGAGGTGCGGGCGAGAATGCCCAGCAGAATGCGGATGGTGGTCGACTTGCCGGCGCCGTTGGGCCCGAGGAAGCCGTGCACCTCACCCTCGGCGACCTCGAGGTCGAGGCCGTCCAGTGCGTGTACCGATCCGAAATGCTTGTGCAGCTTCCGGACGTCGATTGCCGATGACATCGAATCTCCTTGTGAGATAACGGTTCACAGGTCGGCGAGTAGCGAGTCCAGCAACGCCGAGTCGGCGAAGAGACCGTGCGTGTTGACCTCGACCGCCGGCAGCATCATCTGTTCGGCGTACTCGCGCAACGCTTTTCGAAAGTCGAGCTTTCCTTCGTGCCTGGCGGAGTAGAGCTGCAGGAAGAAGAAGAATCCGCCGCCGTTCTGTACCGCCAGATAATTCGCCGTCGCCGATACATCCCTGGGCCGGCGCAGTGTGCCGGCCGCGATGCCGACCTCGAGGTAGGACTCCACATCGCTGCGCATCTGATCGAACAGCGAGGTCATGAGTGTTCCCCCGGCCTGAAAGCTGCGCATCAGATACGCGGTGTAGGGCGCGAACTCCTCGATCTCGGCGAGCGCCTTGAGGGTCGAATTCGGCGAGGGCTGTTGAACGTATTCGGTCTTCGCGGCGCGAATGACCGCGCGCACATGTTCATCGCACGCCTCACGCAGTCCGTCCTTGGATCCGAAATGGTGGTTGACGAGTCCGGGTGAGACCCCCGCCGCCTTGGCGATGGCCCGCACGCCGACCCCGAATCCCTCGTCCCCGAAGACGACGATCGCCGCGTCCCGGATCCGGGCGGGAGTGCTCAGATCCGAGGCGGATCCTTCCGGTACGGCTGTTCCCTTAAACACATGTTCAATATACTAAACACTCGTTCAATTCGCACGCAAGACTCTGGCCACAGGGAATTTTTCGGCTGCGAACGCCGAGGTGAGAGCGTCGGATCAGAGTCCGATCCGGTGCGGGGTCAACCGCGAGAGGCGCAGAGCAGGCCGTCCCCGACCGGGATCAGCACACTGGTCAGATCCGGATCCTCGGCCACCGCCCGGGTCGCGGCGCGCACCGCCTGGGTGGCCGCGTCCCGCTGGGCCGGATCGGGCACCCGGCCCCCGAGCAGGGCGTTGTACATCAGCAACGCACCACCCTCCCGCAGCAGCCGCACGGCCTGTTCGACGTACTGCGGCTGCTCGAGCGGCGCCGCGTCGATGAAGACGAGGTCGTAGGCGCCGTCGGCGAGCCGCGGCAGCACATCGAGGGCGCGGCCGTTGATCAACCGGGTGCGCGCCGTGGCGATATCGGCCGCCCGGAACGCGTCCTTGGCGGCGCGCTGATGCTCCGGTTCGGAATCGATGGTGGTCAGCGTGCCGTCCTCGCGCATACCGTCCAGCAGCCACAATCCGCTGATTCCGGCGCCGGTACCGACCTCGACCACCGCGCGGGCCCCGAGCAACTGGGCGTACATGCTGAGCAACGCGCCCACCGACGGCGGCACCGGCGCGGCGCCCAGTTCGGTGGCCCGCTCGCGCGCGGCGATGAGGATCTCGTCCTCGACCACGGATTCCTCCACGTAGGCGAGGTTGCGCTGCAGGGCCGATGCCGCTGGGATGTGGCTCACGAATATGAGGCTAACGGCGTGACACCCGAGGAGCGCGACGACGGCCGCTGTTTTTCTCAGGTGTCCCTCAGCCTCCCCATACCACCGGCACATCGGGAACCGCCAGAGTAGGACCAAGCAAGGGCCGGCCGACCGCCGGACGGCGCCCGGGAACACCGCACGCAGGTCGCGGGTTGTACCCGGTACGCGATGACCACCAGTCGTCGTGCGCCTGCCACGGTCCCGAGTAGGAGGTCACCCCATCCACAAGGTCGATGCGGCGCGTGAGTACGCCACCCTGCCCGAGTCGAGTCTGCCGGTCGGCGTCTCGGCCGATTACGAGCTGCCCGGCGCGGCTCGCGACGATGTGATCATCGGCACCGAATTCGACGATACCGAAATTCCGGCCGATGGCCAGGAATCCGCCGGTAGCGCGCAAGCGGCCGACGACGACGAGCTCAGCGGCACCGCCGCCTTCGACGCCACCGGCGACCGCACCATGATGCCGTCGTGGGACGAACTGGTCCGCGAACACGCCGACCGGGTGTACCGGCTGGCCTACCGCCTGACCGGCGACCCGCAGGACGCCGAGGATCTGACCCAGGAGACGTTCATCCGGGTCTTCCGCTCCCTGCAGAGCTATCAGCCCGGCACCTTCGAGGGCTGGCTGCACCGGATCACCACGAACCTGTTCCTGGACATGGTCCGCCGGCGTAACCGCATCCGGATGGAGGCGCTGCCCGAGGACTACGACCGGGTGCCTTCCGAGGGCCCCGGGCCCGAGCAGGTCTATCACGACGCCCGGCTGGATCCGGATCTGCAGCGTGCGCTCGACGCGCTGGCGCCGGAGTTCCGCGCCGCGGTCGTGCTCTGCGATATCGAGGGTCTGTCGTACGAGGAGATCGGCGCTACCCTCGGGGTAAAGCTGGGAACCGTGCGCAGCCGGATCCATCGCGGCCGTCAGGCGCTGCGGGAGTACCTTGCGCATAATGGTTCTCAGCAGCGGTACGCCGCTGAGGAGAAGGTCGGGTAGACAGCGGTCGAGGCGCCGCGGCATATGCCCGGCGAAGCTGTAGTCCGTCGGAAGGGTGTGCATCCGTATGACTGGCGAGGGTCGTTTCGCCCCCACCGAACACCTGGCCAGTGAGGCCGTTGTCGCGTACGTCGACGGCGAGCTGAGAATGAATGCCTATCTACGCGCGGCCGAACATCTGTCCCGCTGCCCCGAATGCGCCGCCGAGGTCGAGGCGCAGCAGCAGGCGCGGGTGGCACTGCGCCGCGCCGCGCAAATGCAGATTTCGGCGCCGACCGACCTGCAGGACACTCTGAGTCGAATACCGTTGGCCGATCTGACCGGAAGTAGCACCGAAAATATGTCGCGTGGCGCGAGTTTCCTCGGCCTGCGGGCGGATTCGTTCCGTTTCGCTTCCTCCTCGAATCGAGAAATAGGATTCGAGAGCAGGCGGTGGACGGGATGGTGGCGCAAGTAGAGTTCACGAACGTGACCACCGAATCGACGCCGTCCAACACATCGGATTCGGCGGCCAACAGGGGGAACCTGAGGCCGTCGGACGCGCCCGTACTCGGGCCGCGCCCGGTTTATCGCCCGGATATCGATAAACACACCGCCCGCGCTTTCCGCCGCCCCGAGGGTCAGGTGGGATCCTTCACCCCGCACGCCCCCGCGGCCGCTGCGGTTCGCCACGACGCGCCCCAACTGGTCAACCGTCCCCCGGACGCGGTGCTGGCCGAGGCCTTCGGCAGGCCCGCGGGGTCCGACGAACTGCTGCAGCGCGATCCCGACGCCGTCACCGATACCGCGGCGGCCGGCGCACCGGCCGATCCGTGGCGTGATCCCGAAGCCGCCGCCCGGCTCGGCGATCCCGCGCTCCACACCCCCGCCCCGCGACCCTTGCCGCCGGGGACGAAGCTGAGCGCCCGCGAGGTGCTGTTCGGCGGCAACGTGGCGCCCAAGGCCCTGGCCGTACTCGGGGTCGTGGCGCTGGTCATCGGCGTCGCCGGCGGTCTGGTCGGCCGGTTCACCGCCGAGAACACCTCGGCGCTGACCTCCCGCAAGGTGGCGCTGCAGCAGGAGAGCAATTCCGACAAGCCACACAGCCAGGTCGCCAAGGTGGCCGACGCGGTGCTGCCGTCGGTGGTGTCGATTCGCGAGACGGTCGGCGACAACGGCGCGCTGGGTTCCGGCGTGGTGATCGACGGCAACGGCTACATCGTCACCAACAATCACGTCATCTCGATGGCCGCCCAGGACAAGTCGGGCCGCGCCAAGATCCAGGCCACCTTCTCCGACGGCACCAAGGCCGCGGCTCAGCTGGTCGGGCGCGATCCCAAGACCGACCTCGCCGTCCTGAAGGTCGATGTCAAGAACCTCACCGTGGCCCGGCTCGGGAAATCCGGTGATGTCCAGGTCGGTGACGAGGTCCTGGCGATCGGCTCACCGCTGGGCTTGAACAAGACCGTCACCTCCGGCATCGTCAGCGCCCTGCATCGCGCCATCCAGGAGAGCCCGGAGGCCGGCGACGACACTGCGGGCGCCTTCGACGCCGTGCAGACCGACGCCGCGATCAACCACGGCAACTCCGGTGGCGCGCTGGTGGACGGCGAAGGCCGGCTGATCGGCATCAACACCGCCATCCGCAGTGAAAGCGGCGGTTCGGTCGGTCTGGGCTTCGCGATCCCGGTCGATCTGGTCCAGCGCATCTCGCAGACCCTGATCCGCGACGGCGTCGTCTACCACCCGTGGCTCGGCGTCAGCGCCAAGTCCAAGCAGGTGGAGAACGACGCGATGAGCGGCGCCGCGGTCGCCGATGTGGTGGGTGGCAGCCCGGCCGCGAAGGCGGGGATCGCCGAGGGCGATGTGATCGTCAAGGTCGGCGACCGGCAGGTGACCGAACCGGCTGAATTGACGGTGGCCGTCCAGTCCCATCAGATCGGGGAGACGGTGAATTTCCAGCTGATCCGAGACGGCCGCCAGGTCGATGTACCGGTCACCCTGGAATCCGATAAGAACGCCCCACAACCGCCCCAGTAGCCTGGTCTTATGTTCAATATCGGCTGGCCCGAGATGGTGATCCTGGTGGTCGCCGCGCTGGTGATTCTCGGCCCGGAACGGCTTCCGGGGGCGATTCGCTGGACCGCGCAGAGTTTGCGTCAGGTCCGCGACTACGCCTCCGGCGCCACCAGCCAGCTGCGCAATGATCTCGGACCCGAACTCGACGAACTGCGCAAACCCCTGGAAGAACTCAACGAGCTCCGTAAACCGCTCGAGGGTTTGCGCGGTATGACACCGCGGTCGATGGTGACCAAACATCTTTTCGACGGTGACGATTCACTGTTCACCGGCACATTCGGTGCCTCGAATTCGGCGAACGGGCAATCCGGCAATTCCGCGGTACCCGGATCCGGCGTATCGAATTCCGCGGCACCGTCCGGCTATTCGGTGCCCGAGCCGCCGAAACCGCTCGACCGCAACGAGAAACCTCCGATCGATTTCGACGCCACCTGAGCGGGCCGCCGCACCGGGTTGTCCGGTCCGGCCGAAATATCCGGTGCACCGGTTCGATTGGCCGTGAGCACCGGATTCGTCAACCGGACTAGACGCATCCTGCTGTCGAGCTATCTAGACTTCGCACATGTCGGCCGACGAGGTGGCGCGAGTTTTCGCGATCGAGGACAAGGTCGAGCGACTCAAGGCCGCCACCGAAGGGGTCGCGGCGGCCCAGCAGACCATCAACGAGCTCACCCGCATCCGCCGTGCGGTGATCCAGGAGCTGCACGCCGAGGGGTGGACCTTCGCCAGGATCGGTGCGGCAGCGGGGCTTTCACGTGCCCGGATCCACCAGGTCAGCACCCAGGGCCCCGCACCGGAGGGCCTGTTCTTCGGCCACGGACCGCTGACCGTGCTCACCCCCGATCAGCGCGCCGCGACCCGCGCCACGCCGCTGGTCGGCGCACCGGATGCCGCGGCGCCGAATCGCCTGGCGGAACTGTTGCGGCAACTCGGATTCACGGTCACGGTCGAACGTTTCCTGCCCGGCCGGCCGCTCGATCTCGATCGCGACGGGCTGATCGTGCTCGGCGGTCCCGAATTGTCGCCCAGTCTGCGGTATCTGGTGTCGGCCGATCCGCGATTGCGGCGCACACTGGCCCGGGCCGGACGGGTGCGGCGCGCCATCGAGGACCGTGCCGCCCGGCGCGTCTACCGGCCCGGCGGCACGGAACCCTACGACATCGCCTATCTGGCCCGGCTACCCCGGCCGGACGGACGCGGCACGATTCTGGTGATCGACGGCCTGCATCCGCCCGGATCACTCGGCGCCGTACGGCTTCTCGCCACCCGGCTGGCGACCCTGCACGAACGCGCGGACACCCGCGCCTTCTCCGTGGTGGTCGGGGTGCGCTACGACCGCAGCACCGGAGAACCGGTGGAGGCGGATCTGCTCACCCCGATCTACCGCCACGAACGCTGAACCTTCGGCGTCGGCTCCGCCCCTGCGTGGGTTTTCGGCCCGCTCGGCCGAAACCCACGCAGGGCACGGTCTCGCGTCGAGAATCAGGCGGCGACCCGTGCGGGCCGCAGCGTGTTCATCGGCGGGCGGTCCGCCAGATGCACATCGGTGGTGAGAGCGGTGAATTCCTCTCCGACCAGAGGGAATTGGGTCAATGCCGCACCCGAGTCCCGGATTCCGCTACGCCCCAGGACGGTGCCCAGAATCTGACGGCTCATGACGCCCAGATCCGACAGCGGGCGGTTGCGGTGCGTGCGCACACCCAAATTCACCTGACCGATCGCCGCCAGCCCCAGCAGATCGAAAGTATCCAGCAGCAAACCGATTTCCACGCCGTAACCGGGTGCGAACGGCACCGCGGTGAGCAGTTCGCGGGTGCCCGCGTACTCACCCCCCAAGGGCTGCAACACCTTCGACAGATCCGGCCGCAGCGCCGCCAGCAACGGCCGCGCCACCAACTCGGTCACCCGGCCGCCGCCGTGCTGATCCACCGCCGCGCCCTGGCGCAGCGGGCGCCGGTAGTAGGCCTTCACCAGATGCATACCGTCGACGGTCAGCAGCGGGCCCAGCAGCTTCGGCACGAACATCGGATCCGGATCGATCAGATCCGAATCGACGAACGCCACCAGATCACCGGAGGTCGCCGCCAGCGACCGCCAGAGGACCTCTCCCTTACCGGATACCGGGTCCAGCTCCGGCACCGCCTGCTCGCGGGTCACGACCCGCGCGCCGGCGGCCCGGGCACGTTCCGCGGTGGCGTCCACCGAACCGGAATCCAATACGACCAGCTCGTCGACGAGTGTGCCGAGCAGCGGTCGGATACTGGTCACCACATCGGCGACCGTGCGCTCTTCGTTCAACGCGGGCAGCACCACCGAAACGGTGCGCCCGTTCTTCGCGTCGACCAATTCGTCGATCGCCCACTGTGGTCGATCCCACGTATTCGTGGCATTCCAATCGAACGTCATACCAGACCTCGCAAGGTTCGTGCGGGGGGCCGGATGCCCTGAATCGCCGCGATCATGTCCACGACGCGCCGGGTCGCGGCCACCTCGTGAACTCGGAAGACCCGGGCGCCGGCCGCGGCCGACCATGCGGTTGCCGCCAATGTGCCCTCCAATCGCTCGGAAAGTCCGACACCAAGAGTCTCTCCGATGAAATCCTTATTGCTCAGCGCCATCAAGACCGGCCATCCGGTATTTACAAGAATGTCCACGGCCCGCAACAGTTCGAGCCCGTGGTAAGTGTTTTTCCCGAAATCGTGGGTCGGATCGATGAGAATCGAATCCGCGGCGACCCCCGCCGCCCGCGCCGCCTCCGCGGCCCGCACCAGTGTTTCGGTGACCTCGGACACCACATCGGGGTACCGCACCCGATGCGGTCGGGTACGGGGGCGCGCACCGCCGGTATGGCTGCAGACGATGCCCACACCCAGTTCCGCGGCGACTCCGGCCAAATCGGGATCCGCACCCGCCCAGGTGTCGTTGATCAGATCCGCGCCCTCGGTCACCGCTGCCCGCGCGACCTCGCCGCGCCAGGTATCCACACTGATCAACAGTCCGGGAAAACGATGCCGAATGGCCGCGACGAACGGCACCACCCGCTGGATCTCCTGCGCGGCGTCCACCTCGTCACCGGGCCCCGCCTTCACGCCGCCGATATCGACCAGATCGGCGCCCTCGGCGACGGCCCGGGCCACGGCCGCCATCGCCGCGTCGTCGGAGAAGGTGGCGCCTCGGTCGTAGAACGAATCCGGCGTGCGATTCACGATCGCCATCACCAGCGCTCGATCCGTCGCCACCGGTTTCCCGCACAGGGTAGGCGACGGTGACGCAGAACTCATACCGGCAAGTGTATTGGGGGCTCGGTCCGAGAGCCCGGCGAGCACCCCGTAACCACGCGCTCGGGAGGAGGTCAGTTCCGGGGAAGCAGGCCGGAGGCCACCTCGTTCGGGTAATCGTCGTAGAACGCCACATACCCCTGCTCACGGCCCTTCAGGACGTAGACCGTCGTGTCGCCGTCCGGTCCGTACCCCTGTTTGCGCAGATCCACCTTGCGGCTCTTGAAGGTCGAGGTGGTTTCCAGTTCGGGAACCACTCGGAGGAACAGCGGGACGGCGTATCCGGGCAGGCGATCGTAGAGCCGGGCGGCCAGCGCCCGGCCGTCGAGTTCGGCCCCGGGGTCCAGGGTGACGGCGGCCATGCCCGCCTTTCCGTCGGCGCCGGGCACGTCCACGCCGTACACCACCGCCTCGGTGATGCCGGGGGCGCCGTCGAACGCGCCCTCGACCTCGGTGGTGGCGACGTTCTCCCCCTTCCATCGGAAGGTGTCACCGAGCCGGTCGACGAAGGCGATGTGGCGCCAATGCTGATCTCGCACCAGATCGCCGGTATCGAACCAGCAGTCGCCGTCGTGGAAGGCGTCACGGACCAATCTGGATTCCGTGGCGGATTCGTCGGTGTAGCCGTCGAACGGCGAGCGGCTGGTCACCTTCGCCAGTAGCAGCCCGACCCCGCCCGAGGGCACGCGGCGCAATCGGCCGTCCGGGCCCCGCCACGCTTTCCCGGTCGCCTCGTCGAATTCCACGACCGCATAGGGCAGGGGGCCGAATCCGGCGGTGCGATCGACGCCGAACGCGTTGATGAAGGCGATATTTCCCTCACTGGCACCGTAGAACTCGACCACCCGGCCGATACCGAAACGGCGCCGGAATTCGTCCCACAGTTCGGGGCGCAGCCCGTTGCCGACCGCGAGCCGCACCGAATGCTCGTGCTCTCGTGGCGATTCCGGCTGGTTGAGCAGATATCGGCACAGCTCACCGATGTAGATGAAGGCCGTGGAGCGAGTCGCGATGACCTCGTTCCAGAAATTCGATGCCGAGAACTTGCGACCCAGCGCGAGAGAGGCGCGGGCCCCGAGCACCGCGCCGAGCGCGACCGTCAGCGCGTTGTTGTGATACAGCGGCAGACAGCAGTACATGGTATCGGCGCCGCGCAGGCGGACGCCCAGCCCGCCCAGACCGGCCATACTCTTGGTCCAGCGCAGGTGGGTCATGACGCTGGCCTTCGGCAGTCCGGTGGTCCCGGAGGTGAAGATCAGGAAGGCGCGTTCGCGGGCCCGGATATCGGCGCACACCGGCGGATCGGCCGGATCGGCGTCGCGTGCCAGCTCCTGAAGTTCCTCGGAGTACAGCGGATTCGCGGGCGGCTCCGGTAGTGAGCGCAGCGCATCGGCGCATTCCTCCCCGATCACGTCGAGGACGCTGCCGAGCAATCCGAAGCTGTGCGCCAGCACGTGTTCGCGCTGATTGTGATTCAGCAGGCCGACGGTGGCGCCCAGTTTCACCGTCGCCAGCACGACGAACAACGTCTCCGGGCGGTTGGTCATCAGGACACCGACCACATCGCCGCGCCGCACCCCGCGGTCGGCCAGTACCCGCGCGAAGCAGTTCACTTCGATATTGGCCTCGCGGTAGGTGTATTCGCGTCCTTCGAACCGCAGGAAGATCCGATTCGGATAGCGCGCGGCCGCCTGCTGGAAGTACAGGCCCACCGACGATTTGTCGTCGGCACGCACCAGCATGCCCGTGGCCCCGCGCAGCATGCCCGGCGCTTCGACGGCCATCGCGGGTAGCTTGCGGACCAGATCCCAGAGGCCGACGGTGTTGCGCGACTCGGTGGACACATTCTCCTCCAACGGGTTTCGGCTACACCGCCGATGTGGTCAGGGCTTCGAACGCGGATGCCGTATCCGCGGTCACGGTAATCCGATCCAGGGCGGGGCGCCCGATGAAACCGGAGGCGCGCAGCTCGTCCAGCCAGGTGAACAGCCCCCGGTAGTGCCCGTTCGGGTCAAGGACCACCAGCGGCTTACCGTGCAGTCCCAGATAGCCGCCGGTCCACGCCTCGAAGAATTCCTCGAGGGTGCCGATTCCGCCGGGCAGGGTCAGGAAGGCGTCGGCCCGATCCTCCATGATCTGCTTACGTTCGCGCATGGTGTCGGTGACGATGAGCTCATCGCTGTCCACATCGGCGACTTCCTGATGGACCAGTCGTTTCGGGATCACGCCGATGGTGCGGGCGCCGCCGGCGCGCGCGGCCACCGCCACCGCGCCCATCATCGACACGTGGCCGCCGCCGGAGACCAGATGCCAACCGCGGCGCCCGATTTCGGCGCCCACCTCGGCGGCCAGCGCGAGGGCGTCGGGATCGGTGGCGCTCGCCGAGCAGTACACACAGACCGCGAACGGACCGCCGTTCACCATGTGCCCTCCCTCCCAGTCGTGTCCTGGCCCCGCCGCTCGGCGGCTTGCAACACGACCCGAACCACCTCGTCGACACTGTCGGTCACATGCAGCAGGCCCAGGTCGTCGGGCGAGATCTTGCCCGAGCCGGCCAGCGAGTCACGCAACCAGTCGACCAACCCGGACCAGTGCCGGGTGCCGAACAGCACGATCGGGAAGCGGGTGATCTTGTGCGTCTGCACCAGGGTGAGCGCCTCGAACAGTTCGTCCAGGGTGCCGAATCCGCCCGGCAGGCAGATGAACGCCTGGGAGTACTTGACGAACATCGTCTTGCGGGCGAAGAAGTAGCGGAAGTTGATCCCGAGATCCACCCACTCGTTGAGGCCCTGTTCCATCGGCAATTCGATGCCCAGGCCGACCGAATAACCCTCCGCCTCGCTGGCGCCGCGATTGGCGGCCTCCATCACGCCGGGTCCGCCGCCGGTGATCACCGCGAAGCCGGCATCGGCCAGGGCCGCGCCGATCGCCCGGGCGGCCTCGTATTCGGGGGTACCCACCGGTGTTCGCGCCGAACCGAAAACGGCTACCGCCCTGGGGATTTCGGCGAGCGCACCGAATCCCTCCACGAATTCGCTCTGAATTCTCAAGACCCGCCACGGGTCGGTGTGTACCCAGTCGGTGGGGTCGCGACGATCCAGTAGATGCTGATCGGTGGTGCCGAGCCCCTGTTTCCGCGCCCGGCGCAACATGATCGGGCCGCGATATCTCGGTGTCGACTTCGGCGCTTTGACGGGTGCGGATTCGGGGTCGGTGGACATAGCGGCAAACCTACCGTTCAGCCCCGGTCACCGGTCAGGTAGTTACGCAGTATCTCGGTGACGGTGGTGATCTGACGGGTGGGTACCCGCTCGTCGACCTTGTGCGCGAGATTGGGATCACCGGGGCCGAAGTTGACCGCGGGTATGCCCCGAGCGGCGAATCGGGACACATCGGTCCAGCCGTACTTGGCCCGCACCCCGCCTCCGCCGTGCGCGTGCACGCGCTCGACCAGATCCCTCGCCGCCGGCGCGGACAGGCCGGGCAGCGCCCCGGGCGCGCCGTCGGTCCGCTCGAAACTCACGTCCAGACCGGCGAACACCTCGCGTACGTGCTCGGTGGCCTCGTCGAGGCTGCGATCGGGTGCGAACCGGAAATTGACCAGCACCCCGGCCTCGTCGGGCACCACATTGCCGGCCACCCCACCGGATACCTCGACCGCCGACAGTCCCTCCCGATAGGTGCAGCCGTCGATCTCGACCGCCCGCGGCGTGTACTCGCGCAGGCGTTGCAGCACCGGCGCGAGTTTGTGAATCGCGTTGTCACCCAGCCAGGCTCGCGCGGTGTGCGCGCGGGTGCCGCCGAGGCCGAGCCGCACCCGCAGTGTGCCCTGACATCCCGCCTCGATCCAGGAGCCCGACGGCTCGCCCAGAATCGCCAGATCACCGTCGAGCCATTCCGGCAGTTCCCGCTCGATACGACCGAGTCCGTTGTACTCGGCGGCGATCTCCTCACAGTCGTAGAAGATGAGGGTCAGATCGCAGACCGGATCCGCGACGGTCGCGGCCAGATGCAGGAAGACCGCGTCACCGGATTTCATATCGACGCTGCCGCAGCCGAACAGCACCTCTTCCCCGTCGACGACCTCGAACCGGCCCGGCACGTTGTCGGCGATCGGCACGGTGTCGAGGTGTCCGGCGAGAATCACCCGGTTGGGCAACCCCCGATTCGTGCGCGCCAGCACGGTGTTGCCGTGCCGCAGTACCTCGAAGCCCTCGGTCTGCTCACGCAGAGCCCAGGCGACGGTGTCGGTGATCGCAGCCTCGTCCCGCGAGACACTGGGGATGTCGACGAGGGTGGCGGTGATCGAGATCGGGTCGGCGCGCAGATCGATGGTCACCGGACCAGCCTAATTGTTCGCTCGACTCACGACCCGGGTGAGCGCCCGCGCGCGGGCGCTGCGGGGAGCCCACCGCTTCGCGAGGACGACCCAGTAGGCTGAGGTGTCGTGAGCACACAGGGAGCATCCGCAGTCGGCCTGGCGACGATCACCGTGAACGGTACGGTCCTCGACACCTGGTACCCGTATCCGGAGCTGGGAGAATTCGCCGAATCCGGGTCCGCGCGGCTGAGCCCCACCGATCCCGAGTACGCCCGCTTCGCCGACCTCGTCGGCCATGACGAGGGGCGCCGGGTCGAGGTCGTCGCCGTGCGCACCACGATCGCCGACCTGGCGGCCGCACCGGTGGACACCCACGACGTCTATCTGCGCCTGCACCTGCTGTCCCATCGGCTCGTCGCCCCGCACGGCGCCAGCCTCGACGGTCAGTTCGGCCTGCTGGCGAATGTGGTGTGGACCAACCACGGCCCGTGCGCGGTCGAGGAGTTCGAACTGGTCCGCGCGAAGCTGCGCGCCCGCGGCCCGGTGACCGTCTACGGCGTAGACAAATTCCCGCGCATGGTCGATTACGTGCTGCCCGCCGGGGTGCGCATCGCGGATGCGGACCGGGTACGGCTGGGTGCGCATCTGGCCGAGGGCACCACGGTGATGCACGAGGGTTTCGTGAACTTCAACGCCGGGACCCTGGGCGCATCCATGGTCGAGGGCCGGATCTCGGCCGGTGTGGTGGTCGGGGACGGTTCCGACGTGGGCGGCGGCGCCTCCATCATGGGCACCCTGTCCGGCGGCGGTAAGCAGGTCATCTCGATCGGTGAGCGTTGCCTGCTCGGCGCGAACGCCGGTCTGGGCATCTCACTCGGCGACGATTGCGTCGTCGAGGCCGGGCTCTACGTCACCGCCGGCACCAAGGTCGCGCTGCCGGACGGCCGCACCACCAAGGCGGCCGAGCTGTCCGGGCAGTCGAATCTGCTGTTCCGCCGCAATTCCCTCACCGGCAGCGTCGAGGTGGTCGCGCGCAAGGGCACCGGTATCGAACTCAACGCCGCGCTGCACGCCAACTGATTTCTCCGCGCACCCCCTCCCCGCTCGTTCCGGCCGGGAGGGGGTGTTCGCGTCGGGGGTTCACTCGATTCCGAACGCCAGGACACGTTGCGGGGTGATGCGGATCAGTTCGCGCGATCCGCCGTCGAGGTAGGTGTCGACGTCCGCCAGAGCCTGTGCCACACCGCGGATTTCGAGGCACCGTACCTGCCACGGATCGATCGAGGCGATATCGTCGACGACGAACGAGACGCGCTCCTGCTTGGCCAGGTTGCGGAACTTCTGCGAGGCGCCCATGTTGTGGCCCGCGATATCGATGGTGCCGAGCGCGTCGTTGTAGCGGAAACCCACCGGGTTGTTCTGCGGCGAGCCGTCCGGGCGAATGGTGGCCAGTCGGCCCAGACGTTGGCCCGCCAGATACCGGATCTGGGCTGCAGACAGCGTTGCGATCATGCGCCGACCTTAGAACCTGGAGCGTGGTACAGGTCAACTCGGCACACTCCCAGCACCGAATCGTGGCTCAGCCGAGTCGCTTCTTCTGGACCTTGCCCATCGCGTTGCGCGGCAGATCCGTCACCATCAGTACCTCGCGGGGCCGCTTGTGGTTCGAAAGCCGTTCCGCGACAAACCCGATCAGTTCATCCGCGGCGATCGCGACCTCGGCGCGCGGCACCACGTAGGCGCGGATGCGCTGCCCCAGGTCGGCATCCGCCACCCCGACCACCGCGACCTCCGCGACCGCGGGGTGGCCCAGCAGGCAGGTTTCGATCTCTCCCGCCCCGATGCGGTAGCCGCCGGATTTGATGAGGTCCACCGATTCGCGGCCGACGATGCGATGAAAGCCGTCGGCATCGATCGCGGCCACATCACCGGTGACGAACCAGCCGTCGTCGGTCCAGCATCCGGCGGTGGCGTCGGGCCGGTTCAGATAGCCGTCGAACAGCATCGGCCCGCGCACCTGGAGTCCGCCGATGCTCTCTCCGTCGTGCGGTACCGGCTCACCCGCTTCGTCGCGCAGCCGAGTCTGCACGCCCGCGACCGGCAGGCCGACCCACCCCGGACGACGTTCGCCGTCGGCACGGGTGGACAGCGTGATCATGGTCTCGCTCATGCCGTAGCGCTCCACCGGCGCGTGCCCGGTGAGATCTCGTAAGCGCTCGAACACCGGTACCGGCAGCGGCGCACTGCCGGATATCAGCAAACGCGCACCGGCCAATGCCTGTGCCGCATCCGGGTCTTCGGCGATGCGGGACCACACCGTCGGCACTCCGAAATAGACGGTGCCGGCCGCCGCGGCATAGGCCGCCGGGGTGGGTTTACCGGTGTGCACGAGCGCGCTGCCGATTCGCAGCGGGCCCAGCACGCCCAGGATCAGGCCGTGGACGTGGAACAGCGGAAGTCCGTGCACCAGAACGTCGTCGGGCCGCCAGGACCACGCCTCGAACAGCGCGTCCAGGCCGGCGGCGATGGCGCCGCGACTGAGCACCACTCCCTTGGGGGCGCCGGTGGTTCCCGAGGTGTAGAGGATGAAAGCCGTTGTGTCCGGCCCAGGTTCGGGGTAGCGATGCCAGGAGCGCGCGTGTTTGCGCACCGGGATCACCGGCAGCGTCGGATTCTCGGGTGCGGCGCCGAGCCAGGCCCGGGCCCCGGAATCGCGGAGAATGTGGTCGAGTTCGGCCGATCCGGCATCCGGGGGCACGGGCACGGCGGCGACCCCGGCGATCAGGCAGCCCAGAATCGCCAGCACGGTGGTGGCGGTGGGGCGGGCCAGGATCGCGACGCGCTCGGCGGCGGCGACCCGTTCGGCGACCGAGGTCGCGGCACCGACCAGATCGCTGCGCGACAACGTCTCACCATCGATGGTGACCGCATCGGGGAGGTCGTAACCGGCGGCGACGGTGGCGGGGTTCAGTGAGGGCAGCAGCGGCGACGAACCGTAGGACACCGCATCAACCTATCAATCCGGTGCGCACCCGGCCGGTCGGTGCGGCGGCATTGCGAATTCGTCTCCGTCACCGGCCGCCCGTTGACAGCGGTATGAGATGGTGAGACTGTCGAAGCATAGCTTTCTCAGGCGAGCTGGGGGTCGACGATGACCGCATCATTTCGCAGCGCGTCCGGACCGGACGCCGAATACGATGTCGCCGCACATCTGGACGGGTCGGCGGCCTTCTTCGGCGCCACGGCCAATGTCATCATGCAGTTGTCGCTGGCACCGGTGGGCTACGGCGTCGTGGAGAGCACCGTGGACAGCGGCAAGGTCATGCTGCATCCGGTCAAACGCACCCGCACCACGCTCACCTACCTGGCGGTGGCCATGCTGGGCAGCGAGGACGAGCGAGCGGCCTATCGCGCCGCGGTCAACCGGCAGCATCGCGCGGTGCGCTCGTCGGCGCGGAGCCCGGTCCGCTACAACGCCTTCGATCCCCGGCTGCAACTCTGGGTGGCCGCGTGCCTGTACTGGGGTTCACGCGATCTCTACGAACGGATGCACGGGCCGATGCCCGAGGACCAGGCCGAGGCCTTCTACCGGCATGCCGCCCGCTTCGGCACCACCCTGCAGATGCCACCGGCGATGTGGCCGCCGGATCGGGCGGCCTTCGACCGCTACTGGTCCGAGCAACTGGCCACCGCGCACATCGATCCGCCGATCCGCGCCTATTTCGACGATCTGGTGGATCTGAAGATGTTCCCGCGGCCGATTTCCTCGACATTCGGCCGCTTGCATCGCTGGATGGTCGCGGGCATGCTGCCGCCGAACCTGCGCGCCCAGATGGATATGCCCTGGAACGATACCGACGATGAGCGCCTGGCCCGGCTCCTGCTCGCCGTCGGCGCGATGGAACGACGAGTTCCCAAGCAGCTCAAGATGTTCCCGGTGAATGCCTACCTCTGGGACATGCGCATCCGCCGGCGGCTCGGCCTGCGTCTCGTGTAGTACCGGCCGAAGCGGACCCCACGCCCCGATTCAGGGAACACGGAACCCCGGAACCACGTGGTCGCGAGCGAAGGCGCGACCGGCGGCGTCGTCGTCGACCGGGATCAGGGTCTGCGGCGTCAGCGCCATCGACAGCGCGTTACGGGCCACCATTTCCGCCAGCGGCAACGGATCGTAGTGTGGCAGTTTGCCTTCCGACTGCAGTCGGGTGATGAACTCGGCCACGTAGTCACGCCCGAGCTCGATCACCGGCGCGCCCCGCACGGTGAGATAGGGCAGCACGATCTCCGGCTCGGTGGTGAGCAGCCGGTCGAGCAGTTTGTTCCCACGCAGGCCGTCCAGGAAGGCCATGAACAGTTCGACGATCTGATCCTCGGCGCTGGCGTCGCGATCGATCTGGCGCTGGACCGCGGCGTCGACCTGCTCGACGAACTGCCGCGCCTGCCAGAGCCCGACGGCCTGGATCAGATCGGACTTTCCGGCGAAGCGCCGATACAGCGTCGCCAGCGACAACCGCCCTCGCCGAGCCACCTCGACCATGCTGGTGCGCTTGATCCCGAAGTCCAGAAATGCGAGCAGCGCGGCATCGAGCACGGTGGTCTGATTGCGATCCTCCGGCCCCGCACCACGGACCAACGGCAGCAATCGCGCCGAGAGTTCGGTCGATTCGCTCATGGCCATCCCTCTCTCGTTCGCCCAGGTGTCTCGCCATCGCGCCGACGGATCGGCACGCTCATCTTCCCACAGGGCCACGCGGCCCTCGATTGACATGATGCCACACGAATGAGAAGGTTCGTAAGAAAGCTTCTCACACTTTCTCTCGCCGTTCCGGCGGGAAGGAACAGGAGACGAGTCGACGATGACCGCCCCCCTGCCCGCGACCGGCTACGAGCCCGAGATTCCGGGCGACGATCTGACCCCCGAGACCGTCCGCGAGCACATCGACGGCGTGGCCGCCTTCCTCGGCGGCGCCGCGAATGTGATCATGCAGCTCAGCCACCCGCCGGTCGGTTACGGCGTCCTGGAGAGCACGGTCGACAGCGGCAAGGTGACGCTGCACCCGCTCAAGCGGCTGCGCACCACGCTCACCTATCTGGCCGTCGCGTGGATGGGTACCGAGAAGGACCGGGAGACCTATCGGGAAGCGGTCAACGCGTCACACCGGCCGGTGCATTCCGGACCGGACAGCCCGGTCAAGTACAACGCCTTCGATCCGAAGCTGCAGCTGTGGGTGGCCGCGTGCCTGTACTGGGGCGTGGACGACCTCTACCACCGCATGCGCGGGCCGATGGACCCCGAATTCGCCGAACGGTTCTACCGCTACAGCGCCCGGCTCGGCACCACCCTGCAGATGCGGCCCGAGATGTGGCCGGCCGACCGGGACGCGTTCTACGCGTACTGGGAGGAGAACCTCGCGACCAAGACCATCGACGAGCCGGTACGGCGCTACTTCAACGATCTGATCGATCTGAAGATGCAGCCGCGGTTGATTCGACTGCTGTCCGCGCGTTTCCACCGGTTCACCGTCACCGCCCTCCTGCCGCAGCACCTGCGCGATCAGATGGGGATGCGGTGGACCGCGCGCGACGAACGCCGGTTCCGCCTCATCCTGCGCTCGATCTCGGCGGTGTGGACCCGGATGCCCACGGTGATCCGGGTGTTCCCGTTCAACTTCTATCTCGCCGACATGCGATTGCGCCGCCGCTTCGGGCGACCACTGGTCTGACGCCCGATCGAATTCAGCGCCGCTCGGCCAGCGCGCGCAAAAAGAAGCCGAGGTTGGCCGGACGTTCGGCCAACCGGCGCATCAGATAGCCGTACCACTGGGTGCCGTAGGGCACGTAGACGCGGACCGCGTGCCCGGCCTCGGTGAGGCGCCGCTGTTCGAGAATCCGAATGCCGTACAGCATCTGGAATTCGAAATCTCCCGGCTCGCGGCCGTGCTCGGCGGCCATGTGCTGGGCGGCGGCGATCATCACCGGATCGTGGGTGGCGACCATCGGATAGCCCGCGCCACCCATCAGCGCCTCGAGACAGCGCAGGTAGGATTCGTCGACCTCGGCGGACCGCTGAAAGGCGACGCTGTCGGGCTCGCGATAGGCGCCCTTGCACAACCGGATTCGCGCACCCTCGGCAGCGGCGGCGCGGCACCGCTGTTCGGCTCGGCGCAGATAGGTCTGAGTGGCCACCGCCAGCCAGGGATGGTCCCGGCGAATACGCCGCACCGTCGATTCGGTGCCCTCGGTGGTGGTGTGATCCTCCGCGTCGACGGTGATCCATACTCCGGCCTGTTCGGCACGCGCACACAGGGTCCGCAGATTCTCGGCCGCGATCTCCGGTCCCGCCGCCCCCAGTGACTGGCCCAGCGCGGACAGCTTCACCGAAACCTCGACCGACGCCACCACACCGGCGCCCGGCCGGACCGCCGCTTCGGTCCGGCGGCGCGCCAGATCGTCGATCAACGCCAGGTATTCGGCCACCGCGTCGTCGGCCATGAACCGTTCGGTGGTGTACTCGCCGAGAAAGTCCACGCTGACCATTCGCCCGCTGGCCAGCAGTTCGCCGACCACCGGCGCGAGGTCGGCGCGCGTCTCCCCCGCCACGAACCGGTGCACCACCTCCGCGGTGACCGGGAATCCGGTGACGGCCCGCTTCATCCGGGTCGATCCCGCGGCCGCCAGAATGGCCGGCCGCAAGGGGTTCACGGCCGGCTCCCGCGCCCCGGGGCGGAGGCGCCGGTCATTCGGGATCCATATGCGGATACCGGAAATCCGTGGGCGGAACGAAGGTTTCCTTCAGGGCGCGGGGTGCCACCCAGCGCAGCAGATTCAGATACGAACCGGCCTTGTCGTCGGTCCCCGATGCCCGCGCGCCGCCGAAGGGCTGCTGGCCGACCACCGCCCCGGTGGGCTTGTCGTTGATGTAGAAATTGCCCGCCGTGTAGCGCAGTGCGGTCGCGGCCCGGTCGATCGCGACCCGGTCGCGGGCGAACACCGCACCGGTCAGGGCATAGGGCGCCGCCGTATCGACTTCCGCCAGCATCGAATCGAACGCGTCCGGGGCATCGTCGGCATAGACGTAGACCGACAGGATGGGGCCGAAGTACTCGGTGGTGAACGCCTCGTCGCGCGGGGTATCCGCCAGCAGCACCGTAGGGCGGACGAACCAGCCCTCACCGTCGTCGTAGGTCCCACCGGCCGGAATGCCGAGTCCAGCGGCGCGGGCGCGCTCCACGGCCGCGACATTCTTGTCGTAGGAGCGCCGATCGATCACGGCCCCACCGAAATTCGTCAGATCCGCGATATCGCCGTAGCTCAGCTCGTCGACCTGGGTGAGGAAATCGTCGCCCATCTCCCGCCACAGCGAGCGCGGGATGTAGGCGCGCGAGGCCGCCGAACATTTCTGGCCCTGGTACTCGTAAGCGCCGCGAATCAGCGCGGTGCGCAACGCATCCGGATCCGCGGACCGGTGCGCCAGGATGAAGTCCTTGCCACCGGTCTCACCCACCAGGCGCGGATATCCGCGATAGCGATCGATATTCGCACTCACCTGCCGCCACAGGTGCTGGAAGGTGCGGGTCGAGCCGGTGAAGTGGATACCCGCCAGGCGCGGATCGTTCAGCGCGACCTCCGACAGGTCGACACCGTCGCCGGTGACCAGATTGATCACTCCCGGCGGCAGTCCGGCCTCCTCGAGCACACGCATCGTGTAGTACGCGGCCAGGGTCTGTGTCGGAGAGGGTTTCCACACCACCGTGTTTCCCATCAGCGCGGGCGCGGTGGGCAGATTACCGGCGATCGCGCTGAAGTTGAACGGGGTGATCGCGTAGACGAACCCTTCCAGTGGCCGGTAGTCCATCCGATTCCACACTCCCGCCGCCGATTCCGGCTGCTGAGCGAAGATTCCCGCGGCGAAGGCCACATTGAACCGCCAGAAGTCGACCAGTTCGCAGGGCGCGTCGATCTCGGCCTGATACGCCGATTTCGACTGCCCGAGCATGGTCGCCGCGGCCACCGTCTCCCGCCACGGCCCGGCCAGCAGATCGGCCGCCCGCAGCAGGACGGCGGCGCGCTCGGCGAACGGCAGCGCCCGCCAGTCCGGCGCCGCCGCCGTCGCCGCCTCGACCGCGGCGCGACCCTCCTCCTGGGTGACATCGGTGTAGGTACCGAGTACGTGCGCGTGCCGATGCGGCATCACGATATCGGCGCGGCGGCCGGTGCCCGGCCGATGTTTACCTCCGATGACCAGCGGCACATCCACCGCCCGACCGGAGATTTCGGTAAGTTTGCCGATCAGAAGTTCTCGTTCCCGGCTCCCCGGCGCATACGAGTGAACCGGCTCGTTAGCCGGAGTCGGGACAACCGTGACAGCGTCCATAGCCCCAGGCTAGTCCGGTTACGCTCCGATGCTCCGTCAAACCCGCCAGCGTCTCGCGCGTCGCGCCACCACCGATGCCGATCGGTTGCCCGGACCGGCAAACGAGGACGGAACCGAGCGATCCCGGTGGCCGATCAAGCGGACAGGCGGACCGCCGCGGCGGCGATGCGCTCATCGGTGGCGGTCAGCGCGATGCGCACGTGTTCGGTGCCGGTGGGACCGTAGAAATCGCCGGGGGCCGCGAGGATACCGCGCTCGGCCAGCCAGTCCAGGGTCGTGCGGCAGTTCTCGCCTCGCGTCGACCACAGATACAGTCCAGCCTCGGAGTGGTCGACCCGGAAACCCGACTCCTCCAACGCCTTCCGCAACACCTCGCGGCGCGCGCGATAGCGTTCGCGCTGCACCACCTCGTGTTGATCGTCGGTGAGCGCGGCGGTCATCGCCGCCTGAATCGGATAGGGCACCATCATGCCGGAGTGCTTGCGGACCTCCAGCAGTTCGCGCACAAACTCGAGGTCACCGGTCACGAACCCGGCTCGGTAACTGGCCAAGTTCGAGGTCTTCGACAGTGAGTGGATGGCCAGCAGGCCGGTGTGGTCGCCGTCGCAGACCCGCGGATCGAGAATCGACACCGCCTCGGCATCCCAGGTCAGCCCCAGATAGCACTCGTCGGAGGCGACGATCGCTCCGCGCTCGCGGGCGAAGGCCACCACCTTGCGCAGGTGATCGATGCCGAGCACCTTGCCGGTGGGATTCGACGGCGAGTTCAGATAGATCAGCGCCGGCGACTCCGGCCCGAGCCGAGTCATGCCGTCCGCCCGCAGAATTCGCGAACCGGACAGCAGCGCGCCCACCTCGTAGGTCGGATACGCCACCTCCGGAATCACCACCAGATCCGACGCACCGAGTCCGAGCAGGCGCGGCAGACCCGCGATCAGTTCCTTGGTACCGATCACGGGCAGTACGGCATCCGGCTCGATCCCCGACATGCCGAAGCGGCGGGCCACCGCGGCGACCGCGGCTTCGCGCAGTTCGGGCGTGCCGTAGGTGGCCGGATAGCCGGGAACCTCCGCGACCGAGGCGAGCGCGCTCCGAATCAGCGGATCGACCGGATCGACGGGAGTGCCCACCGACAGATCGACGATGCCGTCGGGGTGTTCGGCGGCGCGCGCCTTGGCCGCGGCGATGGTGTCCCAGGGAAAGTCGGGCAGCAGACTGCTGACCCGCACGCGATCGCGGATCACCGAGGCGCTACCTACTCGGCTGCCATCGGCGGCAGGGCGGCGATGAACGGTACGTCGTAGTCGGTCTTACCGACCTTGGTCGCGCCTCCCGGCGAGCCGAGGTCGTCGAAGAAGTCGACGTTCGCGTTGATGTACCCGCTCCACTGGTCCGGCGTGTCGTCTTCGTAGAAGATCGCTTCCACCGGACAGACCGGCTCACATGCACCACAGTCCACGCACTCGTCGGGTTGGATGTACAGCATGCGGTTGCCCTCGTAGATGCAGTCCACGGGGCATTCCTCGATGCACGCCTTGTCCTTCACGTCAACGCACGGTTCAGCGATGATGTACGGCACTGCCGCTCTCCTAGTCTGTCCTTGCCTGCGGGACACTTCCGCCCGCGCAACAGTATCCCGGCGACTCACATGACAACTGGTCAGCCTTGCCTAACTTGTCGGCGGCAACGGTGCCCGCCCGGCCCGCTCAGCCGACCGACAACGGTAGCGCCGACACCCGGTGCCGCGGCACGCCGTAGGTGGTGGTGCGCTCGCGCACCGGACGGCCGATCCCCTCGCCGATCTCGACCAATTCCGCCACCGTCTTCGCCGAGCCGTGTTCGGAGCCGGCCATCCGGGAGATGGTCTCCTCCATCAACGTACCGCCGAGGTCGTTGGCGCCGCCATTGAGCATCACCTGGGTACCGGTCACACCCAGTTTCACCCAGCTGGTCTGGATATTGGCGATCCGCCCGTGCAGCATGATCCGCGCCAGCGCGTGCGCGGCACGATTGTCGCGAATCGTCGGCCCCGGCCGGGAAGCGCCCGCCAGATACAGCGGAGCGCTCTGATGGACGAACGGCAGCAGCACGAATTCGGTGAAACCACCGGTCTCGTCCTGGATGCCGCGCAGTACCCGCAGGTGCCCCACCCAGTGCTTGGGGTTGTCGACGTGGCCGTACATCATGGTGGAACTGGACGGCAGGCCCACCTTGTGCGCGGTGGTGATCACCTCGATCCACGCCGAGGTGGGCAGCTTGCCCTTGGTGAGCACCCAGCGCACCTCGTCGTCCAGGATCTCCGCGGCCGTACCCGGAATCGTGTCCAGTCCGGCCTCTTTCAGCGCGGTCAGCCAGTCGTGGATGCTCTGGCCACCGCGCGAGGCGCCGTTGACGATCTCCATCGGGCTGAAGGCGTGCACATGCATCGACGGCACCCGCTTCTTCACCGCGCGCACCAGATCGGCATAGCCGGTGACGGGCAGATCCGGATCGATACCGCCCTGCATACACACTTCGGTGGCGCCCTCGACATGCGCTTCCCAGGCCCGTTCGGCGACCTCGTCCGCGGAGAGGGTGAAGGCGTCCGCATCGCCCTTGCGCTGGGCGAAGGCACAGAACCGGCAGCCGGTGTAGCAGATGTTGGTGAAGTTGATATTGCGGTTCACCACGTAGGTGACATCGTCACCGACGGTGTCGCGGCGCAGCTGGTCGGCCAGTGCCGCGATCGCGTCGAGTTCGGGCCCGTCGGCAGTCGCCAGCGCCAGATATTCGGCGTCGGTGAGCCCCGCGGGGTCTTTCTCCGCCGCCCGCAGCGCACCCAGCACATCGGTATCGAGCTTCACCGGCGCGGACAGCGAGAGTACTTGTTCGCGAACGGTTTCCCAGTCGCCGAAGGCACCCAGGCCGTCACCTTCCAGCGCGGCGTCACTGCGAGCTTCGGTATTGCGCCCCTCGGTGTCGATGGAGGTGTTGAGATCGGTGCGGCCCAGCGACTCCCAGGACTGATCGGGCTCCTGCCAGGGACGGCCGACCGGATTCACCTCCCGCGCCAGGCCGGTGCGCGGATCGGCCAGTGCGGCGACATGGCCCTGCACCCGCGGATCGATCCACGGGTTGCCCGCGAGCACGTATTTGGGATGTGCGGTCAGTCGCTCGGTCAGCACGTAGCCGGCTTGCGCCGTGACCTCGGCGAGGACTTCCAGATTCGGCCAGGGCCGTTCCGGATTCACATGGTCGGGCGTCAGCGGTGACACCCCGCCCCAATCGTCGATACCGGCGTCGATCAGTGCCCGGCACTCCTCGAGCGACACCAGATTCGGCGGCGCCTGAATACGCATCTTGGGCCCCAGCAGCAGCCGGGTGACGGCGATGGTGGCGCGGAACTCGGCCAGGTCGGCATCGGGAGTGTCGCGCATGGCGGTATCGGCCTTGGCCAGGAAGTTCTGCACGATCACCTCCTGGACGTGACCGAATGCCTTGTGCGAGCGGCGGATCGCCAGGATGGAATCGACACGCTCGGCGTAGGTCTCCCCGATACCGACGAGAATGCCCGTGGTGAACGGGATGCTCAGCCGCCCGGCATCGGTCAGCGCCCGCAGGCGGACCTGCGGATCCTTGTCCGGACTGCCGTAGTGGGCCTGACCACGTTCGGTGAACAGGCGCTCGGAGGTGGTTTCGAGCATCATGCCCATCGAGGGGGCGACCGGCTTGAGCCGCGACAGTTCCGCCCAGCTCATCACGCCCGGATTCAGATGCGGGAGCAGCCCGGTCTCCTCGAGCACCCGGATCGACATGGCCCGCACATAGTCCAGGGTGGAGTCGTAGCCGCGCTCGTCGAGCCACTGCCGGGCTTCCGGCCAACGCTCCTCGGGGCGGTCCCCCAGTGTGAAAAGTGCTTCCTTACAGCCCAATTCGGCGCCGCGCCGGGCGATGTCGAGAACCTCGTCGGGTTCCAGATACATCCCCTTGCCCTCGGCGCGCAGCTTGCCCGGCACCGTCACGAATGTGCAGTAGTGACATTTGTCGCGACACAGGCGGGTCAGCGGGATGAACACCTTGCGCGAATAGGTGATGGGCAACGGCCCGTCGGTGTTCGACTCCCGCAGACCGGCATCCCGCACTCGCGTCGCCGACGTGCACAGATCCACCAGATCGTCGCCCCGCGCGTGCAGGAGGACTACTGCCTCGTCGAGATTGAGCGTCGCCCCGTCGCGCGCGCGCCGCAGCGCCCGGCGCATGGCCGAGGGCGTCGGTGGGGCGGGCGGTACACCAGGGGTCGGTAGACCGGTGTTCGGTTGCTCTGTCACGCCGTCGATCATGCGCCAACCATCCGAGTGTTCTCCCTTCGGTGCCCTGTGACGTGAGTCAACCCGGCGCCCGTCGCGGGTTATTCCTGCGGTGGCGACTCAGTTTCCGGAATTCGTGCCACCATGGCGACATGATCCGGCCGCTGGATTCCTCGCCGTCGCGCACGATCATGGCAGCGCCGGCCTGGCGGGCCAGTCCGCGGGCACCTCTGCTGTGGGCGACCGGACCCGCCGTCTTCTGGTCTTTCGTGCTGGTGGGCGGACTGATCTGGCTGCTGGTCGACGACCGGCACCGGCTCTGGGCCGGGGCCGTCGTCGCCGGGGCCGCGCTGCTGGGCGTCTTCAGTGCGCTGGTCGTGCCGCTGTGGCGCTACGCCGTTCATCGGTGGGAGATCACCGAGACCGCGGTCTACACCCGGACCGGCTGGTTCACCCAGGAGTGCCGGGTCGCGCCGATCACCCGGGTGCAGACCGTCGATACCCACCGCGGTCCGCTCGAGCAACTGTTCGGCCTGGCCACGGTCACGGTCACGACGGCCTCGTCGGCGGGCGCGGT
Source organism: Nocardia spumae (assembly GCF_020733635.1). Lineage (NCBI taxonomy): Bacteria > Bacillati > Actinomycetota > Actinomycetes > Mycobacteriales > Nocardiaceae > Nocardia > Nocardia spumae. Next base: position 1,655,421 of record NZ_JAJFZL010000001.1, on the reverse strand, counting down.
GCGAATCGTGGCGCTCGACCTCGATGTCGCGGAACGGACGGTGAGCCGTCTGACCGAGATCGCGGCGCTGCATCGCGAGGACGCCACATGACCGCGTTCGGCGGCGAACCCGATACCGATCGGCACGACGGCGCCCGGCCGGGATCGACAATCGGATCGGCCGGCGCCGCGGTCGCGACGGCAGCGGATACCGACTGGCGGCGGCTCGACAAGCGGATGATGCTGGTCCACCCGGTGCGCGAGTTGATCAAATTCATCCCGGTCCTGCTCGGCGCGGTGATCGTCGGCAGCCAGAGCGACAATCCGGCGTGGAGTCCGGTCGTCGCGGGGGTGATCGTCGTCATCGCACTGGCCCGCTGGTTCACGACCGCCTATCGGATCGGGCCCGATACCGTGCAGTTGCGACGCGGTCTGCTGCACCGCCGGACGCTGACCGTGCCGCGCTCGCGAATCCGCTCGGTGGACGTCCAGGCCGATGTGATGCACCGGCTGCTCGGCTTGGTGCGGCTGGTCATCGGGACCGGACAACACGCCGAGCGCGTGGAGCGTTTCCACCTCGACGGGGTCGACGCCCGGCAGGTTCCCGAACTGCGGGCGCTGCTGCTGAACCGATCCGGGCGCTCGGAGACGAACGATGCGACTGCCGGCCCCGAGCCACCTCGAGCCGACGATCCGAAGCTGTCCGGCCGGCGCGAACCGGGCGGCGGGCGAGCGGCCCTGCGGCGCGCGCTGCGCCGCGGCGACGATCTCCCCGACGCCGGTACCGAGATCGGCCGGTGGCGCCCCCAGTGGGTGCGCTACGCCCCGCTGTCGCTGACCGGACTGGCGATCGTCGGACCGGTGATCGGCTTGGCCGCCAAGGTGGGCGTGGCGGATGTGCTGGTGCGCTCGGAAGCGGTCCGGGGCTTGAGCAAGCACAGCACCGTCTTCATCGTGCTGGCCGTGGCGGCGGCGGTGGCCGCGTTGCTCGTGGTCGCCGCCGTCGCCGCCTGTATTCACTATCTGGCCACATATTTCGGGCTTCGGGTGGTCGACGACGGCACGGCGCTGCATATCCGCAGCGGCCTGTTCACCACCCGGCAGACCACCCTCGACCTGTCCCGGCTGCGCGGCGCGACGGTGCAGGAGCCGTTGCTGTTGCGCCTGGCCGGCGGTGCGGAACTCGAGGCCATCATGACCGGCACCGGCGCCCGGCAGAAACTACTGCCCCAAGCCCCGCGCGCGGCCGTCGATCACACCCTGGCCCAGCTGCTCACCAGCCCTTCCCGCCCACCCGGGCGGTCCGGGAACGCGGCCGATCCCACACTGCCGCAACCCCTGTGGGACGACATCGCGACGGCGACCGCACCGATCTCGGTCCCCCTCGAACAGCACGGCCCGCGGGCACTGCGGCGGCGCTACACCCGGGCCTTCGTGCCGGTGTGGATCGCACTCGCCGCCCTGGCCGCGATCATGCTCGCGGGTCATCGAGTTCCGGCGTGGGCGTGGATCGTTGTCGCGGTCCTGGTGCTCGGTTCGATAGCGCTGGCGCAGGAGCGCTATCGGGGCCTGGGCCACGCCGTGATCGCATCCGACGGTGCGCGACCGGTGTGGCTGATCACCCGCCGCGGCGCGCTGGAACGCGACCGCGACTGCCTCGAGGCGCCGGGGGTGATCGGATGGACCGTGCGCCGCACCTGGTTTCAGCGCCGGGCGGGTTTGGCCACCCTCGTCGCCGCGAGTCCCGCGGGCAAGAAGAAATACAGCATCGTCGACATCCCGGTGGCGCGGGCGTGGGCGCTGATCGAACAGGTGACGCCCGGACAGCTCGGCACCCGGATCCCAGCGGAGTAGTATGTTACTCGCAATTTCGCCTCCCAAATGGGTAAATCGGCGGCTATGGCCGAATAAGTGAGCGGCGATTCGCGGCACGTGATAAAACTCACCCGACCTCGGCGAAAGGGTGAAGTCGAATGGAACCGACAGCACGGCAGCGCGCGGCTCTGGGCATGATCTGCGATACGTTCACACCGGGCGACGGCGCCGAGCTGCCCTCGGCCACCGAACTCGGCTCCGTGGATACGGTTTTCGAGATCCTGCGCCGCAATCCCCGTGCCTCCGAACGCAAACAGCTCACCACCCTGCTCGACCTGTGGGATTCGCGATGGATCGGCCTGCTGCTCGGCAACGGCCCACGGCACTTCTCGGCGCTGACTCCCGAGCAGCGCGAGCGGGCCCTGCTCCGGCTCGGCAACTCCCGAATCGCGGTGAAACGCACCCTGTTCCAGGCTCTCAAGCAGGCCGCACTGCTGTCCTACAACGTCACCCCGGGTCCCGGCGGCAGTAATCCGATGTGGCGAGCGATCGATTATCCGGGGCCGCCCGGCACCCTGCCCGCGGCGGCCGCGCCCGCGCTGTCGGTGCTGCGCCCGACCGAACCGACCACGCTGAGCTGCGATGTCGTGGTCGTCGGCTCCGGCGCCGGGGGCGGCACCGCGGCCGCGGTCCTGGCCGCGGCGGGCCTCGACGTTCTCGTCCTCGAACGCGGAAGCTATTACGACGACCGCGATTTCGGCAACGGCGAGCTCGACGCTCTGCTCCGGCTCTACGCGCCCGGGCCACCCGCGACCGAGGAAGGCCAGATCACCCTCGTCGCGGGGAGCTGCCTGGGCGGCGGCACCGTGGTCAACTGGAGCACCTCGCTGCCCACCCCCGAGGACGTGCGCGGCGAATGGGCCGGACTCGGTGTGCCGCAGTTCGCCACCGGCGAATACGGCGCCGCCCTGGACGCGGTCTGCGCCCGGCTCGGGGTCAACGATCGCCACTCCCCGCTGTCGGCGCGCGACGACGTCCTCGAACGCGGCGCCACCGCACTGGGCTGGCATATCGACACCCTGCCCCGCAATGTGGGTGACGCGTGCGATGCCGGTGTCGAATGTGGTCGCTGTCCCTACGGCTGCCGGGTCGGCGCCAAACAGTCGGTGACCAAGACCTGGCTCGCCGATGCGGCCGCGCACGGCGCCCGCTTCGTCGTGGACGCGAATGTCCGGCGCATCATCGTGAACAACGGTCGTGCCGAGGGAGTTTCGGCGGTCGACTCACAGGGCCTGCCCATCGAGGTCCGCGCCCGCGCCGTCGTGGTCGCCGCCGGCGCGATCCAGACCCCGGCGCTGCTGCGGCGATCGGGGTTGGGCAACAAGAACATCGGGCGCTATCTGCGCCTGCATCCGGCCGCGGCCGTCTTCGGTGTGTTCGACGATCCGATCCGGCCGTGGGAAGGCGGTATGCAGGCCCGGATCAGCCGGCACCACCGCGACCTCGACGGCGACGGCTACGGGGTCATCTACGAGACCGGGCCGATTCATCCGGGTATGGGTGTCGGCTTCATGAACTGGCGCGGGGCCGCCGCCTACCGCCGCAACCTGCTCGACCTGGGCAGATCGGTGGCACTCGGGGTGATCACCCGCGATCGCGACCACGGCAGTGTCCGGGTGGATCGCCAGGGCGAGCCGGTGGTGTCGTATCGTCTGTCCGATCGCGACCGCGACCATCTGCACACTGGAATCGCCGGCGCCGCACAGATTCTCGAGGCCGCAGGCGCCCGCCGCATCTACTCCGGCCAGCAGGCCGGACCGGCGTACGAACCCGGTGGCTCCGGATCGCATGCCGAGTTCGTCGCCGCCTGTGCCGCCGCGGGATACGGCCCCGGCCAGTGCGCGATGGGTGCGTTGCACATCATGGGCTCGGCGCGGATGGGCGGATCGGCCGAGTTCTCCGCCACCGATCCCGACGGCGCCACCTGGGATGTGAACAACATCGTCGTCGCCGACGGCTCCTGTTTCCCGACCGCCTCCGGGGTCAATCCGATGGTGTCGATCGAGGCGATCGCCTACATGAACGCGAAACGCCTCGCGGCCCGGCTGAACTGACCGGATCAGAGGCCGCGAATCCCGTCCAGCAGCGCCTTGAGCACACCGACATCACCGGCGTCCTCATGGCGCGGCTGGCGGTATTCCAGGCGCCCGTCGTCGATCAGGTCGCCGACGAGCACCTTCGTCACCGTCAGCGGAAGTCCCAGCCGCGCGGCGACTTCCGCGACCGACTGCGGAGTGCGGCACAACTCCACGATCGAGGCATATTCCGGTTCGTGACGTCGCAGCGCCGTGCCGCGGCCGATATCGATGACCAGGGTGAGCATGTCCAGCTCGGGCCGGTCACTCCGGCCGCGTCCACGGGTGAGTGCGTACAGCCGCACCACCGGTCCGGCGTCGTCATCGAACCAGGCGTCCTCATCGTGCGGGCGATATCCGCTGGGCATGGACGGACCTCAGCGACGGTCGACGGCCAGATGGGCGCCCACTCGTTGCACGGTCTGGTTCATCGCGTACGCGACCATGCCCAGGTCCGCGTTCTCCGCGGCCAGCAGACCCAGGCACGCGTTGTCACCGGCGGAGGTGATGAACAGCACCGCGCGGTCGAGTTCCACCATCGTCTGGCAGACACCACCGGCGTCGAAGTGGTGCCCGGCACTGCGCGCCAGGCTGTGCAGGGCCGAGGCCATGGCGCAGAACCGTTCGGCGTCGGAGGTTTCCAGTTCCGAGGAATTGCCGAGCAGCAGTCCGTCGGTGGACAGCAGTACCGCGTAGCGGACTCCGGTGAGGCCCTTGACCAGGTCGTCGAGCAGCCACCCGACATCATTTCGGTTGGAAGTAGCCATCATCGCCTTCGTTGGTATCGGATTGTGGTGCCGGCGAACCGGATTCGCCGGACGGTCGGCGGCCCTGCCGGGTCCCCCGCTCGACGGCGCTGATCAGGTTGCGTGCTTGATCGGCGCTACGTTGCCGAACGGAGTTGGTGCCCGGGGCAGGACCGTCGTTCGCGGCCGTCGACCGGACGCGGCGCGGCAGCGGCGGACGTCCGCCGCCTGCGCGTGGCGTCTGAGTCGCGGCGGTGACCGGGGCGCCGAAGACACCGGCCGCGGGCGCGGGGTCGGATCGCTGCTCCGACGCCGGGGTGAACCAGGCCGAGCGGTGCGCGGACGAATCGGGATCCGCCGGGATCGGTGCCGGAACATCCGGTGTGGCAACGGTATCGGCGTTGCGCCGGGGCAGGGCGGGGGGCTCGGGCGTGACGGCGCCCCGGAGATCGGCGACGGATTCCGCACGCCCCTGACGCGCGGCGACCGGGGTCGGCGCGAAGGCGGCGAATTCACCGGTGGCCGGACCGGAGTCGTCGAACTCCGCGACGACCGGATCGGCGGTCTCGAGCACCGGGGTGCCGATCAGCACCACCGCCCGCACGCCGCCGTAGGGCGACTCCCGCAGTTTCACCGAAATTCCGTGGCGGTTGGCGAGTTTCGCGACCACGAACAAGCCCAGACGAGTATCGCTGGACAACGTCGCCACGCTGAACTCCGGTGGGTGCGCGAGCATATCGTTGCGGCGATCGAGGTCGTCGGCGGCCATGCCCAGGCCCTGATCGACGACCTCGATGGCCACGCCGCGGCCGACCACCGCCGCGGAAACCTCCACCCGCGCCTGCGGCGGTGAGTACGAGGTGGCGTTGTCCATCAGTTCGGCCAGCAGGTGGATCAGGTCGGCGACCGCGGTGCCGTTGACCCGCACCCGCGGAATGCGGCCGATCCGGATCCTGGTGTAATCCAGGCTTTCCGCGACCGCGCCCCGCACCACCTCGACCAGCGGCACCGGCTGCCGCCAGCGCCGGCCCGGCTGCTTACCACCGAGGATGATCAGATTCTCGGCGTTGCGCCGTGCGCGGGTCGCCAGGTGGTCGAGCTGGAAGAGCAGTTCGAGCTGATCGGGATCTTCCTCGCGGCGCTCGGCCTGATCCAGTAGCGCCAACTGCCGGTGCACCAGCGCCTGGCTGCGATGCGCGATATCCAGGAACACGGTATTGATCCCGGCGCGGGTGTTCGACTCCGCGACCGCGGCCGATACCGCCGCCACCTGCGCCCGGTTGAAGGCCTGTGCGACCTGGCCCAGTTCGTCGGAGCCGAAGTCCAGCCGCGATACCTCGGTGGGGGTGTCCACGGCCTCACCGGCGGATACCCGGCGCATGATGTCGGGCAGCCGCTCATCGGCCAATTCCAAAGTGTCCCGGTGCAATCGGCGCATCCGGCCGATGAAGCGGTTGGCGAGCAGCAGGGCCGCGACGAAGGCCACGATCGACACCAGCAGTACCGCACCACCGCCGAACAGCGATCCGATGGCGGTGCGGTCGCCCATGGATCGTGCCTCGGCGTGCGCGTCGCGGCTCTTGTCCTCCCACACGCGCAGCAGTCCCGAGTTCACCTGGCTCCCGCTGTCCTGCCATGCCTGCGACGTCAACGGCAAAGGCGGCTGGGTATCGGTGCCCGCGCCGCGGGACGCGCTCGTCCGCGCGGAACGGCCGGAGTCGTCATCGGTCGCCGATTCCGGCCCGCGCGCGGCGAGCGCATCGGCCATCTGGTTGACCTGCGCCCACGCCGGACTGTTCACGATCGCCTGCAGCTGATCGCCGCGCACGCCCCGCAGCACCGATTGCGCATAACGGATGTGACCGCGATACTCGCCCAGCAGGTCGGTGAACTGCACTCGCTGCGCGGGCGTGGCATGTCCTGTGAGCAGCGATAATTCACCGATGGTCAAGGCTCGAGACAGAGCCTCCTCACCGCGCAGCGCCTCCACCGCGTAACCCAGCTGGACCGCGATACCCGCATCCGGCGCCACCCGGGCGGCCAGCATCGAGGCATCGATGATCGCCGCGGCGAAGGTGGAGAACAGGCCGAAGACCTGCTCCGGCGGCGCCTGGCCCGAATCGACGCCCTGCCGGACCTTCGGCAACTGCGCCAGCAACTGCCCATAGGCCGCGATATCGGCTCCGGAGTTGTTCGGATTCATCTTCTGCGCCTGGTCACCCTTGGCGGTGAGCGCGGCCAGCGCGGCGTCCGAACGCTCCCGCGCCTCCGGCAGTTGTCCCGCGGCGGCCGGATCTCCCGCGATCTGCAGCATCGACAGCCGGCGTTCCTCGCCGAAGGTCTGCATGATCGCGGCCGCCGGAGTGGTCGTGCTACCGGCCAATTCGGCCCAGTTCCGGGCATCGCGACCGGACCGCACCAGATACGACGACGCGCCCACACCGATGGCGAGCAGAGTGATACTCGAGATCAGCACGATCCCGAGCAGCCGTACGCGCACACTGACCCGTCCGCGCAGACCGCGGCTGAACAAGCCGAAAATGTGCGAATCAGGTTTTCTCACAGGCAGACCAGGAAGCTTCGACCACTCAACCACGGGTGATCTTCCTGTTATCGGGTATCAACGCACCCGAGCCAACCGGCCAGCTGAGCAACCGGCCCCCACTTCCTCACCGCACCGCCCGAAAGCGGCAGACCACAGATAACGCCTGAGAGACTAACCGACACGCCGTCACCCGACAGCGATTCGCCGATATCCGTTGCTCGGCAACGGATATCGACCAACGATCATGAGTCAGCGCGCGGGCGCCGAATCCTTCGGACGCAGGAACGACTGCCAGAACAGGTACAACCCGACCGGCACGATGCCGCAGGCCAGCAGCAACGGTGAGGTCCAGCTGTCGGTGAGCAACACATCGCCGCCGGGCCCCGTGGTCGAGCAGATCAGGAATCCGAACAGCCACGCCATCACCGGCAGCGACATCGCGGCCGGACGCGACACCACCACGCGCATACCCATGATCAGCAGCACATTCACCACCGCGGCGACCAACGCCGCGATCGGAAAAGGGGTGGCGCCGAGATAGAGCGGCAGATACAGCACCTCGAGTACTACCGAGAGCAATCCGTCGAACACCAGCACCGCCGCGAGCAGACCGCCCACCACCGACCAGGCATACCGGGGGCCGCCGGGCACCTCCGCGGGCCGGCTCGTCGTAGCGGCCGTCACGGCACCGGCGGGAAGCCGAGCAGCGTCAGCAGGTGACTCTGCATATCGACGAATCCGTAGAGCACCGACAGGTACAGATCATGCTGCGCCTGCCAGTTCGGCTTCTGGCTTTCGACGAACGCGGCGATGGCGTCCTGCACGCTCCAGTTGTACATGCGAGCAGTGTAAGCCGGTCAGCTGCCGAGACAACCGCGTACTCGATCCGGCCCGCAACTCAGTCCGAACCGGCGAACAGGTCGTCCTCGTGACCACCGGGCCCGGTCGGACCGGGCCGGCCGCGGACCAGCGTGTAGTGCTCCTCCGGCAGCACCGGTTGGGCGATATTGTTCGACAGCGCGAATTCGCGACCGGACGGAGCCACCATGACCTGGGTGGCATGGGCGCGCAGCGCGGCCCGCTTGGCCCCCAGCACACCCGACACATCGATCGTCGCGGTCACGGACTCGCTGGCCACCCCGGCCAGTTCGCCGACCGCGGGCAGGCGCCAGCCGCTGGGCAACGCACCGGGCAGTCGGTCCACCGTGCGGCGGGCCAGCGCTTCGGTATGCCGGCGCAGCACCTCGGCATCGGTCACCGTCCAGTACACCTTCGGTGTGTCCCAGCCTCTTTCGGCCGCCGCGGCCACCGCGTCCATCGTCACCCGATGCGCCCGGATGTGGTCGGGATGGCCGTATCCGCCCCGCGGGTCGTAGCCGACCACCACACGGGGACGCAGCGCCAGCAGCACCTCTGTCAGCTCGGCCACCGCCTCCGGCCCCGAATCCACGAAGGCGCGCGGATGGGTCGGCACCATCGGTTTCGGATCGGCGGTCGTCCCGGTCATCCCCGAATCGCGCCAGCGTCCCGCGCCGCCCAGAAAGTGCGGCGCCTCGACCCCGAGCGCGGTCAACGCGGCGGTGAGCTCGCCGATGCGGAATCCGCCCAGCTGATCGGCGTGCGCACTGGTCAATCCCTGCCAGCGGTCGCCGATCACCTCCCCCTCCTCGCCGAGGGTGCAGGTCACCACCGTCACCGGGATCCCGCGCCGCCGATAATGGGCGATGGTGCCGCCGGTGGTGATGGTCTCGTCGTCGGGGTGGGCGTGGACCAGCACCAGGCCGCCGGTATCGGTCACGACAGCCGCCGCCACGTCCCCGCGCCGCCGAAGATCCCCACCTGGATGGATCCGCTCAGCGACACCCCGTCCATCCGCGAGCTGGCCGCCGCCACCCCGGTGTCCTGCACGATCGGCAGCACCGTGGCCAGATCCCACAGCTTCGGTTCCGCGTCGCCGATCGCCTTGGGCACATCCACCCCGCGCAGGGCGGCATCGATCTGTGGCTGCAGCGACGGATCGCAGACGCCGGAGACATTGCCCGGCGCCTTGTGCGCGGCATCGACCTGCGAGGTGTCGCTCTGACCGGGGACCGCGACCGGCGGACAGCCGTAGCGCGAGGCGAGCATCGTCGCCGGATCCTCACCGGCGCGCTCCCAGCCGACCACCGCGTCGACGGTGCCGTCGATCAGGTCCTTACCGTAGAGCTCGTCGGCGGGCAGACTGCGCACCGAGGCGTCGATACCGGCGCTGCGCAGCTGGTCCGCGGCGGTATTGGCCACCGCCAGCGTGGTCGGATCCTTGTCCACCGCCCCGATCCGCATGGTCAGGGTGCGGCCGTTCTTGGCGACCGGACGCGGCTGCGGCGCCGGAGAAGTCGTGGGATTGCCCGAGGTCGGCGGCTCGGGCGCGCGCCCGAATCCGGCCTCGGCGAGCAGGCCGAACGCCTGATCGGGGGACATCCGCGGCGGCTCGGTCGGCGCATACCCGGGATCCGACGGCGCCAGGATCTGCGCGCGCACCGGATCGACCCACGCTCCGGTCTCCGCGCCCACCGATGCCAGCAGCGCCGGATCCAGCAGACCCAGCACCGCGTGCCGCACTCGCGGATCGGACAGATCGCCGGCGCGTCCGTTCAACGTCAGCTGCATCTCGCGCGCCTGCGGCATGATCGCGGTCCGTACCGCCGGAATCGCCGCCAACTGCGCCTGGGTCGCGACGCCACCGTGCACCAGTGCCATCTGGGCATCGCCGGCACGCAGCGATTCGGCCAGTTGCGCGGGAGTTCCCCCGCGCCGCAACAGAATCTGATCCGGCACCGCCGGGGTGCCCCAGTAGCGGTCGTTGCGTTCCAGCAGGATCTCCTCGCGGCCGGAATCGGCCTGCTTGACGCGGAACTGGCCGCCGGAGATCGGGTTCTGGTCGATCAGGCCGCGCTCCACCGCGAGCGCCTTCTGGAATCCGCCGGGCGAGTCCTTCAGCAGATGCGACGGCAGCAGATCCGAGAACAGTTGCCGCCAGGCCGGATACGGCTGGCTCATGGTCACCGTGACCGTCTTGCCGCCCTCCGAGGAGGCGACATCGGTGATCAACCGGTAGCCCGCCGGATCCACCACACCGGGCTGGGTGATCATCTGCTGCCACAGATACCGGAAGTCCTCGGCCGCGATCGGCGCACCGTCGGACCAGGACGCCTGGTTCTGGATCCTGTAGGTGATGGTGAACGGATCGGGCGCGGTCACATCCGCCGACACCATCAGCGAGGTATCCGGCACCCAGTCGGTGCCGCCCTGCACCGTCGGCGAGGGCACCGGCCGGAACGGGCTCGGAAAGACCATCGAGGCAACGGCATTGGTCGCCGGCGACTGGTTCGAGCGCAGATGTGGATTGAAGCCGATGCCGATGTCGTCCACCGCCACCACGACCGTCGACTTGGTCGGCTTGGCCGGGGTGGTCTTCGGACTGTCGGTGCTCTCGATCGGCGGCGGCGGATTCGCGGTGCAGGCGGTGAGCATGCCCACCGCCAGCACCAGCACCAGTACCGCCACACGCCGCAGGGCGCGGCTACCTACTCCCGACTTCACGATCGGAACCTTAGCGGGACGCGCGGCGGACCGGAGATGGCAGCTTGCGCAACCGCGCAGGGCCGACGCGGACACCGCCGGAAAACACAGTGTCAGGCCCCCTGGGCCGCGCGATCGCGGGCCTTGCGTCGCGACGCTTCCCGGCCCCGCTCGGTGGCGCCCAGGATGACCTTGCGCACGCGCACGATCTCCGGAGTCACTTCCACGCACTCGTCGGCGGCACAGAACTCCATGGCGCCCTCGAGATCCAGCTGCAGCGGCTTGGCCAGCGTCTCGAACACATCGGCCGTCGCGGACCGCATGTTGGTCAGCTTCTTCTCGCGGGTGACGTTGATGTCGAGATCCTCGGCACGCGGGTTGATGCCGACCACGTGACCCTCGTAGGTATCGGCGCCCGGCTCCACGAAGAACTGGCCACGGTCGGCCAACTGGATCATGGCGAACGGGGTGACCGAACCATTGCGGTCGGAGACCAGCGAACCGGTGTGGCGGGCGCGGATCTCCCCGGCCCACGGCGCGTAGCCGTCGAACACGGCGTTGGCGATACCGGTGCCCCGGGTCTCGGTGAGGAAGTCGGTGCGGAAACCGATCAGACCGCGCGAGGGGACGATGAACTCCATGCGCACCCACCCGGCGGAGTGGTTGCTCATCTGCACCATCTTGCCCTTGCGGGCGGCCAGCAGCTGGGTGACCGCGCCCAGGTACTCGTCCGGGCAGTCGATGGTCAGCTCCTCGAACGGCTCGTGCACCTTGCCGTCGACCTGCCTGGTGACCACCTGCGGCTTGCCGACGGTCAGCTCGAAGCCCTCGCGGCGCATCTGCTCGACCAGGATGGCCAGCGCCAGCTCACCACGGCCCTGGACCTCCCAGGCGTCCGGGCGGCCGATGTCGAGCACGCGCAGCGACACGTTGCCGACCAGTTCCTGATCCAGGCGCGACTTCACCATCCGAGCGGTGAGCTTGTGGCCCTGGACGCGGCCGACCAGCGGGGAGGTGTTGGTGCCGATGGTGACCGAGATGGCCGGCTCGTCGACGGTGATGCGCGGCAGCGCGACCGGGTCCTCGGTGTCGGCGAGGGTGTCGCCGATCATGATCTCCGGGATGCCCGCGACCGCGACGATGTCACCGGCCACGGCCTCCTCGCCGGGCTTGCGCTCGACGCCGATGGTCTGCAGCAGCTCGGTGATCTTGACGGTTTTGGTGCCCTCGGCGCTCATCCAGGCCACGTTCTGGCCCTTGCGCAGGGTGCCGTTGTGGATGCGGACCAGGCCGATGCGGCCGAGGAACGGCGAGGCGTCGAGGTTGGTCACATGCGCCTGCAGCGGCTTGCCGGCGTCGCCCTTGGGGGCGGGCACGTACTTCAGCAGCACCTCGAACAGCTCGTCGAGATTCTCCGCATCGGGTGCGCTGCCGTTGTCGGGGCGCTGAGTGGAGGCCTTGCCCTCGCGGCCGGAGGCGTAGAGCACCGGCAGATCCAGGGCCAGCTCGGCGGCCTCGGACGCCTCGTCGTCGAGATCGGAGGCCAGATCCAGCAGCAGATCGTGGCTCTCCTCGACGACCTCCTCGATCCGGGCGTCGGGGCGGTCGGTCTTGTTCACGACCAGGATCACCGGCAGCGAGGCGGCCAGCGCCTTGCGCAGTACGAACCGGGTCTGCGGCAGCGGGCCCTCGGAGGCGTCGACGAGCAGGACGACGCCGTCCACCATGGACAGGCCACGCTCGACCTCACCACCGAAATCGGCGTGGCCGGGGGTGTCGATGACGTTGATGACGGTGACGCTGCCGTCACCGTGGTGGCGATGCACCGCGGTGTTCTTGGCGAGAATGGTGATGCCCTTCTCGCGCTCGAGATCGCCGGAGTCCATCACCCGGTCGACCGGCTCGGCCCGCTCGGCGAACGCGCCGGACTGCCGCAACATGGCGTCGACCAGCGTCGTCTTGCCGTGGTCGACATGAGCCACAATGGCGACATTGCGGAACTCGACAGACGACACGTTGAATCCTCCTGCTGAATGAATGGACTGCGGCCGACCCGCGCCGTAGCGGGTCCGGACAAGACGGGTGGGCTGTCGCGTCGAGCAAGTCTGCGTGCAGCGATATCGCCCCACCGGGCATGCGGCCAGGTACACAGTACCGAAACCCGGTCGGCGGCCGTTGTCGGCATCGCACTTGGATAGGGTTGGGGCCATGGGCAAGGTGAAGGCCAAAGAGGTCGCACACCTCAAACCGAAGAAGAAATGCTGTCGCAAGAAGACGCGATGCCTGAAATGTCCGTTCGTTGTCGCGAAGATGAAGAAGTGCGAAGCGGCCGGGGTCAAGGGCAAGGAATTGAAGAAGGCCCTCAAACACGCACGCGCCGCCTGAGCCGCGATCGCACTCGCCCGAGATTCACCCTCGACGCCGGATATGTGCGAAATCCGTGGCAACAGGGGTAGAACCGAAGTATGGGTACCGCACTGCTCTCCGATGACGAGATCGCCGCAGGTTTGCGTGAACTGCCCGGCTGGACGCATGTCGGCGCCAGTATCTCCCGCACTGTCGAGGCGCCCACCTTCCTCGGCGGAATCGATCTGGTGCGCCGGGTCGGCGAGGCCGCCGAGCGTGTCAATCACCACCCCGATATCGATATCCGCTGGCGGCGGGTGACCTTCACGCTGTCCACCCACTCCGAGGGCGGGATCACGCACAAGGATCTGGCGCTGGCCGGCCAGATCGACCGGCTCGCCGACCAGGGCTGAGCGTCACCGGCCCGCCGCGACCGCGTCCGACGCCGCGGGCGCCGGCTCCGACCGGCCCGATTCGCGTCGCGCTCCAGCCCAGATGATCCACAGGTAGGTCGCCACCACACCGAAGACGTAGATCGCGCCGAGCCAGGCCAGCGGCCACGGCCGGGAGATCTCCCAGATCGTGGGCTGGGCGAAGGTCAGTATCCACGGAATGCCGACCAGCGTGGTCACCAGCCAGAACGCGGCCAGGACACGCGCGCCGGCCACCTCGCGCATGGGCCCGTAGACCAGCCACATCATCAGCGGCAGCAGCCACACCCAGTGATGTGACCACGAGATCGGCGACACCATCAGCCCGAACAGCTGCACCACCAGCAGCACCCCGAGCCGATCGTCGAATCCCAGCGCGCGCCAGGCGAACCAGGCCAGCACGACCGTGATCAGCACCGCGCCCAGCCACCACGGCCCGAACGGAATGCGATGCCCCGCCAGCTGCCAGGGCGCGCTCGCGTCGTGACCGAGAATGCGGCTCAACGCACCGCGCAACGACTGATTGACCACCGATCCGACCGGGCCGATCCGATTCGCGTCCCCGATCAGCGGCCCGAAATAGGTCCTCGTCTCCGAGGAGGAGATCAGATAGCTCACCGCGGTCGTCAGCGCGAAGACCACCGCCGACCACACCGCACTCGCCCAGCGCCGCTGCGCGAGGAAATAGAACCCGGTGACCCCGGGCGTGAGTTTGACCCCGGCGGCCACCCCGACCAGCAGCCCCGACAACCACCAGCGCGTCGAATACGCCGCGGCCAGTCCGGCCAGTACCAGGAACACGTTGACCTGGCCGTAGTCGAGTGTCGTGCGGGTCGGTTCGAGCCATACTCCCACCGCGGTCCAGATCATCGCGGCCGCACGCCATTTCGGCTCCGCCGCCGCGGCACCGAACAACAGCGACAGGGTGATCCGCACACAGGCGTACAGCGCCACCACGATCGAGCCGAACCACAGCAGCGTCACCAGCGCGAACGGCAGGAAATGCAGCGGGTAGAACACCACCGCCGCGAACGGCGGATAGGTGAACGGCAGCGGGAAGTCCGGAGTCTTGTCCGCGTACACGAAGTCGTAGAGATGCCCGCTACCCAGATTCGCCGCACCCTCGACATAGACGCGCAGGTCCACCACGTCCAGGCCGTGCGGGAGCACATACATCAGCACCAGTCGCGCCAGAACGGATACGGCCAGAACAGTTCCCGCCACGCGACGATCGGCCAGACGGAGGTGTCGGGTCACGGCACGCATCTTTCGGTCGGGTCCTGGGGTCGTGTCATTGTGCTCTATCTTCGGTCCCCGCTGCGCTCCGGCGGGGTTTCGGCCTCCTCGGCCTCGATTTTCCCTCCCCCGGCCCCTCCGCTTCGTCGGCCCACCGATCGAGGCGGGCCGAAACCCGCCGACGGGCACGTGCCGGAGGGTCGACCTCGAATATCGATGGCATGGAATGCCGTGCGCGGACGGAATTGCACACCTGCCGCTGTTGTAACATTTGCATCACTGATCACTTCAGTAACAGGGCAGTCGGGTTATGTTCCGATAACGCGCCGAGTCGGCTGACCGGATTCGGGGCGGACTGCAGGCAAGATCACACCACAGCTGTACAACACGGCGACAGTATCCCTAAAGTGTCGCGAAGCGATGCCCCGCATCGCCCGATGTTCTTGCATCGCATGACGAGGTACCCCGAGGTTAAGGACGGCAACACCAGTGCTTCGCACCAGAGGAACGCGGTTCGCATTGTCCGTGCTGGCCCTGACAGCCGGCGCGACACTCGCCGCGTCGACTATCGCGGTTGCCGAACCGGCACCGAAGCCCCAAGCCGCCGATGTCCCGCTGGTCCCGGAAGGCGTGGCGGTCGATGCGATCGCCTCGCTGGCCCCGGCCATCGTCGGGGCCGCGGCGCAGGCGGGCAATATCGCCTCCCCCGGCTCGCAGACCATCCTCGATCAGGCGATCCACCTGCTCGATCAGGCGAATCTGCCGCCGCAGGTCAAGCAGACGCTGCAGGCCATCGTCGCCTTCCTCGACGGAAGCGGTGGCGGCGGCCCGGACATTCCGAAGAACGGTCCGGCCATCGCGCAGTTCCTGTACCCGTCCATCGGCAAGAACTGCATCGGCCCCGGTTCCGACTCGGTCGGCACCGCACTGGCCGTCCCCGGCCCGGCCGAACTGCCCCCGCCCGGACCCGCTGCCGGTCAGACCGGTTTCGTGTTCACCGCGCTGGGCACCAAAGGCCTGACCCCGCAGCAGAACCCGCCGATGACGGTGCAGTGGTACAACCTCGACAACCACCGCGGCGGCACCGTCGCGCTGACCGACGAGGCGCATATCAACCCCGACGGCCCCGCCACCCTGTCGGCCATCGTCGACACCGGACCGGGACGGGTCGTCTCGGTGGTCGCCGGCTCGCTGACCACCCAGCCCGCCGCCGATCAGCCGCCGATCACCTGCTCGTTCCTGCCCACGCTGGGACTGTTCACGGTCGCCGCGGGCAACTCGCAGGCGGCGGCCCCGGTCGCACCGCAGGCCGCCGCGGCTCCCGCCGCGCAGTTGCTGCCGCAGCCCGCGGCCGGCCGTAGCCAGCACTGATCCCGCCGGGACAGCACGTCCCGCCACGGATTTCCGGCCCGGAGTAATCGCGAAAGCGACACTCCGGGCCGTTTGCTGTCAATGTGCCATGACCAGCACGCGACTGTGGTAGACCGCTAGGTATGGCGACTGTCGATCAGCTCGAACGGTCTACATCACCCACTCCGGACACCGGCCCCGCACCTCGCCGGCGTGGCCGAGCGGGGCACTCGGTGATGTCGCGGCGGTCCTATCGCTCGATCCTGTCCACGCGCTCACACCGTTCGATTCTGTCGATCCGCTCCGAACGCTCGATCCTGTCGATCGGCTCGGCCTACTCGGTGCTGTCCGTCGGCAGCGTCGGCTCGGTGCTGTCGGTGGGGTCGGCCGGTTCGTTCCTCAGCCTCGGCTCGGCGTTCTCCGGTTTGTCACGATGGTCACTGCTGTCCTGGATGGGTGTGCGCGACGCGCCCGAAGCGCGACCCACCCTGACGGTCGTCGCGGAGGAACCGGATCTGCTCGCCGACCCCACCTGCCATTGCCAGACGTAGGTTCACCCGCGTCGTCGGCGACCCCGGTCGGCAGACCTACCACTGTCCGTATGCGGCGGTGAGGATGTTGTTCACGTCGACCCCGACGCCGTCGACCGCACCGACGTCGATCTGGATCTGGTGCAGGTTGGCCGCCGGGTGCACGAACCCCTTCGGCGTGCCCCAATTATGTTGCCAGTACCAGGAACCCAGGCCCGCGACCTGTGCCAGTTCGATGGTGGGGGCATTGGCGTAGACGCCGACGTTCTCGTTGCCGAGGACCGATTTCCAGCCCTCCAGATACGGCGCGATCATGGCCGCGAAATCGACCGGTGTCGGATTGTCGTCGATGGAGGCGTAGATCGGGACCCCGTCGGGACCGCCCGCCTGACGATGCAGTTGCAGACCACGGTCGGCATGGCGTTTGCCGGCCTCGAGACCACCGCGCCAGTCCGCGGTGGGGCCCTTACCGAACTGGTAGCACGAGACCACGGTGAGTCCGGCCGCGTGCAGTGCGTCGGCCTCGCCTGCCAGCAGCGGCTTTCCGGCCATCCACTCCGCACCCGGACGGCGATCGGAGACATAGCGAATCGCACCCGCGTGGCCGGCCGCGCGGATCGCTTCGGCGCTGGGTACGCCGCCCGCGTAGTCGAGCAGGGTGCCGAGCTCGGCACCGGCCGCACCGGCGGTGGGCGACAGTACGCCGGGTGCGAGAGCGGCCAATCCGGCGGCCGTGGCCGCCGCGCCGGCGTATCCGAAGAGGGTGCGCCGGGTCATCGGAACGGAACGCATCGAAAACTCCTTAACGCCGCATCGTGAATTCACCTGATGCCGGTCACCCCGCGGACCGGTACAACTGCAAGCGTGTCCCGGCGCGCCTTCCCCGACGACAACATCGCTGCCATCGACGCGCCGGAAGCCTCGAACGTGGACTCATTTCACCACATGCACATGTGAACCGCTAGACGTATCGGGTCACATCAACACCACAAGTAACAGGTATCAGGATGTGGCGGAATCGATCCGGCCGGCCACATCGATGGTGCGTCCCCGGTGGTCGGCAAGTTCGGCCCGGATCACCTGCGCGACCTGGGCGGCGATCTGGCGGCGGATCTTGCCGACCGATCCCAGCACCTTGGCCCTCCAGCCCTCGGCCTGCAGCTCGACGGTGACATCGGCACTGCGCGGCGGCGTCGCATCGATCACGATGAGCAGCGGGTCGGCCGCCCGCGCCACCAGGACCAGCGCGACCTCGACCTCGGCGCGATAGCGATTGGCCTTGAGCACGTCGACGGTGATGTCGAGCCCCACCGGAATGGTGAGATCGAACGACACCGGGTCGTCGCCGGGCGGCCGCGCCAGCCGCGGCATCCGCACCGTCCCCTTGACCTCGACGGTCGCCGCGTCACCGGGTCCGGTGCGGATCGGCCCCACCTCGACCGCACGACCGGCCAGGCCTTCCACCACATCGCGGACCCGGTCCGCGGTGACGATCAGCGGGAAGAACCGCCGCCCGAACTCCGCGTACCCGATCCAGTCGAAGTCGGTGCGCAGCAGATGTTCGGAGCGGGTTCCGTTCATGATCGCCTCGACGTCGAACACCCGGCCGCGCCGCGCCGCCGGATCGGCCAGCATCTGGTTCAGCCGGCCGGCGACCTCACGGCGCACCAGGGTGGCGATCGGATCCAGCAGGACGTCGACGGCGGCGCCGACGGCCTCGGCGCGCACCGCGAAACTCACATCGCGGGCCCGGACTCGCGGGATATCGATGACGATCAGCAGCGGATCCGCGGTCCGCGCGTGCAGTGTCAGATCGATCTCGACCGTGGCCTCGACACGGAACTGCTGACCGCCCAGTGTGACCGTGAGATGCATCGACACCGGTACCCGGACCTCGAAGGTGACATGCGGTTCGCTGCGCGCGATCACCGGCTTGCCGACCTTGCCCTCGGCCACCAGCCCGGCCAGTCCCGCCGGGCCGATCGAGAACGGCCCGATACTCATCCCTCGCCCGGCCATACCCGAGACCGCGGCTGCTATCCGGTCCCGGTTGACCGCGTGGACGACGAACCGCTCGCCGAATTCGGAGTAGTCGATCCATTCGGATCCGTCGTGCGCGCCGGGCTGTGCCATGTGCTCCCACTCCTCGCCAACACCGATCACCTACACACGCGGATCCCCGTCCTGCCGCGCGGCGGCCGGCAAGGCGGGAACCGCGGGCGACAGCGCCACCGGGCGCCGCCGGGTTCATCGTAGGGTCCGGTGTTGCCGCGCCTTCCCCACCGATCGAGATCGTCCGCCGATGGACGAAAACGTTTCACATATGGCCGAAACCGACGATACCGCGAACAGTGGCCGGGTCGTATCGATGAATACGAACGCCACCCCGCTCGTTGCCGCCGATCGTGGTCAGCGCATGGTCGGCGGCCGCGAGAACGATATTGGTGTGCTGGCCGAACGGACTTCCCGCGGCATAGATCACGACATCCCCCGGCCGCGGCCGATACTCGGAGCCGACCGCCGCGAAGCGCCCGTTCGCTTCGAAATACTCCTGCAGCGTCGACACACCGGGAATTCGCCACCCGCCGGAATTGGGATTCGACAGCGGTTGTCCGGCCTCGCGCAACGTCCAGCTCACGAAATCGGCACACCATGGCTCATCCACGCCCTCTGCGTATTTGGGCCCGTTTCCGGGGTGCGCGTATTCGGTACGCAGAATCGACACGAGGCGATCGGAATTCGCATCCAGCGTCGCCGGGTCGATCGCGGGAAAACCGTCCAGCCGATCCCCCGCTATGGCGGCGGTGCGATCCCGCCACCACGGCAACCCCACCACCACACCCACTCCGAGCACGCCGATCACGACCAACGCCACCAGCACCAGCCAGCGCGTGCGGCCGAACCAGCGGACCTGCACGGTACTCATGAATCTCTCCGTCCCCGACCGAGAATCGGCCTCCTGGGTTATAGGACGCGGCATCGGGCACTCCGGTTCCGCGGCGTGCTGTTCGACTGAACATCAGCCTCGGCACGAGAGGCGTTGCCTGCGTCCGCGCGTCCGGATCGATAGACTGCTCGAACGCCGCCGAGCTCTGGGAGGACATCGCCCTGGATACTCTGTGGACCTTCCTGGTTGACCATCGCCGACAACTGCTCACCGATTCCTATCTGCATATCTCCGCCGTCGTACAGTCGGTGCTGATCGCGACCGCCGTGGCGGTGTGTGTCGGCATCGTCGTCTACCGCAGTCGGTGGGGCTCGGCGGCGGCGACCGCGGCGGCGAGCATCATCCTGACCGTCCCGTCGTTCGCGCTGCTGGGTTTGCTCATTCCCGTCCTGGGCCTGGGGGTCCGGCCGACGGTGACCGCCCTGGTCCTCTACGCCCTGCTGCCGATTCTGCGCAACACCATCATCGGTCTGGCGGCGGTGGATCCGGCGGTCTCCGATGCCGCGCGCGGGGTGGGCATGAACCGCATTCGCATCCTCGCCCGCATCGAACTGCCGCTGGCCTGGCCCTCGATTCTGGCCGGGATGCGGGTCAGCACCCAGATGAGTATGGGCATTCTGGCGATGGCCGCCTATGCGAAAGGGCCGGGCCTGGGCAATCTGATCTTCACCGGATTGGCCCGGCTGGGCAGTCCCACCGCCGTTCCGCAGGCGCTCACCGGCACGGTACTGATCATCGTGCTGGCGCTGCTGCTCGATGCCGTGCTGGTGCTCGTCGGCCGGCTCACCACCTCGAGGGGGATCCGTGACTGATACCGCGACCGCCGACCGCGTCGAGCATCCGCCCGCGGAGATCGTGCTCGACGCGGTGACCAAACACTATCCGGGACAGAGTGATCCGGCGGTGGATCGGATCTCGCTGACTATTCCGGCCGGTGAGATCGTGGTGTTCGTCGGCCCCTCGGGCTGCGGTAAGACCACCACCATGCGGATGATCAACCGGCTCATCGAACCGACGTCCGGCACCATCACCATCGCCGGGCGCGATGTCACCGCGGTGAATCCGGATCTGCTGCGCCGCAGTATCGGCTACTCGATTCAGCAGTCCGGACTGTTTCCGCACATGACGGTCGCGCGCAATATCGCCACCGTGCCCGGACTGCTCGGCTGGGATCGCAAACGGATCAGCGCGCGGGTCGACGAAATGCTGGATCTGGTCGGACTCGACCCCGCGACCTTCCGGGGCCGCTACCCTCGCCGGCTGTCCGGCGGCCAGCAGCAACGAGTCGGGGTGGCGCGCGCCCTGGCCGCCGATCCGCCGGTGCTGCTCATGGACGAACCGTTCGGCGCGGTCGATCCCATTACTCGCGGACTGCTGCAGGACGAACTGTTGCGGTTGCAGACCGAACTGCACAAGACCATCGTGTTCGTCACCCACGACTTCAACGAGGCGGTCAAACTCGGCGACCGAATCGCGGTACTGGGCAACAGATCACGCATCCTGCAGTACGACACACCGGCCGCAGTCCTCGCCGATCCGGCCGATGAGACGGTGGCCGGCTTCGTCGGCGCCGATGCCGCGCTCAAACAGCTGACACTGGTCCGGGTCGCCGACGTGGAGCTGGGGACCTGCCCGACGGTCACGGCGGACGAACCGATCGACACTGTGCGCGCCGCCCTGCGTGGAGCCCGGACGTGGGGCCTGGTCGTCGACGAGCAGCGTCGGCCGCGGCGCTGGATCTCCGAACAGCTACTCGCCCAGGCCACGTCGCTGCGCGAGGCGGGACTTCCGGTCACGGGAACGGTCACCGCGGAGTCGACGCTGCAGGCGGCGCTGGAATCGTTGCTGGCCCACCGTGCCGCCCGGGCGGTCGTCATCGGCGCCCACGGCGAGTATCTCGGACTCGTCGACGTGGACACCCTGGTCGCGCACCTGGCCCGCACCAGGTCCGAACATCGTGCGGCCCTGACGAATTCGAGCGAGCAGCCATGAGCCCGGCAGCCGGGCACGAACGCCGCGCCGACCGGATCCGCTTGTTCGTCCAGCCGGTGCTGGCCCTGGCGCTGGGCATCGGCGTGCTGGTGTGGGCGTTCGATCGCACCCTGACCGCCACGCAGCAGGCCAGCATCAACGCCACCAATATCGCCACCGTACTGCGCCAGCACATCGCGATCACCGCGACCGTCGTGGCCATCGTCATCGTGGTGTCGGTTCCGTTGGGCACCATGCTGACCCGGCCGCGCTATCGCCGGCTCGCGCCCCTGTTCGTCGGTGTCGCCAATATCGGTGCGGCGGCGCCGGCGATCGGCCTGATCGTGCTGACCTATCTGTGGACCGAGCGGACCGGCTTCTGGGTCGGTGTCGCGCCGATCGCGTTCTATGCGCTGCTTCCGGTGTTGCGCAATACGATTCTGGGGTATCAACAGGTCGACCCCGACCTCGTCGACGCCGGTCGCGGACAGGGCATGTCGGCGCTGACGGTCCTGCGCCGCATCGAGTTTCCGCTCGCGGTGCCCTATATCCTCGCCGGTCTGCGCACCTCGCTGGTGCTGGCCGTCGGCACCGCCACCCTGTCGTTCCTCGTGAGCGCCGGCGGTCTCGGCATCCTCATCGATACCGGATACAAGCTGCGCGACAACGTGACCCTGTGGGTGGGCGCGATTCTCGCGGTGGCGCTCGCTCTGCTCGTGGACTGGCTGGGCGCGCTGGCCGAGCAATTCCTCGGTCCCCGGGGGTTGCGATGACCCGGCGAGACCGTCGCGCGACCGCGGCCGCGGCACTGCTGCTGACCACCGTCCTCACCGCCTGCGGCCTCGAAGCCGGTGGCGCGGTGCCGCTTCCGGTCGGGCCGGGCAGTATCACCGTCGTTCCCGAGCTCGACGGGGTGGCGATCACCGTGGGCTCCAAGGATTTCACCGAGCAGAACATCCTCGGCTATCTGATCGAATTCGCGCTGACCGCCGCGGGGGCACAGGTGCGGGATCTGACCAACATCACCGGCTCCAACAGCCTGCGCGACGCGCAGCTGCACGGTCAGGTCGATGTCGCCTACGACTACACCGGCACCGGGTGGATCAACTATCTGGGCAACGAGACCCCGATCCCGGACTCCACCGCTCAGTTCGAGGCGGTGCGCGATACCGATCTGGCGCGGCACGGCATGGTGTGGGCGGATCCGGCGCCGATGAACAACACCTACACGATGGTGACCACCGCCGACAGCGCCGCCCGGACCGGGGCGCGCACCCTGTCCGACTACGCCCGGCTGGTCAACACCGATCCGAGCACCGGGCCGACCTGCCTGGGCACCGAATTCAGCGTGCGCCAGGACGGATTTCCCGGGCTGGTGCGGAAATACGGCATCGACCCGAACAAGGTGCACAAGCAGATCATGCAGGACTCACTGGTGTATTCGGCCACCGCGAACGGCACCTGCCAGTTCGGCGATGTCACCGCGACCGACGGCCGCACCAAGGCGCTGAACCTGGTGCAGCTCGCCGATGATCAGAACTTCTTCCCCAAATACAATGCGGCACTGGTGATGCGGAAATCCTTCGCCGACGCGCATCCTCAGGTCGCCGAGGTCCTGGCACCCATCTCCCGGCTGCTCACCAACGAGACCATCACCGAATTGAACCGCAAGGTCGACGTCGAGGGCGCGGAGCCGGCCACCGTGGCCCGTGACTGGCTGGTTCACCAGGGCTTCGTCACCGCGAAATGAGGACTCAGGCCAGCGCCGTCCGCACTGCCAGCCAGCGTCCGGCCGGATCGGCGTAGCCGTGGTACATCAGCGGAATACGTTGGTCCACGCCGAAATACCGGTACACCGCCAGCATCGCCTGGCGTACCGAATGGTCGGCGAAATCGTCGATCCGCCGCGGTCCGACGGCGCGTTCGGGCAGCAGTGACAGCCGCGCCATCTCGTCGGGATCGCAGATATCCAGGCCGAGCGGCCCGTCGTAGATGTAGTGATCGTGGAAGATATGCCGCATGCCCGGCTCATCGGGATGCCGAGAGGCGCAGGGCAGCAATCGAATACCGAGGTCGGGCAGGATGCGAGATTCGAGCGTGGCGGTCAGGCGGGTATCCGGTCGAGGCACACCGGAGACCGGTACCTGCTCGAGCAGATGCAGCATGGAGGCGCCGCGCACCCGTGGCTCGGGCGCGAGGAACAAACTCACCACGGGCGTGGGGTAGGCGGGGTCGGTGAAGCACAGCCGGGTGTGCGAGCGATCGAAGGGCTGCGGGTCGGGAGTGGATCGAGACGAGGTCACCGGGTCGGACATGCGGTCTCCTCAAGGGGAGGGCCGCCGGCCCTCCCGTGAACGCGAAAATACCAGGTCCGAAATGCGCCGAGCACCGAGTTACCCGATTCGGACCGATCTCCTCGGCGCCCGACCGTGCTGCCATGAAGTATAGAAGCCGGGCGTTGGATTCGCTATGCAGTTGCTGGAGGTGTGGAAATCATGCATTGAGCAACCGGGGCTGCTTGGCGAGTTCGGCGGCGATGCGCGCCCGCACCGTCGGCCACTCCTCGTCCAGAATCGAATAGAACGCGGTACTGCGTACGGTTCCGTCCAGACCACGCGAATGCGCCCGGCGGACGCCGTCACTGGTGGCGCCCATCCGCTCGATCGCCACGCGGGAGCGCACATTTCGCATATCGGCGCGCATCGCGATCCGGCGCACCCGCCACACCTCGAAGGCATGTCCGAGCAGCAGCATTTTCGATTCCAGATTGACTCCGGAGCCGCGTGCCCGGGCCGACAGCCAGGTATTGCCGATCTCGGCCGCATCGGGCACCGCCAGCAGCGGATCCCCGGTCGGCATACCGTGCACGACCGGCCACACCATGGGCCCCTGCCAGTAGTCGAAGCGGGTGAACCGGGTCGAGCCGAGTACGCGATCATCGGCGGTCGCGACGATGGCGAAGGCGAGCGCCGACCCGACCGCGTGGGCGGCGGCGGCATGGGCGATGTAGTCCGCGGCCTCGGCGCGCCCGTGCGGCACGGGTGTGAACGCGAACGCATCGCGATCCGCGGCGCCCGCCTCGGCGAGCCCCGGAACATGGTGCGGTGCCAAAGGTTCCAGCCGGATGAGACGGCCGGTCAGGATGACGGGTGCAGGCACGTTCCCTCGATCTTTCGGGACGGACTCCGGTCGCGGTCGGACGATCGTCACACCGGGCACTCGCTGGTGGATCGACGACCAGTCCTGGCGCGCCGGCAGCAGCATCGGACAGTGAGATGAACGATAGCCGAACGTGTGCTGTCGACAGTGCATGTGCACCGTAAATTTACCGACGTTGCTCGCGTGTCACTCGGCGCGTCGCATACCGCCGGTCACAACGGGTTTCGGCGCGTCGGCCTCGGTTATCGGGTCGATACGAAACCGTTGCCGGAGCCGCCCAAAGGTCCTTCGGCGCGGACGTAACGTGAGAGGAGCGACCGGGGAGAGGCACATGACCGAATCAGCGCGCGCGGCCATTCTGCTCGATGTGGACGGACCCCTCAACCCGTACCCGCGCCCGGCTCAGCCGCCGCCGCCCGGGTATCACCCATATATCCTGCAGCACAGCATCATTGCCGCGATCCCCCCGATCGAACAGCGGGTGCTGCTGAATGCCGCCCTCGGCCGGCGGCTCCTGGAGCTGGCGGAGTCCACCGATGCCGAACTCGTCTGGGCGACCGCGTGGGAGTATGCCGCGAATACGGTGATCGCCCCGGTCCTCGGATTGCCCCCGCTCGAGGTGATCATCTTCGAGGACACCGGAATTCGGCATCGCGACGGCCATCACGGCAAGCTGCCGACCATCGGCCGCTGGGCCCGGCAGCGGCCGTTCTGCTGGTTCGACGACGAATTCCAACCCGCCGACCAGCGCTGGGCCGACCAGCGGACCGCATCCGTGGCTCCGACGCTGCTGGTTCCCGTGGACCGCCACACGGGTTTGACCACCGAACATCTGGACCGCGCCCAGGCATTCCTGCGGCGGCTGGCCGCCGCGTGAACAGCCCCGTTCCACAGCCGACGTCCTCGGCCGACGGAGGCTAGCCGGTGGCCGCAATCGGCGGCAGTTTCAACAGCGCCGCTACGGCTCGTGACGCACTCTGCACCGCACTCTCCATCGTCGCCGACCAGTCGGTTCGGGTCCAGTCACCGGCCAGCATGAGATTCGGCACCGAGGTGCGCTGAGCCGGGCGCAGCCCCTCGGTGCCCAGCGTCTGTGAGAAGGTCGCCTTCGGCATCTTGACGACATGGCCGTGCACCACCCTGGCCTCGGCGGCGTCGGGATAGTACCGGCGCAGCAGTGTCATCTGCTCCTCGACGATCTCGTCACTGCTCTTGTGAATCTGCTCGTAGGCGCCACTGGTGGTCAGGCAGTACAGCCAGACGCCGTTCGGTTCCCGCCCGTGCATGCGCTGGCGATCGAAGACCTCGTCGATGACTCCGGTGCCGCCGATGATCGCCTCCATCGCACTGCGGGTGCCGAGCGGCCGGTCCAGGTACAGGTTGGTACTGACGATCGGGGTGGCGCCCAATTTATCCGCGGCAGCGTAGATTTCGGCGTGTTCGGGCAGATCGTCGAGCAAGCCGTGAATGCGCGAATTGGGTACGGCGCAGATCACGGCATCGGCCGGGATCGAGGTGCCGTCGGCCAGGTCGACGCCCACGACCGAGCCGTCGGTGATGCGGATCCGGTCCGCCACCGCCCGGAAGCGCACATCCACGCCGTGGCGGCGGAAGACCTCCTCGGCGCCGGTCACGTACAGCGTGTCGAGGTCGACGGTCGGATATCCGATGGTCACCGCACGCCGATCCCGCAGTCCCAGTCTGATTCCGGTCGCCAGCACATCCGCGAACACCTTCGCGCACTCACGTTGCACGGGCTCGGCGGCGATTCCGAGCGCAAGCCAATCCCAGAGTGCCTCACGGGCTTTCGCGGGCATGCCGACGCGTTCGAACCATTGCTCGGTGGTGATGTCGGCCAGATCCGCGGGCTGGAACAGGGCCTGGGTTCCCAATCGAACCGTCGCCCGCGCGGCCGCCAGCCGTTCCCGCAGACCGGCATCCGGATGTGCGCCCATCAGCGTGCCGAAGGCACGGAATCCCTTGGTGTACAACGGAACAGCGCGTCCTCCCGGCCAGCGTAGAGTGCCGCCGTCCGGGAACTGCACGTATTTCTCGGTGCCCACACTGGTGAGATAGCGGAACAGGTGCCGATATCCGCTGGCGACCACATGCTGACCGTTGTCGGGAATATCGCCGACGTCGGGGACCGTCATCGCCTGGGTGCGGCCGCCGAGCCGGGCCCGGCGTTCCAGTAACGTCACCCGCTTTCCCGCCTCGGCCAGCCAGACGGCCGAAGCCAGTCCGGCCAGACCACCACCGATCACTACGAACCGACGAGCGTCGTTCATCCGAACCTCCGTGCGAGACAGCGGGTCCCGGTATCGACGATACGGAGCACCGCTTCGGTTCCGCTCACTGTAGGTAGCGCGCGCCGCGCGGTCAACAGTGAGGCACTGATCGTCGCATTGTTGCACTCTATGCGACAGATCCGCCGCCTCGGCCGCGCACAGACTTTGGACTTGCTGGTCCAAAAAATCGCTCGTAGCGTCGATCGCATGTCACGACTTTCGGGCAGAACGGCCCTCGTCACCGGTTCCACCAGCAATATCGGCCGCGCGATGGCCGTCGCGTTCGCAGCGGAGGGAGCCCATGTGATCGTCTCCGGCCGCGACGATGGTCGCGGCGCCACGGTCGTCGCCGAGATCCGCGACCACGGCGGGCGGGCCGACTATGTCCACGCCGATCTCGACGGTAGCGCCCAAGCCGCCCGGGCACTGGCCGCCACCGCGACCGAACTGCTCGGCGGACGGATCGACATCCTGGTCAACAATGCCGGCATCTTCCCGCCGTCGACCACGGAAACCGCGGACGAGGACATGTTCGACCGCGTCTACCGCGTCAATGTCAAAGCGCCGTTCTTCCTCACTCAGGCGATCGCGCCCGCGATGGCCCAGTCCGGCGGCGGGGTGATCATCAACCTGGGCTCGTGGGTGGCGCGGCTGTCCGTTCCGGTCGGCGCGCTGTACGCCTCGACGAAGGGTGCGACCGAAACCCTCACCCGCGCATGGGCCGCCGAGTTCGGCCCGCGAGGCGTGCGAGTCAACGCCATCTCCCCGGGGGTGGTCCGGCCGGCCGCGGACGAGCCCGCCGCGGCGGCGATGATGGCCGGAACCCCGTCCGGCCGGGTCGGCACCCCCGAGGAGATCGCGGCTGCCGCCGTCTATCTGGCCTCCGACGAGGCATCCTTCGTCCACGGCTCCGTGATCGACGTCGACGGCGGTCGCACCGGCGTCGCGGTCCTGGCCGGCACCGCGTCCCCGCGGTAGATCCCGCGATACCGGCCGGCGGGCAGTGCGCTACTTCAGCGTGCTGCCCGCATCCACCGTCATGGGCAGACCGGTGATGTACCGCGCCTCCTCGGAGGCACCGAGTTGACCCGGATCGAATGCCGGCCAGCTCCACCGCGAAGGTCCGCATGAGACCCACCACGCCGTGCTCGGCCGCGACGTAATGTCCGGTGTTGGGGCACCAGGAGCGGTCACCGGGGTGACACCACCGGCCCTTCGCCAGGCGCACCGGTCACCCGTCGCCCCGGATGACTGTCGAGCATCCGCAGACTCGCCATCATCGCGGCGCCGATCCGGAATTCACCGGCCCACCACTTGGCGGATCGGATCGGCAGGCCGCGCGTCTTGTATTTCCGCATGATCTCGACGTGATACGGGAGTCCGATGAATGTCGACAGCCCGCGCTCGTCGGCCCATATCGACAGCGAACCGACCTGGCGGCGCCACGGCCGGATATAGGTGAGTACGCCGACCGCGCCATCGATCTGCGCCAGTTGATCTCCCAGCCGCTCCGAGGCACGCCAGATATCCGGCACATCGGCGATATGCGTGGTGGTGAACTGGGTCAGGCTGATCATGAAGGGCCCCCCGGCCTCGGCCATCGGGCCCGCTTTCCACGCGCTGTTGAGGACCAGATCGGCCAGCGGTGAGCCGGGTGTCCGATATCGCCTCCACGCCTGCCACGGCAGCGCGGGCAGGCGGCGTCGCGGCGGAAAGGTCGGTGCCATGCGGATCTCCTGTCGAACCATCAGAGTTGATATGCTAACGATTACGATACGCGCATGCATATAATTTTCCAATGGCTGCCGGACGGCGGCGAAAAGCACCGGACTCTCGATGCCGCCACCTGCCGCGGACGCGGCACTCAGCGCGCGGCGCGGACGGTATCGCGCATCCAGCGGAACAGGGTGGGGTTGCCGACAGTGGTGATGACACCCACGGTGGCCCGCACATAACGATCCTCGGTCACGGCGGCGAGCATCGCGGCGGCCAGATCCGCTCGGGCGGTGAACATTCCGTCGGCATGCCCCTCGACGACGGTGAAATCGGTGACATCGGGACGGTCGTAGAGTCCGCTCGGGCGCAGGATCGTCCAGTCGAGATCGGTGGCACCGATCGACGTCTCCATGCGCCGCATATCGTCGTAGAGGGTGCGCCCGGCCACACGCGTCACGTACGGAACCACCACCCGGTTGAAGACGAACCCGCCGTCGGAGTAACGCCGCGGGTCGACCCCAGCGGAACTGATCACCGCCAGCCGCCGCACTCCATGGCGCCGCATCGCGCCGACGATCGTGGCCGTCCCCTCCGAATAGGTAGTGATCGGCTCCTTCGCCGCGGGCACACCGAGGGCCGACAGCACCGCGTCCGCGCCCGCGACCGCCGCGTCCACGGCGACCGGGTCGAAGACGTCGGCACCGGCGACCGCGAGCCGATCATGGCGCAGCGGAAACGAATCCGGTTGCCGGGTGACCGCGGTGACCCGGTGCCCTGCCGCCAGAGCCTGGCCGGTGAGCGCCCGGCCGGTCGGACCGTTGGCTCCGAAAATGGTGATACGCATGGTGCGCGCCTTCCTGATCTGTTCTTCGGGGGACGCACACAAGACGCCCGAACCCCCGGCCGCGTGACAACCACGCCGCAGTGAGCCGGCTCACACCGAATGGCGACGCCGTGAC
The DNA here is from genome assembly GCF_020733635.1 of Nocardia spumae. NCBI lineage: Bacteria > Bacillati > Actinomycetota > Actinomycetes > Mycobacteriales > Nocardiaceae > Nocardia > Nocardia spumae. The sequence goes on along the minus strand of NZ_JAJFZL010000001.1, from coordinate 1,625,707 downwards.
CGACCGCGGCGAGAATCGGCTCGTTCGCGGGATCGGACGGCCGCCATCGGCCGGGCCGGGGTTGAGTGCGATGCGACTGTCGATGGAATACGCATCGGGCATCGTGTGGAATCGGCGGGGTTCGGTCTGGCGAGTCTTCGATCGAAGCACGCTCGGCCGCCACAGCGATCGGGAAAATCTCGGGCCCACAATGAATCCCGTCTTCGCCGAACGCGATATGACACCCGAGGGGTTCGCGGAGTACGAGGCGATGCGCAAACAGGGCGGCCGCGCCTTCGTGCTGTGGGGCCGACGCCGCCCGGCAACGGGTATTCGCTCGCGTGAGAACCGCGAGCACCACCACGGGCGGGCCCGCGATCTACGAAATACTCGGCGCCACCGGAGAATCCGTCGGCACCGTGGTCCGGGAGCCGGCCTTGCGCAACGGCCGGATCCGCACCCGGTGGACGGTCACCGCCGCGGGCCGTGAGACCGTCACCGGGCACAAGGGTGACACCGGCTGGTGGATCGCGTGGTGGTTGTTCTTCCCGGTCCAGTGGCCGTGGTCGTGCTCATCGTCGCGGCGGCTGTCATGGGTGGAGGCGATGGCGACATCGCCGCACACCGCGCCGAATCCGATGGCGCGACAACACGACCGGCGCCGTACCGCTCGATGACGACAGCGAGGTGCTCGATGCCGCCGGCGCACGACCTGACCCGCCTACAACCACACGGTCGACAACCAGACGAGCACGGCCGCGGCGACCAGCAGGGCGACGTTCAATCCGATCACCGCGACCTCACCCCTACGCAGATGCAGGGTGATCGCGCCGAGTTGCACGGCAACCAGTCCGAGGGCGGCCGGCAGCGCCAGGAGCACAGCCGTTCCGGTGAGCGGCGGCAGGATCAGGCCGGCCGCGCCCAGTACTTCGAGCACGCCGAGGGTGCGGACGAAGCCCAAGGGCACGGTATCGATCCACCCCATCATCGGCCGCAGCTGATCCTGCGAGCGCACGATCTTCACACCGCCCGAGTAGAGATAGAACACGGCCAGCAGCCCGCCGACGATCCAATAGGCGTTTTCCACCGGTTACCTCCAATGGTTACGAATGGTAAGCAGCAGCATCATCCGTCAGAATCGGAAGGCGTACAAAAGGAACATCCGTGTGCGTAGCCGACAGGAAGGTGCCCATGGCAGGTCAGCCTCGACTGTGCTCGATCCGTGGAGATATGGGCAGGGCGGTCCGCGACGTCCTGGACCGGATCGCCGACAAATGGGCCCTGCTGATCATCGCCACCCTCCACGATCAGCACATGAGATTCACCGAGGTCCAGCAACAGATCCCCGGTATCTCGCAGCGGATGCTGTCGTTGACGTTGCGCAAACTCGAACGCGACGGCTTGGTCACCCGGACGGCCTACGCCGCGGTCCCGCCACGCGTCGAGTACGGCCTGACCGCCCTGGCCGAATCCCTCATTCCGCATGCCGTCGCGCTGGCCAACTGGGCCGCCGAACACAACCCGGCGATCGCCGCCAACCGTCGCGACTACGACGCGCGCCGCGATTGAGCGTGGCCGGAAGTCACCGGGCACCGGGCTGATTCGACAACCGGGATGAATAGTCCTCGACGGTCATGGAGTTGTATACGCGGGCGCTCGTGGTGGTGAGGCGCAGAAGTGCGCGGGCGGGCCCCGCGGGCAGCACGGACAGCAGACGGGTGGCCTGCAGCAATCCCTGCACACCGAAGCGGGAGGTCGGGATCAGGGTCTTGGCCGCACTCAGCGCCACCGCCCGGCTGTCGCGCACATGCTCCGCCATCGCGTGCTCGTAGGCGGGAAGGGCACACTCGGGATCGCCGCCCGCGCGCGCCAGCTCCCCCGCCAGGACATAGGCGCCGACGACGGCCAGGCTCGTGCTGCCGCCGACTGCCGGGCCGGGACAGTAACCCGCGTCGCCGACCAGCGTCACCCTTCCCCGCGACCAGGTGTCCATGCGGATCTGGGTGATCGAGTCGAAGTAGAAGGCCGCGGAGGTGTCGATGGCGTCCAGCCAGCGCTGTACTTCGGGGTCGGCGCCGCGAAACACGTTGCGCAGCATATTCTTCTGCCGGTTCACATCGTGGTGGTGGTAGTCGAGTTCGCGCTCGCTGCGGAACAGGAACAACGCGCGCGCCTCGTCGAGGTGCCGGGCGCGATACATCCCCGCGGTGCGCCCCACGCCGACATGGATGCGGACCTCACCGTCGACCCCCGAGATGCCCGGCAGCGACAGCACCGCCAGATAGGCTCCGGCGAAGACACTGAAACGGGACTCGTCACCGAAGACCAGGCGGCGCACGGTGGAATGCAGGCCGTCCGCACCGACGATCAGGTCGAACCGGCGCGGCGCGGCATGCTCGAATCGCACCTCCCCCTCGGGCGAGATGGCGGTGATCGAATCGCCGAAAAGGTACTCGACGTCGTGACATGCGGCCTCGTAGTAGATCTCGCTCAGATCGTCGCGCATGATCTCGGCATGCCGGTCGGAGGTCGTGCCGAAGATCTTGGACAGGTCCACCCGGGCCGGCGGTCGGCCGCCTTCCGGGTACAGGGCCATCCGGTCCGTACCCGTGATCCGCTCCTCGATGCGGGCGAGCACACCCATCCGCTCCGAGATGTCCATCGCGGGCCGGAACAGATCGACCGCATGACCGCCGGTCTTGCGCGGGGCCGGCGCTCGCTCGACAACCGTGACCGAAAAGCCGTGTCTGGTAAGCCAATACGCCAGCACCGGACCGGCGATACTGGCGCCGGAAACGAGAATCCGCATAGGTGGTCCTCCCTTCGCATCAGTGCTGAGCGGCGACGTCGCGACGGAGCGTTCCGGTCGCGGCCGGTTCCGTGGCTGTCGCCGCCGGGCAGCCGGACCCCTGGGTCCCTCCCGGACCACCACCCTGCTGGGCGACAACGACTTACGTCTTGGACAAATGTCGGCCCCGGCGCCTCGAAACCCCGCCACGACGACCGGGGTCACCCGTCCGCACGTATCCGGAGGCGATCTATCCCCCCGACAACGCTTCGATTCCCCGCCCGATCATCATCGCGCCCAGCACGAACAACAGGACCATCGCGACGGTCCGGTCGTTGGCGATCAGCCACGTCTTGGCCGCTGCCAGCCGCCCGTCGAGTCGGGAACCGGTGACGAGATAGGCGACGATCGGGATGATGCACGAAGCCAACGCGATCCCGACGAATACCGCGCCGGCGCCGATCGCGGACCCCGTCGACAGCCGGGCCTCGCCGATATCCAGACCGCCCATCGCTCCCGGAACAAGCGAACCGACATCGATCACCACCAGCGCCACTCCGAGCCCGAACGCCCGCACCGGAGTGATCCCGTCGACGCGGCGTAACAGTCTGGCCGTCTGCGATTCCGGGCCGCCGCGCCCGCGCCGATACATCAGCCAGGTGGCGATGAGGATGAGGACACCACCCAGGCAGATGTGCACGATCGATACGGTCGTCGAGTGCCCGTGCCGGCTCGTACGCCGGGCGGCGGAAGTACCGCCGATGATGAGTGCGACCAGCACGACGACACCGACGAACGCGATCACCCGCCCCGCCAGATACCCGACGCTGTTGGTGCGCGCCCGGTCCGACACCAGAAGCAGCACAGCCACGATGACAGGAAGCGGACTCAGCGCGATCGCGGTCGCGAACGGCAATGTCCGGCCGATCACGGTGACCATTCGCCGTTCCTTTCCGGCCCCGGAAACCGGCAGCCACCACCATTCGGATCAGCCGTGTGCCATCGAATTCCGGCCCGCCGGACTACATGGTGAGGACCATGCGATATCGGGCACGACCTTCGGCCATATCGGCGTAAGCCTCGGCCGCGCGAGCGAGCGGGCATTCCTGGACCCGCGCCCGCACACCCGATTGGACCGCGAATTGCATCGTCTCCTCGACGTCGCGCGCGGTGCCGGAAGGATGGCCGACGACGCTGAGTCCGGGCACGATCAACTGCATCGGACTGATCGGCAGCGGATCGGCGGTGACGCCGATGGCGATCAGCTGACCACGCGGCGCCAGCCCGCCGACCGTATCCGCCATGGCTCGGGCATTGCCGGCGGTCCCCAGCACCACCGCTACCCCGCCGAGCCCGCGCAATGCCTCGCTGACGTCGCCGGCGGTCGAATCGATGTAGTGGTGGGCGCCCAGTGCGCGGGCGTCCTCGGCTTTGCCCGCTCCCCGGGCGATCGCGATCGTTTCGAAACCCATCGCCCGCGCGAATTGCACACCCAGGTGGCCCAATCCGCCGATTCCCAGCACCGCGACCCGATCGCCCGGGACCGCCTTGCTCTCGCGCAGCGCGTGAAAGGTGGTGACCCCCGCGCATCCCATCGGCGCGGCGTCCACCGGTGAGAGCCCGTCCGGAATGCGGGCCAATGCGTTGGCCGGCACCGTCACCGACTGGGCGTATCCGCCGGGATAGTGCCAACTGGGCACCTGCAGGTTCTCGCAGTGGATGAAATCGCCCTTCCGGCACGGTATGCACACGCTGCAGTGCCCGCCGAACCAGCCCACCGCGACACTGTCGCCGACCGCGAAGTTGTCGACACCGGCACCGACCTCGGCGACGGTGCCGGCGATCTCGTGCCCCAGCGTCAGTGGCCACGTCATCCCGGGGAACCCGCCTCCGACGAACGCGCGATCGGTGCCGCAGACCCCGCACGCCGATACCGCGATCCGCACGTGGTCTCGAGTCGGTGAGGTCGTGTCGACGTCGACCAGTTTCAGCGCCTCCCCGACCGACCGCACCTGAACAGCGTGATGAGTAGCCATCTCAATCCTCTCCTCGGGAACGACTGTGAGCGTTTGCGGAGCGGCGGAACGGTCGATCAGGCCGGGTCTGCGCCGGGCGGCCGCACCACGGTCGCCGACATCGATGCAGGTACAGGCCCCACGACGGAAGGGTACCGCGAATTCCGGCCGCCCGAGGACGGGTCGAAGGATCACCCTGCTGCCCGGCCGTCTGCACCGCGTCGCACCTGTTCGGGCCCCGTGGCGCGGGTGAACCGGCCGGCGAGGGCCCGCAGATGCGCCACCAGTTCCGGCGGGGATTCGACCTCGAATTCGACATCCAGCATGCCGACCGCCAGCGCGACCAACGCGTAGGAGTCCGAACCCATCTCGAGGCGGCAGGTGTGTTCGTCGATCGGGGTGACGATGCCCTCGATCCGGCCGGCGAGTTCTTCGGCGGGTACGTGGACGCGCATGACGGAGCGATACGGCCACATCGCGAAGCCCATGGTGCGGCGCAGATACGCGCCGACGTCACCGTCGGGGGACGCGCGGTGGGTGAAGCGGCGGCCGTTGGGTGTCCGCAACGCCATTCGGTCGACGCGGAAAGTGCGCCAGTCCTCGCGGTCGGTGTCCCAGCCCACGAGGTACCACTTGTTGCCCCAGTGCGCTATTCGATGCGGCTCGACACTGCGGCGGGATTCGTCACCGGCGTGGCTGCGGTAGTCGAAGCGCAGCGTCTCGGCGGCGCGGATGGCGGCGGACATGGCGGTCAGCGAATCGGCGTCGACCGTGGGACCCGGGTGGTATCGGGGCGGCATGGCGACCACGGCGCCGCGCAACGCGTCGACGCGATGCCGCAGCCGAGCCGGAAGGACCTGTTCCACTTTGGTCAGCGCGCGCAACGATGTTTCCTCGATACCGGCGATGGTGCCGGTCGCATTGGTTTGCAGGCCGATCGTGACCGCCACCGCCTCGTCGTCGTCGAGCAGCAGCGGCGGCAGTGACGCACCCGCGCCGAGCCGGTAGCCCCCGACCGGTCCCATGACCGCGTGCACCGGATAGCCCAGCTCCCGCAGCCGATCCACATCGCGCCGAACGGTCCGGGTGGTGACGTCGAGTCGTGCCGCCAATTCCGTTCCGGTCCAATCCCGGTGCATCTGCAGCAGCGACAGCAGCCGCAACAGCCGCGCTGGGGTGGTTTCCGACATGATGTCATCCTCCCCCACGTGTAGGACCGAAACAGTCCTATATGGATCGGATGCTTTTCCCATGACCGAGACAACGTCCGCGATAACCCCCTTCCGCATCGACATTCCGCAGGCAGACCTCGATGAACTCGGCGATCGGCTCGCCCGGACCCGGTGGCCCGACGCGCTGCCGGGGGTCGGCTGGACATACGGGGTCGACCGGGACTACCTCATCGAGATGACCGAGTACTGGCGGACCGGTTACGACTGGCGCGAGCACGAGGCGCGGTTGAACAAGGCCCCGCAGTTCACCACCGAAATCGATGGGCAGAACGTGCATTTCGTGCACGTTCGCTCTCCGGAGCCGGATGCGACCCCGTTGATCCTCACCCACGGCTGGCCCAGCACACCGGCCGACTTCCTCGACATCCTCGGCCCGCTGACCGATCCGCGGGCACACGGCGGAGATCCTGCCGACGCATTCCATGTGGTGGCTCCGTCCGTACCGGGATTCGGGTTCTCGGGCCCGACCCGGGACACCGGCTGGGACGTGGCCCGGATCGCGCGAGCCTGGGCGACGCTGATGGCACGACTCGGCTACGAACGCTACGGCGCACAGGGTGGCGACTACGGGAGCCTCATCTCCCCCGCCCTGGGTCGCATCGCGCCGGAGCGGGTCATCGGTGTGCATGTGAACGCGCTCGCGGACGCCGCGACGGCGACCGGCTCCGGCCAGGGACTCACCGCGCTCTCGGAGGCCGATCGAGCCAAGGCCACGGCGAACCAGCGGTGGTGGTACGGCCACAACGGGTACGCCACCCAGATGTCGCTGCGCCCGCAGACCATCGCCTACTCCCTCAACGACTCCCCGGTCGGCCAGCTCGCCTGGAACCTGGAGTGGTTCGTCGACTGGGACCCCACCGCCACCGAGCAAACACCGATCGACCGCGACATCATCCTGACCGACGTCACGACGTTCTGGCTCACCGGCACAGCCGGTTCGGCCGCCCGGATCTACCGGGAGTCCGGGGCGTCCTGGGGCAGCAAACCCGCTCCCTCGGGCGTCCCGACCGCGGTCGCGAACTTCCAGGGCGACCGCGCCGTCCGTGGCCTGGCGGAGTTGGCCAACACCATCGTCCGCTGGACCGAATACCCCGTGGGCGGCCACTTCGCCTCGCTCCAGGCTCCCACCGAACTCGTCACCGATATCCGCGAGTTCTTCCGATCGGTCGCGGGCGTACACCGATGATCGATCCCGTGACGCGGCAACGCCTTTCGCACCCTCGGCACGGTCATCGACGTTGCGGTGCGGCAGCCTCCCACGCCGCTTCGATCATCCGGAAGATCTCGTCGATCGCGGCCTCCGGATCGTCGGCCTCACGGGCGAGCGAATAGGCGTCGATCACGAATCTCGCGATCGCCCGGCAGACCGCGGGGGTCGATGTCAGGTCGGGTGCGGCGGCGATGGCCGAGGCCAGCGATTCGGCGTGGCGCAGTCGCATCGACTCCTCGTACTGCCGGAGGGCGGGCGAGGAGTCGATCATGCGCCAGATCGGGTCGGCGTCGGCCGCCGTGCAATGCCGCACCAGGGCGAGGACCGCGGGGCGCAGGGCCGGGATGAGCGGCGCACCCGGCGCCCGGTCGGCGACCGCCTGTGTCAGGCGCCGCTCGAAGTCGTCGTCCCGTTCGAAGACCAACGCTTCCTTCGAGGTGAAGTGCGAGAAGAGGGTGGTCACAGCCACGTCGGCCGCGGCTGCCACGTCACGGATCCCCACCGCCTCGTACCCGTGTTCCAGGAAGAGCCGCAGGGCGGCGTCGGCGATCTTCTGACGGGTCGCGGCCTTCTTCCGCTCACGACGTCCGGTCGGCGCAGTCACGGTTGGATGCTATCAAGTACAAAAAACTAACGGTTACAAAACACTAACGGTTAGTGTTATTGTCGCCGCATGAAGAAGGTGAGCTTCGCCGAGTTCGGCGGTCCGGACGTCCTGCAACTGATCGATGCCGAGGAGCCACACGCCGGCCCTGGCCAGGTGCGCATCGCCGTGCGGGCGGCGGGTGTCAATCCCGTCGACTGGCGGATCCGCGAGGGCCAGTTCCAGCACGTCCACCCGATGGTCCTGCCCGCCGGGGTCGGGCAGGACGCGGCGGGGGTGGTCGACGAAATCGGTAAGGGCGTCACCGGATTCGAGATCGGGGACCGCGTATTCGGCGAGGGCTCGAGCACCTACGCGGAGTTCGCCGTCCTGTCGGCCTGGGCCCACATGCCGGGGACACTGACCTTCGAGGAGGCCGCCGGTTACCCCTCCGTGATGGAAACCGCACTGCGGATCATCGACCAGGTCGGCGTGCGAACCGGACAGACGCTTCTGGTCAGCGGCGCTTCCGGCGGGGTCGGATCGGCAGTGCTGCAGATCGCTCGCGACCGCGACATCACGGTGATCGGGACGGCCGGGGCCGTGAACCAGGACTATCTACGCGGCCTGGGCGCCGTCGCGACCACATACGGCGAGGGCTGGGTGGCGCGGGTGCGCCGGCTGGGCCGGATCGATGCAGCTCTGGACCTGGCCGGCTCGGGGGTGATCCGCGAACTCGTCGAATTGACCGGGGATCCGCAGCGGGTGATCTCCATCGCCGACCTCGGGGCACCGGAGTTCGGCGTCCGATTCTCGGGTGTAGCCGGAAGCATGACAGCAGCGCTGATCGAGGCGGCGACCCTCATCTCACAGGGAAAGCTCCACATCCCGGTCGAGAAGTCGTACCAGCTCGGCGACGCCGCGGCGGCACATGCCGACAGCCGCGCCGGTCACACCCGCGGCCGCCGGGTCATCGTGGTGTGACGAGTAAATATCAGGCTTGACTTATATTTGCTGTGCCTTATATTTGCAGTGTGCACGCGTTCGATGTCCTCGGCGATCCGGTCCGAAGACGCATTCTCGAGCTGTTGTCCGATGACGAGATGTCGGCGGGCGAGGTCGTTCGGGTGATCGGCGACGAGTTCGGGATCAGTCAGCCGGCGGTATCTCAGCATCTGAGAGTCCTCCGGGAGTCGGGCTTCGCGCGCATTCGCGCCGAAGGCACCCGCCGGATGTACTCGCTGGCACCCTCGCCGTTTCGCAGTGTCGACGAGTGGCTGGATCCGTTCCGACGGTTCTGGGAACCCCGCCTGGATGCACTCGCGACGGAGATCGCCCGAGGTAAGAAGGCGCGACGCGACGGCCGCGCACCGACACCACCACCTATCGAGGAGCAGCCATGAGCGAGCCATCCGATGATGTCATCGACGCGCAGCCGGATGCGGTGCGCCGTGAACTGGCCATCGAACGCGAGGAGGGCAGGCAGCACACGGTTCAGACCATCAGCCAGTCCTATGCCACCACGGTCGACGATCTATGGGAGGCCTGCACTCAGCCCGGCAGGCTCGCGCGGTGGTTCGCACCGGTCAGCGGTGACCTACGGCTCGGGGGCCGCTACCACATCGAGGGCAACGCCTCCGGTGACGTGGTGGCCTGCGATCCGCCACGCTCGTTCACCGTCACGTGGGAGTTCGGCGGAGACTCGAGCCAGGTGACGGTGCGCCTGACCCCGGAGGAGAACCGCGCCCGGCTCACCCTCGAGCACGCGCACACCGGCGAGGCCGACTCCGCATTCTGGGCTCGGTTCGGACCGGGCGCGACCGGGGTGGGCTGGGATCTCGCCCTGCTGGGTCTGGCACTGCATCTGATCGCCGGAAAGGATCGCCCGGACGATCCGGCCGCTTTCGCCCGCACCCGATCCGCCCAGCAGTTCATCCGCACAGTAAGCGGTCGCTGGGGTGAAGCGTCGGCCCGGGCGGGCACGCCGGAGGAGGACGCCACCGCGGCAGCGGATCGCACCGCCGCCTTCTTCCTGGGCGAGGCGCCCGCCTGACCGACCGGGACCGCGGTTCGCGCACCCGAGACGAGAGAGGTCGAGATGTCCACGACGGTGGCCGAGGTGATGGGCGAGCTTGCCGCGCTGGAGGATTCGAAGACTCGCGCGGTCAACGAGAAGCACGGTGATGAGCACGGAGTCAAGCTCACTGAACTGCGGGCGCTGGCGAAGCGCCTCGGACCGCAGCACGATCTCGCCCGCCGGCTCTGGGCAACCGACGATGCCGCGGCGAAACTACTCGCGATCCTGATCTGCCGGCCGAAGGAATTCGAGTTCGACGAGCTGAACGTGATGATCCGCCAGGCACGCGCCCCGAAAGTGCACGACTGGCTGGTGAACTACGTGGTGAAGAAGAACCCATCCGCGCAAGCATTGCGGCCGGTCTGGTTCGACGATCCGGATCCCGTGATCGCCGGCGCCGGGTGGGCACTGACCACCGATCGCGTCACGAGCACACCGGCCGATCTCGACCTGGCGGAACTGCTCGACATCATCGAGGCGCGAATGAAAGACGCGCCGGACCGATTGCAATGGGCGATGAACGAATGCCTGGCCCGGATCGGCATCGAACATGCGGAATACCGGGACCGGGCAACCGACATCGGCGAGCGCCTGAAGGTTTTCGAGGACTACCCGACCTCCCCGGGGTGTACATCCCCGTTCGCGCCGACGTGGATCGCCGAGATGGTGCGGCGGCGGGAGGCCCGCTAGCCGACTCGAACGGGGAGGCCGCCCATCACCGCGAACGGGTCTACCGGCCTTGCTATTTCGAGTCGTGAAAATGTCGAGGGCGGGCCGAGCGCCCACGCCCGATGCCGACCTCAGTCCTTGCCCAGGGCTTCGGAAGTCTTTCCGTCCTCGGCGGTTCGCGCCGCGCGCTGCGCTCTCATGTCGGCCTGCCACTTCTCGAAATCGGCCTGCATCACACCGATCTGACGTTCGACGGCTTCCTGGGTTTCCGACCACCAATTCTGCGCGGCCTTCCGCAGTTCCCCCGCCGTCTTTTCGAACTCGCTCTCTTCATGCTCGAGGGTGGTGCTCACCTCTTCCCGTCGAGCCCGCAGCGCGGCGCGATTCTTTTCCCGCGCGGCCGCGGAGGCATCTTCGAACTGCTTCACCCGGGCCGCGAGATCCATCAGCGATTCCGACAACGGTTTCATATCCCTGCCCCTTTCTCGAAATGTTTCGACCCTCGACGAGGATCCGGCATCCGTCACAGTCCAGCGTGGCCTACCCACTCAACCGAACCAAGGGCAGAACGTCATCTGATGCTCGGATCACGCGGGCAAAGCGTCTCCCGGAAAGCCGAGGCAGGAATGGACATCGCAGAGAATCATCTGCGCCCGCACGCACGGGTCGGCGGCCATGATGTCCTCGGCCTCTTCGGCCGACACGTTCATGATGGCGACTCCGGCCAACCCCTCGGAGGTGACCGGACAGAGGATCGCGATCACCCCGTCGGCGCGCAACGCCACCATTCGCCGCTGATGCTCGAGTTCGATCGCGTCGGCACCGTCCATATACCGTCGCGGACCCCATCGAAGGACGGCCATGCTGTAGGGCTTGGCGGATTCGGCGAGCTGCCGAATCTGCTCGTCGGTGATGTCGGTGGTCATTACTTCCTCGACTTCTCGGTAGCACACGGTCGGCGTCCTCCGTAGCGTACGGAGTAACCGCGCCGAGGACCTCTGGACCAGCGGAACCGGCTCCCCCGCAACAGATCCGGCAGGCCGGCGGACACGGGGACCACCACCGCCGCGCGAGGATCGACGAGCGGTGCCGGATCGAGGAACCGACCCGGTTCCTCGATCCGGCACCACCGCGCTGTCATGCGAATCTACCAGCGCCCCAACCGCATCGGTTCCGTGCGACCCGAGTCCATCAGCCTAGTAGTAGTGCGCACGGCCTCCGACCGGCCGGCCGATCCGTCCCAGCACGAACAAGATCGCACCGACCACCACGGCAATGATGCCCAGCGTCCACAGGATCGGAATCCCGAAGATGAAACCGAGAACCAGCAGAATGACACCCAGGGTGATCACAACGAACTCCTTACTCGCAGCTCTCGCAACGAATTACGGTCGGTCGACCACGTGCGATGAGCGGTAACTCGAAAGAACAGATACCCGGAACCCACTATCTGAAACAGATACATTTCGAAGAGTTTTCCGCCGGATCGTCCTTCCCCGGCGACGCGGGATGCGCGGCCCCTCGCAACCGGGTAGATCCGCTATACCCCGATTCTCGGCCTCGACACCGTGAGAACGCGGCAGTCCCGGCAGCGCGGTCACGGGCGGGCGGGCATCGATGCGATTGTTTGGCCGTATGGACGCCGGGTATCGCCCTCAATGCCCGAACTGATCGACTGATGAAGGGGTCACGCAATGTCCGACCATGCGGGTAACAGTGCAGCAGAAGGCGTCGAGAGCGCCGTCGAGGGAATCAAGGGCCGCGTCAAGGAAGCCGCCGGAGCCCTGGCCGGAAACAAGGACCTGCGCGAAGAAGGCAGCGCCCAGCAAGACAAGGCCGAAGCCCAGAAGGAAGCGGCCAAGAACGAAGCACGCGCCGAAAAGGAGCGTGCCGCAGCCGAACTCCACGAGGCGCGCCAGAAGAGTCATCAGGACGACTGAGCAGAACCCCCGGCGGGCCCACGACTTTGCGGTCGTGGGCCCGCTTCGGGTGCCCATTCCTCCGAATGCGCGCCGATCGCCGTCCACTACCCGATATTCGATATCTCAGTATTGATTCTTGATGACGAAGTAGGAGCCGCGGATTGTCCCCGCCAGCTTCGACTTCTGCCTCGCGAATTTGAACGCGGCGAGTTCACTGGGGATCTCCATTCCGTCGGATAGCTTGAAACCGACGGCACGCTTGCCACTGTCGTCGAGCGCGTACATCACGTTGATCGACAAACCGCTCTCGTAGAAGACGTATGCCATGCGAATGTCCTCCACCTGGAAGGCAGTGGCCTCCAATGGACGTGAGGCGATCACGATGTCGCGTTCTTCCTCCAGGATCCGGCTCACCCAGTCGACGGTCGACTGGGCTTCCTTCGCGGGCTCCACCGTGAAGACGTAGTCGTACTTGTTCTTGAAATATCGAGCCTCGTTCGCTCGAAGCCCGGCCAGCGCCGCGGCGACCGGTGACGACTCCAGGCCGACGGTCGATACGGTGTCGAAATCCACGGTGTAGGTCATGGCGAGCTCCTCAGCACGTGTGTCCGTACAACTCACGGATGCGGGTGTCCATCGTCGAAAGAAACGAAGGGCCGTGAACCGAAGGCCTTCCCGCTGGACTCTACAACTCCGCGCCCCGAGCGGGCCGTACACGACGCCCACGGTCGAACGTCGCCGATCGGCTCTGGGATCATTGCGGTCGGCGTTCGACATCGTGCACCGAGCGCGGCCATGGAATGCGGCTTTACGCCCCGGCGCGCCACCACTGCTTCCCGGGGACGCGTGAAACCCCCTGGCGCTCAGACCGTCCCGCGATCGCCCGGCGCGCGACCGGGCCGCGCGGACCACGACGCGACATCCGGCAACGCCGCGAGGCGAGCGGTCGCACGCGAACCGCCGACAGACGCGATCCTTCGGCTTGTTCCCGGGTCGGGTTCAGCCGGGATCAGGAATCGTCGTCGTCCTTACGAAGGTCGTCCGGCGGCTTGTTCTCGGTGATCTGCTCGTCGACCGAATCGGCGAAGGCGGTGCCGGCGACCATGCCGTCGGTACCGGGTACGACGACGGTCGGCCGCGCACCGGGCTCGTAGATCTCCTCCAGCTCGGCGGCGTCCTTCTTGGCCTGGTCGCGGGTGTCCTGATCCGGTTCGAGTGCGGCCGTGTCGGCGGGCTTCGTGGTCCGATCGGACGCGTCCGATGTGTTCTCCGTCATAGTGACGAGATTCCCGCCCGCACTGCTCTTACACGACCGAGATCTCTGGTGTCGAGGGCGCCGGGATCACCCCGCCGTGTCACGACATCGGCGCCGCGCCGACGGGCGGGACGGCATCGAGGGCACAGGGCAGCCGGTGACGGGGATCGTCCGCATGATCAAGCAGAAATCATGCGCCTCAAGTCATTGAACAAGCCCAGGGCCGCCTGGTTGCGATCTTCTTCCGCCCGCCGCAGAGCATCCCTGACCAGAATTCCAATTTCATCATCGCCGAAGACCATCTGGCACAGGTGGCACACTCCGACATAATGTGTCGGAAAATCCACAGTGGGATGATATTTTTTCACGAGCCGCTGCAAACCGGCGAAACCTTCGGTCGTGATCATTTGAAACCAGATCGAGTTCTCTGCTCGCGATCTCAGCTCCCGTAGCGAGGTGGTCTTGGCATTTCCGAGTCGTAAGAATTCGTAATCGCCGGCCGTCGAGCAGCACGGATAGGCATCGCCGTTCGCTTCGATGAGAAGATCACCGGTCGCCGGACAAGCGAGATTTTTGCCTGTCCAATCATTGATCAAGAGGTCTACTTGCGGAATATTCGACGCCCGCCCCTGAGGTACGATCGCCCCATCTTTTGTTTCGACGCCCGGAAATTCCTTCAACCAGTCACCGAGAGCGTCAGCGGCTCCAGCCCGACTCTTGCTTGTCGATCCGGCAACGACCACTCTTATTCCGATACCGTGGCCGGCACGTACACAGTTCTTTACCCGTTCCACATCGATCCATGGCGCATGCGAACTGTCGTAACTTATCGTGAGCGTCCGGAGCCCATTAGCTTTGAGCTCGCCGAGTCGTTCCGATGCGTAGGCAGTCGACTTCGCCCATGAGGCGCTGGTAATTGCTGTGTGCCACATCCCGAGACCGGACGCTTCCCTGGAAATGTCACGCATCAACGAAAAACGCGCGAACGGCTCGCCACCAGTGAAACTCAGGGTTGCCTCGGGACACTCGGTCTTCGCCTGATGCACGTAGGAGACGGCGTCCCGCAGCTCCATCGTTTCACGCCGCCATGGCCCCGAATCGACACAACAGTATTCGCACTGCAATGGGCATTGCGAAGTAATCGACAGGATAAGATGCCGGAATTCCAGTCCAGTAGACATGATCACATGTGTACCCAGCGGTCGGTGGTCGGACCGGTGCGATAAACCCACATAGGATCACCGCCGCCGGAGGTCCCCGACGCCTGAGCTTCCGGAAAACGATGAATGTCTTCTCTGTCGAAGTCGATGTCGTGCCGCTCGCAGAATGCGGCAATTGTCTGGATCAAGTCTTCCCGGACCGCAGCATCTCGGATACGGTCTTCGAATTCTGCCATGGTGAATCTCCCTTCACTTCGAACGCGGCTTGTCACCTCTTCGGTGTAACCGGAGGCCCAGCGTGCACTGTTCTTCGATCGGAGATTTCTTCACGCCGAAACACTGACTCAGAAAACATGGTGAGCGTGCCAAGAAATGGTAGGCGTTCAACGCCACACAGTTGCCTGTTGTTGCTGAATCGTTGCTGCTAGCTCGGTAAAGGCGGGTGAACTGCCGCGACGCAACCACCCGCCGGCATGGGCCAGTGCGGCACCCCTCGTATAACGATGTCCGACAGGCCGACCAGCGCGCCGCGCCGACGAAACGATCACGGTCTACTCAACAACGCGCGGCCGCGTTCCGGGGTGAGGCTGTACGCCAGCACGGGGTCGGCGAGCAGCGCGACCGGGGCGATGTGATCCGGAGTGCGGGGCTGCCAGTGCGTCATCGCGGCCTCCAGCGCATGCCACAGTGCCGCCGGGTCGGACCGGTGTTGCGCGAGCGCGTCTCGCACCGCGGTGTCGAATGCTCGGTTTCCGTAGGTGAGCCGGTAACCGGGCTGCTGTACCCGTGCTCGGTGCTCGCCGATGGCACGTCCGATCTCGAGCCCGGGGTCGTTCTGTGTGATTTCGAGGATCTGGGCAACTTCGCGCGCGGAGTACTGCGAGGCCTCTTCGGTTGCGTGCTGCTGGGCGCGCTCGCGGGCTACGCGGTGGCTGGTGAGCGCGCGGTCCGCCAGGTACTGGGCATTTTCGAGCGCGGAGCCGTACCAGGATTCTCTGTGTTCGTGTTGCAGGACCATGCACGGCAGGAACTCTTCGGTGAACAGTGAACCGGTGAAGAACCCGTCCGGGACGGGCGTCGGAGGTAGCAGGTGTGAAAGAAGCCGGGAGGCCTCGTACGGCGAGGAGGAGGTGAGGAACATCTGGAGCTGGACTCGTAAGACCGCAGCGCGTGGCTGGCCGACATGTCGAGCCTTCTCCAGGGCCACCATGGCCGTGTCGATATCGCCGGAAAGGGCCTCGTCCCGAGCCTGTTCCACCGCCAGAGCCCAACTGTCACGAGTCTTGCCCGCCGGCTGACGTATGTGATGAAAGCCTTGGTACAGCGATTCCATGAGGGCAGTGAACGACGGATACCGCCGCGGGAATTCAGCCCAGGAAAATACGCTGTAGGCGGCCCACTCGCCGTTTTCGTCACGGTCGGCCGGGTCGAGGAACAGGACCCCGGCGTCGGCGTGCAGCGAGATCAGTAGCCCGCGGCCGAACGGGTTGCCCGGCGCGTCGACCGGAGCCTCGGTGACCAGGTCGGCCCACGACTCCCAGACCGGTTCGAGGTCACGCAGCCATCCCAGATTGGTGGTGTCGCGCATCTTCCAGACGAACTCCCCGGCGTTGCGCCATCCATCGGTGGTCAGCAGGAAGCTGCGATACGAGGGCGGCAACCTCAGGCCGAGGCGCTCCTCGACCGCTGCGACGTCGGCCTCGGCCGCTGGGGCGTAGCCGAGCCAGCGCTGCTGCACCACCTCGGGCTCCAGGTCACCGGGATCACTGGCGGTGATCCGTTCCTCGCTCCACAGCTCCAGCCACGGTCTCCAGTTCATTGCGTGAACCCTAGGAGCAGCCTCCGACAAGTACCTGTTCTTCGTGCTGTGCGGATGCTCGGTGGCTTGGGTCGAGCCCCGCCTCGTACGCGGCTGCCTCGTCCTTGTCGTGCAGGAAATGCGGGGCCACCACGCCCTCGAGCGAGGTGTCGCTGATCGGCCCTGGTTGCCACTCGTTGCGCACGAGTTTCAGCAGGAACTCGGCCATTCCGCACGGGTACACCGACCACTCATGGTTCATACGCGAGTACACCGCGACCGGCCATCGATCCGGGTTCTGGTCCGTCGTGATCCAGCACAGAGTGTCGGCCGCAGCTGTTCCGCCCCAGATCAGCAGGTCCTCCAGCCGATACCGGCCCCTGTCGGCGCGAGCCCACTCGTTGCCCCCCTGGTCCGCGAGCGCTGCCTCCGAGAGCCTCGATACCTTCACCATCCGTAGCTCCTCCGAGGAGACGACAGGGGTGAAGACGACGACCATCTCCTCGATCGTGCCGCTGCCGAAGGCTGCCACGAAGGCCCGATAGTCGGCCGGGAAAGCAGTTTCGTAGATCTTCTCCGCCGCACTCCAGTCGACGATCTCCCCGCAGGTCGGCCCGATGCACGACAGCACTTCTCCGAGGCCCGCCATGGCGGGCTGATCCTCACTCACGCTCCGGTTCCCATCCGGTCGGGGCCCCTTGCCCACGTTGTGGCATTGTTTGTCCTTCGGTTGTGCATCTCTCGGTGGGGCGCGCCATATCCGCCCGGTTTCGGCGAATGCTATTGCACCCCTACGACCTATCCGTTCGACGCCAACGGAACGGAACCCGGCTGTGCGCCTGAAGGAACGACAGAAGCGGGTCTTGCGCCACGGCCTGGCCGCAGCTCGACCAGGCAGATTTCACAGATCCGCGGTGCTCGCGGCCGTCTCGAGGGCGTGCGGCGAAACGTGACGCTGCCGCTGAGTGAAGGCAGAGCTTCGGCCGACGCCCTTGTGCGGCAGCGGATTTACTAGTTGCCGATGCACCGGATCACCGACACGGGTCCGTAGGAAACCCTGGCCCGCGCCGGCCGACCATCCGTCCGAACGCGACCCATCGATCACCCGCGCGATCTTGCGATCCATCGGATCAGCCGATGCCCTCAGCCGATCCGCAGAAGACTCCGACCATTCGACATTGTCGCGTCGATGCTGGATGCGCGGAATGTGGACCTGAATGTGGGAATCAACGTAGAAGGCGATGCGCTCGACCGGTCGGAAGAATCGGCTCGGCTGGCACTAATGCTCGGTAGAGGCAATTGCGCCAGAGCTGCTCGTATTTGCGTCCAAGCAGGCCCCGGTTCGAACATATAGGCCCCGTTACCGATGTGCAGGACACATCATGCGGGTCCGGAAACGGATCGATGACCTGGTTTTGCCGGGCGGAGAGGCCTCGAGGTCGAGGGTGGCCACGGGCCATTGCCGCAGAAGACGCGCAGCGCCCTCAGTTTGCGGGCGCGGGAACACAATGCGGGCGACCCGCCCCGGGGAACGCGGCCGAAGGCTGCGCACTGGCGCATGCCGCGCGGTGCCCGTTCCCTGTCCCACGCTCGATGGCGCTTACTTCCGGTATCGAGCAGAATCGTGCAGTGACCAGGAGGGTGAGCGCGTCTCGCGCACAGGCACATACGAGACCGACCGCGCTGCGCGCAGCGTTGACCAAGGAATCGCGCGCGGCATTCAGCCGCCGGGCGGGACGAATACAGCTGTTCCCCGCGGTCACCGCGGCGCTGCTCGCCGGACTAGCTGTGGCCTTCGCAGCATACGGATTCCTACGCTGGATCACCCCCGTCGATGCGACCAAGCAAGCCGCCGAAATCGATATCACTCGTGTCGCATTGACCGTCGTCGCCGGTGTCGGCGGCGTGGTCGCCCTGGTCATCGCCTACCGGCGGCAACGCGATCTGGAACAGAGCCGGTTCGTCGACCGCTTCGGCGCCGCAGCCGCCCAACTCGGCGCGACAGATGTCGCGGTCCGAATCGCCGGGGTCTACGCGATGGCCGGCGTCGCCGATGGATCCGACGGCCCGCGCCGCCAGCAATGCATCGACGTGCTGTGCGGATACCTCCGCTTGCCCTACAGCCCGGAGCTCGGTGCCAACCACCAGAGCAAACTGGTCGTGAAACAGCACCGCGCGACGGCGGACAACACCCATGCCGATGACCGGGAACACCACCACGAATATCGACACAATGACCGAGAAGTCCGGGCAACCATCGTCCGTGTCATTACCGACCACCTTCGACCCGAGGCCGCATACAGCTGGTCAACAGCCGATTTCGACCTCCGCACGGCCTATCTCGAGAACGTCGATTTCAGCCGTGCACAGTTCTCGGGTGCGGCTCGGTTCGGCGGCGCGACTTTTTCGGGCGACGCCTGGCTCGGTAGCGCGACCTTCGCCGGCAACGCCGAGTTCGACGGCGTAACATTCTCCGGCAACGCATGGTTCGATGGCGTAACCTTCTCTGGCAACGCCCATTTCGACGGCGCAACATTCTCCGGCAACGCCCATTTCGAGGGCGCGACCCTGTCCGGAAGCTCCCGGTTCGACAAGGCGACCTTCGCCGAGAACGCCTCGTTCGCCGGTGCGAACTTCTCCGCCGACGCCCGGTTCGGCGGCGCCACCTTCGCCGGCGACGCCCACTTCGGTGGGACGACCTTCGCCGGCAACGCCCGGTTCGACGGCGTAGCCTTCTCCGGCAACGGTCATTTCGACGGCGCAACATTTTCCGGCAACGCGCGGTTCGGCAACGCAACCTTCGCCCGCGACGCCCGGTTCGACGGTGCGACCCTGGCCGGCAATGCCCGGTTCGGCGACGCGTCCTTCGCCGGTGACGCAGGATTCGGCGGCGCCACCTTCACCGGCAATACAGGATTCGACAGCGTGACCTTTTCCGGTGACGCGGAGTTCGGCGAGGCGACCTTCTCCGGCAACGCCGAGTTCGGTGACACAACCTTCGCCGGCGACGCAGGATTCGGCGGCACCACCTTCGCCGGCGACGCAGGATTCGGCGGCACCACCTTCGCCGGCAACGCCCGATTCGACCGTGCGACCTTCGCCGGCAATACATGGTTCGGCAGCGCGACCTTCGCCGGCAACGCCCGGTTCGACCGTGTGGCCTTCGCCGGCAACGCCCGGTTCGACGAGGCAGACTTCGGTAGCGGCACCATCTCCTTCAGTGAACCGAGACAGTGGGGGCCTCCGGCACCTATATTCGACTGGAGCCAGGACCACAGTCAGAAGCCCGCCAATACCGAACCGCATGATTGGCCGCCCGTTGTGGCGGCACGTAATCACTAGCAGGCCGCGCTGACACCACCCCTCGGTAGAAGCAAGCCCCCACCGAGAGGCTCAATGTTCATATTGCGTGGCAACAGAACGAAGGCGCGAGCGCCGGTTCGCGAACGACGGCGTCCACGCGGTCGCATCACCCACACATACGTGCGCCGCCACTGCCAGCCGTCACATCGGCCATGCCGCTTATCTGTAGACCGCAGCCATCGCTTACGACGCCACCCACCCACCCACCTTTGTCTCCGCAAGTCGACACTCTCGGATCGCACTGGTTCAACCGGCCGATGACTGGCCAGCGAAGCGTTGAGCCCACCCAATACTTTTGGTGGGCTCAGCAAGTCTCTACCAGCAGCGATACCTACGCCGACCTACTTCTTCGCAGACGCTAATCCGCTGCGGAACTCGGCCGCCGCCGATCGAGTTGCCCGCGCATGTCTTCGGCAATGTTCATCAGGGTCGGGCGGTGTAAGCGGAGTACTGCCGTACACCTTCACGCTCCAGCCAGGTGGTGAAATCCAGCAGTTCCGGATGGCATCGCCGCAGCGACACGATGTCGGCATTCCAGCCTCCGCCCTGGTTGGCGAACCGGTAGCCGGCGAGGGCGTCGGGGTCCTTGTCCGACAACGCTTCTCGTGGGATCGCTCGGTATTCGATCGGTTGTCCGAGGGACCGGCTCATGGCCTCGGTGATCTGGGTCATGGTCAGCTCGTCGCCCGCCAGCTCCACCGCGGCTCCGATGTATTCGTCCGGGTGAGTGAAAGCCCGTGCGGCGAAGACACCGATGTCGGTACCCGCGATCAGCTGCACGGGTACGTCCGGATGGATGACATCGGTGAGTACTCCCTCGCGCAAGCCGAAGCGGGGGTCGAGCTGGTTCTCCATGAAGCGCGCCGGGCGTAATGCGGTGGTCGCCAAGCCGAGCCGAGTCGAGTATCTCTCCAACTCCGCCTTGCTCTGCCAGCGGCGAATGCCGTGATCGGCGTCGGCAGCGCCGACCGAGGCGTAAACAAAGTGAGCAACACCCGCTGCCGCGGCCGCATCCGCGACATTGCGGCCCAGCCTCAGTTCATCGTCGACGGTGAATCCGGGAGGTGTGCCAGGGTATCCCGCGGTCGGTTGCACGCTGAACACCCCGTGAACACCCGCCGCCGCCGTATCCAGCGTGGTTCGGTCGCCCATATCGCCACGCGCCAGTTCCGCACCCGCCTCTGCCAACATCCGAGCACCCGCGGTGTCCGGGTCACGCACCAGCGCACGCACCCGCCAACCCGCCGCCAGCAGTGCGCGAGCCGTTGCGCCACCTTGGGTGCCCGTCGCTCCGGTAACCAACACGATGTCCGACATCGCATCCTCCTCGAGTAGCACTGTTCGCCTGCATCGGCGATAAATGGGGATTGTCCCCGTTCAACCGTCGGCTACAATACGGGGACTATCCCCGTTTTGCACTCGGAGTGTAATGACACCAGCCCCGAGCAGACCGGCCCGTGCCGATGCGCTGCGCAACTACCAGCGGCTCATCACCGCCGCCACCAATGCCTTCGCCGAACACGGCCCGCAGGTGCCGCTGGACGACATCGCACGCGCCGCCGGGGTCGGCAATGCCACGCTCTACCGCCATTTCCCGACCAGACAGGCACTACTGGAAGCGGTCCATCACGACCACATAGAGGCCCTGGTTCACCGAGCCGGCGACTTGGCCACGGCACACTCCCCCGCCGAGGCGCTCAGGTTGTGGCTCGACACCGTTGTCGCACAGGGCAGCGCCACCCGCGGCCTCGCGGCCTCGCTGCTCGCAGTCATAGGCACATCGACCGAATCTTGGTGCCGGAAAGAAATATTCGCCGCGGCAACCGGCCTTTTGCAGCGCGCTCAAGACGCAGGCGAGATCCGTTCCGGGCTGACCGCACCCCAGTTACTGAAGCTCGTCAACGCGATAACCCTTGCCACTGAAGGAGATCCGGACCGAACCCAGCAAGCCCACACACTGCTGGACTTCCTCTTCGACGGCCTTCGCGTCCAAGCGTGACACTGTGCACGCGACAGACCTGTGCGCAGCTCGAACGGACTGGCGCAACGTTCGCCGATGCCGCTGATCGCGCTGTTCGGACTGGCACATACGGCGCGCCGTCCCGGGATAGAACGGTCCTGGGCCGGGCAGGGATTGGTATGCCGGTCAGTTCGCCACGTTGTCGAATGTGCCGGCCTGGTAGGAGCCGCCTGTGGTCTTGGTGATCACCAGCAGCCGGTTGCGGCGTTGATCATGGCGACCAGAGACCAGTGCGGCGATCTGGTCATAGTCGTAGTGCTGGTCATAGTCGTAGTGTCTGCGCACCAGGAACTCCCGCCGACTCGCAGCGAAGATCTCACCGTGACGAACATCGCCTTCGACTCAGCAATTAGGCGGAAACATTCTCTTCTGCCGCTACCCGCGCGGTCCGAAGCGGCCATCCTGGCTCCACCAACAACTGAACCCCACCCTGAGCTGGGATGGAGCTCAATCAGCCTGTGCGCGTGGTAGATCCGACCGCGGCCTACTTGCTCTTGGACGGTGAGGCTATTCCGGTTCGGAACTCGACTACGTCCCCGTCGTGCATGACGTAGTCCTTACCTTCCATCCGCACCTTGCCCGCGGACTTGGCGGCCGCCATGGAACCGGCTTCGACCAGGTCGTCGTAGGCCACGATTTCGGCCTTGATGAAGCCGCGTTCGAAGTCGGTGTGGATGACACCTGCCGCCTTGGGCGCGGTGTCGCCCTGGTGAATCGTCCACGCGCGGGCCTCTTTCGGGCCGGCGGTGAGGTAGGTCTGCAGGCCGAGGGTGTGGAAGCCGGCGCGGGCCAGCGCGTGCAGGCCGGGTTCGGTCTGGCCGATGGATTCCAGGAGTTCCAGGGCGGATTCGGCGTCGAGTTCCAGGAGTTCGGCTTCTACCTTGGCGTCGAGGAAGACCGCGTCGGCCGGGGCGACCGCGGCTTTCAACTCGGCTACGCGGGCTTCGTCGGTCAGGACCGACTCGTCGGCGTTGAAGACGTAGAGGAAAGGCTTGGTGGTGAGCAGCGACAGTTCGCGCAGCAGGTCGGCGTCGATCTTGTCGCGGACCGCGTAGAGCGTTTTGCCCTCGTTGAGGAATTCCTGTGCCTGCTTGGCGGCGTCGGCGACCGGCTTGCGGTCCTTTTTGACCTTGGCTTCCTTGTCGAGGCGGACGACCGCCTTCTCCAGGGTCTGCAGGTCGGCGAGGATGAGCTCGGTTTCGATGACCTCGATATCGCTGAGGGGATCGACCTTGCCGTCGACATGGACCACGTCGTCGTCGGCGAAGACGCGGACCACCTGGCAGATGGCGTCGGCTTCGCGGATGTTGGCGAGGAACTTGTTGCCCAGGCCCGCGCCCTCGGAGGCGCCCTTGACGATGCCGGCGATATCGACGAACGACACCGTCGCGGGAACGATGCGCTCGGAGCTGAAGATCTCGGCGAGCTTGTCCAGCCTCGGATCGGGCAGCGGCACCACGCCGACGTTCGGCTCGATGGTGGCGAACGGGTAGTTCGCGGCGAGCACGTCGTTGCGGGTCAGCGCGTTGAACAGCGTCGACTTTCCGACGTTGGGCAGACCGACGATACCGAGGGTGAGACTCACGAGTGCAAGAGTCTACGCGGCGCATGCCCGGCTGCTGCATCTGCCCAGGTAGCGCCCGCTGAGATGGAGTACCCCTTACCCGCCCTCGTCGTCGCGGATCCGCACGTGGTGGTGCGGCGTATGCCGTATCCGTTACTTGTGCGCGGTGCTGGGCTGAGTTGTGAACCGGGGAATCGAACCCCTGCACTGCCCACCGTGCGCCAAGAAAGGGGGCCGAGTTGCCCGCCGGCCCTACGGGTTGTGCACGCCTCCGCTGCGACTACCTGCTCCATCTCCCGTCAGTCCAGCAGATCGATCTCCCAGTTCGCACGCTGAATACGGACGTCGAGTTCACGCAGTTCCCGGGCCAGCTCATCGGCCTGCGTCCGCAGATCGGCGACCGGCAGTGCGGACAGCATCTTCAGCTCGGAGCGCAACTGGCGACCGTAGCCGTGCTGCCCCTGCCCCACCGCGGCGTTCGCGGCGTCGGTGACGATCGCATGCCGCAACCGCAACGCATCGCGGCGGGCCAGCGCATCGGTCACCGTCCCGTCGTCTCCGATCCGGGAGGCCGCGTTGGTGCGATTGATCCGCCGAACCAGATCTTCGAACTCCCCGAGCGCGTCCCCCACCTCGGTGAGTAGTGCCCCGGCATCTTCGGCGGGCTCCTCACCCTCCTGGAATCGCGCGTTACCGGCGATCCGCGTGCGCAGCTGCTCGATTCGTTTCACCGAGTCCGCGCGCAGAGCCAATGCCTCGGCCAGCTTCATTTCCCACCTCCGATTCACATACCGGACGGAGTGTAGTCGCGGCAGGGACCGCTTCGACATGTCATTTTCCAGGCCCGCCGGGTTCGGAAGAGCGGCAACGGGGTTCGAGCAAGCCGAGACGCGCACCGCACTACTCAGTCTCCAGCCTTCGGGACGAATCCCGTTGCCGGGCGCGATCGTCGACAGCATTCAGCACCTCTACGGCGGCGACTACATCCCTTCGCGGGTGGTGTGCTGGTGACCGAGTACGGGATGATCCTCGGAGCGGCCGGCGCCTCGGGCGCCCATGCCACCCAGGACGAAGAGGCCGTGCGGACGGCGGTGGATCGCCGGCACGACGATCGCGCGCACTCGGCGTGAGCCGCGAAAGACCTTCGTAGGCTGAAGCATCGATCGGCGCTGTTCACACCGAGTTCGCCGGCGGCCGCACCAGGGCGGCGAGTCCGAACTCGGCGCATTCGTCGTCCTGCTCCGGCCTTCCTCCGCTGACCGCGACCGCGCCCAGCACCAGACCGTGGCGATGGATCAGCCGCGAGCCCGCGCCTGCCAGGATCGGCGTCGAGGACATCTGGCCGATCCGGTCGAACAATGCGGGCCAAGCCTGCTGGAGTCGCTGTAGCTCATCGCCGTCGCGGTGGAACAGGGCGACACTCGATGCCTTCGCCGGGGCGATGCGCGCCGACATCGGTGGCGCGCCGTCCATGCGGTCGAGGACTCGGACATGCCCGCCCTCGTCGACGATCGCTACCGCGATCCGCGCACCCAATTCCGATGCGTGCGTGCGGACTCCGACACTGATCGCACGGGCTTCCTCCAAGGTGAGCGTCATTTCTCTCCCTCAACTGATCGTTGGTCTCTCCAACGTTCTACTCGGCAAGCGTACGCCAAAATAGTTGGCCAGCCCAACGAATTAGCTAGACTGTCCACATGGAGGAGGCACCTGCCCGTTTACGCGGCAAGCCGAGTTGGCTGGTCGGCAAAACGGCCGCACTGGCCCAGCGACATATCGGCGAAGCCATGGCAACAGTCGGGGCTCGCGGGTACCACTTCGCGATTCTCGCCGCGCTCGACGAGTTCGGGCCCGCGAGCCAAGCGGCCATCGGGCAGCGATGCCGGATAGACCGCAGCGATATGCACACGATGCTCGCCGAGCTGGAATCGCAGGGACATATCGCGAGAGAACCGGATCCGGACGACCGGCGTCGCAATCTGATCACGCTCACCGCTACCGGCGAGCACAGACTGCGCGAGCTGGATGCCACGCTGACCGCCGCCCAGGACGAGATCTTCCGCGGGCTGACCGCCGCCGAGCGAGACCGCCTGGCCACACTGCTGACCCGGGTACTCGCCCGGACCGAATAGCTCAGCGCAGCACGGGTATTCGCGAACCCCGGGAGCGCATCTCAGGCGCGCGGATCTCGGCCCAGGTAGCGCAGCAGCGCGTCCACCACGGAGTCCCCCGGCTCCGCGTCCAACACCGCCGCGTAAGCACCCCACTGGCGCAGCGGCTCCACCAGACCGGTTGCGGCGGTGAGGAAATGGCCGGCCAGCTCGTCGGTCAGCGGGGAGGGCTGCCCGGTGGCGATCGCGATATCCCAGGCGTGGACGGCCGCGTCGAGGGCGCACATCACCGCGGCGACCGGGGTGGGCAGGACGCCGTGCGGCAGCGGGGTCGGGACGGATTCGGCGTCGTCGGCGACCGTGGCCCACGCGGCGGCGGTCTCCGTGACGGCCGCGGCGACCAGATCGGCGGGGCTGCCGACGACCACGCCGGACGGGGAGAACGGGTCCTCGGCGGGGCCGGAGCCGATACCGAGGGCCGCGGCGTACGCGAGCTGATCACCCGCGGCGTGCTGCACCACCTGGGTGACCGTCCACTGCGAGCAGGGTGTCGTGGATTCCCACCGATCGGCGGTGATGCCGGCGACCGCCGCGGTGAGCGCCCGGTAGGACTCGGCGAGGACATCGCGCCACACGGGAGCGAGGACGAGGGCGGGATCGGTGGTCTGCGAGGTGGTGTCCATGGTGGGGCCTTTCGTTCGCTGTCGGCGTTGAACTCAGGCTATGCGGCAATTAGGCTCGTATTCTTCCTAATCGCGTCCCGATGCCGAAGGACAAGTTTGTGACCTCTACCACAACCCGCGTCCTGCGTCTGCTGTCGCTGCTGCAGGACCGCACCTACACCGGCCGGGAGCTGGCGCAACGGCTCGGCGTCACCGATCGCACGCTGCGCCAGGACATCGCACGGCTGCGCGAACTGGGCTACCCCGTACACGCCGAGCGCGGGGCGATCGGTGGATATCGGCTCGGCCAGGGCAAGACCATGCCGCCACTGCTGCTCGACGACGACGAGGCGGTCGCGGTCGCGGTGGCGATCGGACTCGCGGAGGACGGTTCGACCGGCATCGCCGATATCGACGAGAACGTGGCGCGGGCATTGGCGAAGCTGGAACGCATCCTGCCGATTCGGTTGCAGCGCAAGGTGACCGCGCTGCGCGCGGCTACCGAGATCGGGCCCGCGGTCACCGGATCACGCGAACCGGACGCGCCGGTCCCGGCACAGACCCTCACCACCATCGCCTCGGCGATTCGCGGCACCCGGGTATTGGAAGCCGGCGCCGACCGCTTCGAGCCCTACCGCCTGATCAACTGGCAGCGCCGGTGGTATCTGGTGGCCTACGACCTCGAAACCCACAGTTGGCGTGCGCTTCCCGTGGCCGCGATCGACAGCGTCACCGCCGGTTCCCGGCATTTCGCCGCCCGGGCTCTGCCCGATAGCGATCTGGTGGCCTTCGTCCTGCGTGAAATCGCCACGGCCGGTTGGCGAGTGCACGCGCGCGTGACGGTGCTCGCCCCGGCCGAGACGGTGATCGCGCGCATCAACCCCACTGTCGGTGTGGTGGAGCCGATCGATGCCACCTCATGTGTGTTGTACACCGGCGCGGACACTTTGGAGACGATCGCGATCTATCTGAGCATGCTCATGATGGATTTCCGTATCGAGAACCCGCCGGAACTGGTCGAGCACATCCGCACCCTCGGTCATCGATACGCCGCCGCGGTGACGGATCCGGCGTAATACCGCGCGCGTCCTAGCGCATGCCGGCCGCGCGGAACGCCCGGTCGTAGATCACCCGGATGACCGGCTGCTTGCGCGTGTTGTAGTCCGTCATCCGCCCGCCGCCGGAGACCGCGGAACGCTTGGCCGCCTCGTAGAGCGCGCGATCGTCGGGGTGGGTGCGCAACCAGTCCCGGAACATGCGGTGCCGGATGGTCTCCGGACAGTCGGGGCCGAAGACGTGCAGGTGGGCCCGGGGGTCGTCGAGTCGCAGCATGCGATGTTCGTGGAACGACGGCTCGCGCACGATGTGCACGTACCCCAGCGGTTCCAGCAGCGGCACATAGGTGTCCTCGGCGCGGGGATCCGCGACGATCAGATCGATATCGATGACATCCTTCGCGGCCGGACCCTCGACCGCGGTCGAACCGACATGGTCGATCTCGAGTGCCGCCGCGCCGAGCGTCGAGCGGAGCCGCGCGGCCAGCTTCTCGAAGCGCTGGGGCCACTGCGGGTCGTAGGCGACGATCTCGATGGGCGCTTCCTCCGGGCGGTCACCGACCCAGGGGTCCAGATCGGGATCGGGGTCGGAATGCCGAGTTATCTCTGCGTAGCTGGGCATCGGACCGATCCTGGTGGCCGTATCCGTACGCGCCAGTACACATCCGGACCCGCTCATCGCCCGCCGAAACCGGACTGGGCGATACCGCGCACGAACGACTTCTGCGCGTAGAGGTAGACGACCAGCAGGGGCGCGAGCACGATCAACGCGGCGGCCATCAGAATCGGCCAGTTGGTGTGATATTGGCCCTGCAAACGCACCAAACCCAGTGTGATGGTCGATATCTCGTCGCGCTGGATCATCACCAGCGGCCACAGGAAATCGTTCCACACCGTGATCCAGGTGAGCACCGCCAGCACCGTCATCGCGGGGCGCGCCTGCGGGACCAGCACACGCCAGTAGGTCTGCCAGATACTGCAGCCGTCGAGGATGGCCGCCTCCTCCAATTCCAGCGGGAGCGTGCGGAAGAACTGACGCATCAGATAGGTACCGAAGGCGGACCCGAACAGGCCGGGCACGATCATCGACCACGGTGAATCGACCCAGCCGAACGCGCGCATGAGCAGGAACTGCGGAATCACGGTCACCGTGATCGGCACCATCAGCGTCGCCAGGTAGGCGATGAACAAGACGTCTCGACCGGGAAAACGCAAGCGCGCGAAGGCATATCCCGCGAGGGAGCAGAACAATACCTGACCGGCGGTCACACAGCCGGCGTAGAGCGCGGTGTTGGCCAGCATGCGCCCCAGCGGCAGCAGCGCGAACACCTCGCGATAGTTGGACCAGTGCGGTGCGGTCGGCAGCGGATTCGGATCGCTGATCGCACCTTCGGTTTTCAGCGATGCCGCCACGGCCCACAGAATCGGGCCGACCGCGCACCACGCGATCACGATCAGCAGAAGGTAGAGCCCGAGCCCGCGCAGCGTCCGCCGGGCGATCGCCCGCGCGACCGTGCTCGACGGCGGGACGGCCTCGGCGCCGGGCGCCACGGGGTTACTCACGGTTCCTCCCGGCGGGACAACCACAGCTGGAACAGGGTGAGCACCAGCAGCAGGGCGAACATCACCCACGCCAGCGCTGCCGCGTATCCGACCTCGTAGAAGCGGAAGGCGTTCTGGAAGAGCATGATTCCCAGGACGAAGGTGCCGGTCTCGGGACCTCCGTTGCCGTCGGTCAGGGCATAGGCCTGATCGAAGGCCTGCACCGAATTGACGATGGTGATCACGAAGACGAACGACAGCGCACCGCGGATCAGCGGCACCGTGATCGAGCGGAATCGGCGCACCGCGCCGGCCCCGTCGATACGCGCGGCCTCGTACAGGTTCGCGGGCACTCCCTGCATGGCCGCCAGCAGGATGACGGTGGCGAACGGCACGCTCTTCCACACGGTGACGATGCTCAACGCCACCAGTGCCCAGTTCGGATCGGCCAGCCACGGAATCTGCGCCGTCCCCAGCACCCCGAGCCCACGATTGATCAGTCCGTCGTCGGCGGCGAACAGAAACCGCCACACCACGGCCATCGCCACGGTGGAGGCGGCCAGCGGCAGGAAGGCCAGCGTGCGGAACAGCCCCATCCCCGGCAGCTTCCGATTCAACGCCGCCGCGACACCCAGGCTGATCACCACTGTGGGAAGCAGCGTCAGCACCGTGAACAACGCCGTATTACGCAGCGCGATATAGAACAGCGGATCGCGGAACAACTGGCGGAAGTTGCTCGTGCCCACGAACCGCATGGGACTGAACAGATCCCACGAATGGAAGCTCAGATACAGCGAAAAGGCCAAGGGAAAGAGCAGGAACAAGCCCACCGCAGCGAAATTCGGGGCCACGAACCACACTCCGGCCCGGGCGCGCATCCGGTCCACCGCCGACCGGGACACGCGCGATCGCCGGTGCCGGCCCCGGTACCGGCGATCGCTCCGCCATCCGGCTCGGACGCCGTCACCGCCCGGATCGGCCGCGCTATCCGGCTCGAACCGCGAGGGCACCGGCCGCATCGTCCGGCCGGCGACGCCGCTCATATCCGTTCCCGCAGTAGCTGGTCCACATCTGCGGCCGTTCCGGCGAGCCAGGTCGCCGGGGCGGCACCACGCAGGACCCGGTTACAGTTGCGCGACAACAGCGAATCGACCTTTCCCCACGCCGGGGTCACTGCCAGCAGCCGCGAATGGGCGGGCCCCTCGGTGAATATCTCCCGGTTACGCACCTCGCGGTGCGCGGCCGCGAAGCCGGGGGCGGACATGGCCGAACGCAGCACCGGCACGAACAGCCCGGACCGGGCGATCAGCTCCTGCCCCTCGGGACCGGTGGCGAATTTGACGAATTCCCAAGCCTTTTCCCGGCGCGGGCTCGAGGCCGCGATGGCCAGGCCGGTACATCCGACATCGGTGACCGCATCGGGTCCGCCGTGCGGGCCGACCGGAAGTGCGGTCACATCGAAGTCCAGATCATCGTGTTCGACCAGTTCGGAGTACAGCCAATGCCCGCCCAGCAGCATGCCCGCGCGCCCGCTCGCGAACACATCCGACGCCGTCAGCGACTGCCGGTCGGCATTGGAAGGGGCGACCCCGTAGCGCACCGACAGATCTGCGTAGAACTGGAAGCCTTCGGCGAAACGCGGATCCCCCATCTCGGTACGGGTCGGATTCTTCGCCGGGCTGAACCATTGCGCCCCGTTGTTGAGGGCGAAACAGGCCGCCGAGTAGTACGGCACCCAGCCGTCCACGAAACCCCACTGCCGCACCCGGCCCACTCGGCGAGTCGTGGCCTGGGCGGCGGCGAGGAACTCCGCGAAGGTCCAGCTGCCCGACCAGCGGGTCGGGGGATGTATTCCGGCCTGGTCGAACAACTTCCGGTTGTAGTAGATGAACACCCCGGACCACTGCTCGGGCAGGGCGTACCGACCGCCGTTGTAGGCGAAGGTGTCGGACAGGGTCGAGAAGCCGTCCGCGCGCAGCGTCGCGGCGGCGGCCGGGTCCCGCGCGAGCATGGTGTTCAGGTCCAGCAGGACACCGCGCTGGGCGAGCCCGGCGTAGAGCAGTTCCCACGCCATCAGCACATCCGGACAGCGACCGCCGGCACAGTAGGTCAGCATCTGCTGCAAGGGATCCGGGCTCGACAGCACGGTTCGGATTCCGATGTCGGGCCGGCGGGCGGCGAATGCCTCGATGATGCGCATCCGGGCCCGCGCCTCCTCCGGGCGGGCCTGGAAGAAGAAGGTCAGCGCGTCGTCGTCATGGTCCGAGCACCCCGTGGACAGCGCGCCCAGGGCGGCCATCGAGGCCGCCGCCCGGAGCACCGAGCGCCGGGGTACACCGGAATTCCCGGATCCGAACGCCGTCACGCGCCTCCTTCCGACTGCCTCGCGGGACGCGGGGACCCGAGCGGATCGGCCCAGCGGATTCGCCGGCTGCCGGAAGTGCGGCAACGACCGCAGACCAGGACCGGAGCTTACGGATCGAACCCGCGCACGCGCCGGTCCGACACGCGGCCGCCGGCGGGGTTCGCCCCGGTTGCCTGACCTCCCCAGCCCCGGGAACCGGCCGTCCGGTCGGGCACGACCCGGTATCGGGCACGTGAACCGTCGGTTCGTCCCTACCCAAGCCGAGTCATCCGGCAGCGGGTTCGGCTACGTTGTCTCAGTCGGTATGTCCGGTCCCGGATCGGTGCACCGGGCATACGGACAGTACGTAAGCGCAGACAGCACGGGAGAGTAGCTCGCATGGCGACCATCGAATACCTCCGAACAGAGCCGGACCTACCTCCCGTGGGGATCGTGGATCGCCGGCCCGTCGCCCCCGCCAAGAAGGCCATCTTCGCGGCCATCGCGATCGTGGGCGCGATCGCGTGGGTCATCCTCGCCATCGCTCGCGGTGAGAGCGTGAACGCGGTGTGGATCGTCATCGCGGCGGTCTGTACCTACATCCTCGCCTACCAGTTCTATGCCCGGCTGATCGAATGGAAGATCACCAGGCCGCGAGACGACACCGCCACGCCCGCCGAGGAATTGGAGAACGGCACCGACTACATGCCGATGGACCGGCGGGTGCTGTTCGGACATCACTTCGCCGCCATCGCGGGCGCCGGTCCGCTGGTGGGCCCCGTCCTCGCCGCCCAGATGGGTTATCTGCCGGGCACCTTGTGGATCGTGATCGGCGTGGTGCTCGCCGGAGCGGTGCAGGACTACCTGGTGCTGTGGGCCTCGGTGAAGCGGCGCGGTCGCAGCCTCGGGCAGATGGCGCGTGACGAACTGGGCGTGGTCGGTGGTATCGCGGCGCTGATCGCGGTGCTGGTGATCATGGTGATCCTGCTGGCCGTACTGGGCATCGTGGTGGTCAACGCACTCGCCGCGACCAAGGGCGCCGACGGTCAGCTGCACGGCGGCAGTCCGTGGGGTGTGTTCTCGATTTCGATGACCATCCCGATCGCGCTGCTGATGGGCCTCTACCTGCGCTATGTGCGACCGGGCAAGGTCGGCGAGATATCGATCGTCGGATTCGCGTTGCTGCTGCTGGCCATCGTCTCGGGACGCTGGGTCTCCGAATCCGGCTGGGGCCGAGACCTGTTCACCCTGTCCGGCACCACGATCGCGTGGATGCTGATCGTCTACGGCTTCATCGCCTCGGTGCTGCCGGTGTGGTTGCTGCTGGCCCCGCGCGACTATCTGTCGACGTTCATGAAGGTCGGCACCATCGTGCTGCTGGCCCTGGGCGTGGTGATCACCATGCCGGTCCTGCACGCCCCCGCGGTCTCGCAGTTCGCGGGCAACTCCAGCGGTCCGGCCTTCGCGGGCAGCCTGTTCCCGTTCCTGTTCATCACCATCGCCTGCGGTGCGCTGTCGGGATTCCACGCACTGGTCGCCTCGGGCACCACACCGAAACTGCTGGAGAAGCAGTCCCAGGCACGGATGATCGGCTACGGCGGCATGCTGATGGAGTCGTTCGTCGCCGTGATGGCCCTGATCGCCGCCAGCATTCTCGACCAGCACCTGTACTTCGCGATGAACACCGGTGGTCTCACCAGCGCGCAGGCCGCCGCGGACAAGGTCAATTCGCTGGGATTGGGGGGCACCCCGATCACCGCGAACGAACTGACTCGAGCCGCCCACGATGTCGGTGAGCAGGCCATCTACTCCCGGACCGGTGGCGCGCCGACCCTCGCGGTCGGGATGGCCGAGGTGATGCACAACTTCATCGGCGGCACCGCGATGAAGTCGTTCTGGTACCACTTCGCGATCATGTTCGAGGCGTTGTTCATCCTCACCACCATCGACGCCGGGACCCGGGTCGCGCGGTTCATGCTCTCCGATACCCTCGGCAACCTCGGTGGCCCGGCCCGCAGGTTCAAGGACCCGTCGTGGCGGCCGGGGGCCTGGCTGTGCACCTTCATCGTGGTCGCCGCCTGGGGTTCGGTCCTGCTGATGGGTGTCACCGATCCGCTCGGCGGCATCTACACGCTGTATCCGCTGTTCGGTATCGCCAACCAGCTCCTGGCCGCCGTGGCGTTGACGGTGGTCCTGGTGATCGTCGTGAAGAAGGGGCTGCTGAAGTGGGCCTGGATCCCGGCCCTGCCGCTGATCTGGGATCTCGTGGTGACCATGACCGCTTCCTGGCAGAAGATCTTCTCCGGGGACAAGAACATCGGCTACTGGACCCAGCATCA
This sequence comes from Nocardia spumae, assembly GCF_020733635.1. NCBI lineage: Bacteria > Bacillati > Actinomycetota > Actinomycetes > Mycobacteriales > Nocardiaceae > Nocardia > Nocardia spumae. The sequence goes on along the minus strand of NZ_JAJFZL010000001.1, from coordinate 1,592,019 downwards.
CATCTACCGCGATGCCCGCGACGCCGGCAAGTTGATCGCACCTGCCAAGAGCATGGCCGATATGGACAAGGTCGTGCGCAACACCTTCATCCAGGGGTCGCTGTCGATCGTCTTCGCGGTCCTGGTGTTGATCGTGGCCGTGGTCGGTGTGATGGTGTGTGTACAGGCGATACGACGAGGCGGTGGAGCCACTACCGAAACTCCCGAGGTGCCCTCGAAGATCTTCGGTCCCTCGGGCTTCCGCACCACCAAGGCGGAGAAGGAGGTGCAGCGCGAATGGACCGAATTGGAACGGGCGGGAGCGGTGAAGGTTCCCGGCGCGGCACATGCCTCGACTCCGGAGCCGACGTCGTAACGACCGGCTCCACGGGCGCCGGTCGGGCCGGCCCGGCGCCCGGCGGGGTCGCCGCGGCCGTCCGGGTGCCGTGGCGTGCCCTGCGCGCGACCGCCGGCTATCTGAACGCGGTGCTCGGCGGTCGGGACTATGCCCGCTATGTGGCACATCTGCGGCGGGTGCACCCGGATCGGCCGATCCCCACCGAGAGGGAATATTGGCGTGCGCGGCATGCGGCCGCCGAACGCAATCCCGGAACCAGGTGCTGCTGACACCGCAGCGACCGATCCGGCCCCGAATCCGTTGTGACGCTTCGGAACACCCCCTCCGCGGCGGTTATATCGAGCTGCTCTCACCTGTCGCGCCCGTGATAGCGAACAGGTATGGCGCTGAAACGTTATCCTTCGGGGTAGTTGTCTGTTTTCCGCTAGCGCAGGCGGGCTCAGGCTGACAAGGTGGACTGCGTGAGTGTGAACGGTCTGGATTTCGAGCGCTGCTATCGAGCGGTGGCCACCCGTGATGCCCGATTCGACGGGCAATTCGTCACCGCGGTGCGAACCACCGGAATCTACTGCCGGCCATCGTGTCCTGCTATCACTCCGAAGCGAACGAATGTCACGTTCCTGCCCACCGCGGCCGCCGCCCAGCAGAACGGATTTCGCGCCTGCCGCCGCTGCCTGCCCGATGCCGCCCCCGGCTCCCCGCTGTGGAACACCCGCGCCGATCTGGCCGCGCGGGCGATGCGCCTGATCGCCGACGGCGTCATCGAGCGCTGCGGTGTTCCGGGGCTGGCCGACCGGCTCGGCTATTCACAGCGCCAGCTCACCCGGGTACTCACCGCCGAACTCGGCGCCGGACCGCTCGCACTGGCCCGTGCCCATCGCGCCCACACCGCCCGGCTGCTGATCCAGACCACCCGAATGCCCATGTCCGACATCGCATTCGCCGCCGGATTCGCCAGCATTCGCCAATTCAACGACACCGTCCGCGAGGTGTTCGTGGTGAGTCCGACCGTCCTGCGGGACGAGGCGCGCCGGCTGCGGGGCGATACCCTGCCCGCCACCAACGGCACCCTCACCCTGCGCCTGCCCTACCGGGAACCGCTCGACGCGAGCTGGCTCGAGTGGTTCCTGTCCGCACATGCCGTACCCGGTCTGGAGAGCTGGGAAGACGGGGTCTACACGCGGAGTCTGCGCACCCCGCACGGACATGCCACCGTGCGCGCGAGTATCCATCCCGGCCATGTGCGAGCCAGTCTGGCACTGCACGATATGCGCGATCTGGCGCCGACCGTCGCACGGGTGCGGCATCTGCTCGACCTGGATGCCGATCCGATCGGTATCGATGCGGCACTGGCCGAGGGCTTCGGCCCGGGTACACCCGCGACCGGGGCGGGTATCCGGGTGCCCGGCTGCCTGGACGGCCCGGAGTTGTTGCTGCGCACCATGATCGGACAGCAGATCTCGGTATCGGCGGCGACCACCCACACCGCTCGCCTGGTCGACGCGCTGGGCGAGAACATCAACGGGCCGATGCCGCGACTGTTCCCGACCGCCGAGGCCGTCGCCGAACGCGGAGCCGATGTGCTGACCGGCCCGGCACGGCGCACCGCGTCGATCGTGGCAGTGGCCCGTGCCCTGGCCTCCGGTGATCTGCACCTGCACGCCGGGCGGACCGCCGCCGACGTGCGACGCGATCTGCTCGCCCTCGACGGCGTCGGCCCCTGGACCGCCGACTACGTGACCATGCGCCTGCTCGCCGATCCGGACATCCTGCTGCATACCGATCTGGTGGTCCGCCAGGGTGCGGCGCGATACGGCATCGATTTGACCGACACCTCGCGATGGGCGCCGTGGCGGTCGTATCTGTCCATGCATCTGTGGAAGCGCGCGCTGTCCGAGCGCCCGGGTGCGGGCCGGGTGCCCACCCCCGCGCGCAACGGCCTCATTCCGCCAGGCCGCGAGGATTCCGCCGGACGCGTCGCCGGTGAGAACGCGTTCGCCCGACGGCCGACCGCGAATATGATCGGTAGACGATGAGCACCGCCGAATATGCGACGGTCCCGACCCCGATCGGGCCGTTCACGGTCGTCACCGAACCCGACGGCGCCGTTCTGGCATCCGGGTGGACCGCCGATGTGGAGAATCTGTGCGGTGTGGTCCACCCGGGACTGCGCCCGCAATCGCTGCGCCGCTTCGACGCACTCGGTGAGGTCACCACGGCCGTCGAGCGCTACCACCAGGGTGAGATGGACGCGATCGACGACATCGAGGTGCGGCAGCAGTCGGGCCCGTTCCTCGAACACGCGTGGTCGGTCCTGCGGTCGGTACCCGCCGGGGAACCGATCACCTACACCGCCTTCGCCGAACGGTCCGGCCGTCCGGATGCGATCCGCGCCGCCGCCAACGCCTGTGCGCGCAATGCCGTGGCGCTGTTCGTACCGTGTCACCGGATTCTTCGTACCGACGGCTCACTCGGCGGTTTTCGCTGGGGACTCGGGTGCAAACGGTGGCTGCTCTCGCACGAGACACGGGGCCGCACCCCGCACTGACACCCCGCGACGCCCCCCTTCCTCGCCCCGAATCCGCCCCGAGACGAATCCGCGCCGGGCAGAATGCGGATCGACGAAGGAGAGTTCGGTATGGAAACCATCGTGTCCGTCACCGGCGGCAAGCTTCGCGGCGTCACCGATCGCGGCGTGAGCGCCTTTCTCGGAATCCCCTACGCGGCCGCGCCGGTCGGCCCGGCTCGCTTCGAACTGCCGCGGCCCGCGGCCGAATGGGACGGCGTGCGCGACGCCCTGGCCTACGGCCCGACCTGTGCGCAATCCGCTTATCCGGCACCGATACACGCCTTGATCGGCAGCGACGGACTCCCCGGCAACGACTATCTCAACCTCAATGTGTGGACCCCGGATGCGGGAGGTTCCGGCCTTCCGGTGCTGGTGTGGATTCACGGCGGCGCCTTCACCCGCGGTTCGAATGCCCGCACGATGTACGACGGCAGCACCTTCGCCCGGGACGGTGTCGTGGTGGTGTCGATCAACTACCGGCTCGGGATCTCCGGATTCGCCGCGGTGCCCGGCGCTCCGCTCAATCGCGGGATCCACGATCAGATCTTCGCGCTGCGATGGGTGCGCGAGAACATCGCGGCCTTCGGCGGCGATCCGGACAACGTCACCATCTTCGGTGAATCCGCGGGCGGGATGAGCGTGGTCAACCTGATCGCCGCACCCGCCGCGCGCGGGCTGTTCGGCCGGGCGATCGTGCAGAGCGGCAACGGATCCGCGGTCGCCGAGGCGGCGGATGCGGCCAAAGTCGCCGATATCCTCGCCGACACATTGGGCATCGAACCGACCGTCGCCGACTTCGGCCGACTGGGACCCGACCGGTTGCGAACCGCACAGGACGCGGTGGCGCTCGACCTGATCGCCAATCCGGATCCCGAGCGCTGGGGGCGATCGATCCTGGAGAACGGACTCGGTGTACTGAGTTTCTTCCCGGTGATCGACGGTGAGTTGATCACCGACCGGCCCACCGAGGTCCTGGCCCGCTCCGGCGAGCACGCGATACCGCTGATCATCGGCTGGACGGCCGAGGAGTTCCGATTCTTCACCTTCCCCACAGGGATCGCGGCCGGACTCGATGCCGGCACCCTGGGTCCGTTCCTGTCCCGTTACGGCGTGGATCCCGCCGTCGCCGAGGTCTACACCGCCCGACGGCCGCAGGCGGCACCGGCCGACATCTTCGCCGCGATCATCACCGATGTCGTCTTCCGCGACGACTCGATGCGCATCGCCGAGATCAACTCCGCCGCCGGCGCCCCGACTCACGTCTACGAATTCGGCTGGCGCAGTGGTGTTCCCGACCTCGGCGCCTGCCATGTGCTGGAGGTGCCGTTCGTCTTCGACAAACTGGCCGAGGCGCACCCATTGACCGGCGAGAATCCGCCGCAGCCGCTGGCCGACGAAATTCACCGGGCCTGGGTCGATTTCGCCACCCACGGCGATCCCGGCTGGGCGCCGTTCGATGCCGGACGCCGGGTGCGGATCTTCGATTCCCCGCAGTCGGTGACCGTCTCGGATCCGCACGCCGAGGAGCTGCGGGCGCTGCGCGCATCGGCCGGGCAGCCGCATCGGTAGATCAGGCGACGATCGTGCGCAGCCGGGAGCCGCTGGGCTCCCGGATCACGTGCAAGCGGCTGGGGATGCGCTGGCGCATCTCGTCGACATGGCTGACCACACCGACCACCCGTCCGCCGGAACGCAATTCGTCCAGCACTCCCATCACGGCGTCGAGGGTGTCGGCGTCGAGGCTGCCGAAGCCCTCGTCGATGAACAGGGTGTCGAGCACCAGGCCGCCCGCTTCCGCGGCGACCACATCGGCGAGCCCCAGCGCCAACGACAGTGAGGCCATGAAGGTCTCGCCGCCGGACAGGGTCTTCGCCGGGCGCACGGCGCCGGTGTAGTCGTCCCGGATATCGAGGCCCAGACCACCCCGGCGCCCCCGCGGACCGGCCGCATCGGAGTGCACGAATTCGTAACGGCCGCCCGACATCCGGCGCAGCCGCGCCGACCCCGCGACCGCGACCTCCTCCAGCCGGGCGGCGAGCACATAGGAGCGCAACGACATGCGCCGGTTGTTCGCACCCCGGCCCGCCACCACTTCGGACAGGCTCTCGAGTTCGGTATGCGCCTGCTGCAGCGGCGCGATCCGGTCGGCCGCCGCCCACAACTGGCTACCCAGCTCCTCGAGCTGGGTCACCCGCCGGGAGCTCTCGGATTGCGCGGCGATCGCGAGATCCAGCAGCCGGCGGGCCTCGGCGACCTCGGCCTCCACCGCGGCGAGATCGACCGGGACGGCAGCGGCGGCCGCCCGCACCTCCGGTTCCGCCAGTACCGCTTCCGCGAGGGCGCGCCGGCGATCGGCGGCTGCCAGCTCGGCCTCCAGCTCCGCCTGCTGTCGCGGGGTCCGGCCCGCTGCCGCGACGACTTTCGCGTAGGCCGCGAGCACGGCGGTATCGGGAGTGCCGTCGACCGGGCCGTCTCCCACCGACACCGGCAGATCGGCCGCGCGGGCGGCCCGCTCGACCCGGCGGGCGAGATCGGTGAACTGCTCCCCGGCCACGGCGGCCTCGGCCCGGGACGTGAGCAGATCGGTGGCATCGGCGACGAGTGCTTCCAGACGCGCGCGGCGCCGCTCGACCGTGTGGTCGGCGCCGGCCGCCACCCGGACCCGTTCGGTGAGTTCGGACAGGCGCCGGTCGGCGGCCAGGATGCGCTCCTGCGCCGCGCTGCACCGGCTCTCCAATTCCCGCAGCTCGGTGTTCAGTTCGGTTTCGGCGGTGCGCAGCCGCGCGACCTCGGCGGTGAGATCGTCGGCGGCAGCGGCGGCCTGCTGCGCGGTTCGCCACCGATCGGTCGCGGCGTTCAGAGTGGCGGCCAATTCCGCGGGATCACCGTCACCACCACGCTCGGCGAGCAGTCCGGCCCGGCGCTCCACCTCGTTCCGGTGACCGAGCGCCCGATCGCGCACGGCTTCGGCGGCCTGCTCGGCCCGCACCGCCTCGTCCTCCTCCGATTTCCCGACCGTCACCTCGGTCGGGCGGGCGGGCGCGGGGTGGTCGGCGGATCCGCACACACCGCACGGCTGCCCCTCGACCAGCGCGCCCGCCAGTTCCGCCGCCATTCCGGCGAGCCTGCGCTCCCGGAGATCGAGGGTGCGCTCGCGCGCGTTCGCATGCGTGGTCCGGGCGCGCTCCAGTTCCTCGGTGGCCGTGGACAGCTCCTTGCGGGTACGCACCAGCTCGACTGCGGCCTCCGCGGCGGCCCGCGCCCGGTCGCAGTCGCGTTCCAGGCCCGGCAGCGCAACCTTCGCATCCGCGGCCTCGCGCAGTGCTGCCTCGGCGGATCGGATGGATTCCGGCAGCTGCTCCCGGCGCTGCGACAGTTGCTTGCGCGCCTCGGTGGCGGCGGTGTAATCGGAACGTAGCCCCGCCAATTCGGCCGTGAGGCGAACGGCCGATTCGGCGTCGGCGCGGACCTCCTCCAACGATCCGATATGTGCCGACCAGCGCTGGACCGCGGTTTCGATGCGTGGGGCCGTGGGGGATCCGACGGTGGGCGCGGCCGGGGCCGGATCCGGCGGCCCGGCCGGACGTACGGACGAGAGGGAGAACAACTCCAGTTCGACCGGTTCGTCGAGCTCCGGGTCGGCGGCCGACAACTGTTCGGCCGCGTCGTCTTCCGGTACCGTGCCGTCGGCCGCCGGGGCAGGTTCGGACGTATCGCCTCGGTGATCGTGCGTCCCGGCATCGCCGAGCGGCACCGAAGTGTCCGGCTCGGACAGGGCCGACAACTCTTCGGCCGTATCGGAGCCGTGCAGTTCGCCCGCCGCCAGATCCGCGGCCGCCCAGGACGTCCCGGGCAGTTCGGCGCTCGCCGGTTCGAGGAGCCGGGCGGCCAGCCGCTCCGCGAGCTCCAGCACGTCTTCGTTGCGGTGCCGCAGCGTGACCGCCGCGGTGCGGGCCTCGCCGAGCGCGGTCGCCACCGGCTCGACGCGACGCGACCGCTCCAGATCGGCTCGCAGGCCCTCGCGATGTGTGGCTGCCGCCGTGTACTCGTCGAGTTGGCGGCGCGCGATCACCCCGCGCTCACGACGTTCCCGTATCCGGCGCTGCTCCTCGGCGGCCGCCTGGCGCTGAGCCGAATCCTGCTGACACCGAGCCAATTCGACCGCCGCGCGCTCGGCCTCGGCGCGCGCCTCGGTGAGCAGGCGTTGCGACCACTCCACCGCCTCGAGCGGCCCCACCGCCTCCGTCGCCCCCAGCCCGGCGGTGATGGCGACCTGAGCGATCAACCGGTCGACGCCCTGGCGATGGTTCTCGAGCTGTGCGGAACTCTCCCGGCGGCGCTGCACCAGCCACTGTTCGGCCGTACCGAACCGCTCGGTGTCGAAGAGGCGCTCGAGCAGCTTCTCCCGATCCTCGTTGTCCGACCGCAGAAATCGCGCGAAATCCCCCTGCGGCAGCAACACCACCTGAAAGAACTGGTCGGCACTCATCCCGAGCAGGCGGCCCACCTCATCGCCGATATCCGGGATTCGGGACAGATGCTGCCCGCGGCCGTCGAGCCATTCCAGCGTGGCCGCGGCCTGTTCCGTGCGCATACCGGTGCCGCGCTTCTTCGGCCGTTCGAACTCCGGCGACCGGATCAGGCGCAGCCGGCGCCCGCCCAGCGTCGCCTCCAGCACCACCCGCGGCGGCGTCTGCGGGTCGGCGTGATCGGAGTGCAGCCGCTTACTCTCCCCGCGAGCCCCCGGAACCCGGCCGTAGAGCGCGAACGCGATGGCATCGAGCACCGTGGTCTTACCCGCACCGGTATGGCCGTGCAGCAGGAACAGACCGTCGGCGCCGAGTTCGTCGAAATCCACGCACGCGGTCTCGGCGAACGGCCCGAACGCGGTGAGCTCCAGCCGATGCAGCCTCATGCGACTACCGCCCGGGTGCCGGTCATGCCGACAACTCCCGATCCCCCGAAACCGCCCGCACCTCGGCGGCGGGCTCACGGCGCGCGGCCGACAATGCCTGTTCGATCAACGCCATCTCCCCCGATGTCGGCTCGGCACACACATCCGTCAGAAAGCTGCGCGCGATCTCGCTGTCGCCGCGACCGTGCACGCGCTCGCGATAGCGTAACCGCGCATCCCCTTCCGGCCGTGCCCATTCCACGTGTACCGCATGCGGAAAACGCTCCCGCAGCCGGCGCAGGGCCTCCACCGGCCGGGCGTGATCGGTCAGTGTCGCCGAGACGTAATCAGCACGCGCATCGTCGTATTCGGCGGCGGTCAGCAATTCGTCCAGCACGCCCGTCAGTTGGGAGAGCCCGCGCACCACCGGCAGCTCGTGGCGCTGCACCGAGGTCAGGCCGTCAGCATCGAGATCGACGATCCACACCGCTTTGCGGTGGGAACGCTCCCCGAACGAATACGGCAGCGGTGAACCCGAATACCGGACGGACTCCGACAGGGTTTGTGGCGAGTGCAGATGTCCGAGAGCCACGTAATCGATTCCCTCGAAGGCACTCAGCGGAACCGTCTCCACACCGCCCACCGCGATCGAACGCTCCGATCCGGTGGCCTCCCCGCCGACGACGAACGCGTGCGCGAGCAGCACCGTCCGCGGCTCGCCACGCCGCCGACGATCCGCACGGATCCGCGCCAGCGCGGCATCCAGGATCTCGGCATGCGAACGCGCCTGCGGCACACCCAGTTCCGCGCGGGTGATCTCCGGTTCCAGATACGGAATGCCGTAACAGGCGACCGGGCCGAACTCGTCCGACAGCATCACCGGATGATCCACCTCGGCGACCGACGTCCGCAGATGCAGCCCGCCCGCCGCCGCGAAACTGCCCAGCGCACCCAGCCGGGTCGGCGAGTCGTGATTACCCGACGTCGCGACGATCACCGCCCCGGCCGTGCGGATCGCCTCGAACCCCCTGTTGCACACCGCTATCGCCTCGGCGCTGGGAATCGAACGGTCGTACACATCCCCCGGAACGACGACTACATCCACACCCTGCTCGGCGACCAACTCCGCCACCGACTCCAGCGCACGCGCCTGATCGGACAACAGGTCCACACCGTGGAAGGTGCGGCCGATATGCCAGTCCGAGGTGTGCAGCATCCGCATGACGCAGAACGGTAAGCGATCCCTCCGACAGAATCCGCTTCCCCCTCCGCCGCGAATCGAATCTCCCCTTTCGGAGGCCGATGAACACGCCGGAGCGAAGCGGAGCGGGAATACTGTCGGTGGCTTACGGCACTATCGGGACCATGACCGCATCGATGCTGTTTGCGTTGTTGTTGGTGTTCTGCGCCGGAGCCGGCCTCGGCTGGCTGGGGCATGCCGCGCGGGCGGGGCAGCGGGCCGCGGCCGCCGAGGCCCAGCTGTCGGCGCTGCGGGACAACGAACAGCTGCTGCGGCAATCTCTCGGCGCCGCCAGCGCGGATGCGGCACGGCACAATTCGCATGCGATCGGCACCCTGGTCGAGCCCTTGCGCGAGGCGCTCGGCAGCTTGAACCAGCACATCCAGCAGGTCGAGCACAATCGGATCAACGCCTACTCCGGTCTGCGCGAGCAGGTCGCCGGTATGCAGCAGATCTCCCAGCAACTCTCGACTCAGACCGGTCAGCTCGTCTCCGCGCTGCGCGCCCCCCAGGTGCGCGGGCGCTGGGGTGAGGTGCAACTCGAGCGTGTGGTCGAACTGGCGGGGATGACCAAACACTGTGATTTCGACACCCAGGTGACCGCCGCCGGCCGCGACGGCATGGTCCGGCCCGATCTGGTGGTGCGGCTGGCCGGGGACCGGAGCCTGGTGGTCGATGCCAAGGTACCGCTGACGGCCTATCTGGACGCCACCGCCGAGACCGATCCGCGACGGCGCACCGAGCAACTCGCCCGCCACGCCAAACATCTACGCGCCCATATCGACCAGCTGGCCGGCAAGGCGTATTGGGAGGCGTTCGACCCCAGTCCGGAGTTCGTGGTGCTGTTCATCCCCGGTGACCCGTTTCTCGACGCCGCTCTGACCGCCGACTCGGGTCTCCTCGAGTACGCCTTCGGCCGCAATGTGATCCTCGCTACGCCGACAACCTTGATCGCATTACTGCGGACGGTCGCATTCGGATGGCGACAGGAGGCCTTGTCTCGAGACATGGCAATCGTTCAGCAACTGGGCCGGGACCTATACACCCGGCTGTCGACGACCGGCGCCCACCTCGACAAGCTCGGCACTCAACTCGGTAAGGCCGTCGACGCTTTCAACCACACAGTGGCGTCGATCGAGTCCCGCGTGATGGTCACGGCGCGTCGCCTGCACGATCTCGATATCGGTGATCGAGCCGTTCCGGCAATTGCTCCCGTTCAGTCGTGGCCGCGCGCGGTAGGCTTCTCGGACACCAACGAGTAACTCCGGCCCCCGCCCGGCCTCGACGCACGTTCCGGCCGCGGCAGATAGTGTGCTTTACGTGGCAGCTACCCAACGCGAGCGATCCGATGTACCCGCCTCGCACCTCTCGATCGTCCCGTCGGTACCCGGTGTGCCCGCCGGCGCCGCGGTTCTGATCGCGGTGGCGTGCACCTTCATCGGATTCTTCATCGACTCCGGAAGCAGCGGTAGAGAGCTGACTCACGTCTTCGCCGCCTTCTACATCATCGGATGTCTGATCGCGGCCTGCGTGGTTCGCTATCGCGGTTTGTTCACCACCATGGTGACTCCGCCGTTACTCCTGTTCATCGCGGTACCGCTCGCCTATCAGCAGCTCACCGGCCACAGCTCCACCTCGGTGAAGGACATTCTGCTGAACCTGGCGATTCCGTTGGTCAACCGGTTCCCCACCATGGCCATCGCGACGGTGCTCACTCTGCTGCTGGGCGCCCTGCGGGTCTGGCTCTATCGCAACGGCGACACCGCCCCGCGCCCGGCTCGCGAACGCGCCCGTGGCAGCGACAGCTGGAATCCGCGCTCGGGCGCCGACCGTGCCCGCCGTAGCCGCAAGCCCGCGGGGGCCGAGGACACACTGCGTCGTAGCTCTCGCGCTCAGAAGCGCGATTCCGAGGCCGCCAGGGCCACCAAGCGCGGTGAGGCCGCCAAACGCGGCGCCGGGGCGGCCAAGCGGTCCGCGGAGCCCGAACCCGCGCGCGCCGGGCGCCGGACGGGCGGCAAGGTGGCCGAGCGCCCACCGCGCGTCTCCGCCGGCGCGTCGTACCCTCGGACCGGTGAACGCACCCGCACCGCGGAACGCACCCGGGTCGCCGAACCGCAGCCCCGTCGCGGACGTCCCCAGCCGCCCAGCGATGTCCCGCCGCATCCGCGGCCGAACGTCCGCTACCGCGACCGCTGATCCGGCCGCATCACGCGACGAATCCACCGCGGCGCGGCCGGCGTAGACATTCCCCGAATTCCCCACGCACAGTGATCGTCTCGCACGGGCGCGGCGTTACCCGTCTCCGTCCCGACCTTTCCGGTGCGGTCGAGGCGGGACGAAAACCCTTCAGCGCGTAGGATTTCGAGTATCGGCCGCAGAGCCGGGAACCCTCAGCCGATACCTCAGCCGATACCTCAGCCGATACCTCAGCGCCGAGCGCTGGTGCGCAACTCGCGCGGGAGGGCGAAGACCAGGGTCTCGTTGGCGGTCGTCACCGGCTGCACCTCGCCGTAGCCGTGCTCGGCGAGCAGATCCAGCACTCCGCGCACCAGAATCTCGGGCACCGAGGCGCCGGAGGTGATGCCCACCGTGGTCACACCCTCGAACCAGGCCGGATCGACCTCGCGGGCGAAATCCACCAGATAGGACGCCTTCGCGCCCGCGTTCAGCGCGACCTCCACCAGACGCCTGGAATTGGAGGAGTTGCGGGAGCCGACCACGATCACCAGATCGCATTCGGGGGCCATCGCCTTCACCGCGACCTGCCGGTTCTGGGTGGCGTAGCAGATATCGTCGCTCGGCGGATCCTGCAGATTCGGGAAACGCTTGCGCAACCGCTGCACGGTCTCCATGGTCTCGTCCACCGACAGGGTGGTCTGCGACAGCCAGATCACCTTGTTCTCGTCGCGGACCCGCACATCGTCGACCGCGTCCGGACCGTCGACCAGCTGGACGTGGTCGGGCGCCTCACCCGCGGTGCCCTCCACCTCCTCGTGGCCCTCGTGGCCGATGAGCAGGATGTCGAAATCGTCGCGGGCGAAGCGCTTGGCCTCCTGATGGACCTTGGTCACCAGCGGGCAGGTCGCATCGATGGTGTGCAGGCTGCGCGCGGCCGCGGCCTCGTGCACCGCGGGCGATACGCCGTGCGCGGAGAACACCAGCACCGCTCCCTCGGGGACCTCGTCGGTCTCGTCGACGAAGACCACGCCGCGGTCGCGCAGCGTCTCCACCACGTGGCGGTTGTGCACGATCTCCTTGCGGACGTAGATCGGCGCACCGTGCTTGTCCAGGGTGCGCTCCACGGTTTCCACCGCCCGGTCCACACCCGCGCAGTAACCACGGGGTTCGGCGAGCAGCACCCGCTTGCCCGCGCCGGCGCCGACCGCATCGGCCGACCGGGCGATTCCGACATTCAGGGGGATAGCCGAGGACATGGTCACAGCTTACGTGCGCACCGCGCGTGGTACAGCCTCGCCCGCACGACAGCGGGTGCCGCGCGATCGCCCAGACGGCGCGACAATGGAACATGTGAACTCTGTTCTTTGCATCACCGGCCGTTTCGGGCAGGCTAGGGACATGTTCCGACCTCCCTACCTGGCCCGGGTCGCCGCTGGGGCCGCCGTCTACGCACTCGAGGAAACTCGCCGGTTACCTACCGTGGCAATGCATTTGCCGATTACCGCGATCAGTCAGCTGCTGCAGACGTCGATGCATCTGCAGCAGTTCGTGACCAGTCTCGCGCTCAAAGGTGACGAGGTATTCGATCGATTGGGCAATCGCCCGGTCGAACAGCCGGAATGGGCCACCTTCGACGAGGATCTCGACGAGGAGCAACCGCTCGGCACCGCCGATTTCGCGGCCCGGCTCAGTCGTTTCGATCTGTTCGCCGACGCCGACGCGGCCACCGACGCCCCGGCGACGGTCACCGCGATCACCGGCGCGTCGCAGACCAACGGGTATGCCGCATCTCACACCGCGGAACCCGAAACCGAGTCGGCACCGGAGGTCGAACCGGCCGCGGAGACCGAGCCCGAGGCGGCCGACGCCCCGGAGCCGGCCCCGGAGCCCGAGCAGCCCGCCGACCGGCGCGGTGCCATCGAACCCGAGGTCGCCTCCCGCTACGACTACGCGAATATGACGCTGGCCCAGTTGCGGGCACGCCTGCGCATGCTCAGCGTCGAGGATCTGGCCGCGCTGCTCGAATACGAGAAGCAGACCTTCGACCGGGCGCCGTTCGTGACCATGCTGACGAACCGGATCGCCACCGTGCAGGCCAAGTGACCGACTCACACGCCGACGCGCCGGCTACCGGGGCCCGAGCCTCCGGAGAGCCGGCGCGAGCCGCCCGCCCCGCCAGTTCGGCCGAGCAGCCGTGGCCGGTGCGCACCATCGCGATGAAGGTGGCGCAGTGGATCGATCGGCTGGGCAGCGTCTGGGTCGAGGGGCAGATCACCCAGATCAATCTGCGCCCGGGCACTCGCACCGCATTCCTGGTGCTGCGGGACACGGCAGCCGATATGTCGCTGTCGATCACCTGCGATCCGCAGTTACTACGCGGATCGGCGGTGCCGCTGCAGGAGGGCAGCCGGGTGGTCGTCCACGGCAAGCTGTCCTATTTCACCGGACGCGGCACGATCTCGTTGCGGGTCACCGAGATTCGCCCGGTCGGAATCGGTGAACTGCTGGCGCGCATCGAACGGTTGAAGGCGCTGCTGGCCGCCGAGGGCCTGTTCGATCCCCGTCTGAAGCGGCCGATTCCGTTCCTGCCCAGAACGATCGGCCTGATCACCGGGCGCGCCAGCGCCGCCGAACACGATGTGGTGACCGTCGCCCAGCAGCGCTGGCCCGCCGTACGTTTCGACATTCGCAATACCGCCGTACAGGGCGCGTCCGCGGTGCCGCAGATCCTCGACGCTCTCGCCGAGTTGGACGACGATCCCGAGGTCGAGGTGATCGTGCTCGCGCGCGGTGGCGGCAGTGTCGAGGACCTGCTGCCGTTCTCCGACGAAACCCTGTGCCGGGCCATCGTTTCCGCGACCACGCCGATCGTGAGCGCGATCGGGCATGAACCGGACAATCCGCTGTCGGACTACGTCGCGGACCTGCGCGCGGCGACCCCGACCGATGCCGCCAAACGCCTCGTCCCGGACGCGGCGGCCGAACTCGCGGGCGTGCACGACCTCCGGGAGCGCTCGGCCGCGGCGCTACGCGGCTGGGTCGAACGCGAGGCACGCCACGTTCGACAGCTGCGGTCACGCCCGGTACTCGCCGATCCGCTGCGCCTGCTGGACCAGCGCCGCGACGAGGTCGAGCGACTGCGCACCGCCGCCCACCGTGCCGTCGGGCACACCCTGACCGCCGAGGCCACCACCGCGCGACATCTGCGCGACAAACTCACCGCCGTCGGCCCGGCCGCGACCCTGGCCCGCGGATACGCCGTCGTCCAACGGGTGACGGGTTCGCAACGGCATGTCGTGCGGACCGTCGCCGATTCGCCACCGGGCACCCAGTTGCGCATCCGGGTGGCCGATGGCGCGGTCAGCGCCGCAGCCCTGGGCAGCCAGGCGCTGACCAACCCGATCCCGGACAAGTCCGCACCCGACCACGAGGAGACGCAGTGACCGACAGCGACCTCGCCGAAATCGAGACCTTCGGCTACGAACGTGCCCGCGACGAGCTGGTCAACGTCGTGAAGATGCTGGAACAGGGCGGTATGGATCTCGACGATTCACTCGCGCTGTGGGAACGCGGCGAGGCGCTCGCCAATCGCTGCGAAGCACATCTGGCCGGCGCCCGGCAGCGGGTCGAGGACGCACTGTCCCGGCGCGAGGCGCACGGGGAGGAATGAGTATGGGAATCCGACGCGTAGTACCCGATCTGCGGGTCGCCGATATGGAGCGCAGCCGTGCGTTCTACCGCGCGCTCGGCTTCGACGAGGTGATGGATCTCGGCTGGGCGGTCACCGTGGCCTCTCCGGACAATCCGACCGCGCAGATCATGCTCGTCGGCGCGAACGCCGATGAGCCGCAGCCGGATATCAGTGTCGAGGTGGCCGATGTCGACGGGGCATACGAGACGATGGTCGCCGCGGGGGCCGAGGTGGTCTACGCGCTGCGCGACGAACCCTGGGGTGTGCGGCGGTTCTTCGTACGCGATCCGGACGGCACGGTGGTCAACGTCGTCAGCCACCGCTGAATCGGTCAGGGCCGCAGCGGTTGCGCCGCGCCGACCGCGTTCGCCAGCGCCGAGTAGGCGCCCTCCCCGGCAGCGCCCTTGATCAGCACCCGGCTGGTGCCGAAGTCCGCGATCCAGGCGGGCTCACTGTCGGAGACGTGGTACACGGTCCACTTCTGCGCACCGACCATCCGCGTTCCCGACGGGCTGCGGGTGCTGACCACATGGTCGGCGAGGGCGCTCTCGGTGGCATTGGACTGACTCAGCTGCAGATAGGTGCCGTTGCCGGTGATGTAGCCGACCGTGCTGACGGTGCCGCCGCTGGGACCGGTGATCGTGTCGCGACTACCGGAGTTGGACTTCCAGTCCGCCGGCACCGCGGGATCGCGGATCGGGAACGAGAGCATCCGGGCGTCGTCGTGCAATGCCGACCGCACATCGAAATTCGGGACTTCGCCGGGTGTGGGCCCGTGCGTGGAGAAGGTGCACTGGCTGGCCACCGCCGCGAGCACCACGCAGATCAGTACCAGCGGGACCAGCGACCAGATCAGATCCCGATAGTCGTTCATGATGCGTGGTTTCTGCGACACATCCCAAGTATCCACGCGGCCTCGGGACCGCTCCGGTGGCCCCCGTGACCACGAGGCCGATATCACAGCGCTCCGACCGGCGAGGACGTCCGCCGCGCCGAGTGGAACAGCAGCACCTGAATGAGCGATCCGACCGTTCTGCGACAATTCACGCAGCAATGGACAACTGAGGAGGCACCGTCATGACGGCACCCACACCCGCAACCAGTCGCCGCCGCGAGGCCCCGGACCGCAACCTCGCACTGGAGTTGGTCCGGGTGACCGAGGCCGGTGCGATGGCCGCGGGCCGCTGGGTCGGGCGCGGCGACAAGGAGGGCGGCGACGGTGCGGCGGTCGACGCGATGCGGCAGTTGGTGGCCACCGTCTCCATGCGCGGCACCGTCGTGATCGGCGAGGGCGAGAAGGACGAAGCCCCGATGCTCTACAACGGCGAGGCCGTGGGCGACGGCACCGGCCCGGAGGTGGATTTCGCGGTCGACCCGATCGATGGCACCACGCTGATGTCCAAGGGTTCCCCCGGCGCCATCTCGGTACTGGCGGTCGCCGAACGCGGCGCCATGTTCGATCCGTCGGCGGTGTTCTACATGGAGAAGATCGCGGTCGGCCCGGAGGCCGCCGACGTCATCGATCTGTCCGCCCCCATCGCGGAGAATCTGCGCCGGGTCGCCAAGGCCAAGAATTCGCTGGTCTCCGATCTGACCGTCTGTGTGCTGGACCGGCCCCGCCACGCCCGCCACATCCAGGAGGTCCGCGAGGCGGGTGCTCGCATCCGCCTGATCTCCGACGGTGACGTGGCCGGTGCGATCGCCTGTGCCCGCCCCGATTCGGGCACCGACATGCTGGTCGGCATCGGCGGCACCCCCGAGGGCATCATCGCCGCGGCCGCGCTGCGCTGTATGGGTGGTGCGCTGCAGGGCAAGTTGGCGCCCACCGACGACGCCGAGAAGCAGAAGGCCCTCGACGCCGGCCACGACCTCGACCGCATCCTCAACACCGAGGATCTGGTCTCCGGCGAGAACGTCTTCTTCTCCGCCACCGGCGTCACCGACGGCGATCTGCTGCGCGGCGTGCGCTACTACAGCGGCGGCGCGTCGACCCAGTCGATCGTGATGCGGTCCAAGTCCGGCACCGTGCGCATCATCGACGCCTACCACCGCCTGACCAAGTTGCACGAGTACGCCTCGGTCGATTTCGTCGGCGACGAGGACGCGATCCCGCCGCTGCCGTAATTCGGCGGCGGCTCGACGCCGAGGTTTTCCGAAGCGGTGCTGGTGGGTGGGTTCGCGGCAGTCTCGCCGGAGCGAAGCGGAGGCCAAAATCACAGCCTCCTGCGTGGCGGCCCAACCACGCCCGCGCCCGTCGTAATGTCGGGTCATGAGCGACGACCAGACGCAGTATCGAATCGAACACGACACCATGGGCGAGGTCCGGGTTCCGGTGAACGCGCTGTGGCGAGCCCAGACCCAGCGCGCGGTGGAGAATTTCCCGATCAGCGGCCGCGGCCTCGAGCGCGCCCAGATCCGGGCCCTGGGCCTGCTCAAGGCCGCCTGTGCGGCGGTGAACCGGGATCTGGGACTGCTCGATCCGGTCAAGGCCGACGCCATCATCGCCGCCGCGGGGGAGATCGCCGAGGGCCGCCACGACGACCAGTTCCCGATCGACGTCTTTCAGACCGGTTCGGGCACGAGCTCGAATATGAACGCCAACGAGGTGATCGCGAGTCTGGCCGCCGCCCGCGGGGTCACCGTGCACCCCAACGACGACGTCAACATGTCCCAGTCGTCCAACGACACCTTCCCCACCGCCACCCATCTGGCCGCCACCGAGGCGGTGGTGCGAGACCTGCTGCCCGCATTGGATCATCTGCGGCTGCGGTTGCTGGACAAGGCCACCGAATGGCGCACGGTGGTCAAGTCCGGCCGCACCCACCTGATGGACGCGGTGCCGGTGACTCTGGGGCAGGAGTTCAGCGGTTACACCCGTCAGGTCGAGGCCGGTACCGAACGGCTGATCGCCGCGCTGCCGCGGCTGGGTGAGCTGCCGATCGGCGGCACCGCGGTCGGCACCGGACTCAACGCGCCGGCCGGATTCGGCGCGAAAGTCGTTGCCGAACTGCGGAAGACGACCGGTCTGGACGAATTGTCCGAGGCGCTCAACCATTTCGAGGCACAGGCCGCTCGCGACGGCCTGGTGGAGATCTCGGGTTCGCTGCGCACCATCGCCATCAGTCTCACCAAGATCGCCAACGATATCCGCTGGATGGGTTCCGGGCCGCTCACCGGACTGGCCGAGATCCAGCTGCCGGATCTGCAGCCCGGTTCCTCGATCATGCCGGGCAAGGTCAATCCGGTACTGCCGGAGGCGGTCACCCAGGTCGCGGCCCAGGTGATCGGTAATGATGCCGCCGTGGCCTGGGGTGGCGGTAACGGCGCATTCGAACTGAATGTCTACATTCCGGTGATGGCGCGCAATGTCCTGGAATCGATTCGCCTGCTGGCCAACGTGTCCCGCCTGTTCGCGGACAAGTGCGTTTCCGGCCTCACCGCCGATACCGAACGCCTGCGCCGGCTGGCGGAATCGTCGCCGTCGATCGTCACACCGCTGAATTCGGCGATCGGTTACGAAGAAGCGGCCGCGGTGGCGAAGCAGGCGCTGCGGGAGAACAAGACCATTCGTGAAACCGTGATCGATCGCGGTTTGATCGGAGCGGACCTGTCGGAGGAGGAGCTGGATCGCCGGCTGGACGTGCTGTCGATGGCCAAGGTCGACGAGCAGGACTGACGGGCCGGATCCGGATCCGGCCGGGTTCCCGGCCGGGCGAGGGCGACGCGCTATCGATTGCCCACCGCGACCAACGCCGGATAATCGCGCAGGTCGATATCGTTGGCGGCGTTGTCGCTGTACCTCAGCATGAGGTCGAACAGTCGCGAGCCCAGGAACCAGTTCCGCATCCGGATCCCGCGCGCGGTCCGCGGCGCCAGGAAGCGTCCGGCGTTGGAATTGCCGGCGATCTTGGCGTAGCGCTTCATCATCTCGTTGTAGCGCGCGAAGGCGGACGTGTGGTCGCCGTCGGCCAGTGCCAGTTCACCCGCGAGCACGTAGGCGCCGACGACCGCGAGCCCGGTTCCGAAGCCACCCAAGGTATTTCCGTACGCCGAGTCACCGACGAGTGCGATCCGGCCCTTGGTGTAGCCGCCCTTCATCCGCACCTGTCCCAGCGAATCGAGATAGAACGAATCCAGCTCACCGAGTTCGCTCATCATCGCCGGCACCGGGCCCTCGGTGCCGGCGAACGCCTCGGCGAGCACGCGTCGCTGCGCCGCCTCGTCCCGCCGGTCGTACTCCAGCGGGGCGGCGACGAACATGTACATGTGCGCGGCCTTGTTCCCGCCTCGCACCGCGAGCCGGCCGGGTTCGTTGTAGGCCGCGGACCGGTTGCGCTGCCGGGGCCCCTCCGGATCGTGGCCCCATCCGGCCGCACCGGCGGTGCAGTAGTAGTAGCCCAGATGCTTCACGTAATCGGCTTCGGGGCCGAAGGCCAGTGCCCGCACCCGGGAGTGGATGCCGTCGCAGCCGACCACCAGATCGAAGGTGCGCGCGGGTGCGCGCTCGAATTCGACCTCGACGCCCGACTCGGTCTCGCGCAGCGCGGTGACGGAGTCCCCGAACAGGTATTCGCAGCCCTCGACTGTGCGCTCGTAGAGGATCTCGGCCAGATCGCCGCGCAGGATCTCCACATCACCACCGGTGAAATCGCCTGAGATCTCGGCCAATTCGCGGCCGTCGGCGTCGTTGATCACCATGTCGGTCTTCCCCGTTCGCCGGCTCTGGATCGCCTCCCAGATCCCCATTCGCTCCAGCACCGTGCGATGGGTGGCCCCCTTGAAATCGACGGCTTGGCCGCCCGGTCGCAGCGCGGCGGCCCGCTCGACCACCGTGACCTCGAAGCCGTAGCGCCGCAGCCAGAAGGCCAGCGCCGGGCCGGCGATGCTGGCACCGGAGATGAGAACTGTCGTGTTCCGCATGATGAGCCTCGATCCTTAACTGTGTCTATTGGACGCTATTTAGCGTATGCTGGACGCAGTTTTCCGTCAAGCCGTCATTCGGAGAGGATGTCCTCATGACCGGACCGACCGCCCTAGAACTGCTGTGGGGTGCGCCGCAGCGCCCCCGGCGCGGCCCCAAGCCGTCGCTGTCACTGGAACGCATCGTCGCCGAGGCCATCACCCTGGCCGATTCGGACGGGCTGAGCGCGGTCTCGATGCAGCGACTGGCCGAGCGGCTGGGCTGCGCGAAGATGGCGCTGTACCGCTATGTGCCGGGAAAGGCCGAGCTCACCGCCCTGATGCTGGACACCGCCCTGGGCGGCCCGCCGCAGTCCACCACAGCCGCCCCCGAGCCGTGGCGCGCTGCGCTGCGGACCTGGGCCTCGACGATCGACGAGCGCTACCGCGCGCATCCGTGGACCATCGAGCTCACCGCGGGCTCGCGACCACTGGGCCCCAACGAGCTGGCCTGGATGGAGGCCGCCCTGGCACCACTGGCGGGCACCGGCCTGACCGGGGCCGAACGACTCGATACCGTCGTACTGGTGAACGGTCACGTTCGCAGCCTGGTCCAGCAGACCTCCGCCGCCGGATCACAGCGGACCGAGGACCAGATGGCGCGCGAGGTGGCCGCGATCCTGGCCGATCACGCCGAACGATTCCCCGAGGTCGTCGCCGCCTTCGCCGACTCCGGCCCCGACGGCCGCAACGCGGCGCTCGAATACGGCATCGAGCGAATCCTCGACGGAGTGTCGGTATTGATCGCCCAGCGGCGCGGTTGAGGACGAACCGGACACGAAACGAGGGCGATCATCCCCCCTCGACACCTCGGCGCGCCTACAGTCGGACTATGGCCGAACTACCGGAGCTACAACAGAACGCCGTGACCACGGTGCGCGAATTCTTCGCCGCGATGGAAATGGGCGCGGTGAACGAGGCATTGAATCTGCTGGATCCGGACATCGTGTGGAAGAACACCTCACTGCCGGATATCCGCGGCATCCACCGGGTGGGCGCGGTACTGCGCGGACTCAATCGTGATGCCTTCGGTTTCCGCGCCGATATGCGTCATATCGCCGCGGAAACCGACGGCGCACCGGCCGTCGAGGGCGAAACGGTCCTCACCGAGCGCACCGACTATCTGCGCATGGGCCCGCTGGAGATCGAGTTCTGGGTGTGCGGCACCTTCGAACTGGTCGACGGTCGCATCACCCTCTGGCACGACCATTTCAGCTGGGAGAACTTCCTGCGCGGTACGGCGGCGGGACTCTGGCACATGGTTCGCCGCCGGTAGCCCCCGCGGACCGCTCCGCCCGCACCCCCCGGGATCGGGCGGTCGTGGCGCGCACCCGCGCACCACGACCGTCGAGTTCAGCGTCGCAGATGTTCGATCTCTGCCCGCGCCGCCTCGCCGTCCGCACCGAAGTCGGTGCGAGAGAAGATGTTCCAGCGCTCGAGCAGCGGCGCGAACACCAGCTCGCCGGCCCGGTCCGGTTCGTAGATTCCGGCCTCGGCCAGCACGTCGGTGCTGTTGCGGCCGTCGGGCAGGGTGAGCTCCGGAACCCGGAAGTCCGCGATCCGGTCGGCGATCGCCCGCACGGTCTGATCCGGCACCAGATCCAGGGCCGCTGCCACCAGGTTCGCGAAGAATTCCGCCTGCAGTTCGTCGTCGACGGCGATCCGGTCGGCGATCTCGGTCACCATCGGATTCTCCCGCAGCGCGGCGATATTGCGATGCCGCACTCCGGAGGCGGCCTCTTCGAAGGCGCACTGGGCCAGCAGGTCGAGCAGATGGATGGCCGGGCGGGTGAAGCCGGTGGTCATATGCGCCATCCGGGCTCGCTCGAGTTCCACCGGATCCACCGCGCGGGTCACCATCAGGTAGTTGCGGATGAGGATCTCGTGGCGGTTCTCCTCGGCCGTCCACCGGCCGACCCAGCGCCACCACGGACCGGTCCGCAGGCGCCGGCCGAGCTCGCGATGGTACGAGGGCAAATTGTCAGCGATCAGCACGCTCACCGTGAGCGCAACCGCGGCAACCTCGCCCAGCGTGACCTGTTGCGGATCCCAGTCGGCGCCACCGAGGAATGCGAAATTGCGCCCGTCACTGAAGGGCACGTACTCGTGCGGCTGCCAGTCCCGCACCTGTTCGTTGTGACGCCGGAGATTGTCTTCCACGGCCTCCGCGAGCGATTCGAGCAGCTCACGGTCGGTCAACAGAGTTTGCACCCCGACAACGTACCGACTGTTCGCTCGTATCGGGGGATTTACGCACGGACGCCGTGCGACGCACAGCGCGGCGGCGGCGGGACCATGACATCGTCCCACCGCCGCCGCGCGCGAGGATCCGCTACTTCGGCGTCACCGTCGTCTGCCGATCCGACGAGTTCCAGGTGATCGTGCCGCCGGTGAAGTCGCTCTCCTTACCGGTCGGGTTGTCCTTCTCGTCGCTGGTCGGATAGCCCAGGTTGCCGTTCACGCCGCCGTTGCCCTCCCAGGCCGTGCGGATATCACCCCACACCACGTGGGCGTTGGTCTGTTCGCTCCAGCAGACGGCGCCGCCGGTGAACTCCTGACAGGAGCCGCCGTTGGGACCCTCCACCGACGCGCCGGTGGGCTCACCGAGCGGGCTCTGCACCCCGCCCATCTCGGTGTACTTGGTCAGGATGTGGCCGGAGACGGTGATCTCCTGGCCGTTCTGGGTCGCGATCTTGGTCTCCGAGGCCGCGGCACTCCCCGACGGCGTCTCGCCGGAGGTCATGGTGCCGGAGGCCATCGCACCCGTGGTCTCGGCCATACCCGTCGTCGTGCTGGTAGCCGAGCTGTTGTTGTCGTTGTCGTCATTGCTACAGGCAGCGGTGAACAGCAGTGCCGCACCGGCGAAAGCCATTGCGACGGCGGCAGAACGGCGAGCGAAGTGGTGCATGTCCATCCTCTCGAAAGGTGCTGGTCGGTGGCGCCGCGGAGGACGACACCACCGACCACCAGGCCAGCGCTCGGCTATGATCCGGCGAATCGCAATGGATCAGCCACAGACCGCACCGAGCAGTGTTCTTGCCGGAATATACCCGTCACTGTGTGAGCTGAACCATATTCCGAATGTTTGCTGGCCTACACCTTCGAGGCGCTCAGGAGTTCGGCCCGTATTCCTCCAGCATCTCGGTGACCAGAGCAGCGATCGGCGACCGTTCGCTGCGGGTCAGCGTGACATGGGCGAAAAGCGGATGGCCCTTGAGCTTTTCGATCACCGCGGCCACACCGTCGTGCCGGCCGACCCGCAGGTTGTCGCGCTGGGCGACGTCGTGGGTCAGCACCACCCGGGAACCGCTGCCCAGCCGGCTCAGCACCGTGAGCAGCACATTGCGTTCCAGCGACTGCGCCTCGTCCACGATCACGAACGAATCGTGCAGCGACCGGCCGCGAATGTGAGTGAGCGGCAACACCTCGAGCATGCCCCGCGCGAGCACCTCCTCCATCACCTCGGGACTCGCCAGCCCGTCGAGAGTGTCGAAGACCGCCTGGGCCCAGGGGCCCATCTTCTCGCTCTCACTGCCGGGCAGATAGCCCAGTTCCTGGCCGCCCACCGCGTACAGCGGCCGGAAGACCACGACCTTGCGCTGGGAACGCCGCTCCAGCACCGCTTCCAGGCCCGCGGTCAGCGCCAGGGCCGACTTTCCGGTGCCGGCCTTACCCCCGAGGGAGACGATGCCCACACTCTCGTCCAGCAGCAGATCCAGCGCGATGCGCTGCTCCGCCGAACGCCCGTGCAGCCCGAAGGCCTCCCGATCGCCGCGGACCAACTGCACGCGTTTGTCCGCGGTCACCCGGGCCAGGGCGCTGCCGTTCGTGCCGAGCAGCCGAATACCGGTGTGGCAGGGCAGGTCACGGGCCTCGTCGAGGTCGACCACCGAGTCGGCGTAGAGACGGTCCACACAGTCCGCGGAGACCTCCAGTTCCGCCATCCCGGTCCACCCGGAGATGACCACGTCCTGGGCGTGGTATTCCTCCGCGGGCAGGCCCACCGCGCCCGCCTTCACCCGCAGCGGAATGTCCTTGGACACCAGCACTACCCGCTGTCCCTCGGCCGCCAGATTGAGCGCACAGGCGAGGATGCGGGAATCGTTGGTGTCGGTCCGGAATCCGACCGGCAGGACGTTCGGGTCGGTGTGATTCAACTCCACCTGTAGCGTGCCGCCGTCGGTGCCGACCGGAACCCGCTGATCGAGCCGGCCGTACAGCAGGCGTAGATCGTCGAGGTTGCGCAGGGCTTCACGGGCGAACCAGCCGAGTTCGTGATGATGCCGTTTGGACTCCAATTCGCTGATGACCACCAGCGGTAACACCACATGGTGCTCGCCGAAGCGCGTCATGGCCCAGGGGTCGGACAACAACACGGAGGTGTCGATCACGAAGGATTTGAGGGGCGAGGTGCCGGCTCCCTTTCCGGAGCCTCCGCTCTTTTCGGAGCGGGTATTCGAGGGAGCGATGACGGAGCGTGCATCAGTCACGGTGGGCTCCTTTGTTGTCCGTGCCATACCCGCACGGACGTTCTCGCTGGGCCGGTCCGCCCTGGGGTCAAACGACCCGAGGGCCGGGTACCGGCCCCCTCGTACTGAATTCCTCAGCCACGATCAGGACCTCCCGCACGAGCCACAACGACGCGGCTCGCACTTCGACGGTACTGCGGTTTCGCGATTCCGGCTCCCGAGATGACAGGCGTGTCGATGAATATGTCGTTAACGCCGACCAGTAGCTATCAGTCAGCTACATGGTTGCCCGATGCCCCGGTCCGGCGGCTAGAGTCACACCATGAGCGATCCCGCGGAACTGGACAAGCTGTCGTCGAAGGAACTTCACGACCGAGCCGTCAAACATGCCGTGCGCCATGGCGATGTCAAGTTCCTGTGGCGCCTGCTCGAGCAGATTCCGGCGGCCCAGGCGGCCACCGGCGATCTCGGCGAGAGCGAAGCCGACATCAAATACGTGCTGCCCATGCTCGACGACTATGTGCACGCCGGCGAGGGCAAGATCGCCGATGCGCTGCGTCCGCTCTACATCGAGTATCTGAGCACTCACGACTGATCCCCTACCAGGTCACCGGCAAGCGGCGCAGGCCGTGGATGCCGGTGTCGTGGCGTAGTTCGACCTCTTCCGCGGGGACGGCCACGCGCAGGTCCGGGAATCGGGATATCAAGGCGGGCAGCGCGACTCGCATCTCCACCCGGGCCAGCTGCGCTCCCAGGCACAGATGCGCGCCGTAACCGAATCCGAGATGCCCGGCCGGATCGCGACGCAGGTCGAGAGTGTCGGGATCATGGAATCGAGCCGGATCACGGTTGGCCGCTTGCAGCGACAGCGCCACTGTCTCCCCCGCCGCCACGGTCTGCCCGCCGATTTCCACCTCGGCGCGAGCGACCCGGGTGCCCGTGTGGGCGATCGACAGATACCGCATCAGCTCCTCGACGGCCGGCCCGGCCAGATCGGGATGAGCGCGCAGCAGCTCGAATTGGTCGCGGTGAACGAGGAGCGCGTAGGTGCCCAGCGCGATCATGTTCACCGTGGTGTCGAGACCGGCGGCCAACAGGAAAGCGCCGATGCCGGTCAGTTCGTCCACGTCGAGTTCACCACCGGCGGCGAGATCGCCGAGCAGATCGTCGGTGGGCCGGGACTGTTTGGATCGCACCAGTTCACCCATGTAGTCGGTCATCGACGCGTAGGCGGCGTAGGCCTGTTCCGGGGTGGCGTCGACACCGCCCATGGTGGCCGCCAGTTCCTGGAATCGGTCGTGATCGTCGAACGGGACGCCGAGCAGCCCGCAGATCGTCAGAGCCGGAATCGGAAACGCGAAGGCACGCACCAGATCCACCGGTCCGCCACCGGTCCGCATGGCGTCGAGGTGGTCGGCGGTGATCCGCTCGATGCGTTCGCCGAGCTGCCGCATGCGGCGCGCGGTGAATTTGCCCGCCAGCAGCTTTCGATAGCGCGTGTGTTCCGGGGCGTCGATGCCGGTGAGGTCACCCAGTGGCGCGGGCGGGATCGCACCGATATCGGCCAGCGGATAGTGCGCAAGCTCGACCCGCGAGCTGAACCGCGGATCGGCGAGGATCTCGCGCACGACCGCGTGCCCGGTGGCGAGCCAGCCCAGGTGCCCATCGGGAAACCTCATCCGCACCAGAGGATTTCGCTCCCGCAGGATCGCCAGCCCGGCCGGCGGATCGAAAGGGCGGCCCGCCGGACGCTCGGTGGGCAGTCCGACGACGGTGGTGTCGGCGATATCGGTCATGGTCCGCTCCGTTCCTGCTTCGGTATATCCCGAACGCTACGTTGCGTTCAGTAAATCAACAACGCTATATAGCGGTAGAAACAGAAGAATGACCAGCTGAGGGCGTATTTCATCAGTGCAATGAGGATGACGCTCAATGCAACCGGCGCCGAGCTGCGTTGCAATGACCGTACCCTCGAACGCATAATTCGATCGGCACCCACGGCATGCAGGAGGCGATGTGCCCGGAGGAAGGCTCACCGAGGACGACCGTCGGCGGATCGCCGAGGGCCTGGCCCGGCATCTGGGCTATGCCGAGATCGCGCGACAGCTCGACCGGCCGACCTCCACCATCAGCCGGGAAGTGACCCGCAACGGGGGTCCCGGCCGCTATCGGCCCGAGCGCGCGCACCGCGCCGCGACACTGCGGGCTCGGCGGCCGCGCCCGAAATCAGGCGAAAACAGCACCCCCGTAGCGCATTCCGATGACACGGTGGCCCGCTACACGGCGGAATTCGGCGAGGTGCTGGTCGAGACCGGCGTCCCTCGCATCGGCGCGGCGATCGTGGCACAGCTGTACCTCAGCGAATCCGGGAGCGCGACGGCGGCGGCCCTCGCCACAGCGCTACGGGTAAGCCCCGCAACCATTTCCACCGCCGTCGCGACGCTCGAGGCACACGACCTGATCCGCCGGACCCGGGAACCCGGAACCCGGCGTGACCGCTACACCCTCGATGTCGACGCCTGGTACCGCACCACCATCGCGAGCGTGCGCGCGAACCGGACCCTCACCGAGGCCGCGCGCCGGGGCGCCGAACTACTCGGCCCGTCCAGGGCCGCCGGCGCGCGCCTGGGAGCCATGGCCGACTATCTCGACCATATCGGCGCCGACATGGAACGTTCGGCGCGCCGCTGGCGCCACCTGCTGGCTCAGCCCAGCAGTTTCCAGTCCTCGAGTCCGTCGTAGAGCGGGAAGTCCAGGGCCAGCTTGGACACGCGCGCCCGCAGCGAGCTCAGATCGGCATTACCGGCCAGGGCGGTGGCGATGATGTCGGCGACCTCGGTGAACTCGGTGTCGCCGAAGCCACGGGTGGCCAGGGCGGCGGTGCCGATGCGCAGACCCGAGGTGACCATCGGCGGCCGCGGGTCGAACGGAACGGCGTTGCGGTTCACCGTGATTCCGACCTCGTGCAGCAGATCCTCCCCCTGCTGACCGTCCATCTGCGAGTTACGCAGATCGACCAGCACCAGGTGCACATCGGTACCGCCGGTGAGCACGGTGACGCCGTTACCGGCGACATCGGCGGCGGTGAGCCGCTCGGCCAGGATCTTCGCGCCCGACAGGGTGCGCTGCTGACGCTGCTTGAACTCCTCGGTTCCGGCGATCTTGAACGCGGCGGCCTTGGCCGCGATCACGTGCATCAGCGGGCCACCCTGCTGCCCCGGGAACACCGCACTGTTGAGCTTCTTCGCGAACTCCTGCTTGGCCAGGATCAGACCTGAGCGGGGACCGCCGAGGGTCTTGTGCACGGTGGAGGAGACGACATCGGCGTGCGGCACCGGAGACGGGTGCAGACCGGCGGCGACCAGACCGGCGAAGTGCGCCATATCGACCCACAGGTAGGCCCCGACCTCGTCGGCGATCTCGCGGAACGCCGCGAAATCCAGGTGCCGTGGGTAGGCCGACCAGCCGGCCACGATCACCTTGGGCCGCACCTCGAGCGCCTGCTTGCGCAGTTCGTCCATATCGACGCGGTGATCTTCCTTGCTGACCCCGTACGCGTGGACCTCGTACAGCTTGCCGGAGAAGTTCAGCCGCATGCCGTGGGTGAGGTGACCACCGTGCGCGAGATCCAGGCCGAGCAGCTTCTCCCCCGGATTCATCAGCGACATCAGCACCGCGGCATTGGCCTGTGCGCCCGAATGCGGCTGCACATTGGCGAATTCGGCACCGAACAGCGCCTTGACCCGCTCGCGCGCCAGATTCTCCACCACGTCGACATGCTCACAACCGCCGTAGTAGCGACGCCCCGGATACCCCTCGGCGTACTTGTTGGTCAGCACACTGCCCTGCGCCTGCAGCACCGCGCGCGGCACGAAATTCTCCGAGGCGATCATCTCGAGGGTGTCGCGCTCACGGGCGAGCTCGCCCGCCATCGCGGCGGCCAGCTCCGGATCCAGTTCGGCGAGCGATTGGGTGTTGACAGATGCGGCGGTCGTCTGGGTCACCCGGACAGTCTATGCGGTGGCCGCGACGGGCCTGGAGGAGGCAGCCCGCGTAACCCCGCAAGGCCCCGCGGCCGCCGCCGTCGAGCACAGCGGTGGCCGCGACGGGCCTGGAGGAGGCAGCCCGCGTAACCCCGCAAGGCTGCGCGCCCACCCGGAAAGTCCGTTCGACAATGGGGGCTGACCGGCCCGCAAAAATGCCGTAACATTCGCCGCGCCGTCGACGACTATGACGGCGTTATCAGTCTCATTCGAGCACTCAGGGGTTCACATGCTGTATTTCACCGCTGGCACCGGCAACGCGATTCAGGATTTGCTTTTCGCACTCCTGAAGTCGGCCTGCACCATCTCCTCGGGCGGCGCCGCTGGTTGTTCCGGCTGGGGGATGTAGTTCCTGCCGGCCGATTCACCTATCGAATCGACGGTCCGGACGGGTTCGCGGCTCGGGCGCGAACCCGCGTCGATTTCCGAAGTTCCGAATTTCCCGTCAATTCGATCGATAGCCGCGAACCGGACATTGCGATTCGCATCACTGTTCACAATTTTCCGGATATCGAATTTTCTTCACTGCGCTAACCACATGGCGCGCCGTGCCGATATTCCGGTGCGGCCCCGGTCGTCGTCCACCGGCCCCGTCTCGGATTCCCGTCACGAGGAGCACATCATGCAGCCGATCTTCGTCCCCGTCGATCCCCTGCGGGCACTGCTGATGCGCCGGCAGAACATCGTATGCGCGCTGCTGTCCGGGCAGCCCCGCAGCATGATGCCGATGTGGGCCGGGGTCCGATCACGGACGTCGCAGCGCCGCCGGGGTCAGCGGTTCATCGAGCAGCCTGCCGAAGCGGGCGACTCGATCCGCCGTATCGACGGCGCGATCCAGCCAGCCGCCCAGCAGCCGATACCCCTCGACATAGGTGCTGATGTACGCGCGCCACAGCGGTGAGGACAGGAACCGCAGGGACTGTCGGGCGCGTTCGGGAGTAGTCAGACTCCAGCGCTGGAGGAATTCGGCGACCTCATCGACATCGCGACCGCGGTCGTGCAGCAGCAGTGCCGCATCCTGGCGCACGCCGAGCAGTTTCGACGAGGCGGTCGAAAGCCGTTGCGCGCGTTCACCGTCGAAACGCAGGCCGAGATCGGCGTAGATCTCCTGGGCCCAGATGCCCCAGTCCGGCCCGACGATCGATGTCAGGGCCAGATCCGCCAGTCCCTCCGCCATCAGGCACTGCGGAGTGTTGACCACGAACAACGTCTGCTCGTCCTGTCCGGCCGCGACCAGCCCCGCCTCCTTACGGCAATGCTCGGTGTGATGGCCGGGATAGGCCTCGTGCGCGATCAGCGCGGGCAGGTTCGCCATATGTTGTTTGAGGTCGGAATTGATCGCCACCTTGGACTGGAAATTGCCGAGGTAGTAGTTGAACCCGGACCACGGTTTGTCGCCGACGACTTCATATTCCACGCGCTCGTGATCCGGCAGCGGATACCGCTCGCGCACCAGCTCGCGCAGCGCGCCGGAGAAGGCCTGGACACATTCGGTCAGCCGGTGCGGCGGAATCTCGTCGGCGCGCCGATGTGCGGTCATGCGCTCGAGCAGCGAACCGTCACCGGCGAGGACCTCGTCCAGCTGCCGATGGGCGTCGCGGTAGTCCTCCACCTCGCCGAGTTCGATATCCACGTCGAAATACGCCCGCACCTCGGCGACGAACGAGATCCGGTCGCCGGCGAACTTGCGTCCCGAGCATTCCAGCGCGCGCAGATGGGCCGCGAGGAATTCGGTCCGCCGCGCACTCAGACCCGCCTCGGGCAGCTCCTTCGACAGTGCCGCCGCCCGCTCGGCCAACTCGCGCGGCGCGGGCGCGGGGCCCGATTCCACGGCCCGGCGCAGCGCCGGATCGCCGGTGAAGGCGTCGACGAATCCGGGTTCCAGCCGATCGAAAGCCAGTCCCAGGCGCAGATATTCGGTGACGAGCGGGTGCGCGTGCATGGCATCCGACGATAGCCGCTGCGCCCCGGGCGGTCGGCCCGCACAGCCGAAACCCGACATCCCCGAGAGAAATGTCACCCATAGTTACTGGCGGGTAATAACACCCCGCGTTCGATGCGGTGTCGACCTCGAGGAGAATTCGCCTATGCGAGGACTGTCGAGCGAATCTCACCGCGCCGGGCACGGCACAGCTTCATCGGTGACATCGGGGCGGACGATCGTGCGCGCACCCGGCGCAAAGATGCCGGACCGGGAGTGTGACTAGGTGGGGCGGATGAGTGAGCCGAGTCCGTACGTCGAATTCGATCGCAAACAATGGCGCATGCTGCGCAAGTCGACACCTCTGATTCTCACCGAGGAAGAACTGATCGGCCTGCGCGGTCTGGGCGAGCAGATCGACCTCGAGGAAGTCGCCGAGGTCTACCTGCCGCTGGCCCGGTTGATTCATCTGCAGGTCGCCGCCCGGCAGCGACTGTTCGCCGCGACCGCGACCTTTCTCGGCGAGACCCACCCCGATCATCAGGTGCCGTTCGTCATCGGGATCGCCGGAAGTGTGGCCGTCGGAAAATCCACCACGGCCCGCGTTCTGCAGGCACTGCTCGCCCGCTGGGATCATCATCCGCGCGTCGATCTGGTGACCACCGACGGATTCCTCTATCCCACAGCGGAGCTCACCCGGCGCGGCATCATGCACCGCAAGGGCTTCCCGGAAAGTTACAACCGGCGCAAACTGCTTCGCTTCGTCACCGAGGTCAAATCCGGTGCGCCCGAAGTGTGCGCACCGATGTACTCGCATATCGCCTACGACATCCTGCCCGACCAATTCCACTGCGTGCGCCAGCCCGACATCCTCATCGTGGAGGGGCTCAACGTGCTGCAGACCGGACCTCGGCTGATGGTGTCGGATCTGTTCGATTTCTCGATCTACGTCGATGCGCGCATCGAGAACATCGAGCGCTGGTACGTCGATCGTTTTCTGTCCCTCCGGAAAACGGCGTTCGCCGATCCGCGGTCGCATTTCCACCACTACGCGAAGTTCACCGATTCCGAGGCGACCGTCGCGGCTCAGGAGATCTGGAACGCCACCAACCGCCCCAATCTGGTGGAGAACATCCTGCCGACCCGCCCCCGGGCGACACTGGTGCTGCGCAAGGACTCCGACCACAGCATCAATCGGATCCGGTTGCGCAAGCTCTGATCACGTCGGCCATGCCGCGTCGAGCCGGACCGCGACATCGATATCGCGCACGGCCGCGATATGCGGTTTACGGATCTCGGTGGCCACATAGCGCGCCACGAACCGGCGGATCTCGTGATCGACGCCGGCCAGCAATCGCAGCAGCCGCCCGCGCCGGGTAGCGGTGGCGATATCGATGCGCACATCACCGGGGCGCGGTTCGGCGATATCCACGATGATCCGCAGCGGCGCCGCGGTCCGGACGGCCAGATGGACGTCGACGAAGCCGGTGATCGCGAATCGGTGCCGATCGACCGCGAGATCCAGCAGAAGATCGATATCCAGCGGTATCGCCAGATCGAAGCCGACGACCTCCTCGACGGACCGGCGCAGCACCGGCTCACCGAGCTGCACCTGCGCCGACGCCTTGGCCAGACGTGCCGGGCCGACGCCGATCGGGCCGAAATCGAGTGCGCTGCCCGCCAATTGGGCGAAGACACCCGCGATACGTTGTTCGGATGCGGCATAGGCCACGAACCGCCGGCCGAATTCGGCATAGCTGACATACGGCAGCAGAGCTCCGGCCGACTCCGCCGCACCGCTGCCCATCTCGCCCATGTTCGCGACGGTACGCGAACGCCGCTACGGGCCGGGCGATGATCATGCAATGCAACACATCCTGCGCCGGGCTGTTATCTACTCTCCGCCCGTATCTACTCTCCGCCCGGCGGCGCCGCTCAGATTCCGTAACGGCGATGCCGCGCGGCGTAATCGCGCAGGGCGCGCAGGAAGTCCACCCGGCGGAATTCGGGCCAGTAGGCCTCGGTGAACCAGATCTCGGAATAGGCGCTCTGCCAGAGCAGGAAGCCCGACAGCCGCTGCTCCCCGGAGGTGCGGATGACCAGGTCCGGGTCGGGCTGACCGGAGGTGTAGAGATGCTGGCCGATGGCATTGACGGTGATCGACTGGACCAGATCCTCACCGGTCTCGCCCGCCGCGATCTCCTGCCGCACCAGCGACTGCACCGCGTCGGCGATCTCCTGCCGGCCGCCGTATCCGATCGCGACGTTCACGTGCACGCCCGCGCGGCCGTGGGTTTCGTCGGCCGCCTTCTGCATCCGCCGCGCCACATCCTCGGGCAGTCCGGCGAGGGTGCCGACGATGCGGACGCCCCAGTTGTTCTCCGGCGCCGACAGCTCCTCGACCACATCGGTGATCACCTCGAACAGGGTCTCCAGCTCATCGGCGGAGCGGCTGAGGTTCTCGGTCGACAGCAGGTACACCGTCACCATCTCGATGCCCTCGACCTGACACCAGCCGACCAGTTCGGCGATCTTGAGCGCGCCCACGCGGTGACCGTGCGTGACGTCGGTGAAGCCGTTCTCGCGGGCCCATCGGCGGTTGCCGTCGCAGACCACGGCGACGTGGCGCGGATGCTGTTTCCCGGCGAGCTGCTTCGACAGCCGCGTCTCGTAGATGCGATAGGGCAGGCCGCGCACCTTATTGCCGAGCACCCGACTAGCAAGCTTCACGGCTGCCAACCTTATCCACCTCTCGCGTGCCGCCCGAGCCATGGCAGCGGACACCACGAATCAGTTCATTGGGTTCGCTCGACCATATCTCGGCGGCCACCGGCGCGCCGAGCCTACTGCCGGTACAGTGGCTGAAGACCCAACCTACGGAACCGTAGGTTACTAGGAGGTAACTTGTGCCCGAATCGGTGAGCTCGGCGAATCCGGATCTCGGCGCCCACATCACGCCCGCCGCGCGGGAACCGGCCCTGGCGGATGCGGCGCGGGAGGGCATGCGCGCCGTCAAACCGCGGATGCGGGGCTGGATCCACACCTACGCCGTGGCCGTCGCCGCGGTGGCGGTCGCGGTACTGGTCGCGGTCGCGGCCACGGTATCCGCGACGGCGGGCTGGTCGACACTGATCTACGGCCTGACGGTGTGCGGCCTGTTCGGCGTGAGCGCGATCTACCACCGGGTGACCTGGCGCACCGTCGAGGCCCGGACCCACATGAAGCGCGCCGACCATTCGATGATCTTCCTGTTCATCGCCGGGAGCTACACCCCGTTCGCACTGCTGGGCCTGCCCGGCGCGACCGGGATCACCCTGCTGATCGTGGTCTGGTGCGGCGCGGTGGCCGGAGTCGGGCTGAAACTGTTGTGGCCGACCGCGCC
Source organism: Nocardia spumae (assembly GCF_020733635.1). Lineage (NCBI taxonomy): Bacteria > Bacillati > Actinomycetota > Actinomycetes > Mycobacteriales > Nocardiaceae > Nocardia > Nocardia spumae. The sequence goes on along the minus strand of NZ_JAJFZL010000001.1, from coordinate 1,558,336 downwards.
ACGCTGGGTCGGGGTCCCGCTGTATCTGCTACTGGGCTGGGCCATCGTGCCGGTCGCCGCGACATTGACCCACAACGTGGGGGTGGCGCCCATGGTGCTGCTGCTGATCGGTGGGATTGCTTACAGTGCCGGCGCGATCCTGTACGCGACGAAATGGCCGAATCCGTGGCCGGAGATCTTCGGGCATCACGAATTCTTCCATGCCGCAACGGTTCTCGCGGCCCTGTGTCACTACGTGGCGATCTGGCTCGTCGTATTGTCGTAGGACAAGATCACCGGTAACCCGTCGCGCCGACACGGGCGGGTTCTATGCTCGTTCGTGCTATCCGTCCGAAACCGGTAATACCGAACCAGACCACTGCCAGGGGCTATGACCAGTCGACTCGTGCTCTGGGCCCTGCGTGCGCGCTGGGGCCTCTCGACGGTGGTGATGGCCTGCAACCTGGGCGGACTGGCGGTCATCGTCGTCGAACTGTGGTTGAGCGGATTTCTGGGCGCACTCGGTGACGAATGGCTCACCGCGCTGACTCAGACCGCCATCTACCCCATCCTCGGCGCTGTGGTCGGCGTCGTACTCGCGGTCCGCGACCGGGTGTACTACTTCGGCTGGATCGATCAGACCCGGCGGCCCACCAGGCCCGAGGCCGAGCGACTGCTGAAACTGCCGGTCGCGATCACCGTCCGGGCCCTGGCGATCTGGATTCCCGGCGTCATCATCGCCACCGCACTGTTCGCCCAGGTCGTGCCGACCCGGGCGCTGTGGGCCCTCGGCGCGATGTTCTTCCTCGGCGCGCTGGAATCGGCCGGTTTCACCTTCCTGGTCGTCGACCGGCTCATCCGGCCGACCATCCCGGTGATCGCGCGGGTTCTCGGAGGCACCTCGCACTGGAGCGCCACCGTACTCAACCGGCTGGTGATCTCCTGGGCGGTCGCCGGGGCCATGCCGCTGCTGATGCTGATCACCGTGTTGGGCGATCCGGTGGCCGACGCCACCGATCGGGTGCGGACCGCGCTGTACATGTCGCTGGTCGGCCTACTGGTCGGAGCGCTCACGACCGCCACGCTGGCGCGCTCGGTGGCCGCGCCGCTGCGCTCACTACAGCGCGCCCTGGACCGGATCGGGCGCGGTGAACTCTCCGCCCGGGTGCCGATCACCAGCGCCAGCGAGATCGGGCGGCTGGAACTGTCGGTGAACGAACTCGCGGAGAACCTGTCCGAACGTGAACGTATGCGCGATGTGTTCGGCCGGCACGTGGGCAACGAGGTCGCCGAGCGGGCACTGTCCGGCAAAGTCGACCTGACCGGGGACGTGCGGGTGGTGACCGCCCTGTTCGTGGATGTGACCGGATCGGTGGAGCTGTCCACCGAACTGGCGCCGCGGGAGTTCGTCGAGAAGCTCAATCGGCTACTGGCGGTGGTGGTGTCGGCGACCGAGGACAACGGCGGCCTGGTCAACAAGTTCGAGGGCGATGCGGCACTGTGCATCTTCGGTGCGCCGATCGCCCTCGGCGACAACGCGACTCCCGCACTGCGCGCGGCCCGGCGTATCCGCGACGAGGTCGCCCTCGGCGGCGAATTCGATATCGGCATCGGGGTGGCCCGCGGTTCGGTCTTCGCCGGCGACGTGGGCTCCGATACCCGGCTGGAATTCACCGTGATCGGCGATGCGGTCAACGAGGCATCACGCCTGACGACCGAGGCCAAGGAAGTCCCCCGCCGAATTCTGGCCAGCCAGGCCGTGATCGAGGCCGCCACCGAATCCGAACGCTCCCGCTGGGTCCTCTACGACAAGATCCAGCTGCGCGGACGCAAGGAGCCGACGGCGTGCTGGACCGACCGCAAGCCGGTCGGCCTGGTGGAGGCACCGGCGCCGGAAACATCCACCGAGGCCTGACCGGCGCCGCGGTGGGCGCCGATTCGCTCCCCGAGCGCCCGCCGATCACTCGATGTCAGCCACCGAGATGTCGGTCGCCGAACGGCTCTCGATCACCGACCAGCGCGGCCCGGACCCGGTCCGGATCCGAGACCGGCAGATCACAGACCGCGCCCCGGCAGATGTAGGCGGCCGGAGCGCCGTGGACGGGCGGGCGATCCGCGAGCAGCGGGGTCGAATCCCGCTCTCCCGCTACGACGACGGCGCCGCCGGGCGCGAATCGACGTGCGGCGCCCAGCAATTCGGCCGCCGCGTCGCGAGCCCCCGGCACCGAGATCGCGATCTGGATCGGTCCGGCCAGCGCGGCCTCGGCCACGCTGAGCCACTGCCCCGCGGAACGGGGAGCCCGCGCCAGCACCACCGCGCCCACATCCGATGTCGCGTCGGCGAGGCCGCGGTAGCGGGCGCCGCGCTCCGGATCGCTCAGTGCGGCGGCGGTCAGCAAGGTCTCCGCGAACGCCGAGGCGCCGGCGGGGGTGGCACCGTCGATCGGATCACGCGGGCGGGCGACCAGGGATTCGGCGTCCGCGGCGGTGTCGAACCAGCTCCCGGGAGCGTCCGGATCGTCGAAATATGTTGTCGCGGTGTCGATCAGGCGCTGCGCGTGCTCGAGCCACGACGGCTCACCGGTGGCCTGATGCAATGCCAGCAATCCGGTCGCGAACCAGGCGTAATCCTCGAGCACACCCGGAGCGGTCCCGGCGACACCGCCGAGTGAGGCGCGCATCAGGCGGCCGTCCACGACATGCCGGTCGAGCAGGAAATTCGCGCAGCGCCGCGCACCGGCCACCCACTCGGGCCGGTCGTATGCGGTACCGGCCTCCACCAGCGCGGTAATAGCGATGCCGTTCCAGGCGGTGACCACCTTGTCGTCGCGTTCGGGCTGCGGTCGGCGATCACGCGCGGCCCGCAACCGCTGCCGGATATCGTCGAAGCGCCCGGCGTCGCCGGGATCGCTGTAGCGGGTGAGCACGGACGTGCCGTGTTCGAAGGTGCCTTCGGCCGTCACCCCGAAAACCGTTGCGGCCCAGGAGCCGTCCTCGGGTCCGAGCGCGTCGGTCAGCTGCTCCGGAGTCCAGACGTAGGTCGCGCCCTCGATACCGGGCACACCCGGTTCCAGATGGGTGTCGGCATCGAACGCCGAGGCGAAACCGCCCTCGGCGGTCAGCAGATCGGTCAGCAGGAAGGCGGCGGTCTCCTCGGTGATCCGGTGCGGCAGCGACGACGTCGCGCCCGCACCGGCCTCGACGCGCGCCAGATGGGCGTACACCCGCAGCAACTGGGCATTGTCGTAGAGCATCTTCTCGAAATGCGGTACCACCCAGGCGGCGTCGACCGAGTAGCGCGCGAACCCACCGCCGAGCTGATCGTAGATACCGCCGCGGGCCATCGCGGCGCAGGTCTGCGAAACCACCTGCCGCACAGTGTGGTCACCGGTGCGCTCGTAGTGCCGCAGCAGGCCCTCGAGTAGCGCCGACGGCGGAAATTTGGGCGCACCACCGAATCCGGCGTAGCGCTGGTCCACATCCCGCAGGACCGTGGCCACCGCGTGCGCGAGCAGTTCGGGCGTGACACCGATCTCGGTGGCGGGCAACCCGGCCGTCTGTTCCCGCAGCGCCTGGGCCACCTGTCCGGCCGCCTGATCGACCTCCTCACGACGGGTGGTCCAGGTGTCGGTGACCGCGGTCAGCAGCTGGGTGAACGACGGCATGCCGCCGCGCGGTGTCTTCGGATAATAGGTCCCGCAGTAGAACGGCTCCCCGCCCGGCGTGAGAAAACAGGTCATGGGCCAGCCGCCCTGCCCGGTCATGGCGACCGTCGCGGACATGTACACGGCATCGATATCGGGCCGTTCCTCCCGGTCCACCTTCACACACACGAAATCGGCGTTCATCAGCTCGGCGGTGGCCGGGTCGGAGAACGATTCGTGTGCCATCACATGACACCAGTGGCAACTCGCGTATCCGACGGACAGCAGAATCGGCACATCCCGCGCCGCGGCCTCCGCCAGCGCGTCGGCGTCCCACTCCCGCCAATCGACCGGGTTGTCGGCATGCTGCCGCAGGTACGGGGAGGTCGCGCTGCCCAATCGGTTCATGACTTCACCCTCCCACACTCCCTGCTCGGCGATCGTGGCCCGGAGCCGCCCGGACCGGAACCCTCCACCGCGATAACGAACACCCGCACCGAAGCGTGTCGGCAGGGGTGTTCGCGCTCCCACATCCGGCGTCGGTGAGCACGTCACCGATCATCTTCATACCGAGTTCCAGCGCCTGTACCGCGTCCGCACCGTCGGAGTACCGGTCAACCGGCTCGTCCAGTCCCTCAATGAAAATGGGGTACTTGACTCTCACACGGTGTCAGGCGGTGGGCTGAGAGGCGTCATGTTCATTATCGGAGACTTCGCCCGGCACGGTCGCGTATCGGTCCGGATGCTGCGTCACTACGACGCGCGCGGGCTCTTGCGTCCAGCTCGAGTCGACCCGGCCACCGGCTACCGCTACTACAACGCCGACCAGCTGGCCCGTCTCAACCGCATCATCGCGCTCAAAGATCTGGGATTCACCCTCCAGCAGGTCGGCGAAATTCTGGACGAGAAGGTCACGACCTTCGAACTGCGTGCCATGCTGCGGCTGCGGCGAGCAGAACTGGAAGCTGCCATGCGAGCCACGTCGGCCAGGTTGGCGCAGGTGGAGGCGAGGCTCCGCTCGATCGAAAGCGAGGGGCAGATGCCCGACAACGATGTGGTATTGAAGAGTCTGCCGAGCGTGCGGGTTGCCGAATTAACCGGTGTGGCACCAGACTTCGACAGTATCGGTCCGGTCATCCAGCCGCTGTACGACGAGCTGTTCCGACGTCTCGGTGTCGCAGGCATCACTGCTTCAGGTCCCGGTATCGCCCACTACGAGGACGCCCCCGAAGGCGGGGTCCTCATCCACGCCGGTGTCGAGGTCCGCGCGCCGCTGATGGAAGAGGACGGATTGCGGATCGTGGAACTACCACCGATCGAACAGGCTGCGACCATTCTGCATCGCGGGTCGATGGACACCAGCCTGCCCAGCTTCCAAACCCTGGGCCGCTGGATCGATGCCAACGGCTACCGCTCCACCGGCCATCCCAGGGAGGCCAACCTAGAGTGTCCCGCGAACCGCGACGATTGGGTTACCGAGTTCCAGGAACCGGTCGTCAAAAACCAGCGCACCAACTGACTCGTGCCGATAGAGGGTCCGAGTCATCCCGGACCCGCACCCGGTGCCTGTCTGTTGAACGCGGTTTTCCGCAGGGGACTTCGGGGGTTTGCCGCATGGCCGCGGGTTCGGCCCGGCCGTAGTTTCGGCCGGTGCGAGTGCTTCGAAGAGTGTTGATAGTTGTGTTGTCGGTGGTGGTGGGTCTCCCGGTGGCAGCGGCGCTGCTACTGGTGGGCCATCGGGAAGCGGTGATCGGTTTCATCGTGGATCGAAGTGCCGGTAGGCCGGTGACGGCGGCGGCGCTGCAGGTATCGGACCGGCACGGGACGCAGATCTGGCAGGCGGGCGAGGTGGTAGCCCCGCGGACACATTTCCGGATCGGGAGCGTGACGAAGACGTTCGTCGCGACGGTGGTACTGCAACTGGCCGAACAGGGAATCCTCGACCTGGATGCTCCCATCGATCGCGTTCTGCCCGATGTTGTCCCCGGTGGCCGATCCATCACCGCAGGTCAGCTACTCAACCACACCAGTGGTCTGTATGACTACATGAAAGAACCTGGCATGTCGACCAACCGGTGGCGCGGCGAGGATCGCTTCCGGCACCACGCGCCGGCGGAATTGCTGGCCGCAGCGTTCTCACATCCTCCGTATTTCGCGCCTGGAACCGGCTTCCGGTACTCCAACACCAACTACATCGTGCTCGGCGCGCTGATCGAGAAGGTCACGGGTATGCCGTATGGGGATACCATCCGTCATCGCATACTCGATCCATTGGGCCTGCGCGACACGTCACTACCCGGTGACGACCCGACGATCGGCGCCCCCGCGGTAGCAGCACGATCCACATCCGGTTCGGGAGCCACCGTCGACGTCGCGGAGCAGAATCCTTCGCTGGATTGGGCTGCGGGCGAGATGATTTCCACGACAAAGGATTTGAGCACGTACTTTGGCGCGCTCATGAGCGGTCGCCTCCTGTCGGCGGCGATGCTGGAACGGATGCAGCAGACGGTTCCGATGGGAATGGGCTTTCACTACGGCTTGGGCATCCAACGATTCGACCTGCCGTGCGGGGTGCGGCTGTGGGGACACGGTGGTGAGTTGCTGGGCTATCTCACCTATGTGTTCGTCGGGCCGGACGACCGGGTCATGACCATGCTGCTGGCATCGGCGCCGGGTGACAGTTTCGTGGAGTTCGCCGCGGCCGCGGCGGCGGTGTTCTGCCTGCGGTAGGGTGCGGAAATCCACAGGTCGTCGTCCGGAAACCCCCACTGTTCTGCGGACATTCGGCTTCTAACGTGGCGATCATGAACAATGTGACAGCCGTTTACGCCGCCGAGTCCGGCGGTGTCGCGGGGTGGGCTACGACGATCATGCACGCTCTCGGAGGACCGGGCGCGGCGGTGGCCAATGCCGTCGACAGCGTGTTTCCGGCTATTCCAAGCGAAGTCATTCTTCCGCTGGCCGGTTTCGCGGCCGCGCGTGGCGAAATGTCGTTGGCCGGCGCGCTGGTGTGGACCACCATCGGTTCGGTGACCGGTGCGATGGTGCTGTATCTGCTCGGCCTGCTGGTCGGAAGGGAGCGCCTGTACGCCGTCGTGGCGCGGCTACCGCTCATACGGACCGAAGACCTCGAGCGCAGCGAACAATGGTTCGCCCGGCACGGCCGCAAGGCGGTGCTGATCGGCCGGATGGTGCCGGTGGTGCGGTGTTTGGTCTCGCTGCCCGCTGGTGTCGAGCGGATGCCGGTCGGCTGGTTCATCGCGCTCACTGCCGCGGGCAGCGCGATCTGGAACACCTTGTTCGTGCTGGCCGGGTATCACCTGGGCGAAAATTGGGAACTGATCCGCGACTATGCGGCGCGGTACCAACTGGCCATCGGAGTCGCAGCGGGTGTGGCAGTGATCTTCTGGTTGGTTCGCCGTGTACGCGCTGGGTCTAGCCTGGGTTCGTGATCGTGATCGGTGACCTCTCGCTGCCGCGCCGAGCATGCTATCCCGTGGTCGGCGCGGTCCTCGGGACCTGCACGGCGCTGTGCGGCCTCGCGGCGCTCGCGCGCGGGGATGTCCTCGGCCTGCGCCGTCACGCCCGTCGGGAAAGGCATCGACTCGTGCGCTGGTTCCACGCCACCGCCGTGGCCGAGCTACCCGACCGCGACCCCGCCGGTTACGTGCTACTGCGCGCGCTGCACGCTGTCGCGGGCGGTGTCGTGCTGATCGCGGCAGGCGCCGCTGCGCTGGGATATTTCGGGTGGGCGCTGGAACTCACACTGGTGCACCGCATTCCACTGATGACCAGTGCGGTTTCACTGGCCGTGGGAGCCGTCGGCATATACCTGTGCCGCCAGTTCGCCCTCGCGCTCGGCCATGGTGACGCGGTCACGGCGATGCGGTATCTGGGCGACGATGGCACTCAAAGCCGGTTGCGGGAACTCGAACGCACGCGGGCTGGTGTCATAGGCGCCGTCGACGACGAGCGCCGCCGCATCGAACGCACCCTCCACGACGGGGTGCAGCAGCGAACCGTCACGCTCGCACTGCAGCTGGGCCGCGTGCGCCGAGTCCTGCAGCGGCAGAACGCAACCGATCTGGCCGGCGAACTCGACCACGCAGTCGACGAGGCGACCCGGTTGATCGCCGACCTGCGCGAAGTGGCGTGGCGGATCTACCCCTCGGTCCTCGACGAGCGCGGTCTCGAGGCGGCACTGCGGGACTTGCCCGCGCACACCACCATGCGACTGTGGCTGGACCTGCATATCGATCGCGAACCGCCGACCCCGATCGCGGCGGCGGCGTATTTCGTGGTCGCCGAGGCAGTCACCAACGCCACGAAACACTCAGGCGCGGAGGAGATCTCGGTGTCGGTCACCCAGCTGCCGGACCGGGTTGTGACCGTAGTCCGAGACGAAGGTATCGGCGGGGCCGACCCCGAGGGCGGCGGCCTGACCGGGCTGCGGCGCCGGGTGGCCGCACTCGACGGCGTATTCGAAGTGCACAGCCCCGCCGGCGGCCCCACGACTGTTACGGCGGAGCTACCGTGCGCATCGTGATCGCCGAGGATTCGGCACTTTTGCGCGAGGGTCTGCTGCGCTTGCTCACCGACGAAGGCCACGACGTTACCGCGGTCGGCACGGCAGTCGAACTCGTTCACGAAACCGACCGCGCCACACCCGATCTCGTCATCGCCGACGTCCGCATGCCGCCGACGCATTCCACCGAGGGAATCGACGCGGCACGAGCGCTGAAAGCGCGGTACCCGGACCTCGGCGTACTCGTACTGTCGCAATACGTCGAACAACACAACGCGATCGAACTGCTCACCTCCGGTGTCGGCGGAGTCGGGTATCTCCTCAAGGACCGCGTCGCCAACGTCGACGCATTCCTCGCCGATATCGAACGAATCGCCCTCGGCGGTACAGCATTCGACCCCGATGTCGTCCGGCAACTATTCGCGCAACAACGCCGCGCCGACCCGCTGGCGGCCCTGTCCCCCCGCGAATCGGACGTACTCCAACTCTTGGCCCAAGGCCTCACCAACACCGGTATCGCCGCCCGGCTGTCCCTGTCCACCAGTGCGGTCGAGAAACACATCAACTCCCTCTTCGCCAAGCTGCACCTCGCCAAAGACCCCGCCCACAGCCAACGTGTCCGGGCGATCCTGATCTACTTGGAACAACGAACCACCACCGGTTTCCCAGGGGAATAACGTGATCGCCACCGGACTTCCCGAAATCGGCCAGCTTGCCCCCATACCATCCGCATCCCGAACGGGCGGACATCGCACCGATTCCGTTACCGTAGGAACCGGCAGAACGGGTATCCAGTATCCATGGACGACACAGCGCGCAGACAGTCGGTGCGGCGGCCCTGGTACGCGGATCTGGAAGAGGCCGAACGCCGTGGCGCACATGGCAATGCCGGGCTCGGATATTTCGATTGCGATTGCGATATCTGCCATCGGCGGTTCCGGCCCGCAGCAGTCTGAGATCGAACGCCCGGTATGGCCTCTGCGGCAACCGAATCCGCCGGCGCCGCCGTGAACGATGCTGCCGAAGTGGCCGATTCGAGCGAGCGGATCAGGGCAGTGATCCGAACAGACGTGCCCCGAGCCGATTCGCATCGGCGCAGGAATCACCCACATCGGTCTGGACCCGGGTGTTGCGCACGGTGAATCCGATGCTTCCGAATGTGGCCGGTGTGCCGATCATGCAGCCCAGATTGTGGGTGTCCTGGACCGATCGGTAGATTACGACCTGCCTGCCGCGGAATTCGGTCCGCCGCAGATCCTTGTAGGTCCCGGGTGCGAGCAGATCGTCGATCGTGCGCTCGGATGAGCCGATCACCAGCTCGAAAGACCCATCGGCGGCATACCACTGGCACATCCGATGGGCCGGATTCGTGGGGTCGGATATCCGTGCCAGAGTAATGGTGTTCAATCCGGCCGCGGCGATATCCGCATCGGGGAGTGAGCATGGGTCCCAAGTCGTCTCGGCCGCGACGTCGCCGGCAGCGGCGGCCGGGGACGTGGTGACCGGGTTTGCCGGGGCAGGCGATGTCGTGACCGAGGTGATTCCAGGGGCGGGCGGGTCCGCTGTCAGCTGCGTGGTCGGGGGACCGGCCGATTCACCATCGCCACGGACCGTCGTCGGGAACGCCGCGGCGCTGGCTGCCATCGCGGTGGTGGCACCGGCCGGATGGGCCGAAGTACCTCCGGAAGTGGCCGATGTACTCGCGGGAGCTGAGCTACAGCCGGCGAGCACCAGTGCCGCGCCGCACACCACGGCCGCGACGCGCAGCCCGGCAACCATCGTGGTCATGGTCTGAATTCCTTTGCTGTCGGGATGTTTCGGAACAGTGGCCCGCGCTCCGGCCCGCGCTCCGGCTCGCGCCGGCGCAAGCCATGACTGGCCCGGTCCAACCTCCCCGGCAGTTCGGAACGGTGGATCATGATCACAAGCTTGACCGACTCGCGGCAAGCACCCTATTCCCAAATATGGTGCGCACCAGGGAATTCACCCCGTGACGAGATGTGGACCTCGCCGGGTCGAGCGCTGTGCGACGGCCTCGTCGACCGCGATCGGGACCGTCTCTCAGGCCCCGATAGCGCCGGCCAGCACCGGCCACGAATCGTGCAGATCCGCCTCGAACAGTCCCCAGGTGTGCGAGCCTTCGGGCCGATCGACGTAGGTCGCACCGATGCCGAGCTGTCCGAGCCGCCCGGCGAAGGCGCCCGTGCACAGGCTCGCCAGCGCCTCGACCGGCGGGAACGGCAATCCGCGATCGATCCCGCCCGGGATACCCGAGGCCGCGGACAGGTAGATGCCCTTACCCGCGAGCACCCCGGCTCGCGCGAACGCGTCGTGCGCCGGCCAGGCGCCGCCACCGGGCAGGCCCCACATGTTGCCCGGATTCCCGCCGCCGCGAATCACCTGCGCGCTCACCATCGCGATACCGGTGGGGTCGTTGGACCACGGGCATCCGCTGTAGGAGGCGACCGCGTCGTAGCGCTGCGGAGCCTGGATGGCGAGATCCACCGCCGAGGCGGCGCTCATCGATACCCCCGCGATGGCGTTGCGCCCGGTCGTGCCCAGCTGGGCGTCGATCACACCGGGCAATTCCTGGGTGAGGTAGGTCTGCCAGCGATTGCGACCCATGGCCGGATCGTCGCCGGCCCAATCGGTGTACATGCTGTAGGCGCCACCGACCGGCATCACGACATTGACGTGCTTATCGGCGAAGAAGGCGCGCACATCGGTGTCGTCCCACCACGAGATGTTGTCCACGCCGCCGCCGATTCCGGTGAGCAGATACAGCGTGGGCGCCGGGCCGCCACCCGCGGCGCGGATCACTCGATTGGTGATCACCCGATCCATCGAGGGCGAATACACATCCATCTGGACCGCCGCCGGGCCCAGGGGCTGCTCCCCCACGACATTCGCCGCCGGTCCCGCGTCGGCGGGGGTGGCCGCCGTCATCGAGAGGACACCGCCGAGGACGATCGTGGTCAGTACCGCGAAAAGATGCTTCGTAGACGTCACGAACGAATGATTACCCAGGCGTCGGCCCGCGTACCGGAAGCGAGTGGGTCGCGGTAGATAACGGATCGGTCAGGATTTGTCGCCCGGTGATCCGGACGTATCGGATCCACCGTCTCCTCGCCCCGCGCCGTTGGCCGCGCCGTGCGGCTTCTTTCCCGCATCGTCGGCATCCGATTCGGGCTCCTGAACGGTGACGCCGTGTTCGGTGCCTTCGTCGGCTTCCTGGTCCGGTTCGGGATGCTCCCGCGAGAAGTCGGCGGGCAATCGCTTGATGTGCTTGTTCATCGAACGGATCAACAGCACGGTGCCGGCGAGCAGCACCAGAATGATCACCAGACCCAGCGGGGAGGCCTTACCGAACTCCGGACCGGTCGGGTTGGTGGTGGTGTTCTGCGCCAGCAGCGCTGCCCGGGCGAGAAACGTCGACGTCATCATCGAACCGTGCCCTCGGAGTCGTCGATACCGGCGAACAGGTCGATCTCCGGTATCGCGGTGCGCACCCGCGTCTTGGCCAATTCGAACTCCTCCGTCGGCCACAGGCGCTGCTGCATCTCCAGCGGAATCGCGAAGAACATGCCGTTGGGATCGATCTGGGTGGCGTGTGCGCGCAGCGCCTCGTCACGCTGCGGGAAGTATTTGCCGCACTCGATCTGGGTGGTCACCCGCGACATCACATCGCCGTGTTCGGCGGCGGCCTTGCGGATGCGCTCCATCCAGTCGCGCATCGGGAACGGTTCGCCGATCCGGTCGTACTCGTCGGCGAAGGTCTCCAGCCGCTGCAGGCTGAAGCCGTGGTTGTAGTACAGCTTCAGCGGCGTCCACGGCTCACCGGCGTCGGGGAACCGCGCCGGATCACCGGCCGCCTCGAAGGCAGCCATGGACACCTTGTGGCACATGATGTGATCGGGATGCGGATAGCCACCGTTCTCGTCGTAGGTGGTCATCACGTGCGGCTTGAACTCACGCACGACCCGCACCAGGGCCTCGGTGGCCTCTTCCAGGGGCACCAGCGCGAAGCTGCCGTCCGGCACCGGCGGTAGCGGGTCTCCTTCGGGCAGACCGGAATCCACGAATCCGAGCCATTGGTGCCGCACGCCGAGGGCCTTGGCGGCGGCGGCCATCTCCTCGCGCCGGACGTCCTCGATCCGGTCGAGAATGCCGGGTACGTCCATCGCGGGATTGAGGATGGATCCCCGCTCCCCGCCGGTCAGACTCACGACCAGGACGTCGTCACCTTCCGCGGCGTATTTCGCGGTGGTGGCGGCACCCTTACTCGACTCGTCGTCGGGGTGGGCGTGGACCGCCATGAGGCGCAGCGGCCGATCGAAGCTGCCGCTCACTTCTCGTTCACCTCGTTGCTCACCGTTTCACCTCATAGCCCTCCGCCGTACCGAGCGGCACGCGGGTGTCCGAACTGCATTCCCTATAGTTCCATCCGACGGTCTTTTGTTCCGACCTACCCCCTGATCGACCACGGGAGCAACCACATCATGAGCGAGGCGGCACCGCAGTCCGACCGGACCGATCCGGACGGGCGCACCGCCGACGCCGCACCCGGTTCGTCGGATGCCACGACCGATCGGGTGTCGGATCGTTACGGCTCCCGGCCGCCGCGCAACCGCCGTTGGATTCCGATCGCGCTCGGCATCGTCGTGGTGATACTCGGCGTGATCGTCGCCTATGTGGGGTATCGGCAGTACGGACCCAAGGATATCCAGCCCGACCAACTCGGCTACGACGTCATCGACGATTCCACGCTCACGGTGCATTTCAAGGTGACCCGCAGCCATCCCGAGCAGCCCGTGGTGTGCCTGGTCCGGGGCATGGATACCGAGGGCAGCGAGATCGGCCGCCGCGAGGTGCTGGTGCCGGGCTCGGGCAGCGGTACCGTCGAATTGACCACGACGGTGCGCACGACCGCACGGCCCGCCAACGGCAATATCTACGGTTGTAGCGATCAGGTGCCGCCCTATCTGAAGGCGGGCTGACGCCGCCCATAATCAAGGCTTCTACCTGCACATATCCAATTCGTGCTAGAATGGCGCGAACACGGTTCCGAACGCTCGGAGCCGTGTTTGCTGCATTGACGGCCAGCGCTGCCGGGTCCCGGGCACACAATGCCCGCGACACCGTCGGGGTTCGAGGAACATCCCCCCGGATCGCTCTAGCCGTCGACTGTCGCTGTGCGCGGACAACGTGCTCGCACATGTGCGACGGGTATTACGGACCCCGGCGCGCCGGGAACAACTACTAGGGAGTGATCGAGATGACTGAGACGCAAGTGACCTGGCTCACACCGGAGTCGCATGAGAGGCTCAAGGGCGAACTCGACGCGCTCATTGCCAACCGTCCGGTCATCGCGGCCGAGATCAACGAACGCCGCGAAGAAGGCGACCTCAAGGAGAACGGCGGTTACCACGCCGCCCGCGAGGAGCAGGGCCAGCAGGAGGCCCGCATCCGGCAGCTCCAGGAACTGCTGAACAACGCCAAGGTTGGCGTCGCGCCGACGAAGTCGGGCGTCGCGCTGCCCGGCTCGGTGGTCAAGGTGTACTACGACGGCGACGAGACCGACACCGAGACCTTCCTGATCGCGACCCGCGAAGAAGGTCTGGGCGGATCCGATCTGGAGACCTACTCGCCCAGTTCGCCGCTCGGTGGCGCGCTGATCGACGCCAAGGTCGGCGAGACCCGCGAATACCGCCTGCCCAACGGCAACATGATGAAGGTGACCCTGGTCAGCGCGGAGCCGTACCACAGCTGATCAGGAGCGATTCCGATGGACGCGTCCAGCAGCGGCTCCCCCGGTGGATACGGCGATCATCCCGATCCGGTCGGTGACGCTGCGCTGGGCTCGCTGCGCACACTCCTCGGAAGACTCGGCCGGGTGGGCAGCAGCCCGGCCGAGCGCCTGAGATAGTCCGCGCGACGACGAATGGCCGTACCGATTCGATACGGCCATTCGTCGTCGCGAGACCGGTTATCCCAGTGCGCGCTCGACGTCGGCGAGCAGATCACTGATGTCCTCGATGCCGACCGACAGCCGCACCAGATCGGCGGGCACCTCGAGTTCGGAACCCTCGGTCGAGGCATGGGTCATCGCGCCGGGATGCTCGATCAGCGATTCCACACCGCCGAGCGATTCGGCGAGAGTGAAGATCTTCGTCCGCGCGCAGAAGTCGAGCGCCGCCTGGCGGCCGCCGTGCAGCCGCACCGAGATCATGCCGCCGAAGCGACGCATCTGCTTCTGCGCCACCGGATTTCCGGGATGTTCGGGCATTCCCGGATAGATGACCTGCGCGATCGCCGAGTGATCGGCGAGGAATCCGGCCAGGGTCTCGGCGTTGTCGCAGTGCCGATCCATCCGCAGCGCAAGGGTTTTGATGCCGCGCAGGGTGAGGAAGGCATCGGTGGGGCCGGGTACCGCGCCGGCGCCGTTCTGCAGGAAGGCGAAGGCCGCATCGAGTTCGGCGTCGTTCGTGACGAGTACGCCGCCGACCACATCGGAATGGCCGCCCAGGTATTTGGTGGTCGAGTGCAGCACGATATCGGCGCCCAGCAGTAGCGGCTGCTGCAGGTACGGGGAGGCGAAGGTGTTGTCCACCACCAGTTTCGCGCCGCCGCCGTGCGCGATGTCGGCGAGGGTGGCGATATCGCCGATATTGAGCAGCGGATTGGTGGGCGTCTCCAGCCACACCAGTTTGGTGTTGGGCCGCAACGCGTCTCGCACGGCGTCGGGGTCCGAGATCGGCGCCACGGAGTATTCGATGCCCCACTGGGTGAACACCTTGTCGATCAACCGGAAGGTGCCGCCGTAGGCGTCGTTCGGAATCACCAGATGATCGCCCGGGCGCAGGTTCGCGCGCAGCACACAGTCGGTGGCCGCCATCCCCGAGGAGAAGGCCCGCCCGTACCGTCCCGATTCCAGCGCGGCCAGATTGGCCTCGAGCGCGGTACGGGTCGGGTTACCGGTGCGGGCGTACTCGTAGCCGCCACGCATCCCGCCCACGCCGTCCTGGGCGAAGGTCGAACTCGCGTAGATCGGCACGTTCACCGCACCGGTCTGCGGATCGGGATCGTATCCGGCGTGCACGGCTCGTGTGGAGAACCCCAGCTGATCGTCGGTCATGCCGACCAGCCTAGAACTGCGATGTCTGCCCCCGGGACGCGGGAACCCCGCTCACCGGAAGATGTGAGCGGGGTCATCGCGGATCGGGTGCGCACGAGTGCGATCGAGATCTCAGTACGCGGAGTTGACGTTGTCCATCGAGCCGTAGCGCTGCGCGGCGTAGTTGCAGGCGGCGACGATGTTCGCGACCGGATCCCAGACGTCCCAGGAGGTGCCCTCGACGTGGTACGCCTGGAAGGTCGGGTCGATGACCTGCAGCAGACCCTTGGACGGGATGCCGTTCATGGCGTTGATGTCGTAGAGGTTGATCGCCTGGGTGTTACCCGAGGACTCGCGCATGATGTTGCGGTAGATGCCGTCGTAACTGCCCGGGATGCCGTGCGCGGCCATGATGTCGAGCGCGTTGTGGATCCAGCCGTCGAGATTGTCCGGGTAGGAGGGAGCCGGCGGGGGCGGCGGGGGAGCCGGGGCGGGGGCAGGCATGGGCGCCGGAACGGCCGCGGCGGGGGCGGCGGGCGCGGGGGCCACGGCGGCCACGGCCTCGGCGGGCTTGGCGGCGGGCTGGGGCTTCTCGGCGGACGCGGCGAGGGTGGAGGCCAGCGCGACCGGCTTCACATCGTCGCTCTGGTGCCCACCGGCGGCGGTGATAGCAGCAAAGGCGGCAAAGGCCAGCGTGGCGGATCCGGCGGTACGCGCGACCGCCTTGGCTCTACTGCTCGTCATGGACTTCGACATTCGATGTTTTCCCTACTCGTGGTGTGTCGGCCTCGTGGTATGGGCTCGGTGGCATGTCGCGGGCAGCGCGGAACCAGGGCGGGACCCCCGTGGGACTCGCCTCGGGTGCTGCATGCTTCTGTTGAGATGGATGGGAACCGCGGTTCCCTCGAGGCGACGGACTTCCGCCGCGTTCGACTCCGGCTACCGGATGCCGCCGCCGGGTGGCCCGGCGGCTACGCGTGGAGCGGCGGCCGCCGTCACGGCGTGCGCCGTGGCCGGCATGCCCGAGGGCAACTCCGACTGGTTCGCATTCCGCATGGCGTTCGACAACTCCTCGTATGACTCAGACTCGATGTCTGACAACCAACGAGGTCACAGGATGATGTCGGCAGGTGAACGTAAACTTAACCAAAGATGAACACACGGTGCCGCTCCTCGCGTTTCACCCCCAAAGACACCCGAACCATGGCGCCGACCTGGAGATCTTTCCGTTATGACACAGTGCTGCGCATCACAGAAAAATAACGCGTGTCGAGCTGGACAAGGGCGTTTTGTCCGAATCTTCAGGCATTCGGCAACTGTTCGGTAACGATCGGCAACGCTTCGTAACCCCCTGGCGAGCGCATCCGATACTCCTTCTTCGGCCCTTCACCCGGTAGCGCCCACAGATCCGCCCGCCACCCCGCCGAGATCACGGTCCGGTAACCGAGCCGATCCGGATCGGGAGCCGGGCTCGATCCGGGTGCCGTCGCCGGCCGCGAGCGCTGAGAGGGACGCGCGGCAGTGAGGGCAAACCCCGGGCAGCCCGGATCCGGCGATACCCGGCCCGCATCACGCGACCGAAACGGGCCCGTCCACGGCGCGGTGGGAGCGCGAACGACCGCGCCCGGCCGACCACCATGGCCGACCGGGCGCAGTATCACTGTCGAGATCCCGGTTCTGTTGCACGACAACGTAATCGGCGAGAACCGAGCGCCTGGGATCAGTGCGTGGGCAGTCCCGAACCGCTGAGGAAGCCGAGCAGATCGTGGCGGGTGATGACGCCGATGGGCTTGCCGTCCTCGACCACCATCAGGGCATCGGTGGATTCCAGGGCCTTGGTCGCCGCCGATACCGGTTCGCCGGAACCGATCAGCGGGAACGACGGGCTCATATGCTTCGACACCGGATCGGTCAGATGCGCGCGGCCTTCGAATACCGCCGACAGCAGATCGCGCTCGGTGACACTGCCGGCCACCTCACCGGCCATCACCGGCGGCTCGGCGCCGACCACCGGCATCTGCGAGACACCGTATTCGCGCAGGATCTCGATCGCGTCGCGCAGCGTCTCCTGTGGGTGGGTGTGCACCAGATCGGGCAGCTCACCGGATTTGCCGCGCAGCACGTGGCCGACGATCGGCTCGGCGGTGCTGCCGTCCAGGCGCGAACGCAGGAATCCGTAGGAACTCATCCAGCGGTCGTTGAAGATCTTCGACAGGTAGCCGCGGCCGCCGTCGGGCAGCAAGACCACTACGACCGCGTCGGGATCGCGCTCGGCCACCTGCAGGGCAGCCACCACGGCCATGCCGCAGGAACCACCGACCAGCAGACCCTCCTCGCGGGCCAGGCGGCGGGTCATATCGAAGGAATCGGCATCGGAGACGGCGATGATCTCGTCCGGGATCGCCGGGTCGTAGGCGGAGGGCCAGAAATCCTCACCGACGCCCTCGACCAGGTAGGGACGTCCGGTGCCGCCGGAGTAGACCGACCCCTCCGGATCGGCGCCGACGATCTTGACCTTGCCTCCCGAGACCTCTTTCAGGTAGCGGCCGGTACCGGTGATGGTGCCGCCGGTGCCGACACCGGCCACGAAATGGGTGATCGTGCCCTCGGTATCGCGCCAGATCTCCGGGCCGGTGGTCTCGTAGTGGCTGGCCGGACCACCGGGGTTGGAGTACTGATCGGGCTTCCACGCGCCCGGGATCTCCCGGGTCAGCCGGTCCGAGACGCTGTAGTAGCTGTCCGGATGCTCCGGTGACACCGCGGTCGGGCACACCACCACTTCGGCGCCGTAGGCCCGCAGCACGTTGCGCTTGTCCTCGCTGACCTTGTCCGGGCACACGAAGACGCAGTGGTATCCGCGCTGCTGGGCGACCAGAGCCAGACCCACCCCGGTATTGCCGGAGGTCGGCTCGACGATCGTGCCGCCGGGCTTCAGCAATCCCTGCTCCTCGGCGGCATCGATCATCTTGACCGCGATCCGGTCCTTCGAGCTGCCACCCGGGTTCAGGTATTCGATCTTCGCCGCAACCAGCCCGGAGTTCGGGCCCACCACGGAATTCAATCGAACGAGCGGGGTATTACCGATCAGGTCGACAACGTGGTTCGCGATACGCATAGCTACATCGTCGCAGAGACCGAAGTAGGTGCTGACAGTGGATACGTCCGGCACACCGACCGGTACGCACACCCATTCGTCCGGTACAGCTTCGTCCGGTACAGCGGACACGCGGTCGGTGCGCCACGCGTATCCGGGTCGTGACGACACGCGATGACCGATCTCGCGGCACTCACCCGTCCGCAAAAGTCGCGGAGCGGCGGACAGCGATTACTATGCCGAACGTGAGGATGCCGAAGACAGCCCGCGTCGCCGCAGTCGTCGCCGGGACAGTCGGGGCCGTGACCGCGATCGGGTCCGCCTCGGCCAGCGCTCAGACCGTCGAATTCCCCCAGACACCCAGCCTGTTCTACGGCGGGTTGTGCGGGGGCAACATCCGGACCTGGGCCGATACCAGCTCCGACTATCCGGGCCGGGCGATCCTGAACGTCCAGGCCCTGCCCATTCAGGGCGTGGGACCGGGCCAGTATCCACTCGCACCGCTGTGCAATGTCGACACCACCGTCGCCTGGCGCAATGTGAATACCGGTGCGGCCGGCGAGTATCGGCTCAATGTCGTCTCCGGCATCTACGGCAGCATTCTGTACGCGACCTTCCAGGACACCGGGCCGGGTCATATCGAGGTGACGGTCACCACCAACAACCTCAGCATTCCCGCGCACGGCGGATTCGACGTCGCCTGAGTTCCGCGCCGCGCCGAGCGCACGCCGTACGACACTGGTCGGCACGCACCCGACCACCGCATAATCGGTAGGACCGGACCGGTCGCGCGCTCACCGTAGCCGCGCCGGATGCGAATCCCGGGTGTGTGCCGATCGTGGTGTCACGACCCGTCGGCAGACAGCGCGGACGACGAAGACCGGAGGTGTGGCGTGACGTCCAGAACGTGGCGCACGGTCGCCGCGAGCGCGGCCACCGCGGTGGCTGTCGGGTCCGGGGCGGGCACCGCGGGCTGGGCGACCTATCGGCTGCTGATGTCGCAGGCGCGGGCGGCGCGCACCGTGATCGGCCGCGATACGTCCAAACCCCCCGAGGCGGACGGCGTCTACACCCGTGCCTGCGGGGCACCCGAGCCGTGGCGCACAGGGGTCCCGTTCGACATACATCTGATGATCTTCGGTGATTCGACCGCGGCCGGGGTCGGATGTTCCGATGCCGAACAGGTGCCGGGCGTCCTGCTGGCGCGGGGCCTGGCCGATATCACCGGATCGCGAATCCGCCTGAGCACCAAGGCGATATCCGGTGCCACCTCCAAGGGGCTCGCGGGTCAGGTCGACGCGATGTTCATCGCCGGACCGCCACCGGACGTGGCGGTCATCCTGGTCGGCGCCAACGACGTCACCAAGAAGCATTCGATCGCCAGATCGGCCCAGCGGCTGCGGCGCGCGGTCGGACGCCTGCACGAAGCGGGCGCGATCGCCGTGGTCGCCACCTGCCCGGATCTGGGCGCCGTCGCCGCCATCCCGCAGCCGCTGAGTACGGTCGTGCACCGCTGGAGTGCTCGCCTGGCCCGGGCACAGGCCACCGCGGTGCGCGCGGCCGGTGGCACCGCGGTGGCCATGGGCGATCTCCTCGGTCACGACTTCCGTAGCACCCCCGAGGTGCTGTTCTCCGCCGATGGTTTCCATCCCTCCCCCGCCGGCTACGCCCTGGCCGCCGAGCACATCCTCCCGGCGGTCCTGACCGAATTGGGCGCCGACCCGCACCCCCTGTCGGCGACGGCCGTCCAGCAGTCCCACTGAGCGGGACGCCCACCCCGATCGACTCCATACCGATCCGGATTCAGACGAGCTCCTCTGAAATCAACTGTCCCCCAAGCTTTCTCGGACCGACTCGATGTCGGGCCGCCGCGGCGAAGATGCGCGGCGATCGAGCGGGGAACGGAAAAATCGAGACACAGGGGGCCGAGAACCCGCCGGAGCGAAGCCGAAGCAGACGACCCAGTACATTCGGGAGTGAATTGTCGTACCTGTGTACCGAAACGGTCTGCTGACCGATTCGGCGCCCACCCCATAAGGAGTCCTCATGCCAGAGGCCGTCATCGTCTCGTTCGCCCGCTCTCCCATCGGCCGCGCGGGCAAGGGTTCGCTGGTGAGCATGCGCCCGGACGACCTTGCCACCCAGATGGTCCGCGCCGCCCTGGACAAGGTGCCCGCGCTGAACCCCGCCGATATCGATGATCTGATGCTCGGCTGCGGCCAGCCCGGCGGCGAAGCCGGATTCAACATGGCCAAGGTGGTGGCCACTCAGCTGGGCTACGACTTCCTGCCCGGCGTCACCCTGAACCGGTACTGCTCGTCGTCGCTGCAGACCACCCGGATGGCGCTGCACGCCATCAAGGCCGGTGAGGGCGACGTCTTCATCTCCGCCGGTGTCGAGACCGTGTCCCGGTTCCCGAAGGGCACCTCCGACGGCTGGCCCGACACCCACAACGACAAGTTCGCCGAGGCCGAGTCTCGCACCGCCAAGCGCGCCGAGGGCGGCTCGGGCGGCTGGGCCGACCCGCGCGAAGCCGGCGATCTGCCCGACATCTACATCGCGATGGGCCAGACCGCCGAGAACGTCGCCCAGTTCACCGGTATCTCCCGGGAGGACCAGGACCACTGGGGCGTGCGTTCGCAGAACCGTGCCGAGGAGGCCATCAAGGCGGGCTTCTTCGAGCGGGAGATCACCCCGGTGACCCTGCCCGACGGCACCGTCGTCTCCACCGATGACGGCCCGCGTCCCGGCACCACCTACGAGAAGATCTCGCAGCTCAAGCCGGTCTTCCGTCCCGACGGCACCATCACCGCCGGTAACGCCTGCCCGCTCAACGACGGCGCCGCCGCCCTGGTGATCATGAGCGACACCAAGGCCAAGGAGCTGGGCCTGACCCCGCTGGCGCGCATCGTGTCCACCGGCGTGTCCGGCCTGTCGCCGGAGATCATGGGCCTGGGCCCGATCGAGGCCGTGCGCAAGGCGCTGAAGATCGCCGGCAAGACCATCGACGACATCGATCTCTACGAGATCAACGAGGCCTTCGCCGTGCAGGTGCTGGGTTCGGCCCGCGAACTGAACATGGACCTGGACAAGCTGAACGTCTCCGGCGGCGCGATCGCCCTGGGCCACCCGTTCGGTATGACCGGCGCCCGCATCACCGCCACCCTGATCAACAACCTGCAGACCCACGACAAGCAGTTCGGTCTGGAGACCATGTGTGTCGGTGGCGGCCAGGGCATGGCGATGGTCATCGAGCGGCTGAGCTGAGGTTCGACCGCCTCCCCGCGACGTCAGCGGACCAGTGAGTGCCGCGAGATCCGCGTCCCGGGGCGGCGAGTGAGCGCCGGGCGACTTCCGAGCATGCCCGCTGGTTGACCCCTGTGCTCACGAAATCAGTCGGCCGGTTCCGCACCGAGAGGTGGGGAACCGGCCGGCTTGCGTTGCGGGGTAGTGATTCAGCGTTGAAGCGGGTGGTCGACTGCTGTGCATTACCCAGCGGGTAATCGACTCCGCTACGGTCGCGCGGGAGTATCAATGGCATCAACACAACTCGGTACGAGGAGTTCGAGATGCCTGCCTACGCTGTGGCTCACCTGTACGACGTCGACGTCAATGCCGAGATCGTGGAGTATCTGCGCCGGATCGACGGCACGCTGGCGCCGTTCGGCGGGAAGTTCATCGTGCACGGCGGACGGCAGATGGCCGCCGACGGGCCGCGGGACGGGAATGTGATCGTCATCGAATTCCCGGATTACGACGCGGCGCAGGCCTGGTACGCCTCGCCCGAGTATCAGGAGATTCTGCCGCTGCGACTGAACAACTCCCAGGGCATCGCCATGCTGGCCGATCATTGCGGCGCCGACCATATCGCCACCGATGTGCTGCCCGCGGAACTCCTGGTGTGAACCCGTCGGCCCGGCGCCGGACTCACCGGCGCCGGACTCGTATCAGGGCACTGTGAGCTCAGCCGCGCACGATCGACATGAGGGCGTCGATCGACCCGGCCGTCGGCAGCGCCAACGCCTGTTCGGCCACCGAACGCGCGGCGGGCGGGGACAGCTGCCCCGCCACGTTCAGGTCGAATTTCAGGGTGAGCTCGTCGTCGGTGAGCGGGTTCACCGGACCGCCGCGATTGTGATCGACACGCGCCTCGTGCCAGGCGCCGTCGCGGGTGCGCACCCGCAGCACGGCGGGGAATTGATGTGGGTAGATCTCATCGCACCGGTCATCGCTGTGCGCGACCACCAACGAGGCCAACGCGAGCGTACGAGGATCCTTCGCCGCCGCATCGGTGAAATCGGCATGTCCCACACCGAGTCCGGAACCACCGAGCAACGCGCGTGCGACGGTGAACGGGCCCGAGAATGCCGCGTGGTATCCCGATTCCGGGGCCGCCTTCGCCGCGGGCGGTTCGGCGATGGTGCGAAGTACCGGCTTCGGCACGCCGAGATCGATCGCGACGATCTCATCGGGGTCGAGCCCGGCGCCGCGCAGTGCGCGCGCGGCATCGATTCCGGCGTGGGTGAAGTGGTTACACGGATAGGGCTTGAAGAAGATGCCCGGCAACTCCCAGTGCTCGCCGAGTCCTTCGGTCACCTTCGCCACGTCGGCACGGTCGCCACAGAATGCGTGCAGGAATCCGAACCTGCCTTCGATGACGGTGGGCGGGCCGGTGAGTCCGTGCCGCGCGAACTCCGCCGCGGTGACACCGGAATGCGCTGCCCAACCACAGTGTGCGCGCTTGACGGTGCCGCCGGTCCGGTTGGCCTCGAGCAGCCCCGCCCCGAAGCTGGCGGCGATTCCCATCGCATCGGCGATCCCGTCCACGTCCAGCCCGTACAGCATGGCGGCGGCCGCGGCCGATCCCACCGCACCGCAGATCGAGGTCGCGTGCTGGCCGCGTTCGAAGAATTCGGAATTGCCGAGTTTCTCGTCGTAGCCGCCCATTCCCAAACGCACCGCGATCTCGACACCGACACCGGCGGCGTCGAGCACCGCGGCGCCGGAAGCGCCCGTCGCCTCGCCGACCGCCAAGGCGGTCGGCACCACCGACGCGGAGGGATGCAGTACCGACGGCAGATGGGTGTCGTCGGAGTCCATCGAATGGGCGAGGGTGCCGTTCACCAATGCCGCGGTGGCGGCGGGAAACCGTGCGCCGGTGCCGATGCCCGTCGCCCGGGCCGCGCCGGCCCAGTCGCGAGCCACCGCGACGACCGCACGCGCCGATGGTTGCGCCTGCGCGGCAAGCGAATTGCCGAGCACATCGAGGACTCGCCGCGCCACATCGGTGCGCAGTTCGTCGCCGAGTCCGGCCGTTCGGATGTGGTCGGCCAGCGCGGCCAGCCGGCCGACGACCGTCCCCTCGAGATCGTGGCGGCTGCTCATGCGGCCACCACCGCCACCGGCCGCACCGGCGACCCGGTCCCGCCGGTGATGCGCAGCGGTGCCATGACGAAGGTGAATTCGGTGAGGCCCCGCTCGCCGGCCGCTTCGAGATCCAGATGTTCGATGATGTGGATCCCGTTCTCCACCAACAGGACTCGATGCACGGGCAGGACGCTGTGCCCCTTGCCCGCCGGAATCTGCTCGAATGCGGTGGTATCGGCGCCCGCGGCGACGATACCGGCGTCGGCCAGCCACCGCGCAGCGCTCACATCGGCGCCGGGGACCCCGTCCTCTTGACCGAGATAGCGTTGCGGATCGTCGAAGTAGCGAGCCCAGCCGGTACGGATGAGGACCACGTCCCCGCGCCGCGGCGTCACACCCGCGGCGTCCGCCGCGTCCCGCAGATCCTGTTCGGTCACGGCGGCTCCGGCGTCGAGGGCGTCGAGTCCGCGCACCCGGGCCACGTCGAGCAGCAGACCACGCCGAAGCAGGAACGGAATCGTCTCCGCCCCCAAGTGCGAGAATCGTCCGCCCCTCTGGGCCTGTTCCGCGTCCACACCACCGTGCAGTTTGCCTTCGTGGCTGACATGCGAGAGGGCGTCCACGTGGGTGCCGACGTGGCCGCCGGTCACGATGATCTCGTTGGAGGCCGACCCGCCGTCCGGCCGGACCATATCGCCGTGCCGGCGGATCAGGGTCATCCGGAATCCGGGATGGTTGGGGGAGCACGGCATCCCCGTCGTGTGGGGATGTCCGAGCTCGACGATGTCGACGTCGGTATCCACCACGGCGCTCAACAAGGCGTCCGGTCCGGTGGTGACGGTCTGGGTGGTCATACATTCACTCCTGATGCTGCTGTGGCTGCTGCTCGATCGAGGACGAGCCGCGCGTTCGCGACCACGGCGGGGTCGATGAATCGGCCGTCGTCGTCGAGTACCGCCGACTCCCCGGCGGCCAGCGATTCGGCCGCGCGGTCGACGATCCGTCGAGCTCTTCGTTGTGCGTCCGCCGACGGGGTGTAGGCGTCGTGGACGATGTCGATCTGTTTCGGGTGCACGACGGACCGGCCGAAGAAGCCCTGAGCCAGTCCGGCGCGGGAGGTGTCCGCGAGCCCCGCGAGATCGTCGACCGCCGTCCAGACGCTCTGGACGGGCGAAGTCAGTCCGGCGGCACGCGCGGCGGCGACGATCCAGCCCCGCGCCCACGCGAGCCCGCTCGCCTCCACTCGCAGATCGGCGGCGAGGTCGGCCTCGCCGAGCGCGATACCCGTGACGCGGGGATGACATTGTGCGATCCGGGGAGCTGCCAGCAGTCCCGCGGCGGATTCGATGATGGCGTGGACGTCGCAGGACAGCCGGTCGACCGCAGCCGAAACAGCCTCGGGCTCATCGGCTTTCGGAAGCCGGACACCGGCGGGCGCGACTGCCGCCGCATCCAGTGCGGCGAGTTCGTTATCCAGCCATTCGGACCCGATGACGTTGAGCCGCAACCAGATCTCGCGGCCCGGGGGCGCTGTCCGCACCGCGTCGAGGGCGTTCGCGAGGGCCCGATCCTTCGCGGTGACCGGCACCGCGTCCTCGAGGTCGATGACCACGGCGTCAGCGCCGCTGTCGAGCGCCTTGCCGATGCGGTCGTGGCGATGCCCCGGCACATACAGCCAGCTGCGCGGAGTCATGCGGGTTCCGAACCGGCCGGACGATAGCCCAGGGCACGCGAAACCGACTGCGCCGCTTGCACAACCAGACCTTCGTACCGGTCACACGCTTCGTCGGTCATGCGATAGCTGGGCCCGCACACCGAGACCGATCCGACCACCGAGCCGTCCGCCCCGAATACCGGCGCGGCGACCGATCCGGCGCCTTCCTGACGTTCGCCGGTCGATCGGCAGACACCGTGCTCGCGGGCGATACGCAGCGTCTCGCGCAGTGCCGCCGAGTCGATGATGGTCGTGGCCGTCAGGCGCGGGAGGGGTCGCGACAGCAGATCGTCGCGCTCCTCGTCGGACAGATGCGCCAGGATGACCCGGCCCGACGAGCCGCTGTGCAGATCGAACCGCTTACCCAGATCGACGGTCATCTTGATTTCCTGGGTGCTCTCGACCTGGTCCAGATAGACGCGCCCGCCGGGGACGCGAGCCGATACCGTCGCCGTCTCACCCGTGGCCCGCTGCAGCTCCACCAACGCCTCTCGTGCCATTCGCCGCAGCGGAGACACATCCAACGCGCGAGCACCGAGCGTCGCGGCCGCCGGACCGAGTAGATACCGACGCGTCGAGGGCTCGTAGAGCAAGAGACCGCATTCGACAAAGGTGGTCAGAATACGGTGGGCAACCGCCTTGGACATACCGGTCGCGCGGGCGATCTCCGAGACGCCGAGTGCGCTCGAGCGGCGACCGAATTCGAGCAGCACTTCCGCTGCTCGCGCGGCGGCTGTGGTGCCGCCACCGGAGGACTCCATCGTGGCTCCGTTCTCCGAAGTCGTGTGTGTTGTTCCGAGCGGCGACATCAGTCATGCGTCCCCGCAAACCCAAAACCAGTTGTACCGCTTAGCGAAACGATTGTCTAGACGTGGGAGCGAACTCGACTTCACGCTTTCGGCGAGTTATTCCACTCGACAAGCCCTTGCGTTGAGAAAGCATCGGATGCAATAGTGCGGAGGACCACATTCTAGCGTTCCGCTAAGCGGAACAGATTAGGAGGAAGCGTGGACAGTCCGGAATTCGATCTCGTCGTCGCCGGCGCCGGCGGTGGACTCGTCGCCGCCCTGCGAGCGGCCGAACTCGGATCGAACGTTCTCGTCATCGACGCCGACGAGCACTTCCAGCGCGGTAACAACACCTCGATGTGCACCGCGATGATCCCCGCCGCGGGGACCCGCTGGCAGCATGCGGCCGGTGTCGCGGACAGTCCCGAGCAATTCCTCGGCGATATCGACCGCAAGACCGGCGGCACGGCTGATCGACGTCTGGCCCGCGCGCTGGCCGACGCGAGCGCGCCACTGGTGACCTGGCTGGCCGACGCGCAAGCCCTCGACCTCGAACTCGTTACCGATTTCCGCTATCCCGGGCACAGTACCGATCGCTGTCACACCATCGCCGGGCGCCACGGCTCCCGCCTGCTGAACCACCTCCTTCGGCGGGCGCACGACCACCCCCGGATCGACGTCGTCGCACCGATGAGCCTGCGCGCGGTACACACCAGCGCGGGACGCGTCTCCGGCGTCGAGATCGCCACCCCCGACGGACGCGGCGAGGACCTCACCGCGACCTCGGTATTGTTGGCCACCAACGGTTTCGGCGCCGATCGCGCACTCGTACGACAGTGGATTCCCGAGATCGCCGACGCGCATTATCACGGCGGCGGATACAGCCGGGGCGACGCGCTGCGGATCGGGCGCGGCCTGGGCGCGGACACCGCCTACCTCGACGCGTATCAAGGTCACGCCGCGCTGTCGTCGCGCAGCCGGACCCTCGTCGGCTGGGCCACCGTCGTCCACGGCGGAATCATCGTCAACCGCGACGGCCGCCGCTTCGCACCCGAATCCACCGGATATTCGGAATTCGCCGCGATGCTCGCCGCACAGCCCGGCGGCGCCGGCTGGATCATCATCGATGAGCACATCGAGAAGCTGTGTTCGTCCTTCGACGATTTCCGCGCCGTCGCCGAGAGCGGGTCGCTCGTTCGCGCCGACAGCGCCGCGGAACTCGCCGGACGGCTCGCACTGCCCCCCGAAACGCTCGCGGACGAGTTGGCCGCCGCGGCACGATCCGCCGCCGGACCGGAACCCGACCGCCAGGGACGCACCGACGAACGTCATCCGTTGAGCTCGCCGTATGTCGCGATCGCGATCACCCCGGCGCTGTTCCACACCCAGGGCGGGCTCGTCGTCGACGAACACGCGCGCGTCCTCGCCGGCGGCTCACCGATTCCCGGTCTGTACGCGTCGGGCGGCGCGGCGATCGGCATCTCCGGTCACGGCGCGAGCGGATACCTCGCCGGCAACGGACTCATCACCGCACTCGGACTGGCCTACCTCGCCGCCGAACACGTCAACAGCCCCGTCCCCGCCTGACCACATTCACCCTTTCGGATTTCTGCCAGGAGAAGAAGAGAACTATGACCAACTACCTCATCAAGAACGGCACGGTCGTGCGCACCGACAAGGCTGCGCCCGAGGACGGGCAGTCCGCCGACATCCTCATCGTGGACGGCAAGATCGCCGCCATCGGTCCCGATCTGGGCGACGACGCGGTCGCGGATGCCGAAATCGTCGACGCCACCGGCAAACTCGTCTTCCCCGGCGTCGTCGACGCCCATCAGCACTGGGGTATCTACAACCCGCTGGCCGAGGACACCGTCACCGAATCCCGCGCGAGCGCGCAGGGCGGCGTCACCACGGCGCTGACGTACATGCGCACCGGGCAGTACTACCTGAACAAGGGCGGCGCCTATGCCGACTTCTTCCCGGAGGTACTCGACGCCTCGGCTGGGCGCAGCTACATCGACTACGCCTTCCACCTCGCGCCGATGTCCAAGCAGCACATCGGCGAAATCCCGGACCTGGCCTCCGATCAGGGTGTGACCTCGTTCAAGATCTTCATGTTCTACGGCAGCCACGGTCTGCACGGACGCTCCACCTCGCAGAGCGATTTCCTGATGATTCCCGAGGACGAGCGCTACGACATCGCCCATTTCGAATTCGTCATGCGCGGCGTACAGAAGGCCCGCGAGCAGTTCCCCGAACTGGCACCGCACATCTCGCTGTCGCTGCACTGTGAGACCGCCGAGATCATGAGCGCCTACACCAAGATCGTCGAACAGGAGGGCAAGCTCAGCGGCCTGGCCGCCTACAGCGCGTCCCGTCCCCAGCATTCCGAGGGACTGGCCGTCACCATCGCCTCCTTCCTCGCCGACGAGACCGGACTGCCGAATATCAATCTGCTGCATTTGAGTTCGGCGAAGGCCTTGAAGGCCGCGATGAAGATGGCCGAGGCCTTCCCGCACGTGAACTTCCGCCGCGAGGTCACGATCGGGCACCTGCTCACCGATATCGACAACGCGAACGGTCTGGGCGCCAAGGTGAATCCGCCGATCCGCCCCCGCGAGGATGTCGAGGCGCTGTGGGAACACCTGCTCGCCGGCAACATCGACTGGGTGGTCTCCGATCACGCCTGTTGCAAGGACGAGGTCAAGTTCGGCGAGGATCGGGACGACGTGTTCGCCGCCAAGTCCGGATTCGGCGGCACCGAATACCTGCTGCCCGGCCTCATCACCGAGGGCCGCAAGCGCGGAGTGTCGTTGCGCCGGATCGCGCAGCTCACGGCATCGAACCCCGCCGATCGGTACGGTCTGCCCGGCAAGGGCCGCCTCGCCGAGGGCCTCGACGCGGATATCGCGATCGTCGACCCGAACCGGACCTGGACCGTGCGCGCCGCCGATTCCGAATCCACCCAGGAATACACGCCATTCGAAGGGTTCGAGCTGACCGCCGCGGTCACCGATACCTTCGTCCGCGGTAACCGGGTGCTCGCCGACGGCGCGGTCACCGGCAGTCCCGCCGGTCGCTACCTGGCCCGCCCGTACTGAGGAGCCTGGCGGTGACCGACGATACGAGCGAGAGCCCAGCCGCGGGACCACTGCGCGGGATCAAGGTTCTCGATGCCTCCACCATTCTGGCCGGGCCGCTGTCGGCTCAGATCCTGGGCGATTTCGGCGCGGAAGTAATCAAGATCGAACATCCGGACAAGCCGGACGGCATGCGCGGGCACGGACTGGACAAGAACGGTGTCCCGTTGTGGTGGAAGATGATCAGCCGCAACAAGCAGACCGTCACACTGAATCTGAACACCGCGGACGGACAAGCGATCTTCCGTGAGCTCGCCGCCGAAGCCGACGTGGTGGTCGAGAACTTCCGGCCGGGAACCTTCGAACGCTGGGGCCTGTCCTATGCCGAGCTGTCGGCGGCCAATCCCGGACTGATCATGTTGCGCGTGACCGGATTCGGGCAACACGGCCCCTACGCCGGACGTCCGGCCTTCGGGACGCTGGTCGAATCGATGAGCGGCTTCGCGCACCTCACCGGACAACCCGATGGACCACCCACCCTGCCGGCGTTCGGACTGGCCGATTCGATCGCCGGAATCGCGGGATCGGCCGCGGTATCGATGGCGCTGCTCGACCGTGAACGTCATGGCGGTGCCGGCCAGGAGATCGATCTCGATCTGCTCAGCCCGATCATGGCGGCGGTGGGGCCGGCGGTCATCTATGCCGACCAGCTCGGAATCGATCAGGAGCGCACCGGGAACCGGTCGCAGAACAACGCGCCCCGAAACCTGTACCGCACCAAGGACGACCACTGGGTGGCGATCTCGACCAGCGCGCAAGCGATCGCGGAACGCGTCATGCGCATCGTGGGCCATCCCGAGGTGCTCGACGAGGAGTGGTTCGCGACCGGCCGAGCCCGCGCCCAGCACGCGGACCTGCTGGACCGCTACGTCGGCGACTGGATCGCCGACCGCACGCGAGACGAGGTCACCGGTGTTTTCGAGGACGCCGGCGCCGCGGTCGCGCCGGTCTACCGGCCCAGTGATCTCCTCGTCGATCCGCAGGTGGTGGCCACCGACATGATCACCACGGTCGCCGACGACGAACTCGGACCGATGCGTATGCACAACGTCATGTGGCGCATGGGCAGGACCCCCGGCGCCATCCGCCACACCGGACGACCCGCAGGTGCCGACACCGACAAGGTCCTCACCCAACTCGGCCACAGCGCCGAGGACATCGACAATCTGCGGTTGCGCGGGGTCATCTGACCCGCCACAGCTTCATCCGAGGAGTTCGCTTTGAAATCGCGTTGGCTGACTATTGCCATCATTCTGGGATTGGTGGTGGTGAACTACATCGACCGCAGCGCAATCTCATTCGCCGCCGGGGACCTGAGACATGAATTCGGAATAACGCCCGGAAATTACGGAATCATCAGTTCCGCATTCTCGATCGGCTACATGCTTTTCGCTCTGCTCTCGGGGCCCCTCGTCGACCGTTTCGGCCCGCGCCGCATTCTCATCGCCGGAATGTTCATCTGGGCCGCCGCGACGGCACTGACACCGTTCGCCGGTGGATTCATGGGGCTCATCCTGCTCCGCTTGATCCTCGGCTCCGGTGAGGCCCCCTGCTTCCCGGCCGCCACCCGAATCGCCAGTCGATGGTTACCGGCACAGGAGCGCGGCAAGGCACTGGCGCTCATCGGCGGTGTCGCCGTCTCGGGCAGCCTGCTCATCGGCGGCCCGATCCTCACCCAGCTGATCGCGCTGACCGGGTGGAAGGGAATGTTCTGGGTACTCGCGCTCGCGGGAGCCGTCTGGGTGGTCGTCGCCTACCCCACGTTGCGGAATTCGCCGAGTGAGGCCTCGTTCGTCTCCGAGGAGGAACTTCGCTACATCCGCGCCGGACAACACGAGGGCGAGGACAGCGGTCACGAGTCGAGCACGGACTGGGGCGCGATCCTGCGCAACCGCAATCTGTGGCTGGTCGGTCTCGGCTACTTCTCCTGGGGATTCATGTTCTGGGCCTTCATGTATTGGCTCCCGCAGTATCTGCAGGGTGAGTTCGACCTGTCGATCAAGGCGGTCGGAGCGTTCTCCGTCGCTCCCTGGGCGGCCGGCGTGGTGGGCGCGGCCATCGGCGGAATCGTGGTCGATCGCGTCTACAAGCGCACCCACAGTATTCGGTCCCGGTTCGTCATCATCGGCGTGGCGCTGTTGCTGGCCGGCGCCTCGATCCTGCCGATCCTCGTGGTGCGCGGCAATCTGACGGTGGCCTTGATCTGCATTTCCGCCGGCGTCGGATTCGGATTCGTCACCGGCGGCATCTGGTGGGTGGCGGCCATCGACGCCGCACCGGCACAACCGGGCACGGCGGCGGGATTCGCGGACGCGTGTTTCGCACTCGCCGGAATCATCGCCCCGTCGGTCATGGGCTTCATCGTGGACCGCACCGGCACCTACGACGGCGGATTCATCGCGATGTCGGCGCTGTGCCTGATCGGCTCGCTCGCCCTGCTGCTGTTCGCCGAGGAACCACGGCGTCGATCCATGACCGGGACACCGACCCACTCCGCGACCGAAGACGGGCTCCCCGCGACCACCTGACGGCGCGTTTCGCTCACCCGCGGCGACACAACCGGAACTCCATTCATACCGATCTCAGCGATATTCGAATCGCACCATCGTCGCCACTCATAGTGATGATTCCGTAGCACAATTTCACAACAACCCGTTTTCTCCCGAGTCGGGTTTATTTGTCGATGCCGAAAACGGATCGAATTTTCGGTAACAAGAAAGAAGTAATCAGATGAGGAAAATCAATCTGGCATGCTCCATGCTCGTCGCTGCCGTCGGAATTACGGTTGCCACAACCGGATCCGCATCCGCGACGACGCCCGTCCCGGCGGTCAACTACACCGCGACCACGTCCCCCACCGACACCATCGTCACGACGGACTCCGGTTCGCTGGTGAACGACGGCGGCGTATTCAAAGTCGAAGCGGCCGACGGCACCGTCCTGGCCGGCACCGATCTGTCGTTCCGCGTCGATGATTTCGTCTTCCCGATCGACGCCGATATCGCCGGGCGAACGGCAACGCTGACCCCGCGCTTCGATCTCGCGCACGCCGCCTATCGACCGGTCGCGCTCCCCTACGACGACACCGCCCCGTGGAAGACCCCCTACGACCGCGAACAGGCCGCGTGGAATCGGCTGTCGAGCACGATCCTGATGGGCGCGACCCTGGGCACCCTGGTCGGCGGCCTGACCGGCGCCGCCGGTGGTTGCGTCCTCGGCGGTATCGCCGGCGCGACGGTCGCGGCCGCCACGATCGTCGGCATGTTCGGTCCGTTCATTCCGGCCGCGGCGGTGGGCTGCCTCGGCGGCGTCATCGCGGTGGGCGCCCTGGGCACTGTCGCCGGACAGCTCCTGGTCACGGCTCCCGCGGCGATCATGGCGGCGGTCCAGTATTTCACCACCATCAATTCGCCTCTTCCGGCGAAGTGACCGCCGTGACGCGATGAGTTTGCGTCCTCCTCCGGATCTATATCGATGACGGTACAGATTCGGAGGAGTTCGACGTGAACAGAACAGTAATGGTGCGATACCGGACCCGAGACGACGCCACAGTGGAGAACCGGCGCCTGATCGAGGAGGTCTTCGCCCAGCTTCATCGTGAACAGCCGGCGGAACTGAGCTACTCCGCCTTCGAACTGGGCGATACGGGCCGGTTCGTGCACACGGCGACCGCCGCGGACGGAGCATTGGCCGCCTTCAGCGCATTCGATCGATTTCAGCGCGATATCGCGTCCCGCGTAGTGAGCGATCCCGAAGTGGACACCGCGGCGGTGATCGGGTCCTATCGGCCGGTCGCGGCGAGTGTTCCCGTCGCGGTGGCGTTCATCGAGGCAATCGGGCGCCGGGACCTGACGGCGGTGACGGCGCTCCTGCACGACGATGTCGTATTCGACAGTCCCCGTGTACACCTCATCGGCGCCTCGGCCGTCGCCGCCACGATCGCGGAGTTCGCCGGCGCGGTGACGGGGGTGGAGATCATCGACGCGTTCGGTGACGACGAACGCGCGCTGGTCGTCTACGACATGCACACCGATCCCTTCGGCACCGTGCGCACGGTCGATCACCTCACCGTCCACGGCGGGAGGATCGCCGCCGACACCGTGGTTTTCGATACCGCCCGGATGTCCCGGTGATCGACGAACCGTTCGATATCGCCGCGCAGCGGTACCGGACCGAGCTGTTCACCTACTGCTACCGCATGCTCGGCTCACCCCACGACGCCGACGACGCGGTACAGGAAACCTATCTGCGCGCATGGCGCGGCTACGACAATTTTCAGGGCCGGGCGGCACTGCGAACCTGGCTGTACCGGATCGCGACCCGGGCCTGTCTGCAAGCCATCCAGCGGCGCGCGCGACGGGCCTACCCGTCGGGGCTCGGTCCTCCGGTGACCGAACCGACCGGGCCGCTACCACCGCGCCGCGCCGAAATCGCCTGGGTGGAACCGGTATCCGACAGCGCACTGGATCCGGCCGAGGTGGCCGCGGCCCGCCACACCACGCGATTGGCCTTCATCGCCGCGCTGCAACATCTTCCGGGGCGCCAGCGCGCGGTGCTGATTCTGCGCGAGGTGCTGATGTTTCGCGCCGACGAGGTGGCGGATCTGCTGGGCACCACCACCGCGGCGGTGAACAGCGCACTGCAACGTGCTCGCGCGCACCTGGCCAAGGCCGCACCCCACGGCTACGACCTCACCGAACCGGACGATCCCCGGCGCCGCATCCTGCTCGACCGTTACGCCACCGCCTTCGCGCGCGCCGATGTCGACGGGCTGATGGACATCCTCGCCGAGGACGCGGTGCTCGAGATGCCCCCGGTGCCGTCCTGGTTCCTGGGCCGCGAGCACATCGGCCGTTTTCTGCGGACCCGCCTTCTCGACTCCGATGCCCAGCGTTTGGTGCCGGCCGCCGCGAACGGCCAACCGGCCTTCGGCCTCTATACCCGCGGCCATGGTGGCGTACATCGCGCGCACGCACTGCAACTGCTCACCGTCGGTCCGGCCGGCGTCGCTCGAATCGACATGATTCACGACCCCGCGCTGTTTCCGAAGGTCGGACTGCCCCACCTGGCACCGGCCGATCCCGAACCGAACCTCGTTCCACTACAGGAGAAGAGAACAGAATGCATCTGCTGACCGGTGTCACGGGCCGTGCGGGCTCGATCGTCGTCCGCGAATTCGCGCGTCGGGAGGTTCCGGTCCGGGTCCTCGTCCGCGACCCCGCCGCCGCACTCTGGCTGGGTGACCTCCCGACCGTCGAGGTGGTGCGTGGCGATATGGCCGTACCCGAATCGCTGAGGACCGCCCTCCGCGATATCGATCGCGTGCTGATGATCTCCTCACCACGCGGCGACATGGTGGAGACGCAATGCCGCTTCATCGATGCCGCCGCCACGGCCGGGGTGCGGCATATCGTCAAGTTCAGCGGGAAGGAATCAAGCACCGACTTCGATCCGCACGCCTTCCGCGGTACCCGCTGGCATCTCGAGATCGAGAAGTACCTGGAGAATTCCGGACTGGCGTGGACACATCTGCGGCCCAGCCAGTTCATGCAGCTCTATCTCCCTGGCACGCTGACCGGAGTGGACCCGCGACGCCGGGCGCTGGTCATGCCGATCGGGCAGAGCAGGCTCGCGCCGGTCGATATCGTCGATATCGCGCGGGTGGCGGTGGCCATGATGGGGGCCCAGGGCATCGAGGGCCGGGCATTCGACATGACCGGGCCCGAAGGGCTGAACATGTCGGAGATCACCGATCGGATCAGCGCCGCCACGGGCCGGACGTTCCGCTACGAGGAGGTGACATCCGAGCAGAAACGCGCGCTGCACACCGCTGAGGGACTGCCGCCGGAGGTGGTGGACCTGCTGGACGAGATCTATCGCGGCCGGCTCGCCTCGCCGGATTGCCGGGTGGACCTGTCCACCCATCACGAGTTCGGTATCGAACCGACGACGTTCGCGGATTTCGCGCGTCGCCACGCGGCCGACTTCGTCGCGGAGACGGCAGCGTGATCGCGCACCGGCTCCCCGAGTAGGCCGTGAACGCGAACAGGTGGCTGCCGTGTGGCAGCCACCTGTTCGTTGTGGAGTGTGAGATCAGTCGTTCTGCAGATAACTCAGCAGACGCAGGATCTCGAGGTACAGCCAGACCAGGGTGACGGTCAGACCCAGGGCCACGCCCCACGCGGCCTTCTCCGGCGCACCGGCCCGGATCAGCTGGTCGGCGGCGTCGAAGTCCAGCAGGAAGCTGAACGCCGCGATGGCGATGCAGACCAGGCTGAAGATGATCGCGATGGTGCCGCCGTCACGCAGGCCGAATCCGCCGGGAGTGAAGAAGGCGGCGACCAGGTTGCCCAGCATCAGCACGATGACGCCGATCATGGCGCCGACCAGCATGCGGGTGAAGCGCGGGGTGACCCGGATGGCTCCGGTCTTGTAGACCACCAGCATGCCGAAGAACACACCGAAGGTGCCCAGGACCGCCTGCGCGATCAGACCGCCGCCGCCGACGCCACCGAACTCGACGTTGGTGAACATGAACGACAGCGCGCCCAGGAACAGGCCCTCGGCGGCCGCGTAACTGAGCACGATGGCCTTGTTGTCCTGTTTGCGGCCGAAGGTGGCGACCATGACCAGCACGAAGCCGACCAGACCACCGACGATCACGAACAGCGGGGCGAGGGAGTGATTGGCGGCCGTCGCACCGTAGGCGATGATCGCGGCCAGGGTGACCACACCGAGTGTGATGCCGGTCTTGGTGACGACATCGTCGATGGTCATCGGCCGGGTGGCCGGGGCCTGCTGATAGGGCTGCTGGACGTCGTAGGGATTCTGCTGCTGGCCGTACTGCGCGAATTGCCCGGCGCCCGCAGCCGCCGAACCGAATCCCGCGTATCCACCGCCTTGTTGTTGCGGCAGGTTCTTGAAGATCGGGTTGCTGGTAGTGCGTGAAGCACGCATCTGTCGCTTCTCCTTAGGTCGATGCCCGATTCGCATGCTACCTGCACGATCAATCGAACGGGCTCACAGGAAGGGTCCGTTATGTCCCATTAACGAACGAGTCCACGCCTCAAGTTCCCTCCACCACGCAAAATCCACAGCCAGGAGAAACCCCATGTTCCGCAAGGTCATCGCTGCTGCCATCGTCGCTGCCGCCGCTACCGTCCCGGCCGCCGGTATCGCCCAGGCCGCCCCCACCGAACCCGCCGCTACCCCGGTGGCGCTGCCCGATCCGGTCGAGCTGTCGGTCGCCCTGTCCGGCGGGATGCTCGGTGGCGCGATCGTCGGCGGTGTCGCCGGAGCCGGTGTCGGTGCGATCCTGTGCGCCCCGACCGTCGGTCTCGCCTGCCCGGTCACCATCCCCGCCGGGGCCGCGATCGGCATCATCACCGGTGCCGCGGTCGGATACGGCATCGGCGCCGGTGTCGCCTTCAGCGACGGGTTCGCGAAGTGACCGCCATCGACCAGACACCGGCCACCACCGGCACAATCCTGATGGAGTGGATCGCCGCCGCGAAAACCGAACGCCGCGCCCATCAGGCATGGCAGCGCGCCCTGCCCCTGGCGCCGATACGCCGCGGACCCGACCAGTACGGGCAGCCCTGGAACGGATACGTCGAACGTCTCCGAGCCGAATACGATGCCGCCCGCACTGCGCTGGACGTGGCGACCCGCGCCGCGCAGGACGTCAGGATTCGATCGACATCGGAGCGAGGGACTTTCCCAACAACAGCACCTACGCCATGTTCGCAACCTGGGGAACCCCGCTCGGCCGCCTCGGCCGCGGCGTCAGCGAAGTGATCGAGGCGCGCGACACGAGGACACGCCAGTAACGGCTCGATACAACGAAATCGGCCCGGACCAATGGTCCTGGCCGTTTCGCTGATGGGGCACCTTATCGGAAGATGCACCCGCAATCCTACCGCCCGATCAGCCGGTAACCCCAATACGGTGGGCGAAGTCCCGCAGGGTGCTGTGCCGGTCGTTCTCCAGCAGCTCCGCGGTCACCGTCTTCAACAGAGTCTGGTATCGCGCCCACTCCGTACCGCCGATCTGCTCCGCGGTGAGCAGCATGTCCAGCGCCTGCTGATACTTGCCCATGTTCACCGCGGCCGACGCCTGATCGAGTAGATGCCGCGCCCGCGACACCTTCGTCAGCCCGGTCCCACGGTTCGGCATCGTTTTCGCGACCTTCAGCGCCTCCGGGAATCGCTCGTTGGACACCTCGATGTCCACGCGCTGCATCACCACCTGGGACTGCCCGAAATTGCACTCGTACCAGTTCGTGTCACCAGGAAGCCGTGACGCCACCTCTCCAGCCGCCTCGGCCAGGTTGAGCGCTTCGCCGATATTCAGGTCGCGACCTGCCGCGGTCGCCCC
Organism: Nocardia spumae; assembly: GCF_020733635.1. Taxonomy (NCBI): domain Bacteria; kingdom Bacillati; phylum Actinomycetota; class Actinomycetes; order Mycobacteriales; family Nocardiaceae; genus Nocardia; species Nocardia spumae. The sequence continues at coordinate 1,520,595 of NZ_JAJFZL010000001.1, read as the reverse complement.
CTGCAGTAGGAGGCTGCCGTGCACAGCCAGATGCTGTTGCGGCACATCGCCCTTCGGCTCGATGTCGGCGGCCGCTTTCAGCACCACGCGCCGCGACTCCTCGTACCGGCCCTGCACGAGCAGCTGCCAGCCGACACTGCCCCGGATGGTGGCCTCGAGGAACGGGTCGTTGCCCTTCTCCGCCGCGGCTAACGCCTGCCGGATCGCCATCCACGCTGGATCGTTCTGCCCGAGATGCACCAGCGTGCAAGCTGATACCCACAGCATCCACGCGTACAACTCGTTCGCGCGCGGCGTCTCATCGACCGCGACGTTCCCCGCGGTAGCGCGCAGGCGGGTGATGCCCGGCGGCAGGATCGCGGACAGTTGTTCGTAGCGGCCCGACCAATACGATCCCCACGCGTAGGACACCTCGCGTTGCGCCTGGTCCAGGCTCAATGGCTCGGTGTCGTCGATGGAGTCGTCGATGAGGTCATCTACGGACGAGAGTGCTTGGCGGATCGCGACCACGCCGGCGTCGAAGTTGCCTGTCGGAACGCCGGAGCGCTTGCCGACCAGTTCGGCTACGTCGATGTCCAATGCGCGGGCGATCTTGCGCAGCGACGTCAGCGACGTCCTCTCCCTCTTGTTCTGCTCCAGCTTGGAGATGAGGTCAGTCGAGACCTCTGCGGCCTCGGCTAGTTCCTTCTGTGTGAAGGCTTTTCCGCGGAATCGCTTGATTCGGTCGCCGATTGTTTCGTCGGTCATTTCGAATGTCCTGGTCACTCGGTGTGTCCCCCTTGCTCTTCTGAGGGTACCGAGATTTGGCGAGAAAAGTAGGACGTAGCGTCCTACTACTTCTTACGGTTTCGGTCATACCTTCAAGTCAGCCCCCGATGGGCTCTCGCCTCTCGCCCCCCCGAAGCGAGAGGCAGACACCAGGGGGAGGGCACGTAGCCACAACTCCCTGCCCTCCCCTCGGTGCCCCATCCACAACCGAACACCACAAGGACGTAGCGATGAAACCCAGAGCGGTTGGCTTCCTACACCGAGAAATATCCGGCGCCCGACAAGAGGCCGACGAACACGCAATCCGCGTCACCGCGGGCACCGCACACCTCGACCTGGCCCGCACCTTCGCCTGCTCACACCTCGTCGAGCAGCCCATGCAGCGCCTCGAAAACATCCTCAGCCGAGTCGAGTCCAACACCATCATCGTCCCCGAACTGCGCCACCTCGACGACGCCGCGAAACTCAACGAGCGCTACCGGATCGTCGTCGCCGCACACGATCTCGGCGGCAAACCCAAGATCTGGGAGCCCCACACGTTGATGGCGGTAGCACGATGAACCTCCAAGCGGTCGACCGCTGGCGCAACATCCACCGGTTCTGCAACGACGAGCCCGGCCCCATCGTCAGCCTCGACGAAGCCCGATACGTCCTCGGCGAACACTCCGACCACGGCCCCGGATGCCTGCAATATCTGGCCGCCCTCAGCCGCGCCTCCGAGGTGGCCGCATGAGCGAACCGTCCCGCATGGGCTACCTACACGGCAGCGACGGCATCTCCGTCGTCGACACCACCGGCTGGTGCCACGAACTAGACGACGCCGCCGACCTCCTCGACGAGGACACCCCCGCTCTGAATGTCCTCACGATCGACGTCGACCCGGAATCGGTGACCGACCGAGAAGCAGGCCAGCGTGAACTCGAAAACTGAGCTGCCGCAGCGCCTCCCCCAAGAGCTCGACCTCCCCCCGATCGAGCCGAACGAGCCGCCCGTAGAGCTGCTGATGGCGCTCTCTGCGGCTCTCGATGAATGGGATCCAGAAGGGGGTACCCGGACCGACCCTACCGGCCCGGGTACCCACTCCAGCATCCCCTCCCAGACTGCCGGCCAAACCATGGCCGGTATCCCCGGCGGCACATGCCGTCTCACTCTCAAGGAGAATCAGATGCCCTTCGCCCCCAACGCCGGCGAACTGCGCACCCGGGTCCCGTTCCGCAAGGCGACCGCGTCCAACCCGTCCGGCAACTGCGTGACCGTCGCCGAGCTCGAGAACGGCGACGTCGCCGTGGCCCACTCTGCCGCCCCGAACGGTATGGCGATCACCTACACCCCGAGCGAGTGGGACGCCTTCCTCGACGGCGTCCGCAAGGGCGAGTTCGACCGCCAGGGCTGAGAACGCAGAAAACCGCCCTACCTGATCGTTAGAGTCCAATGGATCTCAGCGATCGGGCAGGGCGGTTTCGTGTTAACGGATGCCTGGTACGGGCAATACTTGCTGTGTGAAATCGGTTCTCGCGCTTGCGGCCCTGACGGTCAGCGTCGCCGCGCTCACCGGCTGCTCAACGTCGCACAGCGATAGTCCAGCACCAACTCCAACGGCCGATATGAGCGACGAGGCCATGGCCCGCGAATTCGCAATCGGCGTGAACGGAGTCGAGTTCGACGCCATCGCACACCCTGACGACTTCGTATTCGGAGTAACTCAACTTGCTCGTTCGACATGCAGCGGCCTGGAGTCCATGAGCAAGACAGGCGACTTGCCAGCCACTCCGACCCCCTCCAGCAAGGCCACGTTCGCAGCGGTGGTAGAGATGGCGATCCGCGACAACGGGCTCACCGAACAGCAGCAACGCAACAAGCTGTGGGTGAGCGCGAAATTCCGGTGCCCGCAATATTCAGCTGCGCTCGGCGCCCACTTCGACGCCGTGCCGGTCAAACCAGCTCGTTGATCGCCTCAGCCATCCGGTGGCAGTACATGTCCTCGACGTACGCCCGGATGTGCTGGGACCCATCCAGGTAGCCGACCACCTGCTGAGCCGCCTCGTCATACAGCCGCCACGTCCCGACAGGATCCCGCCACCAATCCCAGTTGATCGGCTGGAACCGCTTCCGCAGTAGCCGGTCGACGAGATCCTGACCCCAGCAGCCGATCTCAGCGAACGAGAACGCGGACATGCCGTCAGCGATGCTCCGCAGTGGTGAGCCGGCCGCGCAGGAGGTGATGCAATCCCGTGGGTTCGCGTATTCCAGATGCGGGATCTCCGCGGGGAAGTCTCCGCGCTGGCCGTTGATGCCGTACCCGTAGGCTCCGGAGTCGACCGAATCACCCTCCCGCCGCGCCGGATTCGCCAACGTCGCCGTGAACGCGATCTCACACTCAGGAAACAAGCCCTTGGCCTTGGCCTCCATGAACGCGTTCACCGCCAGCGCACCGAGCGAGTAGCCGAGGATCCCCACCGGGTTGGGGGTCGCCCGGATCATCGTGGCCAGGGAGTTCACAGCGATCTCGATGCTGGTCTCCTCACTCGGCCCGACCGGGCCGCCACCCACCGGCCCCACCGTCGCGGGATACGGGCAGTCACCCAGCAGATGGAACCGGTTCGGATCGAGCTCCCGGGTGACGTTGCGCAGCATGTTCGTCGGGGCGCCCATCGGCTCACCGGTACCGCGCACCATGATCACGTCGATCAACCGCTCCTCCGATCAGTAGGTGTAGGCGGCGAAGTCGTCCAGGCAGGCGGGCGGCTGCCCACCGCCCGACACCGCGGAATCGTCCTGGATCATGACCCCGACATAGTGCGCAGTCGTCGGCACCGTGCTCGTCGACACAGTCCCTTGGGCCACAAGCTTGCCGTTGACGTACGCGGAGTACGTGCTCCCGCTGGCGACAATCCGAAGTCTGGCGCCCTCGGGGAATTTGGTGGTCGAGATGTAGTCGGCCGTCCCGGTCGCGGCGACGAAACCACCGCTCGAGGTCTCGTACAGGATCCCCATCAGGTCGTTCACGTTCCAGAACTGCACGCCGCTGGCGCCGTCCGTCGGCATGTTCGCGGGGTTGGCGCGACACACCACAGCGACTGCGCTGTGGGCTGGATCGTTCCCGTTCCACCTCAATGTCGCTTCAACGATTTGGTTGTCCGAGGAAACCGGGACGCCCCAAAACGCATACGACATCGGAGTGGAGGGTGTGCCGACGCCCGAGATGTATTGCTGGGCATTGATGAACAGCGTGCCGCCGCCCTTGTTCACCCAGTTGGATCCGAGAGATGCCCGGTTGAAGTTGTCCGAAGCCTCCAGCGTCGTCCGGCCGACCGAGTTGACAACGATAGCGGCAGTGACACGCTGAAACGTACTGGCACTGGATGTTGCCGAATAGGTTTGCGAACTCCCCGCAGCCGACTGCTGATGGTAGGCAGCCGAGTGGCTGACCATCCATGTAGCGGCCGACGTGTACAGCCTGCTGTCCAGGATCTCTGTCGCCGGCGCACTCCACGTAGTGCCGAGTGTCGTTGCGTTGCTGTTGATCGAGCACGTGGACATGCAGAGGACTTCGCTACACCCCGAGGCTGTAATGATGGACGGAGTCGTCACCGCGCTGGAACCAGACAGGAGATAGGTGTAGTTCGATGCCGGGATCTCCACGGGCATGATTGGATCGAACGTGCCGGCCTGGTAGGCGACCATCGACACACCGGTCGGCCGCCAGGTCCCTGTGACGGAAGCCTTTACGGTGACAGATGTTTCAGAACCGCGGATGCAATAGTAGTAGCCAGCCCAGCAGCCATCGGCAGCGGAACCATCCCTGGCCATAATGAGATTCCAGGCGCCGCCGCCGGTGAAAGTGCCAGCGTTCGCGGTGTAAGAGACTAGCGTGGCATCCGACCGGCTGAAGTTCACCTGCATGATGAGCAGGTCGCCAGCGCTCGAGCCGGTCGGGTAGGTGGCCGTGTATTGCCCGTTGGTTGGGTTGTTCCCGGACGTATTGAACATCGTGCCGTTCGTCGCCACCCGTTGCGGGAATGTGCGGGCGGTGGTCGTCGGCACGAGCGCGGTAGCGGTCGCGGTAGCGGTAGGCAGCGTGATCGCGCCAGGCACAGAAACGGTCGGCACCAACGCCGCGGCCGTGGCCTGCGCGCGCGGGAGGGTGACCGACGCGCCCGCCGCTATCGACGGCGCCAACGCGGACGCGGTTGCGACCGCAGTCGGCAGGGACACGCTCCCGCCCGCCGTGACCGTGGGAACGAGCGCCTCGGCCACCGCGGTGGCGGTGGGCGGTGCGACCACAGCGACGACCGAGATACTCGGAACGAGCGCTGTCGCGATCGCTTCGGCGCGCGGGAGCAGCACCTCGCCCGAGGCCACCACCTGGAAATCCGGTACCGCCGCAGCCGCGACAGCCGTCGCTGTCGGCAGCGATATCGACACGCCTGCGGAGATCGACGGGACCAGCGCTGCCGCAGCGGCTTCCGCAGGCGCGGCAGCGACTCGCGCCCCTGCAGTCACCGACGGTACGAGCGCCTCCGATACCGCGGCCGCCACCGGCATAGCCACCGAGGCGCCGCCAGCTATCGCCGGAGCGTTGGCGGCCGCGGTCGCGGTGGCGCGCGGCAGCACGACCACCGCCGGGACCGTGCCGTCGAAGACCAAGTGCTCGCCGAGCATGACGCGCGTGATCGGGGTATCCCCAACTCGGATCGCCTTCGGCGCGCGCCCGTTGATGAACAGAGCCACAGGCCAGCCTCAGATCAGGAGATCGTCACGGTGCACAGGCCGCCAGCGTTGACGGTCGAGGAGAAGGTGCTTGAGGTGACCGGGATGTCCGCGTTGAAATTCACGTACATGATCAGCGGGCGAGTGGCATCCGATCCGGGTGTGGCGTCGTATACGACCAGGTTGCGGGCAGTGAAGGTGGCGCTGGTGCCCCACGAGAAGTCGTCACAGTCCAGCTTCAGCGTGTGGGTGGTCGAGTCGTAGGAGATCGTGCAGTTCGCCAGGGTGAGCCCGCCGGCGGTGTAGCCGGTGCCGCTGACCTCGTTGGTGACGTCCGACTTGTATTTGTGCACATCGCGATCCGGCGTGTACGAGCTGGTGGTCAGCATCGCCTTGATCGTGTCCGAATTGAAGTCGATTTCTTTGTTGAAAGCGCAGACGAACGCCTGGCCGTAGAACTTCGCTGTATCAGCCATTGGGGGACCTTTCAGTCTTCGTAGAGGTAGTAAGCGGTTTCGGGATCGGGGGTGATCGCCGCGTAGGCGGTCTCGGTCATGGCTTGGGCGCGGGCGATGCCGCCGCCGTTGCGGACCGCGGACGCTTCCTGTGTGGCGGGGACCGGCAGGCCAGCTTCGATGAGCGGCCACAGCCGGACCGGGGTGTCGGAGTCGGGAATGTCGATGGTGTAGGACTTCACGCCGACCGACACGGTCGCCAGTCCTGGATCCAGGTCCGGTGTCGTGAGCACGCCGGCCTGTGGCGTGACCCGGACACCGAGGGTGGTGATCAGGGCTGTGCCGTCGCTGGAGTCGCGTAGCTGGCTGGCGAAGGTGAACATTGTGTCGTTGTCGGCGCCGCCGATCGTTTCGACAGTTTCCTGGATGACCGTCATGCGATCACCTCGTAACCGGCCAGGGCCAGGGCGAACCAATGGGCGCCGTCGATGCGCTCCTGTGTATCCGGCTCGTCGTGCAGCACAAACGAACCCGCGCGTTTCTTCACCGACTGCTCCGTGCAGGCGCCACTGTCGGTCGCGGGCACGAGTCCCACCTCGGGCTCCTGGTACGGGCCGAACGACGGCTGTGCCCAAACGGTGACGTAGTCGGCGCCGCGATAAGGCGGGTCGACCTTGAAGCAGCGGGCCGGACCGGGAAACCCTCCCACGTCCTCGATATGTACTGTGGCAGTAGCCAATTCGGTCTCCTAGTCGAAGAGATATTCGATAACGGTGATGCAGCCCGCGGCGCCGGCCGCGCCCGCGCCGCCACCACCCGCCGGGAACCCGCCCACGGCCCCGGACGGCCCACCACCCCCGGACTGACAGGTCTGCCAGAAAGGCGGATTCGACGTACCGGCCGCAACAAGCCCCGATTTGCCTCCCGCAGCCGATGCCCCGCCACCCCCACCGCCACCGGCGAGCAGCCGCACGACACCAGAGGTCACCGATTCCCCCGCCACGCCCGAACCCGAGCCGCCCCGCCCCCCGCGCATATACGTGAGCCCCCCAGCGCCACCATTTACGGCACCTCGCCCTCCAGGCGCGATCAGGATGGTGCCGAACGAGCTATCGCCGCCGTCCCCACCTGCACTGCCGCCCGACCCGACCGTGACCGCCACCGCGGCAGGCAGGTCATAGGAAGGGATGCGGCGGGGTGTAGCAGCAGCAGCCCCACCACCACCACCGGCGGTACTGTTCCCGCCGCCACCGGCTCCGCGGATCCAGACCTCGATCGCGTACAACTCGTCGGCCTTCGTCCACACGTCATTGCTGGTGTAGACGCGCAGCACGGAATGCATGGCCTACGAAGATCTCTCGATGATGAAACAGATCCCGTTCGCGCCCGCACCGCCCGTAGTGGCGCCGCCGACAGCGCATCCGCTGCCACCGCCGCCACCGGCGGGGTAGCCGCCCGCGCCGCCGCCGTACGCGGCGGACAGGGTAGCGCCGCCACCGCCACCGCCACCGCCACCGGTGGCGATGATCGAGGCCGGAGACGATCCAGCCACACCCGGATATCCAGTGCCGCCGCCGGGCGAAATGCCACCAGCACCGCCAGCCGTGCCGGCGATCTGGCCGCCGTATCCGCCAGCGCCACCGCCACCGCCACCGCCATGCAGGTCATAGGCGGATGTCGAGTTCCCTCCAGCAGTCGGTGCCAGCAGCGTGGACGAGTAGTACACCCCCCGGCCGCCGTTGCCGCCAGGGATCATGCCGACACCGCCGGCCGCGGTCGGCGCGGGCGTGCCGAAACCGCCGCCATCGCCACCGCCGCCGAGAAGCCACTGCGCAGACCCGCCACCGACTGCCGGCCCGAACTTCGAGTGCCCGCCACCGGCTCCCACATGCGCGTCACCCGACGCGCCAGCGCCTCCGGCGCCGATGATGATCTGGATCGGCTTGAAGTTTCCGCTGCCGTCGACCGGCAGCAGCGATGCAGGAACGTTGGTGTGGGTTTCCCCACCGCCACCACCTCCGCCGCCGGTGGTGGAGTTGCCGAACAGGGCGTCGTACGAGCCGGAAGAACCTCCTCCGCCGGCGCCGATGATGATCACATCAATGCTCTTGATGCCCGCGGTCGGCGTGTAGGAGTTGTTGGAGGTGAACACGATCGCCGTGCCCTGCAGGATCAGCTGATTGAATTGTTCCTGCAGGGTTTCGATCGAGTGCGAATGGTCGGTGATCGTCGGCAACCCTGCGATGTAGGCGTTGTTGACGGTGCCGGTGATCGCGTCGATCAAACTCGCGAATCCGCCGAGCAGTGCGCTTAGCGCGCCACCGATGAGGCCGGCGACTTTCGCCAGGAACATCCCGCCGAGGCCGCCCCACTGGGTGTTGTCCTGAATGTCAGCAGCGAGAGCGTCCGAAACGACGTCCTGGGTCCGGCCGGTCATGCCGGGGATAGAGCCGTCCTTGCTCACCCCGTAGTCGCCGGGCGTAGCACCTCCGGCGTTTGCGGGAAAGGTCACGGAGCGCACCCCAAGGTAGTCAGCCCGCGAGTGATAGTGTCCGCCGCAGATTTCCGCAACTGCACCTGCTCCGGAGTCGCGGCCGCTGGGGCCGGATTCAGGCGCAGCGACTGCGCCAGCCACACGTACAGCGGGCACAAAACCTCAACAGAAGTACGAGCCTGCACCTGCTGCAGCTGACGCTGATTCGATTCGACCTGGTAGCCTAGGAAGCCGCACGCCACGGCGAGTGCGAGAACTACCGCCAACACAATCCACGTCGAGTGAATGTCCCGCGTGTGCTTCTTGATCGCTTCGATCATCTTGCGCTGAGTGTCTACGCGATCTGACAGTTCCCGCACCGCGGCCGTGAGAGTGTCTACCGCTCCAGCCAATTCGTCCGGATTCACGACGACGACACCCCTTTCTGCCGGGTCTCGCTCTGAAGTTCATTGATTTGGCTGGTCAGGACCTCCAGCAGGCCCTCAAGAAGTCCCATGGTTTCGTGGGTCTTCTTGAGGGTTTCCTCGATGCTGTCGTCAGACCGCTCGTATTTGTCGGGCATGTCATGACCGCCCTCGATGCTGGTCGTGCACGTTTCCCCACGCCTCCCGAATGGCGTCCGTAGCCCTGACCAGCTCCCCGGCGAGCTTGTCGTTGACGAGTTTGTTGAGTTCCCGCAGCTCGGACTCGAGCCGATCGCCCCGGCTGACCTCTTTGTCGTAGGCTGCGTCAGCGCGGTCGATGGCGTTCTTGTGTGCGGTCTGGATTCGGTCCAGTTCCGCCTGATGTTGGGCGACCAGTCGGTTGAAGATCTTGATGAAACCCCAGATGCACACGAGGGCTATTGCCCCAATGGCCCCGTATTGCGGAAGGGTGTCAGAGACCGCGTCCTGTTGCGCCCAGAGCAGCGACAGGAGCACTACTCACCATCGCTGGCAACCAGTCTGGCGACCGGGGTGACTTTGGCGCGCGCGACCTCGGCGGCCGGAATGCCTACCAACGCAGCGACAATCGCGGTGACGATATCCCCGAGCGAGGAATCGATGGTCCCCTTGGCTACGAGTGCGCCGATGAGGGCTACGAGCAGCGGGTAGACGATGACCCGGACCGGCTCACTGTGAACGATCGACAGGACCTTGTTCATTTCTCCGTCCCCTTCGCGGGCTTCATCGCATCGCCCTGCAGGATCAGCACGTCGATGTTGTTGCCGATCTCGGCGATCTTGTCGACCGGGGTGAGGTTCGAGCCCTGATCGTTGGTGCCGAGCTGCGGCCAGCCCTGCCCGTTCGGGCCGCGGAGCTGATCCCACACCTCACGGGTCTTGGTCAGCAGCTCCTGCTGCTCGTCGTCGCTGAGCGCCATGAATAGTCCTCCTGTGCCGGCCGACCACTGTCCGTAGTCGGAAGTCGTTGATTCGTTGATGTCGCACTGCACCCCGCCGACCCATGCGTATCCGGCGTTGTTGAGCTGCAGGATCTGCGCGCGCGGGTCGACGTTTCCGCCGGACCACGCCTCGGCCTGCCAGCCCCACTGAGCGGTGCAGTTGTCGAGTGCGCGTTTCACGGGCCAGTAGCCGCCATAGATGCCGACGTTCTCCGCGCCAATGACCGACGCGGCGCCATTGAGGTAGGCGTCGACCGCGCCCTGCTGTTCAGGGGTGACGTCCCAATCGGCGGAGAAGTAGATCGGCCGGTCGAGACGGCCGCCGCAGCGAAGTACCTGAGCGCGCGCGTACTTTGCATCTGTACGGCCGGCGTCGTAGCCCTCCAGCATGCGGTCGGCGTAGGTCTCCCAGTTCGACACGATCTCGATGCCGTGCGCGCGGAGGTCGTCAGCTTCCTCGGGGGTGAGGAGTTTGCCCGGGAGGTTCGCGCCGCCGTCGGACAGATATCGGACGACAAACCCATATTCGGAGTCCCTGATGGCCGCGCCGCCTGGGCGGCCGCCGGCGTAGTCGAGTCCTCGCGTACTCACATGTGCACCTCGATTCGGATAGGCCGCGCCGTCGAGCCACCCGAGGGGGTCGACCTTCTGGGCCGGGTTGTAGCCGTAGGGCATGACACTCAAATGCAGGTGCGGGCCCGAGGATTCGCCGTTGCTGCCGACATAACCGATCAACTGGCCCGCCTCCACGCGGTCCCCCGCCGAGAGTCCAGTGGCGTAGGCATCCCACATGTGGCCGTACTCGGTGACTCCGCCGCCCTCAGCGGCTGGATGGTCGATGACAATCCACTGGCCGTAGCCCTGCGCGGCGCCGATGTATAGGACGGTGCCCCCTGCGCAGGCGTAGAACGGTGTGCCGTCGGAGGCTTCGAAGTCCTGGCCCGCGTGGAATCCGCCGGCTCGAGGACCGAACGGTGATCCAGTCCGGAATGCACCCTCAGCGATCGGCCAGAGCCTCACTGTTGGCCGCCGTGTAGATTCTTGAACGTCTCCCGGCTGAACTCGTGCATCCGCTCGAAGATCTCCTGCATCTGCGGCTTCTGTTCGACCTTCGCCGCGGCGCGCTCCTCTGGAGTCATCGACGAGATCTTCTTAGCCAGGCCTGGATTCACCGCCTCCAGCAAACCCATCAGCTGGGTTTCGGCCGTCCCATCGTCAGGCCGCGACGCCGCATACTTCTCGTACTCTGCGGGTGACACCCAGCGATTCGGGTTCATAAACCCCGCCTCCGGATGATCGCCCGGGATGGGGAACTCTTCCATCAGCTCCGGATGGATACGAACGCCGCGCTTGATCAGCGCCTCCGCCCACGGCCGGCGAGACTTCGGATGTATCGGGACCTTGATGTCGTCGCGCTGACCGGGAAGACTGTCCAGGATCAGCATGAGCATGTCGGCTTGGGATGCGCCCTCGCCGAACAGTTTTGATGTATCAGGCACAGTGATTCCCTCTGGTCAACTCAGGAGGTGGACGCCAATGTTGCTGATCGCCTGCAGCGCCTTGTTGATCAGGCGCGCGGACCGTTCGGATTGGGACATGGCCGCTTTCGCGGTGCCGACGGTGACGGTCCAGTTGTAGGACTTGCCTGACGACCAGTCCCAATCCAAAGTCATCTCTTCGACTTGGTCGACGAAGATGACATCGGAGACGTACGCGACGGTGGAGCCGATCCGGTCCCCGATCGAGAAATGCAGCCCTGGCAGGAACGGGCCGCCGGAGCCCATCGTGAACTGGTGTGCGGTTTCGCTCTTGGTGGCGAGAAACCCGGCCCGGATCGCAGCAATTGCGGACAGGCTCCACGCGTTGTTGTCGGCGCCTTGCTGGTAGATCTCCCACAGGTGCACCCAGCCGAGTTGGGTTGCGCGAGACGCGTTCTTCCATTGCAGCCAGGCGAGAATCGTCCCGACCAGGAACGGCATCACCACGTCGGCGATGATCGTTCCCAAGTCCGAGAATCCAGCGAGGAGGAAGTAGCCGACCAGCGCGCCGATGGACTCGATAGTGATGCGGGCGAGGTTGTCCGCTAAGGGGTTGTCGCCGCCGACGACCACCGACACAGGCCCGGCTGGCCCCCAGGTGAGCTGGGACGTCTGCATCGAAGTCCAGTCCGAATCCCGCGCCACCACCCACGGGAATCCAGGCAGCGTGCCGAGGAATCCGGGCTGGTAGTACTGGTCTGGTTTGATCGTCTGGTCATCGGTGACGAGAGTCTCGGTGTCCTCGATGAACCCGTCGGTGAAGCCCTGGATGGTGCGGGTCAGTCCGCCCACGATGCCGCCGCCGGTGGCTGTGCCGTCGGGGCCGTAATAGCCGGACTTGTCGACCACCTCGAGGACCAACGCACCGTTCTGGCAGACCGGAACACCGTCGACCGGGCAGGTTTCGCCGTCGACAGTGAGAATCCTGCGATAGGTGAGGACCAGTTGAGCGTCATCGAGAGCATCGGCGATGATCTGGTCCATCCGATTCATGCGGGTAGCCAAGATCGTCCACAGTGAGGAGTCGTCGAGGTCGAATGGCTTGGCCTTGATCAACACTTGCCAGCCGGACCAGTCGAATAGGCCATCCCAAGAGCCGACATCGAACGGGTCATCAGGCAGTGTCCAGAGGTTGCCCTCGAGCCGGATCAGGTTGATCAGGATCATCATGCTGATCGCCCATTTCGCGGGCCCCAGCAGCGGGAGCACCCGCGGGAACTGGAAAATGGGAATCGGCAGCAGTGGATTCGGCGGGCCGAGCATGTTCTGCAGGAACTGCAGGTCGTCGATGAATGTGACGTCGAGGTAGCGGATGCCGTCGCCGTCGCGGACGACCTTCCAGTTCTTCAGCAGACCGGACCAGCGGACCGCGCCGCCCATCGAGTCGACCGTGATGACGACGTTCTTCTTGGCGGTCGGGTCGTTGGGGATGGAGATCAGCCAGCGTGACAGGTAGTGGTCCAACCGGATCCGCAAAATCCCTTGTGCGGCTTGGTTCTTCCGGAACGGGAACTTGCCGTTGATGTGGTCGCGGCATTCCCCACGCAGCAGCAGGCCCTCGGAAGAGTCCGGTTTGTTGGTCCACAACCGGATCCGCGGGGCTGCGCGGCGCATCGCCCGGTGATGGTCGCGGATGCCTGCGCATTGCCGCCTCAGTGTGGGGTGGTCGGCGAGCGTGGTGGTCATACGCTCACTCCGATCGGCCGCGAGTACCGCCGCGGAATCGTCACAGTGACACCAGCGCCCGGGTTTGCGCCCGAAATCGTGATCGTGCAGTCGGTCGGCAACGTCTTCGGCGCGATCGGATAGATCAGAGCCTCCTGCTGCCGCGCCCACACCGGCGCCCGGTTCGCCGCGACGATGAACTCCTCATCCGGATCGGAATCAATGTCGGAGTCCTCACCGGCCCGCAGATCGACGACCGTGATCGTGTGGTTCGTGTCGGCGCCTGGCGGCCGCTGATAGGCGACCTCCTGCCCCCAAGACTTGTCCGGCAACTCCAGCGAAGCCAGAGGGGCGTTGACGAAGTACTTCGGCCACACGATGACGTCGCCGCGGTTCTCGTACGGGAACGTCACCGACCCGTTTCCGGTGTCCGTTGACCAGGTGAACACCAGATCGTCGGCGTACCAGAACGGCTGTTCCGCAGCGGCCGGCACAAGCAGCGTGCTCGCCCGGAGGTTGTGCGAGTCGCGGCCGCTCTCCCACGGACCGTTCTCCCACGGCGTCGGATCCTGCAACAGACGCAAGTCCAGATGCCGTGTGCTGTCCTCGGTCTCGACCATCAGATGGAACTGTTCGTCGTACATGCCCAGCGCCATCCGGAAAGCCGAATCCAGCTCCCGCCACTCACGCGGAGTATCGCCGACAATGTTTACCGTGAACGTAGGGTCGCGGCGCTGGAACTGCTTGCCCTGATAGGACATGTTCGCCGCGCCCTGCACCCAGAACGTTTTCGCTGGTGCGTCGATCAGCCGTTTCGGGCCCGGTCGCAGACTCACCCCAGCGCTGCCGTTGTCAGGCGAGCCTGGTCCGGCCAGGATCCAGGTCGACCCGTCCACCCCGGTGAGGGTGATACGCATGTCCTTGCTCACGAGTACGCCGCCAAAGCGCCCATCGACTGCTGCTCGACATAGCGGTCCATGCCACGGACCAGGTCATCGTGATTCATCACGTGGGTGTCTCCGTAGAAGTTGACCGAGTGGTCGCGGTTCACCGACGCCGCCCCGGCGCCCGAGAAGGCGGGGGCGAGGGCGGGCATGGACACCGGATTCCACTGCGATGAGTTGATCGCCTGCAGGAGGGGCAGATTCCGTTGCGCGTCGTAAGAATTGACGATGAACTCGCCCGCGCTCGCCCAAATCCGCTGCGTGTCCGACCGGCCACCGCCGATGCCGCCGATCAGGCCACCGTCGGCGTACCCGTGGCCCTGGCCCCACATCGTGGACAGATCCGACCCGTAAGCGGCGCGGTAGTAGCGCAGCGCAGCAACCATGTTCGCCTCAGGGTTGGTGCGGTCGTTCGGCAGCGACGGATCCCTGTAGGTGGCGAAGGTGCCCGGGATGACCTGCAGCAACCCGACCGCCTCGTTGCCGCCGGAGTTGACATCCTTGACCTGCTGGACGATCGACGGATTACCGCCGGACTCCGATTGGATCTGCGCGAGCATGATGTCGACCTGGGCCGGGTTGAATCCCTCCCGGATCAGCACCTGCGTGGACAGGCCGCGCCACTGCTCCACACCCGCTTCGGGGTTGTAGGAAGACGGCGCAGACTGCCCCCCAACGCCTCCCGGCGTCGCACCCGCATACGGTGATACTGCGGTCCCCTGCGGCACCGCCAGCGGCGTATAGGTGGTGAGCGTCGACGGGAGATTCTGCGGGGTGTAGTTGTATCCCGGCGCGCCCGTTCCCGCGCCCTGCTTCTGCAGGTAGTCGCCGACCTTCTGGAAATCGCCCGCATACACACTGCTGTCCGACAGCGCCGAGGAGCCTAGGCCCACCGAATCAAGAACGCCCTGAGCCAGCACCCCCGCGAAGCGAGACGCGATGCCCGGCACCGTGTACTGCTTCGGCAGCGCACCGGATCCGGTCTGCTCCTGCGCGGACTTCAGCTGGTTCTGCACCTGCAAGTACTTCAGGTCCGAAGCCCGCTTGTCCTGCGGAGTGGAGTTCGGGTCCGCATACACTCGGTTCCGCTCGCTATTCGCTGCATCCACCGCGGACTGCCCTTGGAGCACCTGGATCTGCTGATCAGTCATCGGCGTCGGGAGTTGCGCCTGCGGATAGGTGACCGTCTGCGAACTCATGCCCGGGATCTGCGGCTTGGTCGGGTCGTTGGGGTCGACCACACCTCCGTCAGCGAACCCGGGAAGCGACTTCGGGTCGATACGACCGGAATTCAACGCCTCGAAGAACCCCACGCCGTATTTGCGGACCGACGCCTCACGGTTGATGAACTCGCCGTTGGACACCCGAGCCAGCATCGAATCCGACGTGCCACTACCTGGCCCGGTGAGCAGGCCGCCGGTCGCATGTCCCGGGGCCTGCAGGTACTGATACCAACCAGGCCCCTGGGTAGCGTTCGGATTCGCAGGACTCGACAGGCTCGGAATGTTCTGACCACCCGTGATACCGGGGGTGAGCAGCTGCATCCACGCCGGGATCTGCCCCTCCCGGTTCTTCACGTCGTCGAGCATCTTCTGATACGCGCCGAGGGCCGTCATGGCCTGACTCGTATCGACAGTGAAGGTGCCATTGAAGTTTCCGGCCAGTGGCTCGTAGTGCTTCAACAGCGCGTCAGCTTGCGCCTGGGTGTAGCCCATCGCTTCGATCGACTTCAGCGCCGAGTCGTGCATCGCGTCGGACTGCTTCTGCGCCGCCGCCTTCGCCTGTTCCGCGGTCTGGCCGTGCTGGATCGCGTCCCGGTACGCCGCGGACGTGACTTGCTCCCACGCCGGCGCCAGCTGCTGATTCAGCAACTGGTAGAGCTGTTGCCCGTTGGAGGTGGTGGTGTCGATGCTGCCGTCGGCCTCGATGATCGCGTTGGATGCCTGCTGCGCGCTGGAACCCATGGCGGAGAGAGCCTGGTTCGCGCGCAGCTGGGCGTCCTCGAACGTCAGGTTCCCCTGGCGTTGACGTTCCATCGCCGACGTAGCCGCGTCGATCGAGGTAGCCGCGTCCTTGTTCTTGTCGGACAGGTCCTGGATCGCCTTGACGACCGGCGAAACGGTCGCCGCGTCCAACGCCCACTCGTCGCGCAATTGGGACAGCTTGGACGCAGCCTCGCGGCCGCCGTCGCCCATATCGCTGAGCCGGTCGACCAGAGCATCGAATTCCGGCTTGGACCCGGTGATCTTGCCTGCCAGTTGGTCATTGGCCAGCCCGATCGAATCGAGCGCCGATTTCGCGGCCTGCCCGAGGCGGGAGGTGTCGTCGCGGGTCTTGTCGTTCTGGAGGACTCCGCCGCCGATCCCGAACAGCGAGTTCGCGATCGTAGTCGCGCCCTCCTGGATCTTGTCCCCGATGCCGGGCATGTCGGCGGCGTTGGCCGCCCACGCGTCCCGCAATCCCTTAACGCTCTGCGTCTCGGCGTCGAGTACCGCGGATTCGGTCGCGTTGCCATGTGAGGACAGCAGCACCTTCTGGAGGTTGCGGTCTGCGTCGATTGCTGCCGAGGTCTGGTCTTGCAGCCGCTTCATGGACTCGGCTGCCTTGTCAGTGGAGTTCATGAACCCGATCACCGTCGCGCCGGCCACGGCGAGACCGAGCGTCCACGGGTTGCCGAGCACGCCCAGCAAACCCTCCCCGGCAGCCTTCAGCTTCCCGACGCCTTTCGTTCCCTCTCCCGCCTCCCCGGCCTTCTTCGCGAGTCCGTCGATGGCGAGCTTGGCGCCGTCGACGAGCGGACCCACGGTCTTGAAGCCGAGGTATGCGGCGACAGCAAGTTCGACCAGGTGCGGGTGAGCCGCGAGCAGGCTCGACGCTTCACGCAGGAACGGCAGGGTGATGTCCCCCCACAGCCGGAACCCGTCCGCGACACCAGCCAGCAGGGCAGGCAGATCATGGAGGATCGGGGCGAGTTTGTCGCCCTCCTCACGCATCCGGTCGAAGATCTGCCCCAAATCCGTCTGCCCTTGCGCGGACTTCAGGAAGGCGGCCATCCTGGCGGTCATGTCGTCCAACGACTTCAGCGTCTGCCCGTTGTCGCCCGCGGCGCGGAACACCGACGCCATCGACGACCCCAGGTGGCCGATAATGTCGGCCAACTCCTTACCGGAAGTGATTCCGTCGTGTATCCACTTCTCCAGCGACCCGTCCGCTGCGGCTTTCTGGATGAGCGCATCGAACTTCAGCGAGGCGTTCTCGATCCCGACAGCCAATTGCGGCATCTGGAAGCTGCCCACGGTCGCGAGCGTTTCGATCGCTGCCGTGGCCGGGCGCGCCGCGCCTGCCAAGTCGCGGAATGCGGTAGCGGTATTGCCGAGGAATGTGGAGAACTGCAGCCGACTGGTTTGAGTCGACAGCTGATCGAGGGTGTTGCTGATGCCCTCATTGAGGGCGTGGTTGATGTCGACCATGCCGGACTTGAGTGTCGGCAGTTGCACATTCGCGAGATGGACGATCGCCGGGCCCATACCATCGGTGAGGGCATCCTGGGCGGCCCTGCGGGCATCGGTCCAGGCCGGGCCGAGGGAATGGATGTCGTTGACCGCCTGCTGCGCGTTCGGCGACAGCTTCGAGAAGGCCTCATTGATCTTGCCCTGCGCGCCGCCCGCGGACTGCTCCGCCTGCGCCTTGGACAGGTCGTAGTAGGCCTGCTGAAGGTTGTGCACGGCATCCGCTTCGGCCGCGGTGTCGTCGATGACGCGCTGTTTCGCGTCGACGACCTGCTTCGACCCCTCGACACCTTTCGCGTTCGCGTCTGCGGTGTCGGAGGCGAGGTCGTTGGCCTTGTTCTGCGCCTGCTGGTAGGACAGGATCGCGCGCTGGTAGTCGTTGACCGCAGCCTGCCGAGCATCCGAGTCCGCCGTCGGATCGAACTGCACTTTCTGTAGGTTCTTCGCGGCCTCGCGAACCGCGATACCCGCGTCGGAGACGTTGAGCTTCTGCTCGTCCAGGGAGATGTTCATATCCCGGATCGAGCGGTTCGCATCCTTGTATGCGTCGGTGAGCGCGATTTGATCCTGCTTCAGCTGCCGACCGGCCTGCCCGACCGCGCGCTGCGACTGCCCCACCTTGTACTGGGCCTCGGACACAGCATTGAGGGCGTCGCGCTGCTGGATCGCGTTCTGCGCCGACGAATCCGACGCCTGCGACAGCGCCTTGAACGCGTCCGGTATGCCCTTGAATCCGACCGCGGCCGAACCGACACCGGCGAGTCCGCCCAGCCCTGCAGCGGGGAGGAGGGCGAGCATGTGCGCCGCCTGCGCTGCGGCATCGGCGATGGCCAGCAGATCAGCCACCGCAGCACCGGCACCGAGGACGCCGACTACTGAGAGGTTGATCTTCGCCGCGCCGGATAGCTCGTCCTTCAGCTTGCTGAGACCGTTGCGGGCCGCACCTGAGGATGCCCGGTCGATATCGACCTTCAAGCCGAGGGCGTTGGCCTCCTGCTTGGCACGCCACGCGCTCAGCTGCCCGTCGGCGGGCGCCGTGTTGGCGTTAACACGCACATCGAGGGGGTTGTTCGACTGCTCCTTGCGGAACTTCTCGATCGCGGCTTTCGCGACACCAGTCTGCGGCTGGAGCTTGACCTCCGCCGACAGATCCATCGCCCGCAACTCCGCGCGGGCTTCGCGCACGAACGTCTTGAACGACGGCGTGATCTTGATGCTCGCGCTACCGGCGGAGAAATCAGGCACGGGCGTCACCTCCGTCGAATTAATTTGTGGCGCAGTGAATTACTGGCGCGGCTTGAGTTTCGGAACCTTGTCCATGTGGTCCGGGAACCAGTCGATGAACAGCTTCCGCATGTTTGTCTGACGCTGCTGCAGGTCAAGCTGCACGGCGGCCGTGAGCGGGCGCTTCAACCGAGCCGACTCGACATCACCCCCACCGCGGGCAACTGCGGCCTGCAAAGTGATGTCAGCGAGATCGGTGATCAGGTGATGTAGCGATGAGAACCCGAACAGCTGCGGATGCGTCGCCCTGGGAATGTCCTTCGTCGCCTCCGCGAGATCCGGATCGAGCAGCAGGGCCTCGTTATAAGCGGTGCCGGAGATGCGGCCCATCCGATTGGCGAACCGCATGAACTGCGGCCACGGCCGCTCACGCCTGACCCAATCGAGAGCGTCGACCTTCAGGACCTCTTGAAAGTCCCACTCGAGCTCGTCCCACCACTGATCTATGACTCCGAGGAGTCCTGGGATTTTCCCTCGACGTCGTTCGCTCCCGGACCGAAGAAGTGGGTGCTGATATCGGCGATGAACTTGTCATACACGGCTTCCGGCTGCGCGTCGAACAGCTTGTTGATCGCATCCCACTGGGCGCCGAAGAACACTTTGTTGTAGTCCTCGGGAGTGCCGCCCTCGATCTCGGCAGCGGCGCGCGCAGCCCGCAGAAGCCCCCGAGTCGGCGGTTCGATCACGATCTCCGGGGTCAGCACATACGGCCCCGGAATCTTGACCTCGGCCTGCAGAGCGGCCAGCCGGCCGACGTTCTTACGCGGGGTGTTTCGAGTTGTCATGACAATCTCCTAGGTTTCCCTGGCGGTCCTGGCGGAAGCCGCCCCCGCGCTCCGCCAGGACGGCGCGGGGACGGCGATCGAGGGACTACGAGACGGTGACCGCACAGGTGTCGGTCATCGCCGAACCGCCGCCCGGCGGGGTGTAGCTCGCGGTGATCGTGGAGGTGCCGGTCGCCACCGCAGTAACCAGACCCGCACTGTTCACGGTGGCCTTAGCCGGCGTGCCCGAGCTGAACGTGCAATCCGAGGTGCGGTTCACGCCGTTGTTGTCGATCACGGTCAACTGCAGAACCTCAGCAGCGATCAAGGTGGCCGCCGACGGCGACACGTTGATCGCGGACGGGGCATCCTGGAATCCGGCGGCCGCAGTGAGTGTCTTCCAGCCGGGGCCTGCGTAGGCGATGCGCGCGGCGTACCCGTAGCTGTCGTCCTTCAGGAACTGCATGGTGACGGGGTACATCTGGATGCCGTCGTCGTTGGTCTGGATGTCGCCCGACTTCTGCAGGGTGACGCGAGGTCCCGCGATGATGGTGTACTTTTCGTCGCCGTCCGCGCCGTCACGGGCGATCATCACCAGACGCCACTCCAAGTTCTGCGAGGACTCGGAGATGATCAGGTTCACCTCGCCCGAATCGGGATCGGCGACCTCACCGGTGAAGTCCTGCCCCCAGAATGCGGACAGGGTGATCGCGGAGGTCTGCTGCATCGTCCAGTCGACGGTGATCTCCCGCGATTTGACGATGATTCGGGTCGGCCCCTGCTCGCCGTAGGTGTCGACCGGGGTGGAGGTGATCGCGTTGGCGATCTTCACCGCACCCTTCTTGTCCAGGTTGCCGACAGGCAGGAACCCGGTCAGCGGCTGAATGACACTCGACGAGTTGGAAAACGAGGTCGGGAGGGGAACGGACTTCGGGGCGAGTCCGATCGCCCAGTCCAGGGCGGCGAGTTCCAGGTCGGCGTTACCCTGCCGGAAATCGCTGGCGAAATCGGTCATTGTCTTACTCCTTCCGCCCGGATAGGGCGTGTGCCCGCGCACCGGGAACCGGCCGCGCGGAGGAAACGGGATAGCTACACTGAGCGGGCTTTCCGGCACATCCGCCGACCCGACTCAGTCCATTGGGGGCACCGCTATGGGCACCTCGTGCCGCCTGGCATCAGCACTTCTCGCTGCGATCGCATGCGCCGGCGTCTCGGCGTGTGGAGACTCGTCGAAACCCACCGCTGACGTGTCCGGAGACATCGTCCTGACGACCGGATTCGCCTACCAGGAAGCTGACGGAGGACTCGTCACCCCCAACCAGCTGGCCTCTGACGCGAACCCATTCGAGCTGGGATGCACGGGAACTGGCAGGTTCGCAGACATCACGAAAGGGGTGCCGGTGTCCATGCTCGACGCGTCCGGAAAGGTGATCGCCACCGGCAAAGTCACCGGCGACACTCCCTCTGCGGGCCCTGCAAGCACCATGCGGTGCTCGCTGGCATTCCAGATCGAGAAAGCTCCCGCCGGAGTATCCGGCGCTCAGGTCCGCGTCGGACAACATCCGGCCGTCGCGCTGGCACCGGACTATGACCAGGGTTACGCGACGATCAACATCGTTCAGTGACTGAGTGACTCGCGGACCTGCGCGTAGTCCGGCAGCCCCTTCGGGGCACGGCAGACGACACGGAAAGTCAGCGGCACGAGCCGCACATCCGGATTGAGCTCAGGCAGCATCTGCGGACCGACAAGCTCCTCGATGCAATCGACGAGCGTCTTCGACCCGTCCTCACGAACCACGGTGCCGCCGCGGGAGTAGCTGAGTAGCCACATCCGGCAGAACTCCATCAACTCCCACGACTCGGCGCGCGTATCGGCGATACACGCCACCTGCACCGACGCCGGATCCCGCAGCACACCCGAATCCGCTGCCCCGCCACCGCGGTACACCCGCACCAACGGCAGATGAGCGGCGTAATCGTCAGGCAGCCACGTCACCGCTTGCGGCCGCCGCGGCACCCCGTTGTCCAGCACTGGATTCCCAACACTGTCGGTGACATCGACGGTATCGAACACCGGCTGCAGAGCATCCATGACGACCAGCTCACGGTCCGGGAACCCGCCCTTGAACCAATCCGGGAACGTCAGGCTCACAGCTTGCCCATCATGTCGAGGACCTGATTCAGATCCCGTGACGCACGCTGGAAATGCGTGTGAGTACTGCCCGGGTGATTGCCGGCGCCGAATATCTGCGCCGCCGCGTACGGGACGGTGACGGCCATGTGGGACACCCACCGGCCACTTTCGATACCGGTCGAGATGTGCGTGGACGCCACCATGCGACCCGATCGCTTCGCGGCAATCTGCCGATACAGCGCCTCCGCGAGCTCACCGGCCTGGTACACCGCCGAGCGGCACTCGGCGCCGAGAAGCCATTGCGTGATGAACGGATTCGGAGAGGGGACGTTGACATCTTCCATCAGAACACCCCTCTCAGTCGCACGACGACGCCCGGCTCCCAGCCGGTGAATGGGTTGCGCCACGGCGCCGGATCGCCATCGACGAGATACTTTCGGCCGTTCGGGAGCGTGACTTTGTCGGTGGAGCGGATGTCTGTCCCTGGCGGGCACAGCAATTCGATCCAGGACAGCACGGTTTCCCGGTGGTCGTTGTTCTCGCTGGTGGACTGGTAGTTGATGCCGCAGCCGTCCACAGTGAACGTGGAGTCGGTGCCGATCGGATCGCCTGTCCGGTCGGTAGCTGCCGGCCGAGTGACCGTGACGGTCTCACCGGCCGTAAACATCTACCCTCCAGGGCGATACGCCGATGGTGCCGAACTGACGCCGGCGGCCCGAACCGCGGAGCGCGTCCAGCTCGTCGTCCGGGAAGTACAGGAGCCCGCTGTCGGGGCCCTTCGCCCGGGACACGCTGAATACCGAGGCCGTCTCCTGTGTAGCGCCGGAAGGGTTCCGGTACACGCGCAACACCGCGTCGGACACCATCGCCTTCGCCCGTGACAGGCGCGCTGGATCGGCGCTGGTGGCCATGGACGGAACCAGCGAGACCAGCAGGCTTTCGGCGTCGTCGATCTTCGCGTCCAACCATGGGTCACGGTTGGAGGGGATGACGCCCTCGAAACGAGCTCGGACGTCATCCCTGGTCGCGAACATCAGACCGCCACTCCGGCAGCCTCGCACGCGGCGATGATGTCCTCGCGCTTCCAGTCCTCCTGGACGACAACATTGTTGGCTTCGGCGTAGGCGGCCCACTTCGCGCGAGACGCACCGGCGCCGCCCTGGGGCGGGGGCCCGTCGCCGTGATCGTCGTCGACGGCATCCGCCTCCGGCGCGGCCTCGGTTTTGTCGTCCTTGGCCCAGACGTTCGGGTTGCTGATCTTGTCCCGGGCCCAGGCCGGCAACGCCGAGTCCGGGCCGAACGCGTGCACGCCACCGGTTTCGTCGGTGACGTACACGAAGCAGTTCAGGCGGCTCATGCGATCACCGTCGAGATCATCAGCTTCCGCGGGTCACCGATGACGGGGAGCGCGACCGCGTCCACGTAGGTGTACTTGCGGAACGGGATGCCGTCCTCGCGGACGATCACACCGACGATGCCGGCGCCGGTGTTCAGCTGCACGTTGCGGGACTGCAGCTCCATCGCGGTCGTCGGGGTGCCCCACGCGGTGAACCCGAGCTCGCCCATGTTCTCCGGCAGGAACAGCAGCTTGTTCTCAGCCAGCACACGCTGATTGACCAGGGCGCCGTTGTCGCTGTCGACCTGGAAGTTACTGTTGTAGTCGGTGCCGAACTGCGGAAGGCCCTCGGACTCCAGCAGGGCATTCAGCTCCGCGGTGGTGACGCGGGTCTTGCCGACCGTCGAGCCGTAGATGGCGTTGATGATTTCCTTGTTCCGCTCCACCAGCCGGCGCACGGTACGCGAAGTGGCGATACGGCCCGGCGTGACACCGTTGGTGGCCTCGTACACATCCGACCACGCGACCAGGTCGGTCAACGGGGTGGAGTTGGTGGTGTCCGACCACAGAGTGCCCGGGGCAGTGATCTGATTGCCGGGGACGCCGAAGTCGATCTGCTGCTGGACGCCGTTCTCGTTGATGGTCAGGACACCATCGGCAAGGACGTCACCCCACGCGAGTTCGACACGGTTGTATGCCTGAGCGGTGAGGCTGTCCAGGTCGTTGTACACCGCGGTGACGAGCTTCTGGGTGAAGGTACTGCCGTTGGCGGCGAACTCACGCTGACGGCGCTCGTACTCGCCTTCGAACAGCTTGGCCGACAGGGGCAGCATCTTCACGCGCCGCTCGGACCCGGTGTCGCGGGCCGACACCCACACCGAGCCGTCCCAATTGCGGAACTGCGCGGCACGGTTGGTATGGATGATGGTGCCGAAATCGACGGTGTCGGTGTCGAAGTCCTTGCGCGGGAACAGGTTCGAGAACGCGAGGTTCGAGGGGATCGGCACGCCCTGCGTGTAGGTTGCGGTCGCGTCCAGTGGGATCGGACCGTCGAGGAAAAGACCCATTGTTCAGCTCTCCCTTACTCGAACCGGATGGTGGGCGCATCTGCCTTGGCGGCAGCGTCGACCGACCCCGGTCCGGACTGGAACGGCAGTTTGGCGGTGGTGACCGAGCCGCGCACAAACGCCCCGGTGCCGACCTTCGCGGCGACCGAACCGTTGGCGCGGACCGCGGTGACGTCGTTGAACGTCAGGCCGTAGAAGACCTGCCGTCCGTCGGAGGCGGTGTCGTCGTACGGGCCGAACAGGCCGGTCGCGGTGACCTTGCCGACTGCGATCCCTGCCGGGATGTAGCCGTTGGGGTAGTGGCCGGTCACGCCCGCGGTGGTGGTGGCAACCGACACCGACGGCGAAGTGCCACCGGTCAGGCCGGCGCCCGAGGCGGTCATGGCGGCGACGTTCTTGTTTCCGAGCGTGCCGGTGAAGGTCACCGCGTAGGGGCCGCCGTTGCTGCCCGAGACGCTGACATTGCCCGAACCGATGGTCGACAGCGCGGCGAGCGCGGTCTGAACGGTCGACGCCGACGCGTTGTAGGCGATCGCCGAGGTGGTCTGACCGGACAGGGTCAGGGTGAAGGTGCCGCCGGTCGGGCCGCCGGTGATGGTCACCGTCTGGACCTCGTTGGCGTTCGACTGGCTGAAAAGCGAGATATCGAGCGTGATGTTCGGGGTTTCCCCGATCAGGTCACGCATCCACCGCCGGTTACCGACCTGGTAGTCGGTGGTGACGAGTGCGATGTCCGTAGACATGCGTCCTCCTTACGAGTTGGGTTTGTTGACCCCGTGCCGCTGGGCGAGCATGGCGTTGGCCTGCTCGATGCCGGATTGGGCGGGGCGTCGGGAACCGTTCTGGCCCCAATTCATGTGCTGCGGCAGGCTCGAGCCGAACTGGCGCGGCTGCCCGTAGATCGCGGTCAGATGCCCAATGACCGCTTCACTGTTGATCTCGCCGTCCTCGCCCACGAACTTGCTCGTGTCGGCGATGTCCATGAACGACTTCAGTGCGTCGTCGTCGAGGATCCGGCCGGCGATCGCTTCCAGCCGTGCGGTCCGGTACTTGCCTTGCCACTCCTGCTCGAGGGTGGTGCGCGTCGCCTGCTCGGCGTTGGCCACCGCCTCCGCAATCGCCTTCTCTTCGGTGCTCATCCGATCGGTTTCGAACGTCTTGAGCTGCTGTTCCATGTCCGCGATCTGCTTGGGCGTTTTGCCCTTGAACGCCTTGACGGTGTTCTCGTGCTTGCGAGCGTGGAACTTCCAGTAGGCGGCTTGCTCCTCCGGAGTCATGTCATCGACTGGCACACCCTTGGGGTAGCCGTGCGACGTCAGCTCCTGTGCATCAGGTTCGGCGGTTTCGGTCGTCTCGGTCGTTTCCGTGACGTCAGCGTCTTCGGATCCGCCGAGTACAGGCCAGATCGGGCCTCGCTTGCTCATGCCGAGCGCGCGCAGACCAGTAGCAGGGTGAACTGGCAGGTGGGACATCGGGTCTCCTTGTCGGAGTTGAGTGGGGTCCTCCGTGTCGGAGGCAGCCCGCGAGCGCGTCGCGGGAAGTCTGGTTACGCCGCCTTTTTCAGTGCGGCTTCGAACTTGGCGATCTGCGCCAGGTGGTACTGGACCGGGCTCGAGTCCTCCGCCAAGCCCTTCTCCCGCAGCGCCTTCAGCGACGCCCGCAGCGCCGGCAGGTGCCGTTCGGCGACCGACCGGCTGGATTCCTGACCCTTCGGGGTGGCATCGACGGCACGCGGCTTGCCGGCCGTGAAGTACGGGACCGGTGAGCCCTTCTGAGGGACCAGGATCGGGCCGAGTTCGCTGTGCTGCTGCACCGTGTATCGGGTGCGCTTCAACAGGTCTCGGGTGTTGCCGCCTGCCGCGTCGTAGAGGTCCGACAGGTCCCGGCCGTTCAGCTGCTGGCCCGGGTCGTATCCGTCGTACACCGCGGAGGTCGTGCATTTGCAGCGGTCGTGGATCGCCTTCAGCTCATCGATCGCGTAGATCCGGTCCGCGGCGATCACGCACATGCCGCAGACGCCGCCCTTGGACAGCTCCGGGTGGATCAGTCGTCGGTATCCGATCGGCGCCGGGCCGGACTTGCGTGGCGATCGCAGAGCGGCCTCTTCGACGAGACGCTGTGTCACCTGGACGTTGCCGTCGACCAGGCGCAGGATCCGCTCCTCGGCCGCCGCTTGGGCTTTCGTGGCGTCGCTCTGCGACTCGGTGTACCGGTAGTCCTTCGCCACCCGCACGAACACCCGAGAGGTGTTAGACGCCTCCTGCGAGACCTTGGCCGTGCTGCCGTCGTTGTAGGTGATGGTCGATTTCGGCCGCCGGTGCGTCACGATCTCCGGAGTGTCCTGGCGGATAACCACCTTCGCGCTGCGGACGTCGTCCGGGATGCTGGTCGGCACGCTGGCTTGCACACCCGCCGCGCGCATCTGCGCGGTCTGCGCGCCCGCGGTGAGCTGCGCGACGGCCCGCTGAGTGGGGATGAGGATCCGGCCGGCCGCCTCCGCGAAATCCCGAACCGCGCTGTCGCTGTACGGATTCACCGACTGCCACAGATTGGTGATCGTGGCCCCGGCCGCGTCAGACGCTGCGCTGATCGCCTGCGCCGCGGCCAACACGGTCGCCGCCAGGCTGTCGATCGGGTCCGGCGCCTGCGCGGCCGCGTACAGCGACTCAGCTACAGCCAGGGCGTCCGCGTAGGTGGCCGGAGCGGTCACGCTGCAGCGCCTGCCGGTTGCCCTGTCTGCTGCTGGGCCGGCTGAGAGTTCTGGCCAGCCAACGCCGTGGTCACCGCGAGCAGCTGCTCCGCCGACAACTGGGTGATGTTGTCCTCAGCCTCGGTAGGCGTCATACCCCAGATGTCGATGAGGATCGTGCGCAATGACAGAACGCCCTTCGCCTGCGCGGTGGCCGAGCCCTTGTCCGCGAGCGAGTTGTTCTCCAGCGGGCCCCAGTTCAGCTTGATCGTGTTGCCGCGCTCGGCGTCACCAGCCATGGCAAACGCCATCCGCAGCACCATCTTCAACTTCGGCGTCACCCGCGACCGGCGATCGCCGACCTTGTGGTTGATACCCTCTCGCACCAGCGACGCACCCTCCGCGGACTGATTCGCCGCGTCCGGGGTGATCAGATGCAAGGGCGTGAAGGTGACGGCCGCGAATTCCTTCACGTCGTCACGCTTCGCCGTGATGATCGAGGTCAGATCCACCGGATCGGACTCCCAGAACTTCACACCATCCGGGACCTTCCACAACGATCCCGGGTCCGCGGTGAAGATGTCGCGGAACTCCTCGAGCGTCATCGGCTCAGCGTCGTCGGTGTCGCCCTCGAGGTCGCCGATGATGGCGCGCTGCTTGAACGCCTGATACCAGGCGATCACGATGCGCTGCAACGTTGTGTCATTGATGCGGTCCAGCAAATCGATGTGGGGCTCGAATTCGCCCATGCCTTCGGCGTTGTCGATGCGGACGATCGGGATGCCGCCGAACGCGTCGATCCCCTCCACCGGCTCGCCGTCGGCACCACCGCGGGTCGTGTCCCAATCCCACTTGGCCGAGATCGACTCCCCGAACGCGCCGTACGCGTCCCGAACTCCGTGGTATGCCCGGCCCGGAACGAACAGCACGGCGTGCTCGGTGCCATAGGTGGGGTCGAAGCTGCGGACCATCGCCGAACGTAGCACCTGCGGATTGTCCGGGTTGATGTCGCCGATACAGCGCCGCGGATCGAGTGCTGAGATCATCGGCACCCCACCGGTTCCAGGCTTCGGCGGGACCACCATCGCGTACGTCTCGCTCATCGTGAACAGGTACGTGAACAGGTCCTGGATCATGGCCTCCCAGTTGGAGACCTCCGCGATCTGGGTGAACAGGTCATCGTCACCGGTCGAGTCCTTGCCTGTGGCGACACTGGTGAGGCTCATACGGTTCAGCAACGCCGCCACACACATTCCGGCGTAGTTCGATCGCGCCTTACGCATCACCGCACGGAACACCTCGGTGTACTCGGCGGATACCTGCGGCAGCGGAGGCCGGCCGGTGTGATACGCCCACAACCGCTCCAGACGCTCACGGCGAGTGTCGTTGTCGAAAGGCTCCGGATCACAATCGGCCGGGCGCCACTGAGGCGGCCTCGGGGCATCGAAACCTGCCATCAGTCTGTCGAACCACCATGCAGGGGTTCCGGTTTCCTGTGAGCCGTCCACGATCACCGCCTCACCTGATCCGTTGGGCGCGCCCACCGCGGCGCTTCTGTTTCGTCGATTCCCCCAGCACGTCCATCCGCGCCTGCCACGCCAGAATCAGCGCCATAGCCGCGTCGAACTTCCGGGTCGGATGCAATTTCGAGAGGATCCACAGCCGCTCACCCCGCTCGTCGAGCAGGTTGATCGGCCGCTTCCCCGCATTGCCGATGTGCCGTGCGAGATCGGGGTCGCCGATGTGGGAGATGCGGCCGCTGTCGATCGCCTGGATGAACGCGCTGATCGCGGCCACCATCGGCCGTTGCCGGTTCGTCCACCACTCCTGCACCGCATCGCCATAGGTCACCGACCAATCACCGACCGTGTTATTCCAATGCGGCGGATCGCAATACATGCGCACCACCCGATACCGCTTCATCAGCTCAGCGACCTTCGCAGTCACCTCAGCCTCCGGGACCTCCCAGTCCTCCTCGGCATCCTCCGGGCGCTCCCACAGTCCGGCCAGTTCCGCGAACCCCGTCTTGATGTCCACGACCGCCAACGCGGTCGCGTCCCGCATCCGGGCGCCGTCGAAACCGATCGCCACAGTCGACCGCAGCGGGATGGATTCGCCGGACAGCTCGAGCGTCTTCCACTTCTTGACGTCGAACGCCTGCGCCGCCATCTGCGTCCACCGGTTGCACCACACCCGCTCGAGGTAGGTCTTGTCCGCCTTCGGCCGATCCCACTGGGAAGCAATGCCTTCCAGGTCCGACCATTCCGCGACATCCGGGCCGGACGCCTCCCGGACCGCCTCCACGCGATCCTCAAACCGGGCCATGTCGTACCCGTCCGAGGCCTGCCGGTGGAAGAAGAAAAACGCCGGCCGCTCCACCTGCCCGCGGGCGATAGCTTCAGCCTCGAAGTACTCGTCCTCAGCCACCGAATCCTGACCCGGCTGCCCTGCGGTGGTGCAGGAGAGCATCCACGGATCCTCGATCGGCCGCTTCGGCAGGTTCGCGATCATCGTCTCGATCGCCGCCTTGTGATTCGGCAGATACAGGCGGTGCGGTTCGTCGATGCCCTGGAACGTCGTGCGGGCACCGTCTCGCGCGTTCGGGGCGCCGGCGATCGGGACAGCCTTGCCGTCCGCCTCACCGTTGTTCCCGAGACGCACGATCCGATCGAGGCCCGTGTCGAACAGGTCAGCGTCCGGACCTTCCTCGCACACCACCATCAGCGCGCCGTAGGCGAGCTCTTCGACCTGGTCCTTGGTGTTCGCCATCAACGGGATATACGGATCGTTCACCGGTCGGCCCTGCCGCAGCGTGCCATCCGGGTTGAACCCGTTGAATCGGACCGGGCTGTCGGAGTGGAGCTCGCAGAACGCCACCCACGCCATCAGCTCGGTCTTCGCCGAACCCTTGCGCACCGACATCCCGCACCGGTTGAACACCCGCTTGCCAGCTCGAGGATGACCCTGCGGCCACACCTCGTAAGCGCGGTAGAGGACGAACCGCTGATCCGAGTTCAGCTTGGCCGGCTGACCTTTCAGCGACCCCGGCCCGTACACGCATCGTTCTTCGATGAACGCACACACCTGATCGCCGAGAGTCGGATTCGGCACCTCCCCCATCGGGGGGACGGTCAGCTGCATCAGCCCGCGGCGTACGCGGCCCGCGGATCCGGCGCAGCCTTCGGACGAGTGCTCGTCCGCCGCTGCGTAGTCCGCTCCGCGGCAGACTCACCCCGCTCGATCTCCCACTGCAAGCTTCGGCGCGCCATCGGCGTAAGGCCACACTCCCGCAGCAGATGCCGGGCCTCCGTCGCCGAGGTCACCCGCGACGCCGGCGACGTAGCTTCATCCCACACCTGCTGCATCAACCGAGCCGCCAGAAACAGCGTGTGCCGATCCGACTCGGTCCACTCCGGAGCCATCGGCGACGACCAGCAATCCGTCCACCACGACAACACCGCCGGATGCCATTCGACATGGTCAGGCAGGTCAGGGATCTTCGGGTTCTCCACCGCGGACAACATCGCCCGGGTCGAGGTCTTGTTCCGACGAGCCCGCACAGAAGCGGGTTTCGATGCGGCCATGACGGCCTCCCTTCACCCCGACGGGACGCCTGACGGCGAGAGCCTCCGGGTCGTACAGATCGGAATCCACAGAGCGCCCCGAATGTCAGGGACGGCGGGGAGGGGGCTTCCAGGCCCTACCCCTCAGCCAAGGAGGGCCAGCTGATCTCCTGCTCCGATGGCCCCCTTCCGGGAGTTGCACAGGAAGCAGGCGGTCGCGACGTTGGCTGGCTCGTGTGTCCCGCCCAGGCTCAACGGGATGAGGTGGTCGATGGTCGGCGCCTTCGGGTGCGGCACTACCTTGCTTCGGTCCGTGTTCCTGCGGCAGATGTGGCAGCGGTATCCGTCACGCATGTAGATCGCCGTGGGCGATACGTCGGCTACGTAGGCGGACCGCTTGCGCTGTCGATGTCTCCGCTCGATGGCATGACGTCTACAGTCCTTCGAGCAATACCGAGCTGGTGATCCCGCTGACGTTCGTGAGATGAACTGGTCTCGGCACCATCCGCACAACCCTTGGGTCCAGACGATCCCCTTGCCGCTCGTGCCACGCGCCGCTCGGCGTTGGGCTCTGCGTGCTCGCTTCATGCGGTCCGTCATCGGTCCGCGTCTGCGGCAGCGGTCCGGGCCGAATCGGCTAGCGATGATGCAGGCGTTGGAGCAGTAGTTGGCAGCGGCGTTCGTAGTGGTCCAAGTGGTGCCACATGCGAGGCAGGCGCGCTGGTGTTGGGTGCGGTTCGGACTGCGGCCTGCCGCCTTTCGGCTCTCGTGGTAGGCGCGCATGCCACACAGCTTTGAGCAGTACTTGCGATTGCCATGCGTGCGGATATAGTCGTCTCCGCAGTGGTCGCACAGGGCATGGATGGTCGACATGTGACTTCCTCATGGGATGCGAAAGCCCCCGCGCCATGAGGTCGCACGGGGGCCTTCTAACCGAGATGATCAGTCGCGGCTGCCTATTTCTCTCGGTTGGTCTTCGCCCGGTGGCAATGAGGCGCGACGCGGTCATGGACGGCGCCCAGGTTGCTCGGGATATCGCTGCCGCCTCGGGCCACGGAGACGATGTGGTCGACGGTGTCGGCGCCGGGTCGGCCGCAGAGATAGCACGTGTAGTTGTCGCGCTCGAGGATCTGCTCACGCAGCCGGCGCCATCCCGAGTGTGAGGTGGCTTGACCGCGTGTAGATCCCGCCCAGGCTTCGGTGTGGTCTGGGCAGTACTGGGTGTGCCGGATGAGGTTGGGGCATCCTGGTGTTGGGCAGCGACGCGGAGCCTTGGGCATCAGCGCTTGGGCTTGACGTTCGGGTGCCCGGCTCGATCCATACGGGCGTGCGTCGCCGGCCAGATCCCGAGTGCGTCATGGTGATAGCTCGCACACAGGCCATGCGGGTCGGATACGTACTTGCCCAGCTCAGCTACGCAGCGGTCGCAGCTAATAATCGCCGGGAGTGCCCCACGCCAGACGTACTGCGCCTTCGCCCTTCGTCCAGTATCGACGGAGTCGGGCGGTGGCTTGTGCGTCCTTGGGTGTGACTTCCTTTCCAGCGACCATTGGCATCACCTCCTTCTGACGTCTACCTGTCGGTGGGGACCGATAGGATTGCCATATGCGATGCGCAGTCAATGACTCGGAATGCGTCACCGGCCGTCTGCGGTCCGGCCTGTGCGAGAAGCACTACCGCCGTTGGAAGAAGCACGGCGACACCAGTTCACGCCGGATCGATTCGTTTCAGCACTACGACGTTGACCCGGATACAGGGTGCTGGCTGTGGCGTGGAGCGAAGTGGCGCAACGGTTACGGAAAGCTGCCTACTCGCCTGCACGGCACACGGCTCGCCCATCGCGGGTTCTATGCCGAGCACGTCGGTCCGATAGGTGAGGACCTTGATATCGACCACCGATGCCACAACGCCGACGCCACGTGCGTACGTGGCCCGTCATGCAGGCACCGTGCGTGCGTTAACCCGGAGCACCTGGAAGCAGTCCAACATCGGACAAACCTCGTCCGAGCTATCGATTCGCGGACCATGTGCGAGAGGGGGATTCACGACCTTACGCAGCCGGACGCAGTGATTGGCGAATCCAGGCAGTGTAAGGAATGTTGGCGTGCGCGATACCGAGCCGCTGGGCAACGGTATCGCGATCGGAAGCGGGCTACCAGGTGCCCGTGATCCGGGCATACAGAGCGACGAGCGTGAGCACCAGCTCGAGGAACCACACGGGCTACGCCGAGCCGGTGGAGGCGAGCAGCTGGCCGAGTTCGTGGAACGCCCACCGCGGGATGGCGAAGTCGTCGGCCGACACGATGGTCCACAGGGCAGCGAGCACGGTTCCGAGCATGATGTTTCTCCTGGCGGATGAGTTGGGCCGGAAGATCTCCGGATAACCAGCGCGGTCGCGCCGGAAGATTTTCTGTCAGTGGGGCGTCACGCCGAAGAGGCGGAGCAGCAGTTGCAGGAACGCGATGTAGGCGCGCTCGCCGCGGTCGACCATCAGGCGGCGGCTCGGTGGACGCGCAGCAGCTCGAGCGCGACGTCTTCGTCGCTGGCTCCCGCGATGCTGTGGCCGTGCGCCTCGATGAGGGCGTCGCGGCACGCGACCCAACCGCAGCCCGACCGGTCGCGGAGCGCCTTCACCTGGTCAATGGTGGGCTTCCAGGCGGACATCAGTTCCAGTACCTGGTGTTCAAGCTGTCCCGCTGCGCCTGCCAGTGTCGGAGGTAGTCGTGCATCTTCGACATGTCGGGGTGGAAGTGGATGTTGTGGTCCACGGTCACCCGCGGCGGGTAGATGCGGTGAGCCAACCGGATCAGCGCGCCAGCCAACGACTTACGCATGCTGCCCCCGCGCCCGTGCGAGCCACCGCCGCTTCCATTCGGCGAGCGCTCGGCTGGCCTGCTCAGGGTCCGGGTTCGTCATCGCGACCTGGATCAGCTGGCCATCGCTGGCAGATTCAACCCAGCGTCCACCCTGG
Organism: Nocardia spumae; assembly: GCF_020733635.1. NCBI lineage: Bacteria > Bacillati > Actinomycetota > Actinomycetes > Mycobacteriales > Nocardiaceae > Nocardia > Nocardia spumae. Next base: position 1,487,321 of record NZ_JAJFZL010000001.1, on the reverse strand, counting down.
ACGACGTCTGGCGTGGAGGCGAGCGCGGTCCGAACCTGACGCTCGGCCTTGATTGGGCGGTCGCTCCACCGCCACGGCACGCTCACCATTCCCAGGCTCCGAGGATCTGCAACGGCACCACCCGGTACACGTGCGGGGCCGGATACAGCAGACGCAACAGCAGACCCATCAGGACTCCTCGTTGATTCGCCGCAGCAGGCCGCGGTCGTACCCGCCGATGGCCTCGATCTCGGCCGCGGAGAAGGTGTATCCGCAGTCGATCGCCGAGAGGGTGCGGTCGAGGTCATCGGGCGGGCCCTCGATCGGGCCGCCGGTCGCGAACTCGGGCATTAGGACTCCTCAACGGCGTCAGCCAGATACGGCCGCGCCTGCTCGTTCAGGTAGTAATCCAGATCCTGCACAGTCGACCAATAGCCGAACTGGGCATCGTCTGCTTCCATCGGCAGGAACCGCGGTGGTCGCACCTCGCCAGCACGTGGCAGCCACGGGTCCGCCTGTGCTGCTTCTACGCGCCGCCAGCTTGAACGCTCGCGTGAGCGTTGCTGGTGGTTCGATCGACGGTCGTTGCAGCAGCGGCAGAACAGTCCATCCCAGGCGGCGGTGCCGAGCATCTTCGCCATGACGCCTCCCGGGGAGAGTTGCTATGCGAGCGGGATGCCGTCGCCGATCACGCCACCATCCGCGAACGCATCACCGCGATATGGTCAGCCAGCTCCGGCGTCAACTGGAACCACTCGCGGCCGTGGCCGACCTTGGCCCGCAGATGCTGGAACTGCTTGTGCCGCTGGCGCTCGACGTAAATGCCGCCGGGCTCGGTCGCCATCACTTCATCGTGAGGGATGAAGGGCAACCGCTTGGCGAGGTTCGTGGTTGTGCCGATTTTCACCCGGTCGCCGAATCGGATGTAGTAGACCACTTCGTCCTGCGCCGATGCGGAATCGATCCGCTCCTGGCATAGCCGGTCGAATTGATCACGGTCGGCGCTGTAGTCACAGTCCGAGAATGCGCATATGACGGCGCCCTCAACCTTGTCCCGGCAGAGAGTCCTGTGCGCGCATTCCGGGCAGATTCCGAACTGGCCCTTGATGGGTTCAGCGAGTGCTGGCAACTCCGATGAAATCGGGCCGCCTCGTTCGGCCATATCGCGCTGCACTCGAATGTATTGCAGGGATTGGCGATAGGACTCGATCAGATGGAACTCGCACATCGGCAGCTGGAAGCTCTCGATGACGGCTTCGGCATCACACGCCAACGCACAGCAAACGTCAAGCTCGCTGCGGCGAGAACCAGCATCGGAAGGCTTCAGAATTGGCCGAACCATCTGCGTCGAATCCCCCAGTGGGCACAAGTGTTCTAAGACCTACGAGTAGCTTGCTGCAAGGGTCACGCGGAGTCAAGTCGCCGCGCCTTGCGTCGGGCATCCACGCCTGCGACGTCCCTCACAAGGTATTTCGCTGGCCGCGAATCATCCACTGGCGTCAGCAATCCGCGCGAGATCCAGCTGTAGATCGTTCCCGCTGGGATCCCGCATATCTCCGCAATCCGGGCCGGCGTAGCTGCTGCGGTCACTGCTTCTTCGGCGACAGCGGTCGGGATTATCTTCGGCGCGACCCAACCCTGGCCGAACTTGTGCGCCTCTCCATCGAGGCGCGCGCACATGTCTGGATCGACTTTCAGCAATGCTCCCCGATAGGCACGAGCGACATCACGAGCCCATTCCAGGCGGGTGCGGTGAACCTCCGGCATCAGTCCTCCTCGTCCCACAGGTGCTCGTTCAGGATGTCGAGGATCTCGTCGCACACGATGAGACGCTGGGCCACGTATGTTTCCTCGGGGCCGTAGCTTTCAGCCTTGTCGGCCCAATGCTGGGCGATGTCGAGGATCTGCTTGACGATATCCGCGCGGGCACCTTCGATGGTGTCCTCGTCGATGAACTCGCGGTCACGGGCCTCGTCAGCCGCGATGCGGGCATGGATGTTGTCGAGGCTGCTCACCAGATGTCCTCTCGGCCGCACGGGTCGTGGTGGTTGCGGGCGCACTCGTCGCACCAGCCGCAGTCTGGGCAGTCGTCTACGGCGTCGTAGTCGCGTTCCTCGTCGTAGTTCTCGATCACGACTTCTCCTCGGCGTCCACGAGCGCCCAATCCTGGTCGTAGTCAGGATGATCAGCCCACGCCGCCGCGAGGCCGTAGAGCGTGAGCCAGGCCAGGTTCGGGGCGTCCGTGTACTCCCAACCGTCCACCTCGAGGATGCTGGCGCACTCGGCGACGATCGCGCGCTTGCCGTCCACCTCACGCACCGCGCGCTCGGGATCCATGCGCGCAATGTGGGCAGCCTCCGACTTCAACGGCCAGCCTTCGTCGTAGACGATGGTGTGTGTACCGGATTCCTCGATCCCCCACTCCGGATCGGCAGGCTCGAACGGGCCACCGCTCACAGCGCCGTCGTACGACCGCCACTTCATCGCGCGTTCACCAGCCGTGCGGGCAGTCTGCTCGTCCTCGGCGATGCGTGCCTCGATGAACTCCTCGATCGCGCTCATGCGACGGCCAAGGGGTTGTTCAACCGCGCGAATTCGTCTTGGTGCCAGCAGTTCCGGCACTGCCTGCATTGGATCAGTTCATGCTCGAGGGCCATGGTGAGCATGCGGTAGCCGCAGATGTGGCAGGACTCGTGCAACCAGGCGGTGGTTTCGATCAGACCCAACGCTGATTGGGCGCGGTGGTGAAGCCTGGACAGGCGCAGGACAGCGTCCACACCGTCCAACGTGGCGTAGGTGATGTCATCTCCGCCGTCCGGGTGCGGCCGCCACACCGTCATCAACTGCGCCGGAAGGTCGATCAGCGTGCCCAGCGATGAGCAGATCAGGGTGAGGCTGTCGCCGTCGCCGGGGAGGCGGTTGGCCCAGCGGGTGGTTTCCTCGGTGAATTCGGTGAGCAGGGTGTCGATGCCGAGCGGTATCGGTATCGGCCGCTCGCTGCTGCCGGAGACTTTCGGGCCGGACACGTGCGAGCCCTGCTGGAGCCGGACGGCGCCGAGGAGGCACCAGTCGTCATCGAGTCGCCGGATGTCGTTGAACGCGTGCTGCTCACACGACCGGCAGAGTGTTCCCCCAGTTTCGACGCCGGCGCCGTGCCACTTCCCCCCAGCATCACGGCGGCGACCCTTGCACCGATGCCCTTGACGACACTCATGCTCGAGGTTGCCCATACGTACAGCGTAGAGACGGAGACGGCGTTTCTCGAGTCGCGCTGTTACAGAATCGTCTAGGGTCGCTTGACTTGCAATGTCTAGTCGAGCTAGACTACCCTTATGACGAAGCGCAGGGACATCATCAGGGCGATCCGGGACGCCGCCCGCGAACAGGATCTCGACTTCGAGGTCACCGAAGGCAGCCGCCACAGCATCGTCATCATCGACGGCAAGAAAGTCCCTGTCCCCCGCCACAGCGACGTCCCCGAGAACACCACTCGCGAGATCTACAAAGAGGCCGCCGAAGCACTCGGGAAGGACTGGTGGAAATGAGCACCTACACCGCGCGGGTAACCCGCGACGAGGATGCCTGGATGATCCAGGTCCCCGAGGTGAACCGGGTCACCTCAGCGTTGAACCTGCGTCAAGTCGAGGAAATGGCCCGCGACCTCATCGCGATCATGACCGACACCGAACCGGACTCGTTCGACCTCGTCATCGAATGGCCCCCGGAGATCTCTTCGTGGCTGGATGTCTTCCGAGCCGCCACCGCCGACGCTGAGCGGGCCGCGCAGGTCGCCGTACAAGCCCGGCAGTCCGCCGCAGCGGCCTTGCAGGCTATGGGAGCGACGGTCCGCGATATCGGGGCACTCATGGAGGTGTCGTTCCAGCGGGCCCAGCAGATCCTCGAAGCCTCACGAGCCGCGAACGCCGATATCGCGTTCCCGCTTGACGTGGCGTACTTCGACCCCTCGATGGCCGTTCCGGTTGAGCGCAATCCGGCAGACCGGCCCCCACAGCTTGCTGTGGTGCGTCGGCAAGCGGTCCGCGAGCAGAAGCCCCGCCGCCACGCCTGAAACCCTGGTGGGCCCGGATTTGGCCGGCTGCGGCCACCGCCAGGGGGTAGCGGTGGCCGCAGACGTTCTGCCGCGCTGGCAGGTGCCAGGGTGAGGGTCCTGCAAGAGGTGACCTCGGAATCAGGAACCGCCCGTTAGACGGGTCGCTCACCGCTGGCGGTATCGATCGTATCGAGCATCGGTGTGGATCTCGAGCCGCCGCGCGGTCCGTCCCCGGTCCCGATCACCATCTCCGGCACGGCACTGAACCAGGCCGCACGCGCCGGCGCCCAGTCGTCGGCCAGGAGCTTTCGCCATGATGGGCCGCTCCCCATCGACTCCGGTCCGTCGCCGCGGCGGCGGCCCTCCTCCAACTGCCAATCCACAAGACGGGTGATCTCATCCAGGACAGGCTGCTCCGGGGTGCTCATCGGTCCGCCCTTCCTGCTTCGGTGATCCACTCGTCCAGAACATCGCCCATATGGTCCGGCCACTCGAAATGGTCGTCCTCCAGCCACTTCCCACACTTGCAATGCGGTTCGTCGCCCTCAGGGACATAGACGGTGTTGTGACCGGTGATCTCCTGAGCGACCGTGTCCCGATCGGCGGCGGAGATGTAGCCCGCCTCGACCAGTTCGTCCGCAAGCTCGTCCGCAGCGAGGAACTGATTGTCAGCCATGAGCGCCTCAGCCTTGGACCGGTACTCCCATGCGCTCATGACCCCTCCGTCTTGTCTTCCCGCCACCAGTACGGGTCCGTCTTGGCGGTGTGGTCGATCCGGGTGAAGCAGTCCGGGCACATGATCCCGCCCGGACCCACAGGCTTCACCCGACAGATGCCACACAACCGAGGAGAATCACTCACGAGAACGATTCTCCCGGGCCCGGGTCTTCGCCCCGCATGAACCGGTACACGTCGTCGCCGAGGAGCTGGCGCATCTTGTGCTCTTGCTCAACCATGTGCAGCCGCGCTGATATCTCCATCTCCTCACGCATCCGCTGAAGGTCAGCGACCGTGTACCCGTTGCCGTCGCTCATGGTGTGGATTCTCCCGCCTCGGCGTAGATGGAGGACAGCGCCTCGACGAATGTCAGGCAGGCATCGCGGTAGCCCTCCGAGTACGCAGCGTACGTCTGGTCGCCATCGCTCACTGCCGCTTCCAGTTCGGCGGCCTTGGTCCGGTACACCTCGATGAAGGCGTCGATCGTCTGCGTCTCGGTAGCGTCGGTCACAGCTGCTCCTCGTCCTCATTGTCCGGCGGCAGCGACCAGCCTGCGCGCTCGTATCCGCTCGCCCCCATACGACCTCGGTCTTCGGTGGGGATAGCGTCTTCGCTGCCATACATACGACACCCGAGCCACTGGGTGGTCATAAACGTGTGGCAGGCGCAGCCCCGGCAAATGAAGTACACGCGGCCCACCTCAAGGTCGGGCTGCCGGATCTCCACGCCGCCTCGGGCGTCGAGAGCCTGCCGCTCGAAGACCATCGAGACCGGCTCCCAGTGGTGTTCGCATTCGCGGGGCGCGGCGAAGGTTGTGGGCATTCCGTAGCCGCTCATCGGCCGCGGCACCGGCGACTCTCGGTACCATTCGTCATGGCTGAATCCTTCCCGATTCGGTCAGTGGCCGGGCGGTCTCCACACCCCCGGCCACACCCAATTTTAGCAGGTCACAACACATTTCACGGCACCTCGTGCCATGTCCGACCGTTGTCGTAGCTGACGTATCCAGGCGTGATCAGCACTCCCACGCGGTCGTCATCCCAGGGCGGCGGACCCTGGATCGAACCGCCGTACGCGGCGCGACGCCAGGGCAGGCGCCGGAGCAGTCTCCGGATCTTAGCTGTCACCGCCACGGCAGGCTCCAGTACAGGACGTTGTTCCAGAACTCGTACACCGCCCGCACCCCACGCCGCCACCAGCCAGCGTCCGGCGGGAGCGGAGGGCGATACCCGAACGGACCAATCACACCATGAGGCTCGCGGTACGGCTTCGTTCTCAACGGTCCTCCTCGGGCTCGAGCGTGATCGTGATGCGCGGGTTGTCGCGGTCCAGGCGGATCTCCTGCGTCACCGCCAGCACATACCGGTGACTGTCGTCCGTCAGGACCCCGCACGACACGAGCGCATCCAGGGCTGCCTTGCACCACGGGCCCAGCGAATCCGGGTCCCGCCGGCGAGCATTCGGCGCCCACCACGTCACCGTCACCCGCACCGGATACGGGAGCACGGGGAGCTTCGCCTGCTTCGCCATCCACGCCACATCGGAAGCGACACGGGACTTCGCCGCCCGGACTTGCGGCCACGACATACGGCGTTGGTCGTTGGACGTCATCGGCGGGCGGTCGTGCGGGACGTCCAGGGTGTAGACCGCATGGGCTCGGGTCACGCGGTCGCCTCCGCATTCGCGAGCTCGACCAGGACATCGGCATGGCAGGGGACGCGGTTGCCGTGCTCATCTTCGAGCGGACACCAGCAGGCCAGGTCCTTCCCGCGCAGCTCCGTCACATCCAGCCCGGCCGTCCAGGAATGTTCCATCACGCCCGAACCGTCCCCGTGCACGTCCAGGCATCTCGGGTCGTCGCACGTCAGATGCGCCCGATAGAGGGCGACGCATTCGGCGATCGTGGCCGGGCGCTCGCCGGCCGAGGTGCAGAAGCGGTAGTTGTCGGGCGTGAATGGGTTTCCCCATTTCGTCGGACGGCCAACGTACAAAGCTCCTTCCGGCATTCGCCATCCGCGGGCGCGTCGGCGCTGAATCCGCTCAGGCATCAGCGTCTCCATCCGTGTCTGGCCAGCTGCATTGATGGTCTGCGCAAGGTGGATGCTGCCCGCACATATCGCAGTAGCGCGGATGGACCACTCCGCACCTCGCGCACGGCGTCTTCCGCCATTCCGGGGTGACGCTCACGTGGTCACCTCCCGCCGGGCCGTCCAGGGCGCAGTCACGTAGCCGTAGCGGTTATCCCCGCGCGCGGCGATCATCTCGGCAACCCACTTCTGCGCATCGGATACGTCCTCGAATACGGCGCGAGGAGACCCGTCCGGCGCTGTCCCGACATACACGGTCGGTTTGTTGGCGCTCATGTTCTGTCCTCCGGCGGGTAGTTGAGGTCATGGAGGTTCGCCCCGAACGGCAGGAAGCGGGCCCGGTTCTGGGCGTAGTTGTCGAGGCTGTTGACGAACCGGAGTGCGTCCAGCTCGGTGGGGAACACGACCACGTTGTCGTCGGTACCCAGGGTGTCGGCGACGACCCACACGCCGTCCGGGTTCTCGATCTCGCTCATTCGGTCTCCTTGGTCCAGTCGTGCTTGTACCGCCGCCACACGGTCCGGTCGGAGGCGCGGGCTTCTTCCTCGCTGAGGTTGTCCATGACCGGAGGCGCGAATGACCCGCCGTAACCCCATATCTCGCCGGTGGGTAGGAGTTCACCGAGAGCATCGGCCAGCGGCTCAGCATCGGCCCGGTACCGCTGGCGGACTCGTTCGGGCACCGCGTCCCAGGCTCTCGCCGGCATGGTGGGTGAGCTGTAGGCGTGCTCGTCGATACCGAACTGACCGACCGCCAGCCGTTCGATTGCCTCGGCGCGGATCTGCTCGCGGGTAGATGGATCAGACACGCGGGTCCTCCTCGATCTCAGCCAGGACGTCAGCGACGGTCACCCGGCCGTTCCGCAACGTCGGTGCCACCTGACGCGCGATCCGGAGCTCGGTATCCAGGTCGTGCCGGTACCGGGCCAGCCATTCGTCCAGACGTTCGGACGGGATCGGCTCCCAATCCTGATTGCCGTCGATGTCGTAGCAGCGCTTCAAGCGGGTCACAGCCCATTTCCCGCGTCCTCGGTACTCGACGGTGAGCGTGAACTCGATGCTGTTGATGTCGTCCAGCGGAACGCACGACACCGAATACTCGGTTGCCGTTACGGTCGGTTCGGGGACGGTTCGGTTGTCGCTCATCGCTCCTCCTCGGTGATCAGCTCCCACGGCAGCTCCGGACGACAGACAACCTCACCGCCAGTGTCTTCGGCGTGGAACGCGGCCATACACCGCGAGCTGCTGCGCTGTGCTGTGTCGTCGCCGTCGGTCCGCCAGCCGTACTCGACGCCGATGTCCGTGCGGGGTACGACAAGGAACTCAGCCAGGATCGCGTCGGCCTGATTCCGGTCGTTGTCGTTCACTTTCGCCGTGATGCCGCGCCGGGATCGGGCAAGGCTGCGCGCCAACGCTTCTCGGGTGTCGCTCATCGGTTCTCGGCCTCCTCGGCTGCTCGGTGGTCTTCGTCTTGGCACGCCCAGCACGGCAGCCCGGAAGGATGCCCCGGCCGCGTCCACATCAGCGCGCCGCAGCGGGGGCAATCGATCTGGATCAGTTGCGGCCATGTGTCCCCGTCACGGTCCATGTGGTCGCCGTCGTGCTCGGAATCGAGTACGCATTCATCGCCGCCGGGAACTCCGACGGTGTCGCAACTAGCCACGGTGCGCCTCCTCGGGCTCCCACAGGACGAGGGCCGGGAAGAGTCCCGAGTCGCTATCGTCCAGATGCCAGTAGTAGACGGGGTTTTGGAGCGTCATCACGCGACCGGGCCACTCCCCGCCGCCAGTGTCGACGGCGCCGACCACCCCATTCCGGAATCGAACGACCGTGCCGTGACGCTCGTCCTGCATGGCGCTGGCACTCTCGATGACGCGGGGCGGTGGATGCCAGCCCAGCACGGTTTCGATGTGCTTGGCCGCCTCCTCGCCGGTATCGGCCCAGGCGTATCCCTCGATGAAATCCGTGCAGTACTTGGCGAGCTGGTCGCGGGGTTCGTTACTCGTCACCAGAATCGGCTCCTTCACTGTGGTTCATCACGCGCTGGATATCGGCGACGGTGCGTTTCCAGCCGCACTTGATCACGTCGCCATCGGGGTGCTCGTCGCATTGGATGCCGGAGTACTGGAGGCTGGCGAGCACGAACTGCACGCGACCGACCTTCTCTGCGGCATCCAGCAGGGCAGGCACGAACCCGTCCGCCCGGACGATCTTGCCGAGACGAGCGTTCTCTGCCCGCAGCTCGGCATAGGTGTCACCAGTGCACCCGTCATGCACCCATCCGTCACCCCCGCAGGTCTCACACTCGGCGTACGCGCCCAACGCTGTAGCAGGGCCGCAGCCGCTACCCCGGCATTCCGGGCATCGAGTGGCAGCCATCCGCTCACCGCAGTTTTCGCACAGGCGTGGGCATTCCGAGTGGTCGCCCGCGGCTGCGAGCGCGTCATTGCGGGCGTAGGCGGCGTCACGATCCCGAGACACCGCGTCGATGACGAGCCCGCTGTTCACGTAGTTCTGCTCGGCGCACGTGCTGTACAGGTCCGCCTGGGTCCGCCAGTAGTCCCGCTCGGCAGCGAACCAGGCCGCCCAATCCCTGGCCTCAGCCGACTCGATTTGCGATGAGCCCCAGCGCTTCGCGTTGTTGTTCGCCTGGGCCAGCATGAACTTCGCTTCGCGTTCCAGTTCGGCGACACGGGCGCGCTGTTCCCGCACCAGGCGCGGCAGGTCGTCGAACAGTGTGTCGCCGGGCTCGCCGAGTTCGGCGGTGACAGCAACCAGCAGCTGTGCGAGCCGCTGAAGTTCGGTGAGCGGTTCGGGTGTCTGGTCAGGCATCGGCCTTGGCTCCCTCGAGGTATTGCGCGGCAGCCTGATCCAGGCCCGAGATGTCCGGCGCGGTGTGGTGGATGTCGGCGAGGCGAGCGATCCGCTCATGCCGGAACCCGAACCAATACACATCGCCCACCACGACGAGGGGCAGGGATTTCGGGCCGGGGTTCCTGGCGGCGTAGATGTCGACCAGGGCGCCGGCGACCGCGTCATCGTCCACATCGACGTAGGTGTAGGGGACGTTGGCTTTGTCGAGCTTGCGGGTGGTCTGCTTGCACTGCTGGCAGCCGGGGCGTCCATAGACGGTGACGGGGACCAGTCGGTCGGCGGGGGTGAGGTCAGTCATCGGTATTCCCATCAGTGGTGGTTGTGTTCTCAGTGGTGGGGACATATCCCAGGCGTTGAAGAAACGCCCCCATAGCTGCGAGTTCGTCGTTCACCCCACGCGCCCACTTGTCGAGGTTGACGTGCCATTGCTCATGCCAGGCGAGGTCGGCGGGGTATGCCTGACACATCCGGCAGAACGGCTCGGGAGAGGCGCTGGGGACACCTTCCCCACCGGTGGGGGCGGGGGTGTTGGCGCCGGGGTGGTTCTCCAACGCCTTGGCGTAGCCGTTCCACCCGGCCCGGCCCGTCCAGGGGATGGGGTTTCCGGGGGCTGTGCGGGGCTCTGGCGGGATTTCGGCGGGTTTCCGGGTCCGGGCTACCCGGGACAGCCCTGAGGGACGCTGAGGCATCAGTGGGCCTCACCTTCGGCCATGGCGGACTCCATCGCAGCCCGGAGGCAACGGCCAAGCAGTCGCGATTCGACGCCGCGCATCTCCGCCAGAGGTCCCGACGCCGGGAGTGCCATTCTGCGGAACGCATTCGCAGCCTGCTCGTCGCGGAAGAAGTCTTCCTCGATTTCCAAGCGCATCTCGATCAACGTCGGCGCGGCTGGCGAATCCTGGATGGCCTCTGAGTCGAGCAGCAGCACGAGCGCGTCGTGAAGGTTGCTCTGGTAGGTCACTTCCCGGTTGGGGTCGCGGCGGGTCATTGGTTGTTCTCCTGGTCTCGGTTGATGGCTTGTTGTGCTCGGGCGGACGGAGACCGCTCCGAGAAGTCGTTAGCGGTGGCGGTTTTGCGGAGGTGGGGTTTGCAGTTGAGGCAGGGGATGGGGCGGCCCTCGTCGTCGTGTCCGAGCCAGCCCCGCCGGCAACGCGGGTCACGGCAACGGGGCGGAGTCGGCTCGCCGTAACGGTCCGGGCTCATCGCTTCACCCCTGCGGAGGAATTCGGGTTTATCCACAGGCCGCCGTCCGCGCGTAGTGAGTTGCGTTTGAAAGCCGGGTACGTAAGTGGGTTGGTAAGTGGTTGGTGATCTATGGGTTGGTGGGGGGACACCCATGTCCCCCAGACATTGCTCAGATGTCCCCCAGACTTGGCTGAAATGTCCCCCAGACTTTTCGGCGCCCCATAGGTCTGAGGGACACCCATGTCCCCCAGACCCGTTGAGCCGCACCCACTCTGGGGGACACCCACGTCCCCCAGACATGCCAGCCTGTGGATAACTCCAGGAGACACTGATGTCCCCTGGACTACGGCAACTCGTCCGGCCCCAACATCGACAGAGACATCAAATCCACAGGCGTCGTCAGCCGGTACTCGTCGGCCTTGTGCGCCCACCGATTCCCCTGCTTCACCAACTCCACCAGCCCCAGCGACCGCAACTCCGCCAGCGACCGCTTCACCGTCCGATCGGTCACGCCCATCACGCGCGCCAACCGATCCACACCCGGATGAACCCGCGACCCATCCGGATCGGCGTACGTCGCCAACATCAGCGCGAGGAACTTCTGCTGCGACGGGATGGACAGGCGGCGAATGATGCGCTCCCACTCGTAGCGATCCTCTGGCTTGAGCACGAGAACCTCCATCACGTCCGCCTTCCAGAGGCATCACGACACCCCCTCGATCACGAATTCATCCCCCGATTCCGGCGACGGCGTGACACCGAGTAGCGCCCGTGCCGCCGCCAGCACGCTCCCCTGGTTGGCCGGCCGCGTCGTCAAGATCTCCATGGCACGAGCAGCCCGGAGTTCCCAATCGACCGCCTGCGTGGAGTCGCTCTTGCGCCGGTTGCATGGCGAGCAAGCCGCACGGAGGTTGTCGAAAGAGTTGTTGCCGCCCAGGGCCCGCGGGGTCTTGTGGTCCAGCTCGAGCCACACCGGTTTGCCGGAGGACATGTCGACCGGAGCGTTCCGCCCGTTCGCCTGGTTCGGCGTGGAGGGTTCGATACGCCGCTCGCAGTACTGGCACGTCCAGTCGTCGCGCTCGTAGACACGGCGCCGCACACCCGGCGATATGTCAGCCCGCCGGCGGGGGGATACCTTCACAGGTCCGCTCACGACGGCACCTCCATCACGTATTGGTCCGACGGCACCGTGGCCGGCTCCAGCTTCCGCATCATGAGACCTCCCCGAAATCGAGGATTCACTAGTGAGACCGGCGCGGCGGCCAGCAAGCGAGACGTCCTGGCACGGGAACCCGCCAGTGAGAACGTCGACCGGTTCAACGGCCGACCAGTCCGGCTCGGGCATGTCGTACTCGTATCCAGCTGACAGCGCCCGGGCCTGCGCGCGCTTGATCGCGGCCCATTCCTCGTCGGTGTGGGAGAGCCCGACACGCTCGATATCACCGAGGTTCGGCACGTCCGGCCAGTGATGCGCGAGCACCTTTGATGCGGCTGGATCAACCTCCGAATGCCACGCCATACCCGCGCCGTCGAACAACTCGAGCGCGGCCAAATCCAAGCCGCCCGCGCCGGAAAACAGTGATCCGATCCTCATGCCGCACCGCCGATCGGGTGCACTTCGCCGTCGTCGGTGAGGTTCACCCACCGGCCGCGGTACAGCACCGGCACCTCCGACGCGGTCCGGCCGGAATGCTGCGACACCAGCCAGCCCACATCGGCGGACGCGATCCGCGACCATGCTGGGTCACGGCCCTCGATCCAGTCGTGGCAGGCGTTGGAGACGTGGAATCCGTTCGCGGCCTGGTTTACCCACGGCAGCGATGTGCCTCCGGCGCCGCGCGGGCGGCGATGGTGGATCACCTCGGCGGGGCCGCAGCCGTCACGCTCGCAGATCCCGCCGGAGCGGGCCTCGACGATCGCCTTCACCGCGGCCGGGAATCCGTCCCGGTTGGGCTTCGGCCGGCGGGGTTGGACCTTGGGCAGCATCTGCCGCACCAAATTCCGGGCACTCGGATGAACGGTCATGCGCCGTACGCCCCCGATCCCGCGATCGAGATATCCGACCGGACCGCGGCACCGGTGGAGCGACCGACCTCGATCCGGGTCATCAGCGTCTTCTGTGACCTGGTCAGCGCACGAACCTTCATCTCCGCCAACTCGGCAGCGAACCGCAGCTCGTGAACTTCAATGATCGCCTTGTGCTTCCGGATATCCATCGGCCCCTCGGCGCGCATGAACGCTTCCGAGTTCGCCACGGTGGCGTACCCGCGGAGTTCGGGGGCCTCCTCGTCGGCCCGGTTCAGATCCTCTGTGACCTGGTCCAACTGAAGGGACAGCGCCGCGAGGTGGCTGACAACCTGGTTCGGGGTGAGGTGCTGATTGCTCACGCCGCCGTCCCCCGGTAGTACTCGGTCAACTTCACGATGGCCTCGGTGTTGGTGGAGGTGCGCAGGTTGTCACCGTCGTTGTCCGCGGCGAACTTGGCCGACGCCTCCTTGCTGTCCATGCCGAGCTGATTGAGCAGCCGCAGCAGCTCGGCCCGCGCGAAGTCGTGCGCTGGCAGTTGCGCGGCAGCGCTCATCGTCCGGGCGCGAACCTCTTCCGCGGTGGCAATGCCCTTCTTCGTGTCCGCAGCGAGAGCCGCGACGATCGCGCGCCCCCAGGCCGAGGTCTCGGCGTTCTGCAGCTCCGAGTCCCGGGTGAAGTTCGTCTTCCCCGGGAACTGCTCCCATGCCATGCCGATGCCCGGCGCCGGATCGTCCGGAGAGCGGTAGGCGGCGGCCACGACGACGATGAACGTCTTGTCGCCGACCGTCTCGATCCGGTACGGATTCGCCGTATCCACGGGCCGCAGCCGGCCATCCGGGTAGGTGGTGCGGAACTCGACGATCCGCTGCGCCACCTCGACGTAATCTCCGAGGTCGACCTTCTTGTCAGCCATGCTTACCACTCCTTACTCGCCCACAAGGGCAGCGTCATCAGATGCGTGTGGTCCCCGTAGCCGGGCCATTCGTCGGCCTCGCTGCACTGGGCGAACAATTTCGCGCCGAGGGTCACGACCCGGTCGGCGTCCTCGATAGCGGCGGTATCGAATTCGTGGATGCTCGTCAGGAACGGCGCCGCCTTCTCCTGGACGAGGAACACGAACCGGTCCACCACATAACCCAGGGACGCCAGCACACGGCGATAGTGGGCTTCCTGGATGTGGTAGCCGTAGCTGACCGCGCTGCGCTCGAACGCTTTCGGTGCGGCGTCCTTCGAGGTTTTGTAGTCGACGACCGTCACGTGCTTGTCGGGGCCGAAGATGATGTAGTCGAAGCGGGCTCGCAGCATCACCCACGTCTCCGGATCCATTGCATACGCGGACATCTCCGCGACGCCTTCACCGTTGATCAGCTCCGCCACCTCGGTCCGGGCCATGGCCGCGTCGACCATCTTCTTGGTCGCTTCGTACTGCTTGGTCAGCAGAGGGGTCTTGCCCTCGGCGCGGGCTTTCGCCTTCGCGGTCTTGGCTGCGGCCGACTGCCATGTCTTCGCGTCCACCACCTCGATACCGGCGCCGGCGCCGAGCAGCAGCGTGTGAGCGGCGGTGCCGATATCGAAGTCGTCGTTGTCCTCGCGGACACTGAATCGATGCTTCGCGGGGCCGCCGGGCTTCACCAGCTGGCGGACGCCGGTGCTGGACAGGCTGTTCGGGTCGCTGTGGTAGACGTCCTCGGGGAGATCCGGGTACAGGCCGGGCGCGGTCGGCGCCGCCAGGGGCGGGATGTCCTTCTTGCGGCAGTGGTCGCAGATCTCCCGATCGAGGTCGGTGATATCGCAGATATCGTTCGATCCGGTCACGGCTGTCCTCCCTTGATGAAGTCGGCGATCACGTCGGAGTCGGCCTGGTTGAAGTCGGCGGTATTGCCAGGCCCCGTGGCGTCGTGGACGGTGATATGGACTCGGCCATCGATGTCGTGTTCGACCACCAACTCCGTCAGGCCGGAGCGCGCGCGGAGACGGTGACCGTTGATCGTCAGGTTCACGCGGCCACCCCTGGATCCGACGCAGTGAAACCCCACCGCTGCACCTGACGCTGCGACCTCCCATACCCGCGCTCGATCCACTGGAGCGCCCGAGCGTGGCTCCAGCCCAGAACCTCCCGCGCGAACCGGTAGTCATGGCGGGCATGGATGCTGTCGAGGAGCGCCTTGCCCTTCTTCACGCTGCCTACCGGCACCCTGAACGGGCGCACAGGCGCCCCGGGTTGCGGCAGCGCCAGCCAGCCACCATCCGGCGACGGCACCACCAGCAGCGGGGTGCCCGCCGAGACGAGGCCAGTGTCGGTGCGGACGTCATGCGATGTGACGACCTGCAACGGCATCTCGGGCATCACGCCACCACCGGAATCTGGATCGCCAGGATCCGCCGCTCGGTGTCTCGCAGGACCCAGTCCCGCTCGACCTTGTAGTCGATCCCCCGCACTGACGACGGCGCGACGCCCGCGGCCGCGGCGATCTGGTTGGACGTCCAGCCGGCCGCGCGCAACTCGCGCACCTTCTCCCGCGTCGGGCCGATCGGCACAAGACCCTGCACGCACTGCGGACACTTCACCGCACCGGTGCGGCGCGTCTCGAACGTGAGGCCGCAGTCAGCGCAAACAATCTCTCGACGGATACGGACAGGCCGGGCGACCGCAGGCATGAGCATCTGGCCGCCGTGAAGCTTCTTCGCCAGCTTCCACTCAGCGTCATCGGCGAGGTTGAATCCGCCATGAATGCCGAATCTCTCGCCCCGCTGCAGGGCGTCTCTGATACACCAGCTGCTGATGCTGCACTGCTTGCACACCCCGCGGGCGGTGTCCGCGGTCTTCGTGTCTGCCCGGTCTGGGTACCAGACGTCCGGGTCGTATCCCGACACCCGGCACGCCGGCATCACGGTCTCGCTCATGCCATGCCCTCCAACATGCGCCGCTTGCATGCCTTCCCGCAGGCGCCCTTCAACCCCCACTTCGGCGACATCTGCTTCAGGCTCAACTCGGCACCGCACACCCGGCAGCGACCCGGATCGTGCTCCTTCTCGTCGAGAAGGCCGAGCATGGACAGCAGGTCCTTCGCCTCGGCCACATCGGCGGCGTGGTGGCACACCGTCTTCCGCGCCAGATCACGCTCACCGGGAGTTGATCCGAATCCGGTGGCGGCGGTTGTGCCGTCGGTCATCGGGTTGCCCATCACAGCACCCCGTTCTCGTAGTCGATTGACCTGTCGCGGGCGCGGTCCCAGTCGGCGCCCACATCGATGCCCTCGTTATCCACCGGGATCGGGGAAGGCTCGAACTCGTACGTGCAGTACTGGCAGCGGCAGCCGACATGGCCGAGCAGCTGCATCCGGGCACCACGCTCGGCGCAGCGTTCCGGGGCCAGGAACCAGGGCTCGCTCATCGCGCACCGCCCTGCAACAGCGCGAAATCCAGCTCGTGCCGGGGGTGTTCGGTGATATACCCGAGCCGCGACGCCAACGCGCGAGCCCGATCAGCCATGTCGTCCTGGCCCATGAACGCGAGATCCTCAGCCAACACACCCAGCGCGGCAGCGACTTCCAGATGCTCAGGGAGACGGTCGGCGATCATCGCTGCTCTCCATCCTCGAGCGGGAAGTCGATGTAGCCGAGACGGGCGGCCAGCGCGCGAGCGCCCCATTCCCCCTCGGGGTAGACCGGCAGCAGACGGGCCGGGTGCTGCTCGCTGTGCCGCGGGTCGCGGCGGCCGGGCAGGTTCGCGCAGATCTGGCCTACCAGGGCCCGCCATCCGCGGCGGTTGTGCTTACCCATCGGGTACGCTCCTCGTTGTTCTGGGGGCCGGGGCGAGATGAGTGCTCGCCCCGGCCGTTTCATGTCAGGGGTGGATAGGGGTGGACGCGATCCAGGCGATGCCGACGACCAGAAGGCCGAGGATTAAGACGCCCCCGATCAGCACCAGCAGCTCGACGAGGTCGGCGTCGACGTGTGGGCGGTGCGGCAGATGCAGGTTCATGCCGCACCCCGCTGTTGCTCCCGGACTGCATCGCAGTGCCGCTTGTACGCCTTGTCGTCCTGCAACATCCGCTTGTTCGCCGCGTCGTGGATCGCTCGCAGCCACAAGGCCACGGCCTTATCACCGCGGTGCATCCGCAGCCCGTAGAAATCGGCCTGGTCTTCCAGCTGGTGCAGCGTGTAGTTGCTGGGCTTCTTCGCCATCGGTCAGCCCTCCAGGGTGAGGACGACGTCGTCGAGCTTGATGTACTTCGTCTCCGGCGTGATCGTCACGAAATCCGGGCCGGTGATGAAGTCGTTGTCGATGAACCCGGGATCGCCCGGCTCCGCACCGACAGTTGCGGTCTGCTCCCAGTACCCGCCCAGGTCGCTGGTCGGGGTGACCGCGTAAGTGCCGTATCCGATCTGCTCGGGCACCTTCCAGCGCCCGTTCGTCGACAGCGGTTTCGCCGGCGTCGCCGACCGCGCGATCGGCATCCGTGAGGTAGGCGCCGTGTACGTCGATGCGGCATCAGCCATCCGCGACACCGGCGCCGGGTGGCCGCTCGTGGTGTCGGGGTCGCAGGCGGTCAGGCCGAGAACAGCGAGGCCAGCGACAGCGGTAGCAGCGATATGCTTGCGGGTGAACATCAATTTCTCCTTGTTGTTGGTGTTCACGGCCCGGCGAGATAGGCGCTCGCCGGGCCGCTTCATCGGTAGGTCAGTGCTCGTCTTCCCACGGGGCGCGGGCGTCGGCGTAATGCCAGTCGTCCCAATCCGCTGCGGCGGGAACCGTTCTGGCGGGGGTGTCGTGGCTGTGACGGTGGTGACGGATGCCGTCGATCAGCTCATGCACGAACGCGGTAGCGATGCTCATGCCGCACCGTCCACAGCCGACCAGCGCAGGATCAAACCCCGCAACTCCCACGCGATCTCATGCTCACGCGACCCCTGCGGCCGATCGATCAACAAATTGCCGACGTACTGCAACCGCAGGTTGTCGTCACCCTTCAGCGCGAACTCGCGGCCGATCTCCCACTCCGGAGTGCCGGCCGGGTGACTCAACAAGCCACCCAGGTAACGGAGGATGCCGTCCGTCCACGCCATGTACTCCGCGAGGTTCACAACGCCACCTCGGTCTCGGCGAGATGACCGAGCATGCGCGCGGCCACCTTGTACTCGTGTGTGGAGCAGGGGTCTTCGACGATCACGGTGGTCAGCAGTGACCACGCCTGGTCGTCGTCGGCGGCCGCGAGACGCTCGCCGAATCGGTGATCGAAGGAATCCGCAGGGGCGGCCAGCAGGGTCTGGAGGTGCTGCTGCCAGCCCGGTGTTGTCACGGACATCAGGTAGACTTCTCTCGTTCGAAGTGGTGTTCGGACATTCAGGCGAGTAAGGGGTTACTCGCTATCTCCCCCGGCATCGGGTGCCGGAAGTTTGGAAACGCCCTCCGCGGCCGCGGTGTCACGTGACAGCGCGGAGGGCGCATCCTCATCGCACGGAGCAGAATCGACATGCGATGAGGAGGTCTCGGACTTGACGCGGCGACGCTCGGCAGCCGCCTCGGCGCACATGGCCACATAGCGCGGGCAATGGCTCCGGTTCTCGTGCCAGCACTCTTGGAACGAACCGTGCTCATGGCAGTACCGGTCGCCGTCTTGCTCGACGTATCCGAACTTGCAATCAGCAAGGGCGTTCATCGCCGGACCGCCTCTCGGGGGTGGGACGTACCCGGGAGCGCCAACGAAACGTCGGCGGCAGGGTGTTCAACCGGGCACGCCCCGTCCTCGGCAGACAGAGCGTGACGACCGCTACCGAGGAAACTCACGACACCGAACACCACGAACACCAATCCGCCGGCCACACCGCCGCCCACGACAGCGAGCCCGAAACGCACACCCCACAAGAACTGGTCCACATCGATCCAGCCCGGCAAGTACATGGCCCCGCAGATCACCACCGACGCAGCAGCGACACAGACGGAGTAGTAGACGATCAGGGCGGAAGTACGAAGAGTCGCAGCGCTCATGCCGCACCGCCCTGCGCCCGGGCCAGTAGGCCATCCTCGACGCGCTCGAAACCATCGGCAGGCCAGATGATCTCCGAGCTGCGCTGGATGATCGCCGTCGCGCCGTAGCTCTCGATCAGCTCCTTGCGCTTCATCGCCGACGAGCGCGACTTCCATTCCTTGTTCGTGGTCGGCCAGTAGAACTGCGACGACCCGAACCGATCGATGTACTCCTCGTCGGGCTCCCATCCTTCGGGCTCCCACTGGGGATTCCGGTAGCTGCCGAACTCGTCCTCGTTCCATGATCCCGGGGGGTACGCCACGATCTGGACGCGGTACAGGTAGCGCTTCACGCCCCCAACTCCTTCATGTCAGATTCGGTGAGCAGAACCAGGCCCGTGGAGTGCGTGTTGACCGGCAACCCCTCGGCGGCAAGCGCGTCCCGCAGGGCGACCTCCGCCGTCGGTCGAACCCGGGGAGCGAATCGGCGTCGGCCGCCGTAAGTGCCCTGGTCGTGCGAGTAGATGTACGCGCGGCCCTTCGCGGTCGGCTTGCGATGGTCGTAGCCATCAGCTGTGGTGCCGTCCGCCCGAACTCGGGTGTTGCGCTGGTCGATCAGGTACCCGTGGTCGTACAGGTGCTGCTCAAAGTCGGTCTTGCGGACCTCGGAGAAGTACTTCTTGCCGAAGGTTGTGAGGTCGATTCCGTCTCCGGCCTCGATCGCGGCGCGATGCTTCTGCTCGGCAGCGAGCCGCTTCTCAGCCTTGTCGGCGCGGATGCGTTCGCCGCGTGCGATTTCGACGGCCTTGGCGACCCGCGCCGACTCGGCTTCGATGACCGCCAGCGGATCGGACATGTCGATCGCCTGCGCGATCTCTGCCTCATGAGTGCGAACCGCGAAGTAGGTCTTCGCCGCCGCGACTTCACTCTTGCGCCCGTCGCAGGACATGGCCACCATGTACGCGCCATACCGAGTCATCTCGACGTCCGGAACGTTGATCGAACCGCGACTCTCTCGTTCGACAACCTTCGTGACATCGCGAAGGTTGCCTTCTCCGGCCGTGATCGCGGCGGCGCGCTGCGCCTCCTTGATGCAGCGGGCGAAGTTCTCCCACCGGTCGTAGCCGAGCAGTGGCATCAGGTCCCGCGCCGACCAGTACTCCGAGCCATCCAGCCGAGTCCGGCGGATCGCATCGAACGGGGACGCAGTGAATGGGGTCAGCTCGATGCTCATGCCGCTTCACCCCGCACGCGACGGATAGCCGGGAGCAGCGCCCCGCGGATAATGACCTTCTGTCGATCGGTGAGCGGCGGCGCGGCGGCCAGCTGCTGTGCGATCCACTTCGCCTTGGACTCTTCGTAATTTGCGCGCCGGGTCATGCCGCCACCTCGCCGGTCACGAGACTCCGAGGCGAACATCCGATGACCTGGGCAATCGTCCAGAGCTCGACCAGTCTCCACGGACCTTGGGTAAGTCGCTTCAGGAGGGTCTTCTCGTGCATCCCGATCAGTGGGGCGAGCTCTTCGAGACTTATGCCAGCTTCGGCCATCGCCCGGAGTACGCTCTCCGATGCGGCCTTGTCGAGCTGATTCATGTGAACAGATTACGTCCAAATTTGGATAGTAGCAACCGATGTAAGGACAAATGTTGTTCACAAATGAACAGCCGTTACCGACTGGCTACGGGCACAGTTCAGAAACCACCCAGATCTGGGTAGTCACGAGTTGCAAAAAGTCAGATGTGAACGGAAAATGTTCACCATGGACCAGGAAGCCCTAGACGCACTCGCCGCAGCGATCAACACCGCCACCGGCGATAAGCTGCGAGGACTCCGCGCGGAGAAGCGGGTCACCCGCGATGAGTTGAAGCGACGGACCGGTCTCGGCCTCAGCACCATCCGACGGTTCGAGAACGGGGAGGGCTCACCGACCCTCACCCAACTCGCGAAGATCCTTCACGCCCTGGACACGTCCATGGGAGACTTTGCCGAGATGGCCCTAAAGGACCTTCCCAGCCCGAAATAGCGCGACAGGATCACGACCCATCTGCAGAGCACCGAGCACCACGTCACACCACGTGACTCTCCCCCGTCTAACGCGTCGCGCGCCGGCGGATCCGACAGTGCGTCTCAGCGAATCGGGATCCATCCGCCGCAGCAGGCACGAGAGTGCCTCCGGGCTCGCGCGGTTTTCGTCGACGTTGGTCGTCTCACGCGTCTCGTTCCGCCTACCCGGAACAGCCTTGTCGCCTATCAACCGTGAGCCTGACTGGGTCCGTAATGGACCCTCCTCGCGTGACCTCATCGTCTTGCCCTCTTCTTCTCACATGGGTTACTCACACTGCCCGTGACTCACCCCGATGAGTCCGCCGGTTTTGCCCCGATGTGTTTCCGATCATACTTTCGGGTTCAATCAACCACTGGCAGTTTGCCGGAACGCTTTCCATTTTTCCCGGGCCGCCCACATCGTCCCGATTGCGGAATCCGCTACACCGCACCACGATTCGCAACATCACGAAAATATTGCGTTTCACCTGCGCGGTAGCCGGACGCGCGTCCAGACACAGCACGGCCGCCTACTGATTACCCTGTAGTTCGCCAGTGAATCGCGGGCAGCCCCCGACCAGGCGCGACACGGCGCGAAAACCCGCTACTTCCAGGCGATTACGAAGATCATCAGGGATTTAGTCCGACGGCCAGCCCTTCCATTCCACGACAACTGAATTCGGATCGAACGGCTCCCTAAGGGACCTGCGCAACAACGTAATCGTCATCAGCGAGTCGATAATCGCCCTGCGCCGATCCAGATGCAGCTCCGGGAATTTCACCGCGCCGAGGCCGACCGCCCCCTTGAACAACCGCGACCGGTTCGCATCCTCGATCGCCTGCTCGATCGCCGCCAGCTTCTCCTTCGTACGCCGCGTCGACACCCTGAACTGCTCGTCGGTCATGTCGCCATCAGCGTGCATCAGCGCCGCCGACTTCATCCGCTCCCGCAATGCGGCCGCCTCCGACCGCTTTACATCCAAGTCCGGATGCCGCTGATCGATCAGCAGCTCCGCCGCATCCGGCTGAGACAGGCGACCGATCACCAGAGCATCGATGAGGTCGTCCACCTCCGACATCAGGTGAGTCACACGGAAACACTTCCGGCACCGGTAGATCAGCTGCGCCTTCGATGAAGACGTCTTCGCGGCCTTCACGGTCGTGTGCCGATCCTCCAGTGCACACTCGCCACACAACGCGATCCCCGTGAGCTGATGTTTGCGCGCCACATCCACAGGACGCCTCGACGGGTCCGACAGAACCTCATTCACAGCGCGCCACACATCCGGCGAAACGATACGGTCCCAACCCACCTCGACCTCATCGAGGATCTGCCGCCGGTAGGACTTCCACCCGGCATTGCGCGGGTTCTTCATCACCGTGGACAGTTGGGTCGGCGAGCGCCACTCGTTCCCGAGTGTCGTCTTGATCCCGCGCCGGTTCCAATCGGCGCAGATGCTGTGCAACGTATGCCCAGACAAGATCAGCTCGTACGCCTCGGCGAGCGCCGGCGCTTCGACCTCGTGCAGCGTGCCGTCATGATGCCGGCCGAACGGGCGCCGGGAGCTGTAGTTCTTCCCCGCTTCGGCGAGCTGCCGGTACTTCGCTTTCTGGCGCGCGCTACGACGCTCCGTCTCGGCCTTCGCCACCGCACCTTTGATCCGCGCGAACAACCTGCCGTTGTCGGTGGATAGGTCCACGTCACCCGATACCGTGGCGAGCATGGTGCGGTAGCGGTCGGCGACACCGATGATGTGCTCGAGGTCGATCGGCTCGCGATAGAGCCTGTCGAGATCCCACGACGCGATGGCCTGCAGTCGACCGGCCTCCACATCACGCAACATCCGGTCGCGGTCTGGCAGCTTGCGCTTGTCGCCGACCGCGGTGCGGTCGTTGTCGCAGTAGCGCACCGGCTCCCAGCCCCGCGGTTCGCAGACGAACTTCACGACTTCGTCCCACTGGCGGGAGACCGCGAGCTCATCGTCGTCAGCGTCGTCGGACTGCCGAAGGTAGACACCGCATCGGATCACGGCCAGCGCCTTTCGCACGGATTTCGGCCGTTCTCTGGACAACGGCCGACTGGTGCCGCTAGCCTACATCAAAGAGTGCTTCACTCAACATCAGATTGCTTGTGGTGCGCACCGTTCCCGTGCCTTTCCGAAGTAGCGGTCCACGTCCGTCGTGTCCGTTCTGAGTATCCAACGATCCGGCCCGGGAGCAAGTTCCCGAACCGGACACAAAATCGGACATATCAGACTGTACTGCCCGCAATCTACTCCTGCCGGGCGCTGCGCAGGCCACACACGGACCGAGTCACGGTGAATTTGCGATTACGGCCGACGACGTCGGTCCGGCCGACCAGACGGTCCATGACGCCGCGATAGTTCAGGTGGGTGTTGTAGACCGTCCACAGCTCGCCGCCCGGGCGCAGCACCCGACCGGTCTCGGAGAACATCTTGATCGCCGACCCGGTGTGCACCGCCGCGCCGACATGGAAAGGGGGGTTGCACAGCACGAGGTCGGCACTGCGGTCACCGATCGCGGCCATCACGTCGTCGCGCACCACCGTGACCCGGTCGCCCACACCGTTGGCGGCGGCGGTGGCGCGAGCCGAGGCCACCGCCGCCGCCGACTGATCGGTGCCGACCACCGTGATGTGCGGGCGCGCCTTGGCCAGCGCGGTGGCCAGAATGCCGGTGCCACAGCCGAGATCGATGGCCTCTCGGGCATCGGGCTTCATCCGGTTGAGGTGTTCGAGCAGGAACCGGGTGCCGATATCCAGCCGCGGGCCGGAGAACGCGGCACCGTGCGCGACCACCTCCAGCGCGAGTTCACCGAGTTGTTCGCGCACCGGAAAGCGCGGCGCTCCCGGCGGCTTCGGCCCGGTCGCGGTGATGGTCCGGGATTTCTGCCGGCCGCGGCTGGCCTGGACACCGGAGAAGTATTCCGCCAGCACATCGTTCATCGCCGGGGTCAGATACTTGTCTCGCCCGCCGGCGATCACGACGACCTCGGGATCGGCGTAACGGGCGATGGCCTCGGCGATTTCGGCCAGGCCCGGCAGCATCCGCGGCAGCCGCAGCAGCACCACGGTGACGCCGTCGAGCAATTCCGGCCCCAGCTCGTACGCACGGTAGCGGTCGGTGAGACCGGCGGCCCGGGCATTGTGGGCCAGCGCCTGTTCGCCGGTGAGCAGGTCCTGGTGGACCCGGATATCGCGCAGTCCGTGCGCCACGGCCGCGCCGAGGGTGAGTGCGCCGTAGCCGTCGTCGACGACCGCCACCCGGCCGTCGTCCGCGGCGGCCAGTGCGTCGGCAGCGGTATCGAGAATCAGGCGGTCAGCGGCATCGACCGCGTACAGGTTCACCGCCTCCACATCCGGATATCGCCGCAATCGGCCCAGTACGTCGTCGACCTCCAGCATTCCTACAGTGTGCTAGACCGTTGCCGTGTCGTCACCACGACCCCTGGCGCAGCACGGCATACCATCAGCCTCATGCGTAACAGGCTGGCATTGACAGTGGTCGCCGGGCTCGCACTGCTGGCGGGTTGCTCGAACGAGAACCCGAATCCGGCCACCAGGGTGCCGCCCAGCGCACCGGTCACCTCGAGTCCCGAGTCGAACGAGCCGCCGCCGGCGGGGATCTCGCCGCAGCAAGCCACACCCGCCAACGATTCGCGGCTCACGGTGACCGATGTGCGCATCGGCCACCATCCCGGATTCGACCGGATCGTCTATCAGTTGGGCGGCACCGGCGGTCCGCCCGGCTGGCGGGTGCAATACACCGACCGCGCGGTCCAGAACGGCAGCGGCAAGGAGCTCGATATCGCCGGCTCCTCGGTCCTCGAGGTGCAGATTCTGGGCACCGCCTATCCGTGGGACAGCGGTGTGACGCCCTACGAGGGCCCGGATCCGGCCACCGATCCGAGCGCGCCGGGTATCGCCGGGGTCTACGGCACCGCGGCCTACGAGGGGACGACCCAGTCGTTCATCGGGGTGAACGCCGATCGGCCGCCGTTCTCGGTGACCGCGCTCGACCGGCCCGCCCGGCTGGTGGTCGACATCGCCACCGGCTGATTTCCCGACCCCATACCACCCGGGGGTAACAGCGCCGTGCGTAGACTGGACCGCGTGCCCGCATCGAGTCGGCTTCCGCAGGCGCCCGGATACGTCCGGGTGCTCGGCCTGCTGACCCTGATGATCGGCATCATCGTCATGCATGCGGTCGTCTTCTCGACCGGCCACGCGATGGCCGGCCCGCACACCGCCTCGATATCCGCGAGCGCGACCGAACACCCCTCCTCCGCACTGCCGGACACGACTGCGCCGGCACATTCCGCCATGCTCGGGGCGTCCGCTCCGGCGGCTCCCCCGCACGCCACCGGCGGTTCCGATTGCGACGGCTGCACTCCGCACGGCGGTATGCACGCCTGCGTCTTCGTCCTGGTGGCCTTGGCCCTGGCGCTCGGGCTCGCCGTGATCGCGTGGATCGGCGCCGAGGCGATGTCCGGCGCGAACGGCCGCATCCGGGTCGCATCGCGGCGTCGTGATCGCCCACCCCCGTGGACGGTTCTCTCCCTGGCCGAACTGACGATTCTGCGGATCTGACGGACCCGCCGTATCGGCGCGCCCGCGCGCGGATACGGGTCCCATGGATCCCATCAATCGCAATTCCCCAGGAGCACAACCATGTTCATTTCTCGTATCCGCGTCCTGTCCGTCACCGCCGTCGCGGCCACCGCCCTGATCGTGGCCGGTTGCGGCAGTGACGACTCCGGCAGTTCCGCCGCGCCGACACCGACACCGACGTCGGCGATGGCCGATATGCCGGGTATGCCCGGCATGACGGGTATGCACCACGGCAGCACCCCCGCCACCGCGACCCGCACCGACTTCGACGACGACGACGTCAACTTCCTGACGATGATGTATCCGCATCACGCACAGGCGGTCGAGATGGCGAAAATGGTGCCGACCCGGTCGCAGAATCAGGAACTGATCACGCTGGCGGCGAATGTGGAGAAGGCACAGGCGCCGGAGATGGAGCAGTTCGCCGCCTTGCTGAACAGTTTCGGCAAACCCGCCCCCGCGGCCACCATGAACCATCCGATGGGCGGTGTGATGACTCACGATCAGATGACACAGCTGCAGCACGCCTCCGGCGCCGAGTTCGACCGGATGTGGTTGCAGATGATGATCGAGCACCACCAGGGTGCGGTGGATATGGCGAATACCGAGATCGCGAACGGGACGAATGTCGACGCGAAGACATTGGCCCACAACATCCTCACCGCGCAGCAGGCCGAAATTCAGCAGATGCGCGGGATGCTCGGGCAGAGCTGATCGGAAGCCGAGACGCCGGCGCGGGTGTGCCGGTTCCGGCACACCCGCGGGGTCGAGGATCAGCTCCCGATGACGGCGTTCATGATGGTGCCCGCACTGGTCGCGACACCACCGCCGATCATGGCGCCGGCCACCATCTTCGGCGACTCCAGGCCGCCGCCGCTCCACTTCTCCCAGGCGAAACGACCGCCGCCGTAGGTGATCGCGGTGACACCGGACAGCAGCACGAACCAGGTGAAATAGCGGACCAGCTTCAGCAGCTTGTCGGCGGCCGGCGGAGTTTCCGGCGTGGGGTTGCCGACCTGGGCCAGCACGGTGGTGTACATATCGTGTGCGACGAGAACCATGCTCACGTTCGTTGTCCTCTCGGATGCTGAGGTGATGCCGGTACTGAGGTGATGCCGGTTGGAGCGCAGAGCATGCGTTGACGAAACAACTAGTCGACACTTATTGAACCGCACAGTATGCCCAGCCCGCAGCCGGACACACCACATCCATGAAAGCGGCCACCACCTGCGCATACCAGGTCAACTGACCGGTCCGCTAGAGATCACGGTCGCGACCGGGCCTCGGACCGTGTCACCGGCGGTCCGGCATCGATGCCGGCGACCGGCGCCGCCACGGCCGACGCGCCCGGAATCCGGCGACCGAGGAGCAGCCGCACGCTCAGCGCCGCCAACCGCCGATGACTCGCCAGCGCACGCCGCGAGATCGCCACCGACCACACGGTCCGCGTCCGCGGCGCCGTCGGCCGACCGGCGAAACGGTCGGCGAGCCAGTCGACCATGACCGGGACGGCCAGGAACTCCAGCGGCAGATGGGTGCTGAGCCGATCACGCAGATAACCGATATCCGAACCGGCCTCGGCGTAGCGGCGCACCAGCGCGTCCACATCGTCGACCGCGATCACCTCGTCGTGAACGCCCTGGACGACCAGCAACGGCATGCGCGGTGCGCGGCGGCCCGGCAGGATGTCGTCCAGTATCCCGGGCAGCGGTGGACTGCGCAGAAATTCCAAGAGCCCGCCTTCTGTATGTCGGCTCACATCGCGGCGGGCCAGGCGTGCCAGCAGCGGAATCGTCGCCGTCTCTTCGGCTTCGGCGAGCAACGCCAGATATCGCGGATCCAGGCGCTCCCGCAGGGCCGCATCCAGCTGCGGATAGCCGCGGCGCAACCCAGCGGTGAAGACCATGGCGAATCCGGCGAACACGGTGCCGTTCAAGCGCGCGAACGCCGCACCCGGATCACCTACCGGCGATCCGGCGACGGCGCCGACGATATCGAGCTCGGGCGCATGGGATTCGGCCAGCTCCGCCGCCCACGCCGTGGCCAGACCGCCACCCGAATAGCCCCACAGCGCGACCGGAGTGTGCGAATTCAGACCCAGCGGAACGAAATTCAACGCCGCGCGCACCGCGTCGAGGGCTCGATGCCCGGGCTCCCGCGCGACCCCGAAACGCCCTTCGGTGCCGCCGTGATCGGGGACCGACACCACCCAGCCCTGGGCGAGCGCCGCCGCGATCAACGGCAGTTCCAGTTGCGGAATGGCACCGAGTGCGCGGGCGCCGCGCCGCAGGGCGTAGGACGGAAAGCACTGGGGCGCCACCGCATCGATCGCGCAGTGGAACGAGACGAGCGGACGACGCGGGGCACAGTCCCGAGGGAGCAGCACCGTGGTGACCGCCACCTCGGCCACCCCGTTCAGATCGCTGGTGCGGTACAGCAGCTGCCACGCCGAAACCCGCACCGGCACGATCCCGAAGGCGGCCACCTCCACCACCCGGGTGCGCACGATGGCGCCCGCCACCAAGCGGTCGACATCGCGCGGGGCCCGGTAGAACGGATCGACATCGGGCCGCAGCGGCCGGCTACGCCCCCGCACGGTCACAGCCCGCCCCCGCCGCCGACGAGCCACGGATTGAACGTGCACACCCGGTTCGGGGCGAGCGTCGGGTCCAGCGCGTGCAAGGCGATCGACACCGCCCGTGGCGAATACATCATCGTCAGGTGATCGGACAGATCCTGGTCACACCCGTCCTGCAGGGTGATGTCGTCGACGGTGGCATTCGGACCGGCACGCAGGAATGCCAGCTCCAGCGGATTCATGATTTCGTCGTAGCGGGAGGCGACCACCGTGTACGAGACGCCGGGCACGGTGTCGCCGACGCCGTTGAGCCGGTTCAGGAATGGTGAACCCACCGCCTGTTGAATATTCGCCGGCCCGATGAACGGCTGATAGAACCCGAGAATGTCGATACCCAGATTGGTGATGATCCGTCCGAGCGTCGCCATTCCCAGCAGTGTGGTGCCGTGATGGGTACCGCCGAAAGTGACCAGCCGGCCGACCTTCTCACCGCCGCCCTCGAATTTCAGATATTGATCGGCAACCGGTGCGCCCTGCGAATGCGCGACGATATCGACCCGGTCGGCGCGCGTCGCGGCCCGCACCCGATCCACGAACGCGCTCACCTGGCGAGCCGACTCCTCGATCGGCCCGACCCCGTACCTGCCGGGTAACACGGGCCCCAGGCCACCACCTTCGAGGACACCGGAGCGTCCGTAATTCAACGCGAAGACACAGAAGCCGGCATGGGCGAGCTTCGGCGCCAGATAGGCGAAGCTGTCGTAGGCGTTGAGCCACGTGCCGTGCAGCAGAACCACCGGATTCGGGTGGGCCGTACCGGGCACACAATCCCAGCGATTGCTGCCCGGGGGCGCCGCGTCGGGATGGGTGAGCCCGTAGCCGAATGCGGCCAGATACGACGACATTTCGGGCCCCTCCCCCGCCGTGTCACTGGCATGACTCGCGGACCCGGAACCGGAGCCGGAACTACTTCCGGTATCCGAGATCGGCTGTGGCACACGGCCGTCGGCAGCGGTATGCAAGCCGGAGGAAATCAGTTCCGCCAGTCGCGATTCCGGTGTTTCCGACGGCGCGGCCGTCGCGGTAGCGGCACTGACGGCGAGCGCGCACAGCAGCGCGGCCACGGCCGGGATTCGATGTCGAAGCTTCATTGCAACCTTCCCTACGGGCGCCCACCGGCCAACGATTCCGGGGACCCGCACCCAGCCTCACGGCCGGGTCCGGGAAAGTCACTGCACTCCGATACTCATATCCCGGCGCGGTATTTGTCGCCGGAAACCAATCATCGCCGGAATCGCCGGAGGTCTTGCCGGAATACCTGTGGCCCGCAACAATCGGCGCATGCCGGTAGCAGTTCGATCCGCATCAGCCAGCATCGCCGCGCGTATGCTCGACCGCCTGCCACAGGTCGCCGATCGCATTCTGTCCTCGGGCCTGGGCACGACGCCTCCGGCCGCGGATCTGCCCGCGGATCACTTCGGCGAGGTGCTGCCCGCGATCTACGGCTGCGCGCACGCATTTCTGCGCGCGGTGGATCAGCAGCGCGATTTCACCCGCGACGATGTCGCGGCATTCGTCGGGCCGGTGATCGAGCGGCACGCCGAGGATCGGCTGCCGCTGCCGATGCTGATGGAGGCGGTGCACCTCTCGGCTCAGCAGGTCCTGCAGGAGGCGGTGGCGCTGAGCGAACCGCACGAGGTGGATCAGCTGGTCGATTTCGGCTCTCGCACACTGGAACTGCTGATGCACATCAACCTGATCACCGTCGAGGGGTATGCCGAGGTCGAACAGTCGATCTACCACGCTGAACGGGAGGCCAAACGGGCGTTGTGCGTGGCGCTGGTGAGCGGCCAGCCCGCCGAGGAGCAGGCCGCGCGCGCCGACACCGCGCTGGCGGAACGCTACGCGGTCCTGGCCGTGCAGCTGCGCGCGGAGCCCCAGCCCACGGCGGCCGCGAATCTGGTGGTGCGCCGCCGGATTCGGATCCTGCAGCATGCTCTGGACCGCATCGGCGGCGCGACGGCACTGCACACCTTCGACGGCGAGTCGGCGATCGTCCTGCTGCCCAGCGGATCCGGCGCACACGAGACCACCGCCGCGCACTTGGCCACCGAACTCGCCGACCGGTTCGCGATCGATGTGGTGATCGCCGAAGCCGGCTGGACCGCACGGGAAACGGTGCCGGAGGCGGCCCGGCAGGCGGCCGAGATAGCACAGCTGGCCCGGCTGTCGGGCCGCCCCACCGGGGTGTACCGGCTCGACGATCTGCTGCTGGAGTATCAGCTCACCCGCCCCGGGCCGGCCCGGGAGCGGCTGGCCGACCGCATCGGCGCCCTGCGGCCGGCCCCACATCTGATGGAGACACTCGATGCCCATCTGCGCCACGGCGCCGATCGCAAGGCCGCGGCGGCCGAAATCCACGTCCACCCCAATACTTTCAGCTACCGCCTGCGGCGGATCGCCGAACTCACCGGCGCCGATCCGAGCGATCCCGGCGAGTCCAGGCTGCTCGCGGCCGCGCTGGTCGTCCACCGGCTGCGTCCGGCTCCGACGACCCCGGCCGGCTCCTGAGCCCGTCGCGAGCCGCATCTCGAGAGGTCGAACAAGGTGAGCACATGGCACTTTCACGCCGAATGGTTGCGGCCCGGAAGCGGGCGTCGTTATGGTTTTCGGCTCGCGCCGGCGAGCAGTGAGGTAGTACACGGATGAATACCCGCCCCCGCCACGATGTCCGAGTTCTCTCACGCCAGCTGGTCGGGCATTTCGCACAGCACGTGGCGCCGTGTTCGACGCTGCCCGGAGACGCCCTGCACGGCGATATCACCGCGGTGACCCGGGTCTGCCTGGAACTGACCGTCGATATCCTCGAGGGTCGCGAAGCGGGTGAGAAGGTGGCGCGGCTGCAGCGCGCCGCCGCGAACTGGGCACGGGAGGGTATCCCGATCGACACCGTGCACCACGCGGTGCACGAGGGCTTCCGGCTCGCCTTCGATGTGCTGCTCACCCAGACCGATCCGCGGCAGCGGCCCGAGAATCCGGCGCAATTGCTGCTGCGAATCCTCGACACCATCACCCCGGCCGTCGCGGTGGCCTATGTGCGCGAACATCAGGCGGCGGTCACCGAGCATCACACCGCGGTGCACACGCTGGTCTCGGCGCTGCTGGCCGGGCATCCGACCTCGACCATGGCGCGCGCCAGCGGGATCGAGATCGAATCCTCGTATGTGGTGATGGCGATGAGCATTCCGCCACACCCCGACGAATCCCATCCCACCGTGGACGGCAAGGTGGTGGCGCGCCGCAAACTGCGCCGGCTGCAGACCGGGCTGGCCACTCGCGGTGGCGGCCGGGTGCTGTCGCTACTCAGCGTCGACGGCGGCACCGTCCTGCTGCCGGCCGCGATGGTCGCCGACGACGAACTCGACGCCGTGATCGCGGAGCTGTCCGAGGCCGCACAGGTCGGGCTCACCGCCACCGCGATCACGGCGGACACCGAGGAGATCTCGACGGCCGCCGACCGCGTGCACGAACTGCTCGACACCGTGCTGCGACTGGCGAGCCCGCCCGGGTTGTACCGCTTCGCGGATCTGGCGATGGAATACCAATTGACCCGCCCCGGACCCGGTTTGGATCGGCTGGGCACGCTGCTCGATCCGCTCGACGACTATCCGGATCTGCTCGAGACCCTGCGCCTGCACATGGCGACCGGACTGTCCCGGCGCCGCACGGCCCGGCAGTTGCAGGTGCACACCAACACCGTCGACTACCGGCTCAAGCGAATCGGGCAGCTCACCGGGCTGGACCCGGCCCAGCCCGGCGGCCTGTGGTACCTGCGGGCCGCCCTGGTGGCCCGGACCTATCGGGAGGCCGATCGGTCCGCCACACCGGCTATCGCACGCGGCACCGCGAATTACTGGCGGGACGGTATGGGCAAAACATTTGCCGGAAGGTAGCCTTGCACCCCGTCACGACGGTTGTCTCATCCACACCCGTCCGGCTTCGGCGCGATCGACGGACGGGACAGCAGGGAAAGCGGGTAAGTGCCGATGGCTACGACTCCGGAATTGCGGGCCGCGCTGGCGGTTTTGCGCGCGGACACCGATGCGGCCGCCGACCAGGCCGGAATTTCGGATATGTCGGGAACCGATACGGCCGGCGTCGAACACGCGCTGCTCGCCGGTTTGCTGTACCGGTTGATGGGCGATGACGTCCGGCGATCACTGACCGGTGCGCCGGATCTCACCGCCCTCGAGGAACGGGCCCGCGCGGCCGGCCCCGGCACCGCGAAATACGCCTCCGACGACCGTGATCAGCGCGAAGAGCACTGCGCCCAAGCGCATTTCGAGGCCTACTGGCTCGCCGACCGGATCGCCGGACTGCACTTCACCACCACCCCACCGGCCCCCGCGCTACAGGCCGCCGCGCATGCCGCCGAGGCCACCCGCACCCTGTTGCGGATCCACTACGACATGGTGCGCGGCGTCCACCCGGAGGCCGGTCACGCGGGCTGGGAATCGGTCCTCGATCAACTCGATCGCGCCCGCACACTGGCCCGCGCGGTCCATACCGCCACTCCTACGGCGTCGCGATTCGACCCTCGCCCTGCGGCCGCGCCGGTTCAGTCCACCGTGGCCGACGACGACCCGGTCCGCAACACCGAGTGCCGCACACCATAGGTGAAGTAGACGACCAGGCCGACCACCATCCAGATCACGAATCGCAGCCAGGTCTCCACCGACAGGTTCAACATCAGCCACAAGCACGCGAGCACGCCGAGGATCGGCACCAGCGGCACCAGGGGGACCCGGAAACCACGCGGCAGTTCCGGCCGGGTGCGACGCAGGATCACCACACCGATCGACACCAGCACGAAGGCGAACAGCGTACCGATGTTGACCATCTCCTCCAGCGTGCCGAACTGCACGAATCCGGCCAGAATCGCACACACCACACCGACTCCGATGGTGAGCGTCACCGGCGTGCCGAAGCGCCCGGTGCGTGCCAGGCGGCGCGGTAGCAGTCCGTCGCGAGCCATCGCGAACAGCACGCGGGTCTGCCCCAGGTACAGCACCATCACCACCGTGGTCAGACCCGCGAGCGCGCCGACCGAGATGACGTTCTTCGCCCAGGTCACCCCGTGCAGGGCGAAGGCGGTGGCGAGAGTGGCGTCGTTACCGGACAATTCGGTGTAGGGCACCATGCCGGTCAGCACCACCGTCACCGCCACGTACAGGATCGTGACGATCAGCAGCGACCCCAGAATGCCGCGCGGCACGTTGCGCTGCGGGTTCTTGGTCTCCTCGGCGGTGGTCGCCACGACGTCGAATCCGATGAACGCGAAGAACACCAGACTGGCCGCGGCCAGCAGTCCGTACCAGCCGAAGGTGCTGTTACCGGCTCCGGTCAGCCAGGAGAACAGCGTCTGATGCAGCCCCTCCCCGGCGCTGCCGGGCCGCGACGGCGGAATGAACGGCTTCAGGTTCGACGGCTTGAAATAGGTGACGCCCACGACCAGGACCACCGCGATCACGGCCAGCTTGATCGCGACCGCGATCGCCGAAACCCGGGACGACACCTTGGTGCCGATCGCCAGCAGCACCGCCAGCACGACGATCAGCAGCGTCGCGCCCCAGTCGAAGTCGACCGATCCGATGTGCACGATCGGCGATCGCGACCCCATCACCTCGCCGAGATACTGGGACCAGCCCTTGGCGACAACCGATGCGGCGAGCGCGAATTCGAGGATCAGGTCCCAGCCGATGATCCATGCCGCCAGTTCACCGAAGGTCGCGTAGGAGAACGTGTACGCGCTGCCGGCGACCGGGACGGTGGAGGCGAATTCGGCGTAGCACAGCGCGGTGAGACCGCAGGCGACGGCGGCGAAGACGAAGGCCAGCGACACCGACGGGCCCGCCACATTGCCGGCGGTCCGCGCGGTGAGGGTGAAGATACCCGCGCCGACCACCACGGCCACACCGAAGACGGTGAGATCCCAGGCGGTCAGATCCTTGCGGAGTTTGGAATCGGGTTCATCGGTATCCCGGATCGATTGCTCGACCGATTTGGTGCGAAGCAACCCACCGAATCGGCGGGTCGGCGCCGATCCGGCCGTGTCATGCGTTGGTGTCGGCTCAGCCACACCCGTCTCCTCCGTTGTCACCGATCCCCCGTGACCTGCAGTGAGCAACCTAACAGCACTCGGCAGTCAGTCGTCGCAGCATGGTCGTGAAGGCCTTGCCCTCAGCCGATGCGGCCCACGCCGAACGACCGAGAAAGTAGTTACGGTAAGCGATCCGGGCCCGGCGCACCTGCCGACGAGGCGGAATCGTGAGAAAGTAATCCATTTCGGACAATTCGTACGCAACGTGAACGAGCGGGAAGAGATCGGGCAGCAACTCCCGTTCGGTCGCCTCCAGCGGACGAATCCCGTTGTATCCGCGCAGGAACGCGCGCAACTGATCGGCGCGCACCGGATGCGGGACCGGCGCGAGCCAATCCACGGCGAAACGCTCGATCGCCGTCGCCAGATCGAAGATCGCCACCGTGCGGTTGGCCAGGCCGAAGTCCAGGACCGAGCTGACCTCGGCGCCGGTCCACAGCAGATTCGTCGGATGCCAGTCGTTGTGGGTCCACAGCGGCGGCAGTTCGGCGATCCGCCGCGCCAGTTCGCCGCCCGCGTGCCGGCGGTCGTCCGGGAGCGGTCGCTCCCAGTCCGAACGCCAATCGAGATCCGCCAGGAAGCGGCCCACCTCGGGGCGCGCGGCGATGTACTGCTCGATGGTTCGCACGGCATCGGTGCTGACCGCGGCCAGCAGCGGATGCGGCGGACGCTGCGGAGCCTCGAATCCGATGGCCGCTAGATGCAAGCGGGCCAGCATGGCGCCGGCGGATACCGCCTCGGGCACCGAATGATAAGGGCTCCAGGAGAATTCGTCACGATAGCGGTCCGCGCCGATCCCGAGTTCCTGGATCTCGTAGGTGAAGGCGCCCCGGCGCACGGAAGACATCCGAGGGATCGGGATGCCGCGGACGCGCAGGTGATCGGCGAAATCGTGTTCGGGTGCCAGCGTTTCCGGATCGCGCAGGGCCGAGGGCATCCGCTTCACCACGACCGCGGTCCCATCGGAGCGGCGCACGCGCGCGGTCGACGACAGCGGCCGCCGGCTGCGCCACTCGATCCTGGCGACGCCCGATTCGTCGAGCACCGCCGCGGCTTCGGTGGCCGACAACGCCGGGAAATCCGGTGCCACCAGCCCGGTCTCGCCCATCGCGAAGACGCGGGTATCGGGTTCGCCGGCGGTCACCGGCCCTCCGGACTCACACCGGCGCCCGCGGCCCGACCCGCACGCGCTCGAGCCGGACCAGCACGATCGTGCAGACAGCGGCCACCGCGAACGAATACAGCGACGCCGACGACCACCAGCCCGGATGCACCCCGAGCCAGTCCTGGACCCGCAGCCAGATGCGCGCCCACCAATCCACCGAGCCCGGATTCAGCACCTGATAGACGGCGAA
Organism: Nocardia spumae; assembly: GCF_020733635.1. Lineage (NCBI taxonomy): Bacteria > Bacillati > Actinomycetota > Actinomycetes > Mycobacteriales > Nocardiaceae > Nocardia > Nocardia spumae. The sequence continues at coordinate 1,451,663 of NZ_JAJFZL010000001.1, read as the reverse complement.
GCCGAGCAACCACGGCACGAGCAGCAGGGGCCGGGCGTGAGCGCCGTCGGACAGGTCCCATCCGTCCCGGCCCCGGCCGAGGAAGTAGTCGACCACCAGCACCGCGCACAGCGGCACGAACACCGATCCGATCAGCAGCAGGAAATTCGAGAAACCGGTGAAGTCGTGCACGCCCAGAGCCAGCACCGTCGCGACGGCGCCCACCGCCGCCGCCAGGATGCGCCGGTCGACCCGCGGCGCCAGATTCTGCAGCGACATCGCGGTGGAGTACACATTCGCGAAGGACTGATCGGATTCGCGCAGCACCAGCACCGCGAAGAACAACCAGCCCGCCCCGACCCCGAGGAAGGTGTCGAAGATCCGATCCGGATCACCGCCGACCCGCAGCAGCGCGACCACACCGAGGAGATAGCACCAGGTCTGGGCCACGGAGTAGCCGACCATGGCGGCGCCGGTGGCGGCCCGCGCTCCGCGCGCGTGGCGGGTGTAGTCGGCGGCCAGCGGCACGAACGACACCGCGACGGCCAGCGCGGTGTCCACGCCCGGGAAGAACCCGCTCCACGACGTACCCGATACCGGCGGCAGCGGCTGTCGCAGGAATTGAATCGTGAAGTAGCCCATGGCCACCGCCACCGCGACGGTCACGTACTTGCGCAGAATGTGCAGCACGTTCAACGGCCAGATCGCCATCGCGGTACACAGCGCGCCGGCACCGACGATCACCGGAATACGCGGGAGGTGACCGTGGGTGAGGGCCGCGACCCCGCCGGCGATCACCGTCAGCTCGAAAACGCCCCACCCGATGCACTGCACGATATTGGCGACGGTCGGCACATACGACAGCCGCGTACCGAACAGGCCGCGGAAATTCGCCATCGCCGGGGCGCCGGTGCGGGCGCCGACCGCACCGGCGGCGGCGACCATCGCGGTGCCCAGCACCGTTCCCACCGCCGTCGCCAGCACGGCCGCGACCACGGGCAGTTGGGGGTGACCGGCGGGCTGCAGGACATAGATGGCCCCGGTGAAGCCGATGAGGCTGACCCCGAGGTTCGCCCAGAACGCGGCCTGATCGCCGAACGACAGCGTGCGCGGCGGGTCGGTGGTCAGCAGCAGCGGGGCCTCGGCCGAGCGGTCTCCCGGCTGCTCGGGCAGAGTCGTCATAGCGGCCCTCATGCTATCGGTGCCGCCGGTGGAAATTCGCCCCCAGCTTCGTTCCACCGCTCACAGTCGGTAATCTCCTGCCGGATGGTTAGCGTCTCCACATCCGCCCGGCCGCTGTCGGGACCTCGTGTGCCGGGAGCCCACCGTATCGGTCGGCTCATCTGGCTGGTCCCGGTGCTGCTGGCCGCTGTCAGCGTGTTCTGGCTGCTACGCCCCACCTGGCCGTTACAGCCGATCAAGCGGGAGTTCATCGATCTGCAGGTGTACCGCCTGGGCGTGCAGGCGATGTGGGACGGCGCCGATATGTACGGCAGCCTGCCGAAGACCACCCTCGGAATCAGCCTGCCGTTCATCTACCCACCGTTCGCGGCGGTCGCCCTCGGCCCGTTCGCGCTGTTGCCGTGGAGTACCGCGGCCGTGAGCTTCTTCGTCGTCTCCACCCTCGCGGTGGCGGTCACGCTGTACCTGGTCGCGCGCCGGGTCTGGGGCAGTGGCGGCACCGAAGTGGTGCTGTGGGCCAGCGCCTGCGCGATTCCGCTGGGCCTCCTGCTGGAACCGGTGCATTCGACACTGGATTTCGGACAGGTCAACCTGCTGCTGATGGTGCTGGTCGCGGCCGACTGCCTGCCCAAGCGCACCCGCTGGCCCCGCGGCATGCTCATCGGCATCGCCGCGGCCGTCAAGCTGACGCCCGCCGCGTTCGTGTTGTACTTCCTGGTCCGCCGGGACTATCGCGCGGCCGTCACGGCGGCTGTCACCGGCGCGGTGGCGACGGGAATCGCCTTCGCCGTGATGCCGCACGAATCGGTGAAGTATTGGTTCGGCGGCATGGGCAATGTGTCCGGGCTCAGTGGTTCGGCGTTCCGGACCAACCAATCCATTCAGGGTGTGCTCTCACGCTTCCAGGTTCCCGAACCCGCCTTCACGGCACTGTGGGGGCTGCTGAGCCTGGCGCTGCTGGCCCTGGTCGTCGCCGCGATGCGGCGTGCCTGCGACGATCCCGCGCTCGCGCTGGCGTTCAACGCGGTCTTCACCCTGCTGGTTTCGCCGATCTCGTGGTCGCATCACTGGGTCTGGATCGCACCCGGACTGCTCGCTGCCGTCGGTGTCGCGACTCGGCTGCCCCGCCGCCAGGCCATGATCTGGTACGCCGTCATCGCGGCGGCCGCCGTGGTCTTCACCATCGGCCCGCAGAATTGGGAACCCGGTGACGACAACCGCGAACTGGCCTGGACGCCGTGGCAGCACCTGATCGGTGACACCTACGTGTGGTTGAGCGTGCTGCTGGTCGCCGTGTACGTCTTCGCCGGACCTCGGCCGGAAACCCAGGATCCGCTGCTTCCGGTGTCGTTGCGTTCGCTGCGGTCCAAGGTGCCCAGTAAGCCCTGAGCCGACACGCCAGGCGCAATCGATCGGTAAATCCCGGACGGACCGCGCGTCAGCTGCACCGCGGTAATCGCGACACATCCCTCGCGTTTCCATAACACCCCGGTCACGCGGGATTTTGGTCGTACCGTAGATAGATATGGACGACATCACGCCGACCGCGGAAGGTGATGCCACCCGTCCGGATCGACAGCTGATCCAACGGCGGGAGCAAGCCTGGAGCAACTACCAGCAGGCTTGTGCGGATCTGGCCGGTACCCGGATTCGCGCGAATCTCGACGGTTGGCGACGCTGGCTGCGCATCCTGCCGGGGGCGGCGGTAGACCAGGCCGAACGCCGGCGCGACGAGATCCGCGCCGAGCTGGCCCGACACTGCGTCGGCGCCGACGAGGACCACTGGGGTGTGCTGTCGGGCGGGGATACCGGAACCTTCGGTGGTTGTTTCGGACTCGAGCACACGGTGGATCAACTCGCCGAGCGCTACGGCAAGGCCGATCCGCACTGGGTGCGCACCCTGCGGGGTATCGCCCGCAGTGCCACCGATATCCGTCCGCTGGCCGCCGACGGCGATCGCAGTGCCGTCAGCGATCTCACCGAACGGGTGCTGCAGGCCGTGCGGATGGCTCCCGACGACGAGGCGCGGCGACGGCTGGCGATCCATCTGCCCGGCGACGTGCGCCCGGTACCGGCCGACCCAGCGACCCTCGCCGAACAGCACGGACCGGTCGCGGTGCACTTCGAAATCTATGCCAGCACCATCAAACTCGACCACATCGATGTGCTTCCACCGCTGCGCCGGATGGGTCTGGGCACCGCGACACTGCGCCATCTGTGCCGCACCGCCGACGCGCACGCCATGCACATCGTGGCACAGCTGGTGCCCACCTTCCGCGACGACGATTCGGCCGTCCCGATTCTGGCGCGCTGGTTCCGCGAACAGGGGTTCGAGGTCACCGAACGGCTGGGCGGACGAGTCGTCCGGGCCCCGCTGAGCGTCAAGTAGTCGTACCGGGCAGTACGGGTGATCGGCCGATCATCGTGTCCGAGTGAGGAATTCACCGATCGCCGGTGCGAGTTCGGCGGCGACCGGATCGTTGCTCACCCCGGGCAGCTCGCGCAGCCGGGCGTCCGGGAGCACCTCGGCCATCCGGTTGGCGCCCTTGGTCAGTGCCGGGGCGGAACGCTCGCCGATGAGCAACAGCGTCGGCGCGGTCAGCGCGGCCCAGTCCTCGGGCCGGATCGTCTCACCGCGGGTGAACGGCTTCAGCACCGCGAAATCGTGAGCCGTCGAGTCCGCGGTGGCGACGAGCTTCTTCCACACCGATGACGTCCGCATCACGGCCACGACCAGTGCGGGCACGCCCATGATCTTGGTCAGGTAGTACCAGACCGCGCCGCCGCGTTTACCCGCCGCGATACGCGCCCGCAACTTCTCCTCGGCGTCCTTGGGCGGCACATGATCCTTGGGATCGACCACGAACGGCGGTTCGAAGGCGATCACGTCGGTGATGCCGTCGATCGCGCCCGAGCGGGCGGCCAGCAGCGCCAGCACCGCTCCGGAACCCCAGCCGAACAGCGCGGCCGATCCGCCCTCTGCCTCGATCAGCGCACGCAGATCGGCGATTTCGTTGGCACTGTCGTAGATTCCGGGCGAGTCCGCGCTGTCACCGCGACCGCGCCGGTCGTAATTGAGCACCCGCAGGCCGTACTTCTCGGCCAGCGCCGTGGCCAGTTCGACGGTGTTGGGAACCTCCCGGTATCCGAACGCGCCGCCGATGAGCACGACGGTCCCCGCCTCGCCGGTACCGATCCGATCGAAGGCGATGGTGGTGCCGTCCGGCGACGTCACGGTCTGCATGTCGTACTCCTTCACGGCGACCACTGGGTGCGCGGATCTGCGCGGGCGAGGTTTTCCAGTCGAAGGTACGCGATGAGTTCCCGCGTCTCGGGCGGGCCGGTCGGTAGGCTCGCAGGGACGAGTATTCACAGGTGAGGGGGTGCCGTGGTGACGATGGTCGCCGGAGCGCACAGACTGCCGCGGATCAGCGGATTTCCGAGTTCGGATTTCGACACCGGACCCGACGAGTGGTCGGGCGTCGCCGTGAGCGAGGACCGCATCCGGGCGCTGGCCATCGGGGCCTACTACGGCCGCAGCTGGAGCGCCTACAACGACACCGTCGCCTTTCATCCCGAACATGAGGGCAGTTCGGAGACGCGCCGCGAGTCCACTATCGAGGGCCTGCACGAATCGTGGGGCGTCGACAACGGCGACGACGCGCGCGACACCATCGGCCGCCTGCTCAGCGGGATGCACGCACCGCTGTTCGCCATGGTGCATCCGCTGGCGACCGCGGCCGCCCAGGACACCACCCGGGTCGATCGCACCGGTCTCGCCGACAGTCACCGCGAATTCCTGCACACCCTGTCGGAGGTGCGCGGTTATCGCGGGGTCAACGGGATCGACCGGGATTACGACGCCTGGTTGCAGGCCATCAAATTCGGCATCGTCGACCGGCTGCCGCAGCCGCTCAACACCGATGCCACCGCGTGGGATCTGTCGCGCATCGTCTTCATCGCGCGTGCCGCGCACACCGCGGGATATCTCGACGAAGACGAGGCGTGGGTGCTGCTGGGCCGGGCTCTCGCCAAAGCGCAGCAGCACTACCGCAATTGGCGGCAGTTCTCCGGCGGATTCCTCACCGGCGCCATCTTCTGGGCGGCTACCCAGGATCTGGCCGCGGCCAAGGAGCAGGTCGACGAGCGTCGCTGGATGATCCGCGGGCTACTGATGCGGCCGTCCAGTCCGTGGCGGCGAGTCGCCCTGCATCCGGGAGCACCGGTATTCGGGTTGTCGCCGTTCCACTGAATCTCACTGCGGCATCGCACGCAGAATGCCGACGCCCTCCCACTTGAACTGGTCGGGCTCGACCATGCCGAGTTTGCGCCGCTCGACCAGCAGCTGCCATTCGCCGAACAGATCCAGCGACGAAGGCCGAGCCATCACGATCGAACCGTCGACATGTTCGATCTCGCAGGCCAGCCGCGCGGCCTGGGATACCCGCAGCAGGTGTTCCGGCTCGGTGGAGACGAATTCCAGATCGGTACCGCCGTCGGAAATACCGAGTGTGGCAACCGATCCGGGCGGTGCGGCCAGATCGATGCGATCGATCGCGGCGACCGGCATCTCGTAGGTGGCGCCGGCGGAGACGAACAGCAGCCGCAGCGTGGTGACGGCGACCAGCCCGGGTGCGCCGCGATGGCCGCCGGCCGCACATTCCAGGACGTATTCGTCCGGCCGGGCGTAGGCGTGCAGTGCCGCGAGTTCGCGCGCGCACAGTCCCGGCGCGCCCATCCGTTCGGCGGCGCGCGCGACATCGGGGCGGATGGGACCGAACTGTCCCTGCACCGGCCGGGGCGGAGTCAGATTCGGCCGCTGCCGCACGATGCGACGCATCTCGAGCAGATCGTCACAGATCGCGCGGACCAGCGTCGCGGCCTGTGTGAACACCTCCGGCTCCAGGAACACCGTGGCGGGATTGCGGCGGGTGGGAACCCCGGCGAGCACATAGTCCGGAGTTCGGAAGTACAGCATTACCAGCAGATCTCCGTTATCGGATTCGGCCAGGCAGGCGTCCCGGAGATCACGGACCCGGATATCGAGGGCGACGTCGTCGTCGAGCCCGAGCGGTGTGGTGGTGAGCCGCCCGTCGGCATATCTGATCGCGGCCCGACGACCCCACACCTCGAGCACTGCCGCATCCTCCCCATCCGACCCGGTGACCCTCATCGGAGGCAGATTCTACCGAGAGGCACCCGCCGTTCCCGGTAGCCGGGCGGCCCGGTCACATGTTGCCGGCGAACATGCTCGCGAGTCCGGTGACGCCCGCCAGTGCGGCGCTGCCCGTGCCGAGTCCGGCGAGAAGGAGTGTGACGATCATGGTTTCGACCTTTCGAATTACCGCGCTTTCCTCGAAAAGTAGTGTGGCCCAATGGTCTTCACAATCCGAACGGCGAAACTCTCGGCAACCTCCGTGCCGATCGACAGTACATTCCCAGCAACGGCGTCGCGCCGGGTTCGCGGACCGTGAATCCGGGCGACACGAATGCGCCAACCGGATCGGAGTGTCCGGCCCGTGAACGTGGATGGCACACTGGCCGAATGCTCGGTGTACACCCGGAAACCACCGAAATCGCGGAGCCCACCGCCGTGCGGCGGGCGATCCGCTGGACCGTCCGGTTCGCCTATCTGGCCGCACTGGCCGCGGCCCTGATCACCGGAGCGTTGCCGGGTGGCCGGATCCAGGAAGCCGCCTGGATGATCGGCGGCGTCCTGGCCTTCACCATCGATCGGCCATGGCGCCAGCACATCCGGGTTCTGGTCGACTGGCTGCCGCTGATCGCGGCGCTGATCGTCTACGACTACACCCGTGACCTCGCCGACAAGCTCGGCATGCCGCTGCGGATGCACGAGCTGGTCACCGCCGATCGCTGGATGTTCGGCGGCACGCTGCCGACGGTCTGGCTGCAGACTCATCTCGCCGCCGACGACGGGCAACCGTGGTGGACCCCGATCATCGGGGTCGTCTACACCACGCATTTCATCCTGCCGTGGGCGGTAGCGGCGATCTTCTACGTCTACTCCCGGCCGCTGTGGGTCCGTTACATGCGGCGCATCCTGCTGCTGTCTTATCTCGCGCTGGTCACCTACATCCTGGTGCCGGCCGCACCGCCCTGGTACGCCTCGCACGAGGGAGCGATCTCCGAACAGGTCCGCCGTATCTCCGGTTTCGGCCTCGGGCTGGTGTCACCGGACATCAGTGCGCAATGGCTCACCGAGCACGGCAATTTCGTCGCCGCGCTGCCGTCGCTGCATACGGCGTTCTCGGTTCTGGTGGCCGCCACCCTGTGGCCGCTGGCCAAACACTGGTGGCTCCGGGCGATCCTCGTCGTGTATCCGTGCGCGATGGGATTCACCCTGGTCTACGGCGGTGAGCACTACGTCCTCGATGTCCTGCTCGGCTGCGTGTACACCGGATTCACGGTCCTGATCACCCGAGTGTGGGAGAACTGGCGGGCGGGGCGTGCCCTGCTCGGACCGTTGCCGTCGGCGCTGCCGGACCGGACCGCGCGGGCATCGGAGGCCCACGCCGAGGCGGCGGGACAACCCGCCTAGCCGCCGGATCCCGAGCCACCGGGCGATGTGACGAGCGTCTCCTTCACTCCCGCAGCATTGCCGACGCGCAGGTGAGCGCGCGTTTTTCGGTGCGCTACACGCCCGTTCGAGCGAAAAATCGGATGATTGCTCTCCTGAATTGCCGGAATACTGTCGCGACACCGATGAGTTGAGTGGGTCACGGTCGTCACTTCACGTATGACGCCCGGGACACACAGGGGTGGCTCGGCGTCGGTCACAGCATTTCTGCGTTCGCGAACACCCGGAGGTAATCGATGCCCGCCGAACCAGTCCATCGCCCGGCCGGACGGCGAACCCCCGCGGTGATCCGGCTGCTGGTCCTCGCCACCTTCGTGGTAATCCTCAACGAGACCATCATGATCAACGCGATTCCGCGGTTGATGACGGATCTACAGGTCAGCGAGCGTTCGGCGCAGTGGGTTTCCACCGCGTTCATGCTCACCATGGCGGCGATCATCCCGGTCACCGGATGGTTCCTGCAACGGGTCACCACCCGGCGCGCCTATGCCATCGCGATGGGCGTCTTCCTCGCGGGCACCGCCCTGTCGGCGGCCGCGCCGTCGTTCGGCCTGCTGCTGGTCGGCCGCGTCGTCCAGGCCGGCGGCACCGCGGTGATGATGCCGCTGCTGATGACCACCCTGATGACCGTGGTGCCCGAACAGGATCGCGGTCGCGTCATGGGCAATGTCACCCTGGCCATCTCGGTCGCCCCGGCCATGGGCCCGGTCATCTCCGGCCTGGTGTTGCAGATCGGTTCGTGGCGTTGGCTTTTCCTGCTCGTCCTGCCCATCGCCGGCGCCGTCACCTACTTCGGCATGCGCAAGCTGGAGAACATCGGCGAACCCGAGAGCGGAGCGATCGATTGGGCCAGCGTGGTCTTCGCGGCTCTGGGATTCGGCAGCCTGGTCTACGGGCTCAGCAAATTCGAGGTCGGCAATATCGCGGTTCCCGCGTTGATCGTCGCGGCGGGCGCGCTGTTCATCGCGGTCTTCGCGGTGCGGCAGATCCGGTTGCAGCGCACCGGTTCACCACTCATGGATCTGCGGGTGCTGCTGGCGGGCACCTACACCAAATCACTGGTCCTGATGGCCGTCGCCTTCCTGGCGATGATGGGGTCGATGATCCTGCTGCCGCTGTACCTGCAGAACTTGCGATCGCTCACGCCGCTGGAAACAGGTCTGCTGGTGATGCCGGGCGGTCTGGCGATGGGCCTGCTGGGCCCGGTGATCGGGCGGCTCTTCGATCGGTTCGGCGGCCGAATGCTGGTAATTCCCGGCGCGATCGGGATCACCGCGGCGCTGGCCGGATTCACCCGTATCTCGTTGACCATGCCCTACTGGCAGCTGCTGGCGCTGCACATCCTGCTGATGGTGTCGCTCGCCGCGGCCTTCACGCCGGTGTTCACCCTCGGCCTCGGCTCGCTGCCGCAGCACTTGTACTCGCACGGCAGCTCGATGCTGGGCACCCTGCAGCAGGTGGCCGCGGCCTTCGGCACCGCACTGGTGGTCACCGTCATGTCGGCCCGCGCCACCACGCTGGTCGACCACGGAACCGATCCGCTCAGCGCACATCTGTCGGGTATGCGGCTGGCCTTCGCGGTCTCCGCGGCCCTGGCGGTGATCGTGATCGTCATGGCGTTGCTGCTGCCCAACCGTTCCACCGCCCCGGAGGAATCGGGCGAATCCCACACGCCGGAGCTCGAACCCGCCTGCCCGTGAGCGATAGCGGTGGGGGCGCATCGTCGATGCGTCCCCACCGGTATCGGCCGCGTCGTCATATCCGATGATCGGCCGACTGCAGCACCGTGCACGCGACCGCGAGCGGCAGAAACACCCCGACGGCCAGAGAGAACGTCTGCCCGTAATCGGCCACGCGCACATGGGTATACGCCGCGCAGACGAAGTACAGCACCAGCCCGATCGCCGCCGCCGTGCCCACATACGGCACGCCGGCCATCCCCAGCACCAGCCCCGCCGCCCCGGCCAGCTTCAGCGTCCCGATCGGGAAGATCAGCCACGAGCGCGGAATTCCCGCGGTCTCCATCGCAGGACCGAGAGTTGCCATGACCGGCCCGAACCTGGTGACGGCGGCCAGTCCGGAGAAGGTGTTGGCGACGACGGCCAGGGCCATGACGGTCAGGTAAGCGATGTCCATGGGATCCTCGAGTCGGTAAAACTAATATTGTTTCCCAATTATATCTTTTACATACAACATGCGACAGGGTGCCGGCGAATCGATTCCGCGCTTCACCACGACCAGCGCCCGATCCCCGCGAATTAGAACGTGTTCTATATTTGGGGTGACCGTTCCGCCGATCCTCGGGAGTGCACGACATGTACCAGTGGTCCGACGAAGATCTGATGCTCCGCGACGCCGTGCGCGGATTCATCAGGAAGGAGATCGAACCCCACGTCGAACAGCTGGAGAGCGGCGCCCTTCCCCCGTTCGACATCATCCGCAAGCTCTACGCCACCTTCGGACTGGACGAGATGGCACGTGAGGGACTGGCGAAATCCCTGGCCCGGGAGGAGTCCGGACAGTCGGGCAAGCCGGGCGGTTTCAGCGGTTCGGGAAGTATGGGCGTGATCCTCAATGCCGAACTCGCGGGCGTCAGCCTGGGCCTGGTGGCCTCGATGGGGGTCAGCCTGGGACTCACCGTCGGCTCCATCCGCAGTCGCGGCACCCTCGCGCAGAAGAAGCGGTGGCTGCCCGAACTGGTCACCTTCGAGAAGGTCGGCGCCTGGGCGATCACCGAACCCGACTCGGGCTCCGATGCTTTCGGCGGTATGAAGTCCTACGTCCGTCGTGACGGCGAGGACTATATCCTCAACGGCCGCAAGACCTTCATCACCAACGGCCCGTACGCCGATGTCACCGTCGTCTACGCCAAACTCGACGAGGAGGACGGTACCGACCGGCGCGACCGCAAGGTGCTGACCTTCGTACTCGACAAGGACATGCCGGGGTTCACCCAGAGCCCGCCGTTCAAGAAGATGGGCATGAACTCCTCCCCCACCGGCGAGCTGTTCTTCGAGAACGTGCGACTGACCCCCGACCGCCTGCTCGGCGAGACCGAGAATCCCGCCAAGGGCGACGGAAAGGACAGCGCCAAGGAGTCCTTCGCCGCCGAACGGATCGGCATCGCCTCACTGGCCCTGGGCATCATCAACGAATGCCACCGGCTCTGTGTGGACTACGCGAAGTCGCGCACCCTGTGGGGTAAGGAGATCGGCCAGTTCCAGCTCATCCAGCTCAAGCTGGCCGAGATGGAGATCGCCCGCATCAACGTGCAGAACATGGTGTTCAACGCGATCGAGCGCACCGCCGCCGGTGAACAGGTTTCCCTCGCCGAAGCCTCGGCGATGAAGCTGTATTCCTCCCGCGCCGCCACCGAGGTCGCGATGGAAGCGGTCCAACTGTTCGGCGGCAACGGCTACATGGCCGAATACAAGGTCGAACAGCTTGCGCGCGACGCGAAGTCGCTCATGATATACGCGGGCAGCAACGAGATCCAGGTGACCCACATCGCCAAGGGCCTGCTCAACCGATAGCGACCCGACTCCGCCCACGACCCGACTCCGCCCACGACGGGACGGCCCTGACGCACCGGGCCGTTCCCGTCGCGGGCGGTCACAGTGGCCGGGGAGCGGCCACCCCCGGGCAGGCGCGCACGGCCCGCCGCCGCGAATGATCACCGACAGGGCGATGCCCCACCCTGGGGGCAGCTCACGCACGGGTGGGGCACCGAACTTTCCCCTAGCAACGACAGCCGACGTATCCGCTCCCTGGGGAGGGCGGCCCTCGCATCGCGAAGCATATCCGGTACACACCCCTCGGTCGGATCGCATTAATGCGATTGCAATCAAACGTTCTCAATCAGTGGACCGAGAGGATTGTCGACGGTGCCTCGGACAACGGGAATGTGTGGGGATGACATCACGCTCGCGCACGCCCGAAGGTCCGAAATTTCGGTGGAAGCGATCGGCAGGCGCATGACAGGATCCGCGCCATGGAGGTTCCATTTCGGCAGATCCGGGCGCGATTCGACGATCGAACGGTCACGATCTACCAGGCGTACCGGCCCGGCATCGCGGTACCGGCCGCGAAGGAAGGGCGGTTTCCACCCGAGTTCAAGCGTGAGCGGATGACGTGGATCAAGCCGTCGTTCTGCTGGATGATGCACCGGTCGGGGTGGGCCGGCAAACCCGGCCAGGAGCATGTGCTGGCGATCAGCGTCACCCGGACCGGATTCGAATGGGCGCTACGCAATTCGGGTTTCTCGCACTTCGATGCGAGGCAGCACAGGAGTCGCGAACAGTGGAAATCCTCATTGGCGGCCCCGGTTCGGATCCAGTGGGATCCCGAGCGCGATATTCGGCTCACCGCACTGCCGCATCGCTCGATCCAGATCGGCTTGTCGGGCGAGGTGTCTCGCCGCTACTGCGATGAATGGATCACCGGTATCGAGGACGTCACCGAATTGGCGCACGAGGTAAAGCAACTCGTGCGCGACGGCGAGATCGATCGGGCACGGTCCCTGCTGCCGACAGAACTCCCGTATCCGGTGGACAGCGATCTCGCCGACCATCTGGGAATGCGGTGATCGGGCATGGGAGGTCACGGCGCTCGCCGGCGGTTGCCGCGTCTGCGGCGAATCGCCCGTGCGGCCTCGTCGACACAGGCGTCGAGATAGGAGTTCACATCGGCGGCGGCGTACCGCAGCACGAACCACCCGGCCCCCAGCAAAGCATTCTGGCGATGGCGATCACGACGGAACGTGACGGGATCACTGTGGAATTCACGCCCGTCGATCTCGATAATCGTTCGCGACCGTTCATCGACGAGGTCAGCGCGGTACCCACCCACCGGATGATTCGACAGCAAATGAAGACCGCGCCGCGCGAGCCCGCGAGCGAACAGTCGCTCCGGCTCCGAGGCGGCATCGAATGCGGCGCAGCGCAACTGCTCACGTAAACGCCGGGAGCCGTACCGTCCGGTGGTCAAATCCGACAACTCGGGTGCCACCGCGCGCGCGTGGGCGTCGACCATGCGCCCGGCGTCGGCATCGGACAGGACCGACATGCAATCGAGCAGGGTGCGGGCCCGGGTGGTCACCGGCAGCCCCCATGCCTCATCGATCCCATCGGATCGCAAGTCACGGCGGTACAGCCGAAGCCATTGCGACGTGGCTCGATAGCTACTTCGCGGTACGGTCGCCTCGATCGACTCGGGCTCCGGGTGCATATCCCACAGCCATGCCGCGGTTCGATGACTCAACACAGCAGCGGGCAGCCAGGCGATCACGGCCTCACAGCGGATGCGCTGAGTGACCGCCCCGACCGCGTAGATCCCCGGCAACACGCGCGCATATTCCCCGCGGCGACAGCGCGCGGCGATCGTCGCCGCCGAGACTTCACCCATCAATTCCGCCCTGGTTCGAATCACGAGGAGCGATGATTCCGGTCGATCGGCCCCGGTGTCCGAAGCTCACCCGGGCGAACGAGAAGCCTGTGGATGGAGCGCGCCCTGTGGATCCCCAGCGCCCTGAACCACAGCGAACGGAAAGGGTGCGCGCCTTTCCTGCTCGCGGCAACGGTGTTGGCCGAACAATTCGTGCAAACCTCGACGGAAATCCGGGAAAACCCCACAATTCGGCGCGGTTTGCACGATCGGTTCACCCACGCCCACGGCAGTGCGGCATCCGGGCCAGCCTTCGCGGCGTCCCAGCGATGCGATGTCAGCGGTCCATCCGATACGTGCCGGAAGTGCCGGTCTCGCTGCGCGAACGAGCCGAGGGTCGTCGCGTTGTGTACATGGGTGTGGGGCAGACTGACGACCGTAGTGACGTGCCGCCGAACGACCTAGGCCGTAGGTTGAGGGCCTTTCCGAGGTGACCGACGCGGGGATTCGCCGGACTCCACGACACGGTGTTCCGTCCAAACCTGCTCGGGTTCAGTCGATATCGAGACCACCAGCCAGCGGTCGGCTCGTCGCGAGGCTCAGGAGACCCGCCGAGACAGCCACAGGCCCTTGGGTGTCTCCGACACCGAACGGCCGCGAGACTACTTCTTCGGGGCCGGGTTCTGATCGATGATCCCGTTCAGCGTCGTCGCGTTGGTGTAGTCCTGCCCGCTGAGGCGAGCGAGTGAGATTGCCATGACTTCCCGCATCGCCTTGACGGTATCCACGTGGTCTTGAATGACTTGGGAGATCGAGTTGTCGTCGCCAATCGCTTGAAGCTTGAATTTGCCTTCAAGTGCGTGAGCCATGTCGAAATCGCCGAACCCGCTGACGGTTTGAACCACCTGCACGAGTCGGGTGACTTCCTGGAGGTCCTCTATCCGTTGGTTACATGCCGCCAAACACTCGCGGGCAACCTGCTCGTCTGACAGGTAAAGCTGCCCTGAACGCGCGTCGTTCGCGTGCTTCTGCCATGCCGTGAGATCACCGGCACCGGCCATGGTCTCCCCCTTACCTCTTACTCTGGAAGTGCTGGAAAATCACTTTGGAAGTACTGGAACGATCGAGTTGCCGACATTCGCAAGTGTCGGGCAAGGATCAACCGGGTAGTCGTCATCGATCCGGCCAAGAATTTGTATCTGTGCTGCACCCTGCTGGGCTGCGAAGACCACATCGCACCCTGTCCGGAAACCTGCCGCAAATTGAGTGCCCGCGCGACCGGCAATAGTGACGGGCTGCTGGTTGGTATTGCCGTCCTTGTTCGCAATTTCCGATGCCGATCGGTGTGTCGAGTACACAGTCACGTCGTAACGGCGCCCTTTCCAGCCGCAGATCTTCCAGCCGGATTGCTCGACACCCGCCACACCCGACTCCTTCGTACTCGGGTCCACCTGCGCAGCACTCAATGCCGAATCCGGAATCTGCGTGCACGGGTCCCACAGCCCCGCTGCCGCATCACTGCTCGCGGGCGCCGCTGTCCCCTCCGTAGTCGAACCGCACCCCGCCGTCACTGTCGCCAGCAACGCCCCGATCGCGATCGCCGCCCCTGCCACTCGTCGCCGCACCCGACGTCCTCCCGCTCGACCAATACAACCGCTAAGAACCTATACGGCACGACTCCCCGATCGCCAGAGCCGTGCGGAGAGGTAACGGGCGGCGGAAGGAGCGGAACTCTGTCGTCGCGGTCGGCGGCAAGCGCCGCTGCATATTTCCGCGACGCGCTGCTCGGTTAACCCCTCCGATGGCTCCCACCCGCACCGATAAGGTGCCCCCGGTCGGACTCGAACCGACACTGTGCGGATTTTAAGTCCGCTGCCTCTGCCAATTGGGCTACGGGGGCGCCGGGATAGCGTACCTAAGTCGTACGTCCGTCTCGGAATTGTCCGGGGATTTGCTCAGTGGACGCCTTCCATCAGGCGGCTGACCTGCGGGGCCAGGAAGTACACGACGATTCCGACCGCGATCGCCACCAGGCCGGTGATGCCGAAGTAGGCGACTTCATGGCTGGTGTCGTAGAAGTCGGACAGGACGCCGGACATCGAGGTCCCGATGCCGACGGAGAAAAAGTACAGGGCCATCATCTGGGCGCGGAAGGCTTCCGGGGCGAGCTGAGTGGTAACCGCGAGCCCGATCGGGGACAGCAGCAGCTCGGAGACGGCGAAGCCGGCGAGGATGACGAATACCAGCAGCGCGGGCACGGTCCGGTCGCCGAATCCGGCCAGCGGAACGAACAGCAGGAACGATGCGCCCATGCCCATGACGCCGTAGGCGAACTTTCGGGGCGTGGTGGGTGCTCTGGTACCCAGTTTGGTCCACATGATCGCGAACAGGGGCGAGAGCACGATCACCCAGACGGGTTCCTCGGAGCCGATCCAGCTCGACGGCGCGGTCCAGCCGAACAGGGTCCAGTTCATTCGCTCGTCGGAGTACACGGCCAGCACCGTGAAGATCTGCTGGAACAGTGACCAGAACACGGCGTTGGCGATGAACAACGGTATGAAGGCCCGCACTCGGACACGTTCCACCGCAACCACTTTCGGACTGGTCAACATCAACCCGAAATAGACTATCGATACGACCGTGATCACACCGGTCGTAACCCACGACAGATTCGACAGCCGCACCAGTCCGGTCCAGATCGCGACCACGGTCACCACCGCGACTACCAGCACGAACCCGATCACCTTGCCGATCTGGCCGAGCGGCAACGGATTCGGCACTTCCCGGCCGTGGGTACCCAGATTGCGGCGGAAGATCACGTATTGGGTCAGCCCGAGCGCCATACCGATGGCCGCCGCACCGAATCCGTAGTGGAAGCCGAGATGGGTCTGCAGCAGTCCGGTGATCAGGGGGCCGATGAACGCACCCAGATTGACGCCCAGATAGAACAGCGTGAAACCACCGTCGGCGCGGGCGTCACCCTTGTCGTAGAGCGTGCCCAGAAGTGAGGAGGCATTGGCCTTCAACGCGCCGGACCCGAGCGCCACCAGCACCAAACCCACTCCGACACCGGTCAATCCGGGCAGTATCGCGAGGGCTATATGCCCCACCATCACCACCACACCGCCGTAGAAGACGGTGCGCTCCATGCCGAGCACCCGGTCGGCCAGCCAGCCGCCGAGCACGGTGGACAGATACACCAGGCCGCCGTACGCGCCGACGATCCCGGTGGCGGTGGACTTCTCCAGTCCGAGCCCGCCGTCGGTCACCGAGTAGTACAGGTAGTACCCGAGGATGGTGAGCATGCCGTAGAACGAAAACCGTTCCCACAGCTCCACTCCGAACAAATTGACCAGTCCGATGGGATGGCCGAATATCGTGCGCGTCGCGGGGTGTGCTGACGCCTGCTCCCCCGGGGCGGGTTCCACCGTGCTCATGAGACGCAATTGTCCGGCAACCAGCCATCACGGTCGGGCAATTCGCGGTGACGGCTCGAGGGTGTCGTCGGTCAGGCGGTGTCGAAGAGGCCCGAGGAGGCGGAACGCCCCGCGGCCGCCTCCGGTTCGGTCCCTCAGGCGATGGACAGCGCGATGCCGTCGAGAATGTCGTGCTCGCTGACGATCAGTTCGGTGATCCCCGCACGGCGCGCCAGCTCGTCGGCGAGCACCTCCGTGATCACGGCGCCACCGCCGATGACGTCGACCCGGCCCGGATGCATGGGGCCGAGTGCGGCGCGTTCGTCGTGGTTCATCGCGATCAGGCGATTGCACACCGCGCGCACCTCGTCGAGGCCGAGCCGGGTCAGATGGACTCGGTCGGAATCGTATTCGGGCAGGTCCAAGGCGACCGCGGCGATGGTGGTCATGGTGCCGGCGACACCGACCCAGGTGTGCGCGCGCTCTACCGGCACCACCCCGAACGCCTGCGCGAGGCGCTGGGAGGCGAAGAACCGCGCGGAGGCGACCTCCTCACCGGTCGGCGGATTGCCGTGCAGACAGCGCTCCGTGATCCGCACACAGCCGATATCCGTCGAATAGGCCGCCTGCACACCGGTGCTGTCACCGAGCACCACCTCGGTGGAACCACCGCCGAGATCGACGACCACGAACGGCCCCTGCGCACTGGCCAATTCGCCGACCGCACCCGCGAACGACAGCCGGGCCTCCTCGTCACCGGTGATGACCTCGGCCTGGGCGCCGGGTACCACCCGGCCCAGTTCCACCCCGGTCATGGTGAAGAAGTCGTCGCGGTTGCGGGCGTCGCGGGTGGCGCTGGTGGCGACCATCCGCACCCGGCTCACCCCGGCGTCGACCATGAGGTCGACGTAATCGTGCAGGGCCGCGCGCGTACGTTCGATCGCCTCGGGATTCAGTTCACCGCTGGCGTCGACGCCTTTGCCCAGCCGCACGATACGCATCTCGCGGTGCACATCGGTCAGGCTGCCGTCGGCGGCGACGTCGGCGATCAGAAGCCGGATGGAGTTGGTTCCGCAGTCGACCGCGGCGACCCGGTCACTCATCGCTGGACCTGCCTGTCGGATCGGTATTCGGCTGGTACTGATCGTATTTCGGCCAATCCTCCGGAATCGCGGTGCCGCGTAATCCGGTATCGGCGGCCAGGGCGACCGCCTCGTCGCCGAGGAGATTGAGGCCCGGCCCCTTCGCGAGCGAATGCGCGATCAGCACGTGCAGGCATTTGACCCGCTCCGGCATACCGCCACCGCTGAAGTCGGTACCCAGCGACTCGATCTCGTCGCGCTCGGCGAGATAGCTCTCGTGCGCGACGCGATAGGAGGCCGCGAGTTCGGGATCGGTGGACAGCCGTTCGGTCATTCCGCGCATCAGCCCGGCCGCCTCCTGCCGGCTCGCCTCGGCGGTCAGCCGCGGATCGGTCAGGTAGTAGAGGGTGGGGAACGGGGTGCCGTCGGGCAGCCGGGGCGCGGTCTTCACCACCGCGGGCAGGCCGTCGGGGGTGCGGTAGGCGATCGCGAGCACCCCGCGCGGCGGCCGGCCGAGCTGGCGGGCCACGATCTCCAGATCCGCCGTGCTCGGGGCGGCCGGATCGCGGTTCCCGTCGTCCCGCACGTCGCCTCCGGACGGCGGCTCGGGCGTTGCGGGGTCGGTCACCGGGGTTCTCCTTCAGGACTGGGTGGGGCTGGGGGCGGCGGCGGAGGCGCCGGTGGAGCGGGGTGGGGCTGGGGATCGGACATGCTGCGCCACAGCTGGGTGTACCAGGGATCGGGACGGCGCGCCTGCGTGGTCGGCACCGGAACCGCGGGCTGTTCGATCCCGGGCACCTGCACGATGTAGGCGGTATCGCCGGGCATCACCAACCGGAGCCGGTCACGGGCCTCGGAGCGGATGTAGGCCGGATCCTGCTGCTGGGCGCGGCGATCTCGCAATCGCGTCAGATCGCCTTCCAGATCACGGCGCTGGGAGGCCAGCTGCGCCGATTCCGCACGCTGGCTGAAATAGGTGCGCATCGGCACGGCCAGGGTCAGCGCCAGAGCGCACAGGACCGCCGCCAGAATCACCGCGCGCCCGGTGGACAGCCCGAGGATCCGGTGTTCGTGCCGGTCCTCGGACTTCTTCGAACGGGGACGCGAGGTGCGGGGCTCGGATCTCGTGGCGGTCCGGCGCTGAGCCGCACGCTTACCGGCGCCGGTGCGGGTGGAGCCGTTCGCCGACCGCACGGGTCCGGCCGACCGCGACGAGCGGCGGTCACCACGTCCTGCCGGACTGGTGCCGCGCGCCCGTCGCTCCGTCATCCCCACACCTCGAAATCGCCAGCATTCATGCGACGGACCTGCGCCGCGCAACCGTTTGCGAGGCTACTACCCCTCGAACGCGAACCGGGGGAACGCGACGTCACCGGCGTAGCGAGCCGAATCGCCGAGGGCGTCCTCGATGCGCAGCAGCTGGTTGTACTTGGCGACGCGCTCGCTGCGCGCGGGCGCACCGGTCTTGATCTGACCGCTGCCGACCGCGACCGCCAGATCGGCGATGGTGGTGTCCTCGGTCTCGCCGGAGCGGTGGCTCATCATCGTCTTGTAGCCGTTGCGGTGGGCCAGCTCGACCGCGTCCAGGGTCTCGGTGAGGGTGCCGATCTGGTTGACCTTCACCAGCAGCGCGTTGGCCGCGCCCTTGGCGATACCGTCCTCGAGCCGCTCCGGGTTGGTGACGAACAGGTCGTCGCCGACCAGCTGCACCTTGTCACCGATCAGATCGGTCAGCGCCACCCAACCGTCCCAGTCGTCCTCCGACAGCGGGTCCTCGATGGAGACCAGCGGGTACCCGGTCAGCAGTTCGTTGTAGAACTCGGCCATCTGCTCGGCGGTGCGCTCGGCGCCCTCGAACTTGTAGCCCGCTGCGGCGCTGTGGAACTCGGTCGCCGCCACATCCAGGGCCAGTGCGACGTCGCTGCCCAGGGTGTAGCCGGCCTTCGCGACCGCGGCCGCGATCAGATCGAGGGCCTCGCGGGTGCCGCCGGCCAGATCCGGGGCGAAGCCGCCCTCGTCACCGAGACCGGTGGCCAGGCCCTTGGACTTCAGCTCGGCCTTGAGGGCGTGGTAGACCTCGGCGCCCCAGCGCAGCGCCTCGCGGAAGGTGGGCGCGCCGATCGGGGCGATCATGAATTCCTGCACATCGACACTGGTGTCGGCGTGGGCGCCACCGTTGAGGATGTTCATCATCGGCACCGGCAGCACATGGGCGTTCGGGCCGCCCAGGTAGCGGAACAGCTCCAGGCCCGAGGACTCGGCGGCGGCGCGGGCCACCGCCAGCGAGACGCCGAGCAGCGCGTTGGCGCCCAGCCGGGACTTGTCCGGGGTGCCGTCCAGATCCAGCAGTACCTGGTCGACGGTGCGCTGCTCGACCGCGTCCAAGCCGATGACGGCCGGGGCGATCTCGTCGAGCACACCCTCGACGGCTTTGCGGACACCCTTGCCGCCGTAACGGTCGCCGCCGTCACGCAACTCCACGGCCTCGTGCTCGCCGGTGGACGCGCCGGAGGGTACCGCCGCCCGGGTCAGGGTGCCGTCGTCGAGAGCGATCTCGACCTCGACGGTGGGGTTACCGCGTGAATCCAGGATCTCGCGAGCTCCGACCTGTTCGATGATGGCCACGAAACGACACTCCTTCGGCTGCTGACAATCAATTCAGGGGCCCTGCCCCACCGCCGTCCATGAGCAGGTCGCACGGCGGGCCCGTGCGCCTGCGAGCCTAGTAGGTGAGGTCGTGGTCGCACGACACAGGTGTGCACCGCCGCCGGGCGCGCCGGGTCGCCCGCGCCGAGTTCGGTTCAGGCGCGGCGGCCGACGCTGTAGGCGGCGGCCTTGGTTCGGACCGTCGCCATATAGGTAGTGGATTGGTTATAGGTGAGGACGGCACGCTGCCAGCCCTCCGCGGTCCGCAGATCGCCACCGCTGGCGCACAGATACCGAGCGGCGGTCAGCGAAGCGTCGTCGATACTGTCCGGGTCGGCGCGACCGTCACCGTTGGCGTCCACGCCCCAGTGCTGCCAGGTCTCGGGCAGGAATTGGAAGGGCCCCTCGGCGCGCACGTACACCGGGCTACCGGTGCGCTCGGTCGCCGCGTCGTCCAGAATCCTTGCGACACCGGGTGATCCGTCCAGCGGAATGCCTCGGATCGGCGGCCGGACCTGGCCGTCGGCGTCGAGCCGGGAGCTGCCGTGGCTGCCGTGTTTGCTCTCCACCCGGGCGATACCGGCCACCGTGGTCCAGCCGATCCCGCAGTCGGGCCGCGATCGGGCCATGACCGCCGCGGCGTAACCGTAGGCCTCCAGCGCCACGGTCGGAATACCCAGTGCGTCCGACTGTCCGGCGGCCCAGTCGCGCAACTGTTCGGCACTGCGGCCGGGCGCATCGAGATCGAAGGGTGGGACCGGCGCCCCCGCACCCGGCGGAATGCCGTCCGGAATCGGCGGCAGGTTGTCGATTCCGGAGCATCCGGACAGCACCGCGACGGTCGCGATGGCAGCGAGGGCGAGGTTCCGGAATCCGGAGATTGTCGAACGCACCTCTCCATCATCCAGATTCGCGCGGCGGCATCACCGATCCGTCGATCACTCCCCCTCTCCTCGGCACACGATCAGCTACCGTTTGCCGCGGTCGAAATATGCGCGAAAGCTATGTCCGGCGACACTCTTTAGGTAAGCCTTGCTTAAGATCAACGGAGCGACTACCTTCGCTGTCCGAGCCTTCACCCTCTGCGTCATCCCCATTCCGAGGAAGGGAACTCCTGGTGAAAAACGTTCTCCGCGAACGTAAGACACCCCACGACCGAGATTACGAAACGATCGACCGCCGTACGCTTCCGGAAGAGGCCGCGGCGGCCGTACTGTGTTCGGCCAGAGAGATCGCGATCACACTCGACCACGGACGCGCGCCCACGGCAGAGCTCCCCCGGACCCTGACCGATCCGATGCTGATCCGTTTGATCGACACCTATGCCGCCGAGCTTCCCGCCGCCGTGCGCATCGCGCTGCGCCCGCCCGAGACCGCCGCGGGCGCGACGATCATCGGCACGCTGCCGGTGCGCGACGCGGAACTCGGGGACACCCCACGCGACTGGCGACGCGCCGCGGATTCCGCACGGCCCGGCTCGTTCCACCTGGATATCGCGATGTTGCTGCTGGCCCGCTGCGGCGGTGAACCTTTCGGCTGGCAGGGACAACAGGGCGGCCGGCTGGTCAACAACATCCTGCCGACGCCCGGACACGAAGACGAGCAGTCCGGCGCCAGCAGCACCACACTGCTCAGTCCGCACACCGAGGACGCCTTCCATCCCGAGCGCGCGCATCTGCTGCTGCTGGGGTGCTTGCGCAATCCGGACCGCGTCGGCACCACCATCTCGTCGGTCCGGCAGGTGCGGCTCGATCCCGAACGCCTGCACCGCCTCACCGAACCCACACTGCCGATCCTGCCCGACGTCTCCTACGGCGCGGATTTCGGCGACCACCGTCCCGCATCGGTGGCGACCATCGGCTCCGGCGACGAGGGACCGACCCTGCGCTACGACCCGGCCTACACGCCGCTGGACGAGGCCGATCCCGAATATCGTTGCGCCTATACCGATCTCGGCACGGAATTGGCACGGGTTTGCCACGGCGCGGTGCTGGCGCCCGGCGAACTGCTGCTGATGGACAATGATGTCGTCGTGCACGGCCGGGTTCCGTTCTCCCCTCGCTACGACGGAACCGACCGCTGGCTCAAGCGGGTCAACATCCGGCTGACTCGCCGCCGCGCGACGGCCGAGGCGGACGAAAGCGGCTACGGCCAGCGCACGGTACGCCCGTTCCAGCCGAAACCCGCTGGGGAGCCGGATATCTCGAACCGACGAACCGACCAGTGAACCGAGGAAAGCAGTGAGCAGCCGACCGACCCCGTTGCGTGTACTCAGCCGCAGCGATCTCGCCGATGTCCCGATCGCGCCCGTCGACGTGGTGCGCGCCGTGGAGGAAGCCTATCTGGCCCTGGCACAGGGAGAGTCGGACAACCCGCGCAAACTCAGTGTGGCGCACCCGGACGGCTGGTCGGTGGCGTACGCGATGCTCGGTCGCGACGGTCGCCGCCGGGTCGTGGCGATGAAGACCTCCTACAAGTTCGACCCGAATCACGACCGCTCCACCAAGCGGTACTACACCACGATCACGCTCTACGACGACGCCACCGGCACCCCGATCGCGATGATGGACTGCTCCCGGGTCGGCGCGCTGCGCACCCCGGCCGTCTCGGCCCTGCTGGTCCGCGAGACCATCCGGCCCGGCGCGCGCAGCGTCCTGCTCATCGGCACCGGAACTCAGGGCCGAAATGCGCTGCCGCACTTGCTGGCCGCGAATCCGCAACTGGAACGGCTGATGGTGTACGGCACCCATCCCGAAGGGCTGGAGGCGGTCGGCGACTACCTGCACGCCCACGCACCGCATCGCGGCCTCGAGGTGGTCGACGATCCGCGCGCGGCGGCCGCCACCGCGGATGTCGTCCTCGCCACGGCCGGTCCGGGCACCCGGGTGGCACTCGAATCCTCCGATCTGGCACCGGGTTCGGTGGCGGTGCTGGTCGGGTACGGCCTGGCGCCGTCGACCCTCACCGATGCCGATCGGGTCGTCGCGACCAGCGCCGAGCAGATGGCGCTGACCGGTACCGATATGGCGGGGCCGGACGGACGGCTCAGGTCGGTGGACGCCGAACTGCCGGCCATCCTGAGTCGCCGGATGCCCGCCCGCCACAGTCCCGACCAGCGACTGTTCGTCTACAACAGCGGTCTGGTTCTCACCGATATCGCGGTCGCCCACGCTCTGGCCGAGCGTGCGATCGCCGAGGGACGTGGCACGGAGGTACCGCTGTGGGATTGATGCCGGCACGCGGCGCGGCCGGGCGGATCCGGTGACCGCGGACCTCACCCCGGACCGCGCGGCGTCGCGACAACGGTCGATCAGCGCCTCCCCACTGCCCGCCTACCGCGACGAGTGGGAGGAACGGCTCCTGGCCGATCCCGAACTGCTCGCCGATATCGCACACGCCATCGGCGGTCCCTTCCACGTGCTGTATCCGGCGCGGGTGGGCGCTCTCGTCGACGCCTTCGCCGCGCAGTTCCGGCACAGCGGTGTGGACGGCGCGATCTACTACGGCAAGAAGGCCAACAAGTCGGCGGGCGTGGTGCGGGCCTGCGCCCGGCACGGCGCGGGCGCGGATGTGGCCAGTACCGGTGAGCTGACTTCCGCTCTGGCCCAGGGTATTCGGGGTCGCGACCTGATGGTGACCGGCCCCGCCAAATCCGATGAGCTGCTGTGGTTGGCCACCCGCCACGGTGCGCTGATCGCGATCGACGACCCCGGTGAGATCGATCGGCTGGCCGCCTTCGGCACCGCCGCCCGGGTCCTGCTGCGCATCCTTCCCCCCGGTTCGAGCAGCCGCTTCGGCCTGACCGAGGCGGAGGTGGAGTCGATACTGCTGCGCACCGATCCGGCGCCGGTTCGGGTGGAGGGCTTCAGTTTTCATCTGTCCGGCTACGATCCGATCGCCCGGTCGGAACTGGCCGCGGCGCTGATCACGCGGTGCACGCACGCCCGCGCCCTCGGCCATCCCGTCACCACCCTCTCCATCGGCGGTGGATTCGGTGTGGAATATCTATCCGATGCGGTGTGGCGGGAGTTCACCGCGGGCCAGCACCCGGACTGGTTCCACGCCGGCAAGACGTTCGACTCCTATTACCCCTATCACCAGCGACCGGCCGGCCCGGCCGCGCTGGCCGCGATCCTGGATCACGGCGATCTGGCGCGGGCATTGCGGGCCAACACCCTTCGCCTGGCGATCGAACCCGGCCGTGCCCTGCTCGATCGAGCCGGAAGTACCGTGTTCCGGGTACAGGGCGTGAAAACGCGTACCGCACAGTCGCTTCCGTACCAGCTGCTGACGGTGGACGGCACCAGCCTGAGTCTGTCCGAGCAGTGGTTCGACAGTGAATTCCTGCCCGACCCCGTGCTGTGGCCGGCCCGGTCCGGCACCCGGACGCCGGCCGCTGTCGGCGCGGCCACCTGCCTGGAATCCGACATGCTCAGCTGGCGGCGCATTCCGCTGCCCCGCCCGGCGGCCGTCGGCGATCTGCTGATCTACCCCAATACCGCCGGCTATCAGATGGATTCCAACGAGTCGGCGTTCCATGATCTGCCGATTCCCCCCAAGGTACTGCTGTCGTGCGGTACCGGATCGGATCCGGCCCGGCCACCCCGGCTGCGCTGGACGCTCGAACGATGACACCACCCTTCCACCACTCTTCGAGGAGACTCGCCATGCCGATCGTCACACGCGTGACGGACCTGATCGGAAACACGCCCCTGTTCGAATTGGCCGTCACCGCGGGCGGCACCCGGCTGTTACTGAAGCTGGAACAGTTCAATCCGACCGGTGCGGCGAAGATCCGCATGGCGCGTGAAATGGTGCTGGATGCCGAACGACGAGGTTTGCTGAGAGATGGCGGGCATATTATCGAGTCCACATCCGGAAATACCGGACTGGGACTTGCGGTGGTCGCGGCCGAACGGGGCTACCGATTCACCGCGGTCGTCGACCACCACGCCTGTAAGGACAAGCTGCGCGCGATGCAAGCGATGGGCACCGACCTGGTCTATGTCGCCGACGACGGCGACGACAGCCTGGCCACCTCCGCCCGGGAGGATCTGGCCGAGGCGATGGCCGCCGCCCGCCCGGACGCGTACTTCACCGAACAGCACAACAACGACGCCAATCCGGTCGGCTACTACGCGGTCGCCGATGAGTTGCTGGCCGATCTGGGACGGGTCGATATCCTGCTGTCGGCGGTCGGTACCGGTGGATCCCTGTTCGGCACCGCGCGTCGGCTCGCGGACCTCGGCCAGCCGGCACGGGTGATCGGGGTGGAGCCGGTCGGTTCGATCGCCTTCGGCGGGCCGGGCGGCCCGTACTGGCAGTCGGGCACCGGCACGCCGCCCGGAGCCACGGTCGGCACGGCCGTGGACTATTCGCTGCTGGACGAGGGTGTGACGGTCTCGGATGTGGACGCCTTCGCCACCGTGCGCGCGGTCGCGCAGCGTTGCGGCCTGCTGATCGGCGGCTCGGCCGGCGGCTCGGTCCACGTCGCGCTGCAGCGCCTCGAGGAGTTCGAACCGGGCTCGACGATCGTGACCATCGTTTGCGACGGCGGCGAGAAGTACCTCGACACCGTCTTCGACGACGAGTGGATGAGCGATCGCGACCTGCTCGACCGCACGGCCGAACACGCCGTCACCGATCTGCTCGACCGCTATGCGCCGGCCGCGCCGCACAACGCCCCCGATCACCGAGACCTGGTGGGTGCCCGGTGAACTCGATGTTCCTCGCGTCGGCGGGACATCCCACCCGCCGGGAGGCGCGCCGATGACCGCGGCCCTGGTCCGCGGCGACGGACGGCGGTTGACCGCGTTGGCCACCCCCATCGCGCTGACCCAGCTGGCCCAGGTCGCCATCTCCACGACCAATATCGCTCTGATGGGCAGCCTCGGTGTCGACCAGGTGGCGGCCGGCGGGCTGGCGCTGGTGCTGTTCAACCAGATCCGCACCATGTGCGTCGGCCTGATCACCGCCAGCGGTAACCAGGTGGCGACGGTGGTCAGCCGGGCCGAGAAACAGAACCGATCCGCCGACCACGAGGTTCGCGAGGTGGTCCGGTCCAGTTTCGTCATCGCCACCCTCGCGGGCCTGCTGGGGGCCGCGATATTGATCGGCCTGGGCTGGTCGCTGCAGTGGCTCGGCCAGGATGCCGGCGTGCTCGGGCACGCGCGGCCGATGATGGTGGCGCTCGCGCCGGGCCTGCTGCCGTGCCTGTGGTTCCAGGTGGTTCGCCAGTACACGGTCGGGATGCGGCGGCCGCAGGCACTGCTGGTGGTGACGCTGGGTTCGGTGGCGGTGAACGTCGTCGTCGCACTGGCCCTGATCCACGGCTGGGCCGGACTGCCCGCCCTGGGACTGACCGGGATCGGCGTGGCCTCCTCGGTGGTCTTCCTGGTCACCTTCCTGGTGTTCTGGACGATGGTGCGCCGCGACGCGGTCCTGGGTCCGACCCTGCCGGTGCGTATGTGGCCGGTGCGCGCCCGAACGGTCGTCGCCGAACTGCGGCTCGGCACCCCCATCGCCCTGACCTACGGTTCCGAGGCCGGGATGTTCTCGGTGCTGGCACTGGCGATGGGCACCCTCGGACCGGCCGCACTGGCCGCGCACAATGTGGTCTATCAGCTGGTCTACATCGTGTTCCAGGTCGCGGTCGGACTATCGCACGGGGCATCGATCCTGGTCAGCCGGGCGGTGGCGCGGGAGGAGTATCGCCGCGCCCGGAACCTGGCGTGGCTGGCGTTGCGGCAGGCGGCCGTGGTGGCCGCACTCGTCGGCCTGCTGTACGTGACGGCCCCGGATCTGGCGCTGCGGCCGTTTCTGACCGGACATGACGGCGCCACCGCCGACCTCGCGCACCGGCTGCTGCTGATCGCCATCGTGCTGCAATTCTTCGATGCCGCGCAGAACATCGGCAACGGGCTACTGCGCGGGGTCGAGGACACCCGCGCCGGATTCCGGCTGTCGCTGGTGGGCTACTGGATCGTGGGACTGCCGACCGCGCTGCTGCTGGCCTTCCCGCTCGGCCTGGGCGCGGCCGGGGTCTGGTGGGGGCTGACGGCCGGTCTCGCCGCCACCGCCGTGCTGATGCTGCGGCGGTACTTCGTAGTGCTGCGCCCCCGTGACCACGCCGAACCACGTCAGCTCGCCGATAGCCTCAACTGATCGCGACCGCCCCCTCCTCCGGCTCCGGCGGCTCGACCACCGACCGAGCCGCTGATCAGGCCCATCAGCGCCCTCATCTCCGTGTGTTCGCGGCCGCACCCACACCACCAGCGGGGTTCACCCGCGCGCATCACACCCCAGCGGGTAAGCGGCACAACGGTTTACACTGGGGTGCCATGCGCGGTTGCCGACACCGCGTCAGCCGACCGTGAGGTGACGAGATGGTAGCCACTGCCGGGGAACGTCAACAGCCTGCCACCGAACATCCCGAACTGGACATCCTGCCCACCTGGCCGCTGGACACCATCGCCGTACTGGTCACCACCGATCCCTCCCCCCACGCCATTCCGGTCAGCTGGCCGGTGCGCGCCGATGACCGGCGAATTCTGTTGAGCCTCAAGTTCGATCGCGGCTCGCTGGCCCGCCTACGCAAGCGCCCTGATGTCGCACTGCTGATCCTGGGCGGCGGCAACGTGGCACTGTGCGCGCGGGGACCCGCCCGGATCATCGCCGATCCGATGCCTGGTGCCGAGGATTATGTGGCCGTGGCCATCGATGTCGAGGTGATCGACGATCACCGCCAGGGCGCGTTCGAGGTCGCCGCGGGCATTCAGCGCACCGTTCTGGACGAACCGGAACTCGAATACCTGCGTTCGCGTGTCGCGACCCTGCGAGAGATGGCCGGCTTGAAGAATTGACGGCATGATCGCCGCCTTCTCTGTCACCCCGCTCGGCGTCGGCGCCGATGTGGGCCGGGCCGTCGCCGAAGCCGTTCGCATCGTCCGCGCCAGCGGTCTGCCGAACGAGACCAACGCCATGTTCACCACGCTCGAAGGTGAATGGGACGAGGTGATGACCGTCATCAAACAGGCCTCCGATGCGGTGCTCGCCGCGGCACCGCGCTGTAGCCTCGTCATCAAGGCCGATATCCGGCCGGGTGTCACCGGCGCCATCACCGCCAAGGTGGACACCGTCGAGCGGTATCTCGCCGAAGACTCCTGACCGAGCGCTACCTTTCGCGAGGCCCGGACCAGAATTCACGCCACTGCCCGGCGCTGAGCGGCGCCCGCTCACCGCGAGCGAGTTCCGCGGCGTCCTCGGCGGCCCGGATCCGGGCCGCGAAATCGATGGCAGCCTTGCGCACCCGTTCCTCGGCGCTGTCCACTCCGCCCAATCGGATCACCCGCAACTCGTCCGGCACCAGGTCGTCCGGGAGTCCCGCCTTCGCGCTGCGGGTGCGGATCTTCTCGGCCAGCGCGAGCGCGGGCTGCGCCATGGCGATTCCGTCGAGGCAGGATCGGCGCGCCTTCTCCGCGAGTTTCCGCTCCTCCCAAGCCTTTTCCTGCGCGGCTATCTTGGCGGCGGTATCGGCGCCGGAATCGATCGCGGTATCCGACAGGTGCGGACTGCGATGCACGAGTTTGGCGACCAGGGCCGCGGCCACGTCGTCGACGGTGAATTCCCCCGCGGCCTCGGCGATCCGGGAGTGGAACAGCACCTGCAGCAGCAGATCGCCGAGTTCCTCCTTGATCGTGCCGGCATCGGCCTGCTGGATGGCATCGAGCAGTTCGTAGGTCTCCTCCAGCAGGTACGGCCGCAGTGAGTCGTGCGTCTGCGTGACCTCCCAGCCGCCGAAGCGCCACAGCCGGTCCATCACCTCGACCGCTTCGGTCAGACCGTGCGCGATCCGAGCGGACTCGGCCGCGCGGTCCACACTGTCGGTGCGGGCGGACTCGGGTGTCGTATCCGTCACCCGACCGGCACCTCGGCCGCCACCGCCAGATCGAGCATGCCCTTCGGTTTACCGTCCAGGGTGAGCAGCAGATCGGCGACGAACTGCAGCAGCCGCACATCCCGCACGCGGGCCGCGCCCACGCTGTCCTCGACCCGGGGCAGCGGCAACTGCACGATGCCGGTGGTGGGCCGATAGCTCGCACTGGGATACAACCGCTTGAGCCGCATCTGCTTCGAATCCGGCAGCTGCATCGGCGACACCTTCAAGGTCGTACCGGTGACACCGACCTCCTGGATGCCGTACTCGCGGCAGAGCAGCCGCAGTGTGGCGACCGACACCAGTCGCCCGACCTCCACCGGTAGCGGACCGTACCGGTCCACGAGCTCGTCCACGACCGCCCCGACCGCCGAATCGTCCTGGGCGGTAGCCAGTTTGCGATACGCCTCGAGCCGCAGCCGATCACTGGCGATGTAGTCCGGCGGGATGTGCGCATCCACCGGCAGATCGATCCGCACCTCCTTGACCTCTTCCTCGGTGGTGATCGGCCGGCCGTCGGCCGCGGCGCGATAGGCCTCCACCGCCTCCCCGACCAGGCGCACATACAGATCGAATCCGACGCCGGCGACATGGCCGGACTGCTCGGCGCCGAGGACGTTTCCGGCGCCGCGGATCTCGAGGTCCTTCATCGCGACCGCCATACCCGCACCCAGATCGGAGTTCTGCGAGATGGTGGCGAGGCGGTCGTACGCCGTTTCGGTGAGCGGCTTCTCGGCGGGATACAGGAAGTAGGCATAACCGCGTTCCCGGCTGCGGCCCACCCGGCCCCGCAACTGGTGCAGCTGCGACAGGCCCAGCGTGTCGGCCCGCTCCACGATCAGGGTGTTGGCATTGGAGATGTCGAGGCCGGTCTCGATGATCGTCGTGCAGACCAGGACGTCGAATTCCCGCTCCCAGAAGCCCTGCACGGTCTTCTCCAGGGTGTCCTCGTTCATCTGGCCGTGCGCCACCGCGACCCGGGCCTCGGGTACCAGATCGCGGATTCGCTTGGCCGCCTTGTCGATCGAGGAGACGCGATTGTGCACGTAGAAGACCTGGCCGTCGCGCAGCAGTTCGCGGCGCACCGCGGCGGCGACCTGCTTGTCGTTGTAGCCGCCGACGTAGGTCAGCACGGGATGGCGTTCCTCGGGCGGGGTGAGGATGGTCGACATCTCGCGGATGCCGGCCAAGCTCATCTCCAGGGTGCGCGGAATCGGGGTGGCCGACATGGTCAGCACGTCGACGTGGGTGCGCAGCGCCTTGATGTGTTCCTTGTGCTCCACACCGAAACGCTGTTCCTCGTCGATGATGACCAGGCCGAGTTCCTTCCAGCGCAGACCGGTCTGCAGCAGCCGGTGGGTTCCGACCACGATATCGACCTCGCCGGTGGCCATGCCGTCGATCACCTCGCGCGACTCCCCCGGATCGGTGAAGCGCGACAGGCCCTTGACCGTGACCGGAAATCCGGCCACCCGTTCGGCGAAGGTCTGCAGATGCTGTTGCGCCAGTAGCGTTGTCGGCACCAGCACCGCGACCTGCTTACCGTCCTGGACGGCCTTGAAGGCGGCCCGCACCGCGATCTCGGTCTTGCCGTAGCCGACGTCGCCGCAGATCACCCGGTCCATCGGCACCGCGCGCTCCATATCGGCCTTCACCTCGGCGATGGCGGTGAGCTGATCGTGGGTCTCGGTGAACGCGAACGCGTCCTCCATCTCCTGCTGCCACGGGGTGTCGGGGGCGAAAGCGTGGCCGGGTGCGGCCTGCCGCGCGGCGTAGAGCTGGACGAGCTCGGTGGCGATCTCACGAACCGCCTTGCGCGCCTTGCGTTTCGTATTCGCCCAGTCCGAGCCGCCGAGTCTCGACAGGCTGGGCAACTCGCCACCCACGTAGCGCGACAGCTGATCCAGCGAGTCCATCGGCACGAACAACCGGTCGCCGGGCTGACCGCGCTTACTGGGCGCGTACTCGATGACCAGATACTCCCGGCGCGCACCACCCACGGTGCGCTCGATCATCTCCACGAACCGGCCGATGCCGTGCTGATCGTGGACGACCATATCGCCGGAGCTGAGCGCCAGCGGATCGACCTGATTACGCCGCCGCGCGGGCAGCTTCTTCCCCTCGCCCGGTGCGGTGACCCGATTACCGGTGAGATCGGATTCGGCGATGACGACCAATTTCGCGTCGTCGAACACGATGCCGTCGTGCAACGAACCACACAGCACGCCGACCAGGCCGCGCACCGGTTCGGCACCGGGCTCGAGCGGCGCCGAGGGCACATCGGCATCGGCGAGGCGTTCCCGAATACGTTGTGCCGTACCGTGTCCGGCGACCACGATGACCGCCCGGCCACCGGTGCCGACATGGGCGCGCAGCGAGGCGAAAACGGTCGCGACCAACTCCTCGGAACCACGCGCGGCGGGAGCGGCGAGGACCGGGAGCACGATTTCGGCGGGATCGTCGGCGGCCAGCGGACTCAGCGTCCACCACGGCAGTCCGCGCGCCTCGGCGCCGGCCCGCACGATATCGAGGCCCCGATAAGCCGAGGAGGCCAGATCCAGACCGTGCGCACCCAGCGGCGCCGCACCGCCGAAGGATGCCGCCGTCCACGATGCCTCCAGAAACTCCTGGCCGGTGCGCACCAGATCCGCGGCGCGAGTGCGGATCTTCTCCGGATCACACAGCAGCACCTGCGATTCGACGGGCACCACATCGGTGAGCAGTTGCAGTTCACCAGGCCGCAGCACCGGCAGCAGGGCCTCCATCCCCTCGACCGGAATGCCCTGTGCGAGCTTCTCGAGCATTTCGACCAGCGCCGCATCGGCCGGATTGTCGGCGGCCACCCCGGCGGCGGATGCGCGCAGATCCTCGGTGAGCAGAAGTTCCCGACAGGGCTGCGCCACAACGAGATCCACCTCGACCTCGGTGAGCGAACGCTGGTCGGCGACCGAGAACGCGCGGAGTTCGCTGATCTCGTCGCCCCAGAACTCCACGCGCACCGGATGATCGGCGGTGGGCGGGAAAATGTCGAGAATGCCGCCGCGAACCGCGAATTCACCGCGCTTGCCGACCATGTCGGCGCGCTCGTAGGCGAATTCGACCAGGCGCGTGGTCAATTCGTCGAAATCGAACTCGGCCCCGACCCGCAGCACGATGGGTTCGATATCACCCAGTCCCGGGGCCATCGGCTGCACCAGCGACCGCACGGTGGTGACCACCACCTGCAGCGGCTCCGGGTGGCCGGGATCCTCCGGATGAGCCAATCGGCGTAACACCTGCAACCGCCGGCCCACGGTGTCGGCACTGGGCGACAGTCGCTCGTGCGGCAGCGTCTCCCACGACGGGAACAGCGCCACCCGGTCGCCGATGATCTCGCTCAGCTCGACGGTCAGATCGTCGGCCTCGCGGCCGGTCGCGGTAACCACCACCAGCGGCCGGGCCGCCGCCACGGTCGCCGCCACGAACGGCCGGATCGCCGAGGGCGCGACGAGTTGTACCGAAGACCGCCCGATCAGCTCCCGAACCCGGGCGAGCGCGGCATCGGCACCGGCCACCTCGGCCAGTCCCGCGAGAGGTGGACGACGGCTCGGCATGAAAGAACTCCCGGCTGCACAGATCGGCGATTCAGAGCGACCAATCGAGTCTATGTTTTCGGCCTCCGCTTCGCTCCGGCGGGGTTCTCGGCCCTCAGGCCTCGGTTTTTCCCTCCTCCGCTCAGTCCAAAATCGAGGCGGCCGAGAACCACTCAGGCGCACATCTCGCAAATGTGGGCTCCGGCGTTCACAGGTACCGTCGTCTGACGTCGCGACCGATTACGGCACGTAGCGACGCAGCCTCCGCGCCGCGAACTCCCGGAAATAGGCCACCTTCTCGTCCGGCACGATCGAGGGGAGCAGGAAGTACCACATCCGTTCCATCCGGACCGCCATCTGGTCGATGGATTCGGTGCCGACGGCGGTGATGTGCACACCGGCGGTCATCTCCTGCAGCAGCAGGCCGATGGTCTCGGGGTCCAGTTCGGGTTTCAGGTCGCCCTGCGCGATGGCGCGCTCGGAGAGCAGTTTGTGGGTCTCACCCCAGGTTTTGGTGATGTTCTCCCCGGAGGCCCCGCGGTAGTCACCGATCTGGTGGGTGAGCTTGAGCATGGCGCCGACCATCGGGTCGTTCATGGTGAGGTCGGCGACGACGTAGGTGATGCCGATCGCGGCCTCGAGCGCTGGCACGCGCGGGTCGAAGAAGCCCTGACAGGCGTTGACGAGCCGTTCGTTGCCCTGATCGACCACCGCGCGAGCGAGCTCTTCCTTGGAACCGAAGTGGAAGTACAGCGCGCCCTTGGTGACGTTGGATTGCGAAATGATCTCGCTGAGGCTCGCATTCGCGTAGCCGAGTCGCAGAAACACATCAGCAGCGCCTGCCAGCACCGAATCGCGAGTGATTTCCGCACGCGCTTGCCTAGCCATCAGATCCGCCTGTCCTCAAACCAGCCATCCTGAAGTAGACCGATATCCCGAAGTTGACCGACATCACAGCTCGAACAGCACTTGAAGGATGCGTGAACCGTACCATCCGACCGTCCGCCGCCAGCGGAATCGAGCATTAAGACCAGTCTCCTTCGCAAATCCTGGGTTAACCGTCCAGTTCGGCCCCCTAATTAACCCCCGGCAATCCAACTCGCCCGGTCAGCCCGCCGTGCCGCTCGGCCATTCGGAGGCGAGCTGGGGGTCGGCCTCGAGGTGGGTGAGCCCGTTCCAGCACAGATTCACCAGATGCGCGGCGACCACTTCCTTGGTCGGTTGCCGTTCGTCGAGCCACCAGGTGGCGGCCGTCGCGACCATGCCGACCAGGGCCTGCGCGTAGAGGGTGGCGAGGCTGGTGTCGAAGCCGCGACGACCGAAGTCACCGGCCAGGATGTGCGCGACCTGGTTGACCGCCTCGTTCAGCAGACTGGAGTAGGTGCCGTCGGCGGCCGCGGCGGGCTGATCACGCATGAGGATCCGGAAACCGTCGGTCCGCTCCTCGATGTAGGTCAGCAGCGCGAGCGCGACCTGTTCGAGCCGGACCCGCGACCGGTTCTGGGTCAGCGACGAGGTGATCATGTCCAGCAGGGTCGACATCTCCCGGTCGACCACGACCGCGTAGAGACCTTCTTTACCGCCGAAGTGTTCGTAGACAACGGGTTTGGACACCTGTGCGCGCTGCGCGATCTCCTCGATGGAGGTGGCGTCGTAGCCGCGCTCGGCGAAGATCCCCCGGCCGATCTCGATCAACTGCTGCCGCCGCTGGGTCCCGGTCATCCGTGGACGCGGCGTCCGATTCGCATCACCCGAAGTCATCGCTTCCCGCCGCCTCCCTGCGATACCTGCCCGATCGACGGATAACTCTTCCAGATCCGGAGAGCACCGTCCTCATCACCCCGGCGACCGGCGCGCCGAAATCGGACAGCGATGGACCGGACCCCGGTGGACACCGGCACATCCGCTCCCACGAACACGGGTAGTCACCGAGCACACCGGCCGACGTCCCCGCCCTCGCTCGCGCCACCGCCATACGCTCGCGACCTGCGGCGATCACGAGGTCGGACCGACGGCCGCGTCGACGACCGCCACACGACACGCTGCGGTCCCGGGGCGGCGAACGGCAAAATTCGCGGAGAGGCGGTCGAACATGCGAGGATCATTCCCGCATGCCGTGGCGTGGCGGTGGATCCGAGTGGTCCGCCGGTGCGACAATCCGCCGTAGTGTAATGGCAGCACCACTGATTTTGGTTCAGTTAGTTCAGGTTCGAGTCCTGGCGGCGGAGCTGGCGATGGGGCTGCGACCTGCGTCGATGTAGCGGCGAGCCCCGAGCCGACCTCCGCAGGCGGTGACCGTCTCCCGATCGCCGGACCGACAGCGTCCGGAGCCCGGGTTCAGGTGCACTAAGGTGTGGGCGGACGGCCCGCCGCCGGCCACGACAGCCCACACCCGCACGATGACAGGCAGACAGGCAGCCGAGGGAGATCCATGCCACAGCAGACCGCCGTCGTCGTTCTTGCCGCCGGTGCCGGAACTCGAATGCGGTCGAAGACACCGAAAGTGCTGCATTCGCTGGCCGGGCGCAGCATGCTCGAGCATGCGTTGCACGCGGCGAACGAGATCGACCCCACCGCTCTGATCACGGTGATCGGCCACGATCGGGAACAGGTCGGCGCGGCGGTGAATTCCGTTGCGGCCGAACTGAGTCGCGCGATCGTGTCCGCGGTCCAGGAACAACAGCTCGGCACCGGACACGCCGTGCAGTGCGCACTGACCGCGCTGCCCGACGACTTCACCGGCGACCTGCTGGTCACCTCCGCCGATGTCCCACTGCTCGACGGACACACCCTGTCGGCGCTCCTGGACGAGCACCGCAGCTACCACCCCCGCCCGGCGGTCACCGTCCTGACCTTCGCCCCCGAGGACCCCAATGGTTACGGCCGCATCGTGCGCGATCCGGACGGTGGCGTACTCGAGATCGTCGAACATGCCGACGCGACCCCCGAACAGGCGGCCATCGGCGAAGTCAATTCCGGCGTCTACGTTTTCGATGTCACCGTGCTGCGCACCATGATCGGCCGGCTGACCACCGCCAACGCCCAGCACGAGCTGTATCTGACCGATGTGCTGAAGCTGGCGCGCGAGGCCGGACATCCGGTCCACGGCGCCCGGCTGGTCGACGCCGCCAAGGTGACCGGTGTCAACGACCGGGTGCAGATGGCTCAGGCGGCTCGCACCCTCAATCGCTATATCGTCGAACGGCATATGCGCGCCGGGGTCACCGTGATCGATCCGGCCACCACCTGGATCGACGCGGGTGTGCGCATCGCCCGCGACGCGGTGCTGCGGCCCGGGGTGCAATTGCTGGGCGCGACCGTGATCGGCGAGGATGCCGAGATCGGCCCCGATTCGACACTGACCGATGTGGTGGTCGGCGAGGGCGCGAAAGTGGTGCGGACCCACGGCGAGGGTGCGACGATCGGGCCGTCGGCCACCATCGGCCCGTTCGCCTTCCTGCGACCCGGCACGATCGTCGGCGATTCCGGCAAGCTGGGCGCATTCGTCGAGTCGAAGAACGCCACCATCGGCGCGCATTCGAAGGTGCCGCATCTGACCTACGTGGGCGACGCCACCATCGGTGAGTACAGCAACATCGGCGCGTCGAGCGTGTTCGTCAACTACGACGGTGTGAACAAGCACCACACGGTGGTCGGATCCCATGTACGCACGGGAAGTGACACCATGTTCGTCGCACCGGTGACGGTCGGCGATGGCGCATATTCGGCAGCGGGTACTGTGCTGCGTAGAAGCGTTCCGCCGGGGGCGCTCGCCGTGTCCGGTGGAGCACAGAAGAACATTGAGGGCTGGGTGCAGCGGTACCGTCCCGGTACGGCCGCGGCGCAGGCGGCGGCAGACGCGATCGCGGCCGACAACAGGGCGAGTCAAGCAACCGAGCAAAAGGATGGCAACACAGAGTGACCGCGTTCTCCACCGACAACCAGAAGAACCTGATGCTGTTCTCGGGGCGCGCTCATCCCGAGCTGGCGGAGCAGGTCGCGAAGGAACTCGACGTCGCGATCACGCCGCAAACCGCTCGTGAGTTCGCCAACGGCGAGATCTTCGTACGCTTCGAGGAATCGGTGCGTGGATCGGACGCCTTTGTGTTGCAGAGCTTTCCGGCGCCGCTGAACCAGTGGTTGATGGAACAGCTGATCATGATCGATGCGCTCAAGCGCGGATCGGCCAAGCGCATCACCGCAGTGCTGCCGTTCTACCCGTACGCGCGCCAGGACAAGAAGCACCGCGGCCGTGAGCCCATCTCCGCCCGCCTGGTCGCCGACCTGCTCAAGACCGCCGGCGCGGACCGCATCATCACCGTCGATCTGCACACCGACCAGATCCAGGGCTTCTTCGACGGTCCGGTCGACCACATGCACGCGCTGGTCCAGCTGTCGGAGTACGTGCGCAACCACTACAGCACCGACAACGTCACCATCGTCTCCCCCGACGCGGGCCGGGTGAAGGTGGCCGAGAAGTGGGCCGACGCGCTGGGCGGCGCCCCGGTGGCGTTCATCCACAAGACGCGCGACCCGCTGGTCCCGAACCAGGTCAAGTCGCACCGTCCCGTCGGTGACGTCGCGGGCCGCACCTGCATCCTGATCGACGACATGATCGACACCGGCGGCACGATCGCCGAGGCCGTGCGCGTGCTGCGTGAGGCCGGAGCGGGCGATGTGGTCATCGCCGCCACCCACGGTGTCCTGTCGGCGCCCGCCGCCGAGCGCCTGGCCTCCTGCGGCGCCAAGGAAGTCATCGTCACCAACACCCTGCCGATCACCGAGGACAAGAAGTTCTCGTCGCTGACCGTGCTGTCGATCGCGCCGCTGCTGGCACGGACGATCCGCGAGGTCTTCGAGAACGGCTCGGTCACCGGCCTGTTCAACGGCAGCGCGTAACCGCCCACTCCCCCGCCTCCCCGGGACCTGTGCGAGCCGTCGGGCGGCGGATGAGTCGGTCGTCGATCTCACCTCCGGTGCGCCCGGTCGTGGGGGCTGCCCGGTGAGGTACCCGTGTTCTCACGAAATCGGTCGTCCCGTCGGAATCCCTCCGGCGGGACGACTGCTTTCTGCCGAGCTGTCCGACCGGGTCGGAACGGTTAGGCGGGGTAGTTACCCAGCGGCATACCTTTCACTTCGGCGCGGTGCGGCGGTAGCGTTAGCGGTAGGCGCATCGGATTCGCTGTTGATGTGCCGGCCTGCGAGAGAGGTGGGCTGATGATGGCCGACGAACGCGACGAGTACCGAGTGATGGACGAGGTGTTCGAAATGGGCGACGACGACCGCGAGGATTTGGACTACGACCTCGGTGACGACGAGCAGGCCGATGAGGTCCGCGAGTATCAGCGCTACATCGACGACCCGCCGCAGAATCTGGTCTTCAAGTATCACGAGAACGACGACGACGGACGGCTCGGCATCAAGAGCGAGCTCGATCAGGAGTGGACTCGCCGCCGTCATCGCGAGGAAGAACGCTCCGAGGACGATCGGCCCGCCGAGGTGGCGGCCATCGATGTCGTCGACGAACCCGGCGACTGACGGACGAGATCCGCACAACAGGCGCCGGGCGACCGGTCGGTGCCGGGCACTAGATTGGCGGC
This sequence comes from Nocardia spumae, assembly GCF_020733635.1. Classification (NCBI taxonomy): domain Bacteria; kingdom Bacillati; phylum Actinomycetota; class Actinomycetes; order Mycobacteriales; family Nocardiaceae; genus Nocardia; species Nocardia spumae. The sequence continues at coordinate 1,413,271 of NZ_JAJFZL010000001.1, read as the reverse complement.
ATGAGCGGATTTTCCGGATTCCCGTTCGCCGGGCTGGACTTCTACGAGGACCTGGAGGCCGATAACTCGAAGGCCTTCTGGACCGCGCACAAGCAGGTCTACGAGGCATCGGTGCGGGCGCCGATGGTGGCCTTGACCGCCGAATTGGAGGACGATTTCGGGGCGGCCAAGATCTTCCGGCCGTATCGCGATGTCCGGTTCTCCAAGAACAAGGCGCCGTACAAGGACCATCAGGGTGCGTTCGTCGCGGTCGCGCCGGGCGCCGGATGGTATCTGCAGGTGGGCGCGCCGGGACTGCTCGTCGCGGGCGGCGTCTACGCGATGTCCTCGGCACAGCTCGCGCGGCTGCGAACCACCATCGACGACGATGTCCGCGGCCCGGAACTCCAGGGCCTGCTCGACGGATTGACCACGGCGGGTTACGAACTCGGCGGTGACCGGTTGAAGACCCAGCCGAAGGGTTATGCCGCCGACCACCCCCGGATCGAGTTGCTGCGCCACAAATCTCTCGTGGCGCGCAGGGATTTCGGGGCACCCGATTGGCTCGAAACTCCCCGCGCGGCCACCGAGATCCGCGCCGCGTGGGAGGATATGCGCCCCCTCGTGGACTGGCTCGCCGCGGTCCTGGGCACCTGATCAGGCAGGTCAGCGCCGCTCGGCGAGAACCAGCACGAACCTGTCGTCCGGATCGGTCCACACCTTTTCGGTCGTGAATCCCGCCCCGGCCAGCTCCTCGGTCAGGCCGTCGATCCGGAACTTCGCCGAGATCTCGGTACGCATCTGCTCACCCGCCGCGAAGTGCACCACCAGATCGAGATCGGTGACGGTCACCGTCATCTCGCGCCGGGCCGCCAACCGCATCTCGATCCATTCGTTGTCGGCGTCCCAGCGCGCGACGTGGTCGAAAGCGTCCGGATCGAAATCGGCGTGCAGCCGAGAGTTCAGGACGTGCAGCACATTCCGGTTGAATTCCGCCGTCACACCGGCCGCGTCGTCGTAGGCGGGGACCAGGACGGCTGGATCGGTGACCAGGCCCGCGCCGAGCAGCAACTGCTCACCCGGCTCGAGCACCCGCTGAATACCGGCGAGGAATTCCGCGCGCTCGGCGGGCACCAGATTGCCGAGTGTGCCGCCGAGGAACGCGATCATCCGGCGGCCGCCCCGGGGCAGATTGTGCAGCGTATCGGTGAAATCGCTGACCACCCCGTGGACCGCCAGATTCGGGAACTCGGCGGTGATCTGATCGGCGGCACCGCGTAGCGCCGAGACCGAGACATCCTGCGGCACATAGGTCTTCAACGGCCCCTCGGACAGCAGGGCCGACAGCAGCAGCCGGGTCTTGGCCGCCGAGCCGGCGCCCAGCTCGACCAGGACCTCGGCCTGGGCGGTGCGGGCGATGTCACCGACGACGCGTTCCAGCAGCGCTCGCTCGGTCCGGGTCGGGTAGTACTCCGGCAACTCGGTGATCGCCTCGAACAGCTCGCTGCCCCGCGCATCGTAGAACCATTTGGGTGGCAGCGTCTTCGGCGTCGCGGTGAGTCCGGCTCGGGCATCCGACCGCAGGGCGGCGTCGAGGTCGTCGTCGGTCAGGTGGATATCGAGGGTCGGTTCGATCATGGACGGGCCCTTTCGGATTCAGCAGGTCCAGCGGAGAGAAGTTGAGGTGAGGCGTCGAGAGGTGTCGCGGTCAGATGGCCGGGTCGCACCGTCAGCACCTGCCGATCGGCGATCTCCCGCCAGCGCGGATCGTCGTCGTAGGGTTCGGACGCCACGGCGGCGAAGTCGTCGGCCACCAAGACCGACAAGGAGTGGTACACGGTTGTCGCCCACAGCGTTTCGCCATCGCCGAGCAGCAGATTCAAGCGGGCGCCGGGAGCCTGCGCGAGCACGGCGCACGCCACCGCCGCGAGTACCTCGGCCACGGCATCGGCGCGCGGCACGGCGCCCTCGGGCGACCCCGCGGAGTGACCGTCGGCGCCGCGCGAGTGCCCGATTCCGGACAGGGCCGCACACAGGATTACCCACAGCACCGCCGAATCGGTGGCGGCCTCGGCCGTCAGCAGATCCGGCGCGCCGAAGCGCGCGGCCACCGTCGGCAATACCAGGCGCCAATCCGGGATCACCCCGTTGTGGCTGAAGGCCCAGCCCGCGTCGATGAACGGAGCGCAGGCCGAACGCTCGACGGGCATGCCCACCGTCGCCGACCGGACCGCACCCAGCACCGCCGTCGACCGCAATTGCGGCAGCACCTCGTCCACGGCGGGATCGGTCCAGATCGGCGCGGAGTTCCGATAGCGGCTGGCCAGCAGCGCGATCGGCGAGCGACCGCCGATTCGTCCGGCCGTCCGGCCGTCGGCCATATCGCTGCCGTCCACCGACGGCACCTCTGCGGGCACCCACCACGCGACACCGAAGCCGTCGGCGTTGATGGTGCCGCCGCGGCGCATGTCGTTGGGTGCCCATGCCTGTGTGCGCAGCGAATGCGCACCCCGTGTGAGGAGCTCACCGACCGCCGCGGGCGGTCCGAGATAGCCGAGATGCCGGCACATCAGCGCTCGTCCGGTCGCAGATCGCGGGCGAGACGGAACCCGGAGAAGATCTGGCGCCGGATCGGATGGTCCCAGTTGCGGAAGGTACTGCGGCAGGCGACCGGATCGGTGCCGAAGGAGCCGCCGCGCAGGACCCGGTAGTCACCGCCGAAGAACACCTCGGAGTACTCGCGATAGGGGAAGGCGCCGAATTCGGGGTACGACTCGAAACCCGATGCGGTCCACTCCCAGACGTCACCGATCAGCTGATGGACTCCGGTAGCGGACGCCCCCGCCGGGTACGCGCCCACATCCGCGGGTTCCAGATGGCGCTGGCCCAGATTGGCGGTGGTCTCGTCGGGTTCGGCGTCACCCCACGGATAGCGGCGGGAACGTCCGGTCGCGGGATCGAATCGCGCGGCCTTCTCCCATTCGGCTTCGGTCGGCAGCCGCTTGCCGGCCCAGGTGGCATACGCCTCGGCCTCGAACCAGCACACGTGCACCACCGGCTGCTGCGGGCGCACCGGCACGGTGGCGCCGAAAACCCGGCGCCACCAACGATCGTCGGAATCGCGCTCCCAGAACTGCGGAGCCTCCAGCTCGGCGTCGGTCCGGTGCGCCCAGCCCTGTCGCGACCACAGTTCGGGACGCCGGTACCCGCCGTCGGCGATGAAAGCCTGGAATTGCGCGTTCGTGATCGGCGCCGCATCGATCGCGAATCCGGGCACATGGACGCGGTGTTCTGGCCGCTCGTTGTCCAGTGCCCAGGGGTCGGTCGAGGTGCCCATGACGAATTCGCCCGCCGGGACCACGACCTCGTCGCCGACCGCGATCCGGGCGGCTGGCGCGGGCGGGGCCGAGAGGACGGCGGGTCCGCGCCGCAGCTGATGGGTGGCCAGCATGGTCTCGTCGTGCTGCTGCTCGTGTTGCGCGATCATGCCGAAGGCGAAGCCGCTGTCCACCAACCGATGTCCACGCAACGGACTGGAATCCAGTACATCCCAGACCTTTTCTCGCACGCTCCCCACATATCCGCGCGCCTGTCCGGGATCCAGCAGCGGCAGCGCCGGGCGATCGGCGCGGGCATGCCGGAACGCGTCGTAGAGATGGTCGATATCGGCACGCACCGGCTCACGGCCGCCGACATCGCGGACCAGCCACAACTCCTCCTGATTACCGATATGGGCCAGGTCCCAGACCAGGGGGCTCATCAGCGGTGAATGCTGAGCGATCAGCTCGGCTTCGTCGACCGATTCGATCAGCCCGGTCGTCCGGGCGCGTGCCCTGGTGAGAACCTCCGCGATCTGCGCGCGTAATCGCTCCGTCTCGGCGTGATCGGTTCCGGCGTGAACGGTCATCAGTGCTCTCCCAAGCGTCGTACCCAGCGGCCCCGTCGGACCGAGCCGATCTCTGCGTCACGGTTCATTCCGCGGCCTCCTCGGGCCGGCAGTGGACGATCGCCCCGGACGGGGTCAGGCCCGCGCGACATCGCCGTGCGGCGTCCCCGATCTGATCGGCGGCCGTGTCGGTGCGGGCGTTGTCGGCGGCCAGGGTCAGCAGATCGACGGCCACCGCGCGGATCTGCGGGTCGGCCAGGCCGCAGCGCGCCGCCAGCGACCATTCGTCGGCGACCGGATCGGCCAGGTCGGCCGCCTCGGCCACGACAGCCGGTGCCGACATCAACGCGTCGAGGACGTGGATCGGCACCGTCCACTGGTCGCCCGGTTGCGCATCCAGATAGCGGACCTCGAGATGACCGGATGCGCGCACGGGCGGGAAGACGGTGGTCAGGTGATAGTCGAGGTCCTCGGCCTCCGGGCGGCGGCCGATCTCGTCGTCGAGCGCACCGCACAGCCAGTCGGCGAAGCTCGCCCCCGGCGGCGCGGCCCAGTCACTATCGGATTCGCCGCGGCGCACGCACAGCAGCGGCACGTCCAGTGCCCAGCGTCCGTAGTCGACGATCGGATCGTCCCAGTTCCGGACGGGCGGGCGGGTGCGGGTGTGATCGAGGCGCAACCAGGTCCGCATCCGTTGCGACGCCCATGCCCCGACGGGGGCACCGTGCAGGTCCGGCGAGCAGGCGAACGCGGCCAGCAAGGCCGGCCCGATCGCGTACAGCGTGTTCCACCGGGCCGCGATCTCGGCCCGGTCACCACCGGCGTCCACGCTGACCTGTGTGGCGGCCGTATTGCACATCATCAGCTTGCCGTACGGGCCGACACCGGCGAACGATCGTTCCATCGCGCGATAGCGCGGTAATCGGAGCAGCCTGCGGGCCTGCCGATCGGCATCGGCGGCGGCGGATATCGTTCGGATGGACCTGGCTTCGAGCAAGCCGGAAAGAAAGTGAGAGTCCTCCAGCAGCTGAGCGCACAGCTGCGAGGCGTCATCGAAGGGGGCGCTCGACAGTTCGATCTGACCACCGGGTTCGAGGGTGATCCGACTGCCACCGGGGAGCACTTTGGCGGGAGAATCGGGCGAAATGGACTGCGGCGCATAGGGGCCCAGCGCGTCCGCCAGCGCCGACAATCGCGGACGCGAATCCGACGCCGACGGCTCGCTACAGATGGTGAGCCACTCCAGTTCGGCGCCGATCAAGGCGGGCGGCCCCTGCTTGAAACACACACCCCCCACATAGGCCTCCGCCGCGGCGCGCGAGGAGAGGCCGACCCCTGGCTCGGCCGGCGCCTTGTCCACAGTTACCGCCATGCCAACCTCCGCTCAGCCCCGCACAGATCACGCATCCCCTCCGGCCGCTGTGCCGTCGGGATCGCGTGTAGCCGTACAACGAGAGACCACACCCGGTTCTTCCACCGACCCGAACCAGCGTAGCCGCGCCTACCGACACAGACTCCGAAGAAATGGTGAACAGGCCGGTCACGGCCCCACCGACAGCACTACCGCACCCACCGAAAGCCGCTGCTCGAGCTCGCGATGGGCGGTCGCGACCGCCGCGAGCGGCACCCGGGCGTGAATTCTGGGTTTCAGTTCGCCCCGCACGGCAGCGGCGAGCGCGCCCTCGGCATCGGCGCGCTGTTCGGCATCGGATTTGCGGATGACGACACCGAGCGCGCCGCACACCGTGAGGCCTCGGTGCGACACCGTCGGGGCGTCGACCGGTGCCCAATCGCCGGACGCGAAACCGTACAGCCCGATCCGGCCGGCGCCGTCGGCAGCGGCCGATATGGCCTGTGCGGCGACCTCGCCGCCGACCGCGTCGAGGACCAGATCCACCCCGCGCCCGCCGGTCAGCGCACGGACCCGGGCACCCCACTGACCGGACTCGTAGTCCAGCGCGTGATCGGCGCCGAAGTCGGCCACGGCGGCGGTCTTCGCGGTGCCCGCCACGCCGATCACCCGGGCTCCCGCGGCCTTGGCCGTCTGGACCACCATCGAGCCGATCCGCCCGGCCGCCGCGGTGACCAGCACCGTATCCGACGAGCTCAGCCCCATCGCGGTGAGCAGACCGCGGGCCAAGGCGCCGGACTGGAACACCGTGAGCGCCACCTCGAGATCCAGTCCGTCCGGCACCGGGAAGGTGTAGTCCGCCGGCGCCACCGCCAGTTCGGCATAACCACCGGCCCGGCCCGCCGTCGTCGCGACGACCGTGCGCCCCAGCAGCGCCGGATCCGCCCCCGGGCCGAGACCCACCACCCGGCCGCCGACCTCGAGTCCGGGAACCCAGGGCAGCGGCAACGGATACCGGCCGGAGCGCACGATCACGTCACCGAAAGCCACTCCCGCCCGCTCGACCTGCACCAGCACCTGTCCGGCGGCCGGCGCCGGATCCGCGATATCGGCGAGAACCAGCACCTCCGGATCACCGAATTCCGTCACTCGTACCGCGCGCATCGTTACCTCTTCCGTGTCGAGGGCAGGGTTCGGACGAGACGACCTGTCTCATTCCGGCTACGATGTCCAGCTTCCGAAACTTCCTCCGCCGCGACAAGATTCATCTCCGCGGATCTGTCCCGAAACAGACAAGGAGCCGTAGATGTCTCAGCAGAACGTACGTGTAGTGCGCACCCGCACCCTGCTGCGGCAGGCGCTGATCGAATCGATCGAGGAGCGCGGCTTCGACCGGATCACGGTCGGGGAACTGACCACGCGGGCCATGGTCAGCCGGGCCGCGTTCTACCGCAACTATCGCGACAAGTACGCACTCGTCGAGCAGATCTTCGACGAGGCGACGGCGGAGATGACCGCCACCGACGCACGCGACGACCGCTCCCCCGGACAGCGCTGGGCCGGATTCTTCACCCATATCGACAGCTACCACCGGCTCTACGCGGCATTGCTGGGCCGTAAGGGCAGCCCGTGGTTCGCCGACCGGATGCGGGCCACCCTCGCGGCCATGTCCAGCGAGCATCTGCCGGGGCGGACCGCGACGGCCTTCGTCCCGAGCATCGTGGGGGCGATGTTCGTCCAGTCGATCGTGTGGTGGCTCGAACAGGATCGGCCGTGCCCGCCGGAGCAGATGGCCGCGGAGTCCGCGCAACTGATCCGGGCCGTGCTCGAGGCAGCGTCCGGCGAGACCGGCCCCCGATGACCTACCGTCGATACCGTGCTCGACACTCAACGCCTGCGCGCCGACATCCCCGCCTACGCCGACGCGGCCGGACCGCCGCCGGTATTCCTCGACAGCGCGGGGTCCTCGCTACCGCCGCGGGTCGTCATCGACACCATCACCGCACATCTGCGTCGCGAAGGCGAGATCGGCGGATATCGGGCGGCCACTGAGCGGCTCGACGATCTCGCCGGGGTCAAATCCGCCATCGGCGCCCTGATCAATGCCGACGCCTCCGCAATCGCCCTGAGCGACAGCGCCTCTCGGTCGTGGTCGGATTTCTTCTACGCCATCGGACTCGGCCCCGGTGACCGGATCCTGATCTCCGGTGCGGACTACGCGAGCAACGCCATCGCCGCCCTGCAGCGCGCCCGGGCCTCCGGAGCCTCCGTCGAAGCGATACCGAGCGATCCCACCGGCCGGCTCGATCTCGAGGCCTTCGCCGATCTGCTCGACGAGCGGGTGAAGGTGGTATCGCTGTTGCACGCGCCGACCAACGGTGGCCTGGTCAATCCGGTCGCCGAGGCCACCCGGATCGCCCATCGGGTGGGTGCGCTGGTAGTGCTGGACGCGTGCCAGTCCGCCGGCCAGATCGCAATCGACGTCACCGAACTCGGCGTCGACGCGATGTCGGCCACCGGACGGAAATGGCTGCGGGGTCCGCGCGGCACGGGATTCCTCTACGTGCGTCCGGAGGTGTGCCGGGAGCTGGAACCGAGCCGGCTGGATCTGCACAGCGCCACCTGGACCGGCCCGCAGGAGTACCGGCTCGCCCCCGACGCCACCCGATTCGAATTCTGGGAATGCGATGTGGCGGCCCGGCTGGGTCTGGGCGCGGCCGTCCGCTACCTGCTCGATCTCGGACCGGAGCACGTGTTCGCCGCGGTCGCGGCCAATGCGAACCGGCTGCGCGACCAGCTGCCATCGATCCCCGGCGTCACCGTGCGCGATCTCGGAACCGAGCGCTCGGGCATCGTCTCGTTCACCATCGAAGGGCTCGATCCGGTCGAGATTCGTGACCGGCTGCGCGATTCCGATATCACCGTGACCGTGAGCCATCGGAGTTCGACCCTGCTCGATATGTCGGCGCGGCGCCTCGACTCCGTCGTGCGCGCCTCACCACACTGCTTCGTCAGCGTCGAGGAACTCGACCGATTCCTCGACGCGGTCGGCCGCCTGGCCCGCCGCAGGCGCTGAACGAGCGCAGGAAAGCTATTGCAGGACCGGATCTTCCGCCGCCTCGACCGGGTACCGGGAGCCGAGCGGCGCCCGGTCGCCGTAGACGAAATTCGCCACCAGATCATCGGCGACCCGGGCCAGATCGTCGCGTCCCTCCACTGCGGCACACCAATCCAGCGGCAGTGCGGTGAGCCCGTAGCAGGCGCCGAGCAGATTTCCGGTCACCGCGCCGGTGGAGTCGGAATCGCCGGAGTGGTTGACCGACAACAACAGTGCGCGGCGCAGATCCCCGGTGCGGGCGGCGTCGAGGGCGCAGTAGACCGCGACCGCCAGACATTCCTCGGCGACCCAGCCCTCACCGACCACCTCGACACCCTCGGAGGTCCCCGGACCCGCGTCGGCCGCGCTGACGGCCTTGCGCAGCGCCGCGGCGGTCTCCCCGCCGCCCGGGACGGCCTCGGCCTGAATCACGGTCTCGTGCACCGCTGTTCGCACGTCGGCGCCGTTCACGACCCGATCGATGACGGCGGCGAAGGCACCGGCGGCGAGATATCCGGTCGGATGACCGTGGGTGAGCTGGGCACAGCGGGCGGCCCACTCGAACGCGACCTCCGGGCCGAGCGCGGCAAGCCCGAACGGTGCCGACCGCATCACGGTGCCGCAGCCCTTGGAGTCGGGATTCACGGGTCCGGGCGTACCGAATGGATGTGGCGGAATAAATTGTCCCGCTTGTCGATTCAAGCCACCCATACAGGCGTTACCCGGTGCGCGGACGGCGTACAGATAGGGCAGGCCCGCCAGCCAGCCGTCGGGCGTCGGCTCCGGCAGATGTTCACGTTGGGTGCGCAGCCATCGCAGATAGGCCCGGCGCAGCACCGGCGCCGGATCCGCGCCGGGCGCGCAGCGCAGCAATCCCTCGGCGGTGAACAGCGTCATCTGGGTGTCGTCGGTGATCTGCTTGGGCGCGGGGTCACCGGCCGACGGCGCGAAATCGGTGAGACCGTCGGCACCGAACCGGTCGCGGATCTGCGCCAGCTTCAGGAACTCGATCGGCCACCCGAGCGCGTCACCGACCGCCCCGCCCAGCAGTACACCCCGATATCGGTCGTAAACAATGTCGTGGTCGCGCACAGTCGCCCATCATGGCAGATTGCCGGCCGAATACGGGCCGGAGGCAGGCTGCCGGCGCTCAGTGCAGCTGGTTCTGGGCCGGTTCCAGACCCACGCGCAGTAGCAATTCGACTGCGTCGGCGGTCTGTTCGACCAGTACCGGGACCTCTTTACGTTCGGCCGCGGAGAACGGTTTCAGCACGAAATCGGCGGGATCCTGGCGGCCGGGGGGACGACCCACACCGAATCGCACCCGCAGATAGTCCTTGGTGGACAAGGCATTCGAGATGGAGCGCAGACCGTTGTGGCCGCCCTCGCCGCCACCGCGCTTGAGCCGGATATCGCCGAAGGGCAGATCGAGTTCGTCGTGCACGACGATGATCTCGGTCGGCGGAACGGAGAAGAACCGCGCGAGTGCCGCGACCGGTCGCCCCGAGAGGTTCATATAGGTGCGCGGTTTGGCCAGCAGGATCTTGCGGCCGTCGAGCCGGGCCTCCACCAGATCGGCGCCCGACTTCTTGTGCACGGTGAACCGGCCGCCGATGCGCTCGGCGAGCACATCGGCGACCAGGAAACCCGCATTGTGTCGCGTCCGCTCGTATTCGGGGCCCGGATTGCCCAGTCCGACCACGAGTGCGGGCGCGTTCGAATCCGTCATCGGAAACGGTGGAGGGGCCGAATTATTCGGCGCTCTCGCCTTCGGCCTCGGCCTCGGCCTCGGCTTCACCCTCGGTCTCCTCGGCGGCCGGGGCGACGATGATGTTGACGATCAGCTGCTCCGGATCACCGGCCAGCGTGGTGCCCTTGGGCAGCTCGATCTGACCGGCGGTGATCTGGGTGCCGGCCTCGGCGCCCTCGATCGAGACCTCGATGGACTCGGGCAGCTTCAGGGCGTCGGCCTCGACCGACAGGGTGGTGGTCTCCTGAGTGACCAGGGTGCCCGGGCCCGCATCGCCGGCCAGCGCGACCGGCACGTCCACGACGACCTTCTCGCCACGCTTCACGATCAGCAGATCGGCGTGCTCGATGTAGCGGCGGATGGGGTGCACGACCACGGACTTGGTCATCGCCAGCTGCTTCTTGCCGTCGATCTGCAGGTCCACGATGGCGTTGGTGCCGTGCTCGCGCAGGATCGCGGCGAAGGCCTGTGCGTTGACCGACAGATGCTTCGGCGCCTCACCGTGGCCGTACAGGACGGCGGGGACGTTGCCGTCGCGACGGGTACGGCGCGCGGCACCCTTGCCGAATTCGGTGCGGGTCGTGGCTTCGAGGACGCTGACGTCGGACATGACTGGAATACTCTCCTACGGCTTTCCGGGGCGGACGGTGTGCTGGCCAGGTGCCATCCGGAATCGGATCACCCTGGCGAAAGGGTCTGCTCGTCGGGCGAGCACCGCACGACAACGGCCGGAAGCCGAGCCGCGTCGATCACGGTGTGCACCTGGGTGCGACACCCTCGCCGAGACAACCTGAGAACAATAGCATGTGGCGGAAAACGCCCCGCGCAACCCCCTGATGCGGTAATACGATCCCGCGAATCAGGCCGATTCGGCGCGGAATGTCGCCGCGTAGCAGTCTACGTAACGGCGGCCCGATCGCATCGCAAGTTCCACCATCAAATCGTCGGTCGCGGCCCGTACCGCGGCGCGATCGACGGGTTCGAAGCGTCGCGGCGGCCCGAAGACGATGCGCACCTTGCCGAAACGCAGCCCTCGACGGCCCCGGCGATTCACCAGATCGGTCCCGGTCAGCGCCACCGGGACAACGGGCGCACCGGTGCGCATCGCCACCCGGATCACCCCGGTGCGCCCGCGGTAGACCCGGCCGTCCGGGGAACGCGTGCCCTCGGGGTGGATACCCCACACTCCGTCGGATTCCAGAATTCGCACCGCCGCGGCCAGCGCGTCGGCCGAGGCGGACCCTCCGGTCCGATCCACTCGCACCTGCCCCGTCGCCGTCATCACCCACCGATTGAGCCGGCCGCGCCATCCGGGCTCGTCGAAATACTGACTCTTGGCCAGGAAGGTGATCCGCCGCGACAGCACCAGTGCCAGATACAGCGAGTCGATCGCGGCCAGATGGTTGGCGGCGATGATCACCGGACCGTCGGCCGGAACATGGTGCAATCCTTCGACTTTCGGCCGCCCCAGCAACCGCAGGATCGGGCCGATCAGGACGAATTTCAAGATCCAGTACCACATGCGAACCCTCCGCGAAGCGCCGTAGACATTGTCTACGGCAGACTAGTAGACAATGTCTACGGAAGTCACGCGTCCCGCCTGGCGAGTCAGCGGCCGCAGCGCACCCACCCCGCGATTCACCGCCCGGCCCGCATCGCCGGCTCGGTGCAGAGGCGACAATGTCTCGCATGGGTGTGGACGGACCGGTGCGGGAACGGCTGGTGAGTGCCGGCGTGGACCTGCTGGAGCAGGTCGGCGCGGCACAGCTGGGGCTCCGGGCGATCGCCCGGCAAGCCGGCGTGTCACACGGTGCGCCGCGGCGCTACTTCCCCACCCACAACGCGCTGCTGGCCGCCGTCGCGGTGCGCGGATTCGCGGATCTGAGCGCGCGTTTCGCGGCCTGCGACGACCAGCCCGCCCGGGTGCGCATCGATCGCATGGCCGGTGAATATCTCGGCTTCGCGGCCCAGCGTCCCGAGATGTTCACGCTGATGTTCCGCCACGACCTGCTTCAGGGCTCCGGGGAGAACCTGCGTCGCAGAACGATTCCGATCTACCGGGCCTGGGCCGAACTGGTCGCCGAGTGCGTCACCGATCGCCCGGAGGAACGCGCCTTCGGCCTGTGGACGAATATGCACGGCATCGCCACGCTGGTCGCCAACCGCAGTGTCGAACTGATCGCGCCCGGGATCACCCTCGACTCGCTGGTCCACACCACGGTCGCACTACACCTGCCCGGGTGAATCGCTCCGGCGTCCGGCACGCCTCTGACCGGGTCCTTTCCCACTGCTCACGGAGTATCCCGGCGCGGGCCGGATTCGCCCGTTCCCGTATTCTGATGCTTTGCCCTGTCCCGCGAAGAGGAGCCGATCGGTGAATTCCCCCTCAGCCAGCACGACCACATCCGGGCGGGTGGCGCAGGAGGCGGAACGGCGGCGCACCTTCGCGGTGATCTCCCATCCCGACGCGGGTAAATCGACGCTCACCGAGGCCCTGGCGCTGCACGCGAAGATGATTTCCGAGGCCGGCGCCATTCACGGCAAATCCGGCCGCAAATCCACCGTCTCGGACTGGATGGAAATGGAGAAGGCGCGCGGTATCTCGGTCAGCTCCACCGCGCTGCAGTTCGAATACGGCGACTGCGTGATCAATCTGGTCGACACCCCCGGCCACTCGGACTTCTCCGAGGACACTTACCGGGTGCTGACCGCTGTCGACGCCGCGGTCATGCTGATCGACGCGGCCAAGGGCCTGGAACCGCAGACGCTCAAGTTGTTCCAGGTGTGCCGCCACCGCGGCATTCCGGTGATCACCGTGATCAACAAGTGGGATCGGCCCGGGCGCGCGCCGCTCGAGCTGCTCGACGAGATCAGCGAACGCATCGGCCTGACCCCGACTCCGCTGTTCCTGCCGGTCGGCATCGCCGGTGACTTCCGCGGTCTGCTGCGGCGCGGTGCGGACGGCGTCGCCACCGAGTACGTCCACTTCACCCGCACCGCCGGTGGCGCCACCATCGCGCCCGAGGAGTCCTACTCCCCCGAGCAGGCGGCCGCGCGCGAGGGCGAGCCGTGGGAGACCGCGGCCGAGGAGAGCGAGCTGCTCTCGGCCACCGGTCAGGATCACGATCAGGAGCTGTTCCTCGCCGGGCAGACCTCGCCGGTCATCTACGCCTCGGCCATGCTGAACTTCGGCGTGCGGCAGCTGCTGGACACGCTGGTGGCCCTGGCCCCGTCACCCGGGCCGCGCGCCGATATCGGCGGCGCCGAGCGGGAACCGGCGGATCCGTTCAGCGCGGTGGTGTTCAAGGTGCAGGCCGGGATGGATGCCGCTCACCGCGACCGGCTGGCCTTCATGCGCATCGTGTCCGGGGAGTTCGAACGCGGCATGGTCGTCACCCATGCCCAGACCGGCCGCCCGTTCGCGACCAAATACGCACTCACGGTCTTCGGCCGGGAACGCGCGACCGTCGACACCGCCTATCCGGGTGATGTGGTCGGCCTGGTCAACGCGACCGCACTCGCGCCCGGTCACACCCTGTTCGTGGACAAGAAGGTGGAATTCCCGCCCATCCCGTCCTTCGCGCCGGAACATTTCGCGACCCTGCGCGCTCGCAGCGCCGGCAAGTACAAGCAGTTCCGTAAGGCCATCGACCAGCTCGATTCCGAAGGTGTCGTGCAGGTGCTGCGCAACGATGTGCGCGGCGACGCCTCTCCCGTGCTGGCCGCGGTCGGCCCGATGCAGTTCGAGGTGGTGACCGCCCGGATGCAGGCCGAATTCAATGTCGAGACCCAACTGGACTTCCTGCCCTATCAGCTGGCACGGCGCACCGACGCGGACTCCGCGGCGGAACTGGATCGTCAGCGCGGAGTCGAGGTGTTCACCCGCACCGACGGCGCGATCCTGGCCCTGTTCAGCGACAAGTGGCGGCTGCAGTACATCCGGAAGGAAATGGCCGAGCTGACCCTGGAACCGCTGGTCGCGACCGCGGACTGACGACGAGGCCGGTGTCAGCCGATCGCCTCGTCGGGCTCTTCCTCGGGCTGGACCGGGGTGTCCTCGATATCGGCCACCACCGCGGGGATATCGGGCACGGCGCCGGGCTCGCCGGTGATCACACCCCACCTGCTCGCGGTCAGGCGCAGGCTCGGCAGATCCGAGAGCGACAGCACCACCTCGTAGGTCCGCTCATAGCCGGTGTGCGCGATCCGCCAGTGGCCGTCGTCGCAGCGTACGTACCGGTCGTTGTAGAAGGCCGCCCCGCGCAGCAGCATGTTGTGGCCGGGAATGAGCACCGTATCGGCCAGATACCAGGTCCCCGTCGCCACATCGCCGTCGATATCGATCTCGGGGTGGTCGCACCGGTGTTCGGTGATGACGTGTGGGCCGAGGGTATTGCGCATGAACGCCAGGAAGGCGTCACGCGACTCGAACTGCAAGTACTCGCTGTAGGTCGCCGTCGCCTCCGGGATCATCGTGTCGGCGAAGTCTTCCCATGACTTGGTGTCCAGTGCTCGCAGGTACCGGAACTTCAGCCGGCTTATCGCGGAGACGGCATCGGAGTCCATACCTCAACAATCCCACCGGATCCGGCGAATCTGCGCAGATCGGAAAATCTGTATCGGATCGCTATACAGCGTCCGGCACCCCGATCCGGTCAGGACCCGTTGATGGTGAAGCAGGTTTTGCAGAAATCCTCGCCGAATTCGGTGAGGCGCAGGCTCTTTCGCACGATCTTGGGCACCCGGCCGGCCTGTTTGAGGGCCGTCTCCACGATCGGCTGGACCTCGAGCACCATATAACGGCTCAGCACCACCGGATCGTCGGATGTGGTCAGCAGACCGAGCCTGGTCAGATTGATCAAATACAGCCGTGACCGGTCCGGATAGCGCACGCCGGCCTGTTCGGGCACCGAGGTCAGATCCCCCGCGACCAGCTCGGATCCGATCCCCAGCGGCCGGTTGGTACGCACGTCGACCGACGGTTGCGGGCCGTTGATGGCCATGAACCGCAGGATGCGGGCCTCATCGGAGGCCAGTTGGTCGAGGATGCGGTCGTAGGCGGGATGCACTTCCTCGGTGAAGTACACATCGGCGGATCGCGCCAGCAGATTGTCACCGCGGCGGCGCAGATCCGCCAGGCTGGCCGAGCGGACCAGCCCGGCGGTCGACGGTGTCGCCGCACTCCCGTTGGTGGGCACGTAACTGACGATCTCGCGCACCGAACCCTCGGTCACGCCGAGCACACTGCGCGCGACGGACTGCAGTGCGGCGCCGGTGCGTTCGGCGATCTCGGTGGAGGATTCGCCGTCCAGCGCGGCCTGCGCGATCTGCTTGGTGACCTCGAAGCCGGTGCCGACCGCCCACTGCCCGCCGCGGACCGCGGTGCCGGCCGCCAGACCCGCAGCGCGGAAAACGCCGCGGATCATCCGCGCTTCGTTGCTGATCTGCCGCTTCTCCACATCCGAGCTGCGTTCCACAGCGCGGGAACCGGGTCGGACCACATCCTGTCCGGTCCTGTCGTCTGTCACGTCCGTCTCCGAATATCGCCAGGTGAACGAGTCCGTTCACATATTCCTACCGCACCACGCGGGCTACCGGATCACCGTCGGCGGCCCCGCACCATGAGCACCGACACCCACAGCGATTGCGGCATGAATGTGGTTCCGGTCATTCTTGCGGCCACCGCTGTCCGGTGCGACATTCCCATCGCACGATGTGATCGAAGTCTCTGCCGATACGCTACCGTGTACCAGCTTCCAACCCGAATTCGATAGCGACTTCCGCGGTGGTCACGCGGGCTGCCGCCTTCGGCCGCGTCGCTACAGTCGCCAATTGGACCCGTTTCCGGAATTCACAGTAAGGTTCGCTCGGCCGACGGGGTACGTTGAAGTGCCGGTGTGACGGCGGTCACCGGTAAGGGGTCGGCAGGAGGGTGTCGTGCTGGATAGTTTGCTGGGTTTTCACCCAACGATTTTGCTGGAACTGATCACGATCCCCCTGTTCACAGGCGTTATCGGCTATATCACGAACTGGACGGGCATCCTGATGCTGTTCAAGCCGCTACGCTTTCACGGGTTTCGGACGCCGGGTCTGAAATGGCTGTTTCCGTATCTGCCCAAGCGCATTCAGGTACTTCCCCTACTGCAGTACGACGGCCGGATGGGATGGCAGGGAATCGTTCCTTCCCGCGCCGACAAGATGGCCTCGATCGCGGTCGACAAAGGCCTCTCGAAACTGGGCAGTGTCGCCGACTTCTATCGTGAACTCGAACCCGATGAACTGGCCGCCCATCTCACCGATATGGCGCAGTCCCAGATCCGCGAGATCGTGGAGGACATCGCCCGGCGCGAACACCCTCAACTCTGGTACAACCTGCCCGCCCCCGTCCGCGAGATGGTGCACGAGCGGGTCCGGGAACAGCTGCCGGAGATCCTCAAGGAGCTGACCGACGAACTCGGTTCGAACATCGAACAACTACTCGATGTCAAACAGATGGTGATCCGGTATTTCCAATCCCGGCCGCAGTTGCTCAACACGGTATTTCAGGTGCTGGGCGCCAAGGAGTTGCGGTTCATGCAGAACTTCGGCTTCTATTTCGGCGCGCCGATGGGTCTGGTATTGGTCGGCGTGTTGCACCTGACCCATTGGTCGCCGCTCGTGGTTCTACCGATCGGTGGCGTGATCATCGGCTGGGTGGTGAACTGGATCGGGCTGAATATGATCTTCGAGCCCGCCTATCCGAAGTGGTGGTGCCCGTGGCGGCAGGGTTTGCTGATCAAACGGCAGCCCGAAATCACGGAGGGCTATGCCGAATTGGTGGCGACGCAGATCATCACCATCGCCAATGTCGGTGACGAACTGCTCAACGGACCGCGCTCCGACCGCACCATGCAGGTGCTGGAGGACACGCTGCGACCGGCCACCGACCGTGCGCTGGGTCCCATGCGCGGGGCATTGAAATTCGTGATCGGCAGCCGCGACTACGCCACCTTGCAGACCCGGTTCACCGACGAGGCCAAATCGCTGGCGCCCGCGGCTTTCGCCGATCCCGGCTTCAACGCCCAGCAGAGCAAGCAGGTCACCCGGTACATCGCCAAG
The DNA here is from genome assembly GCF_020733635.1 of Nocardia spumae. NCBI lineage: Bacteria > Bacillati > Actinomycetota > Actinomycetes > Mycobacteriales > Nocardiaceae > Nocardia > Nocardia spumae. The sequence goes on along the minus strand of NZ_JAJFZL010000001.1, from coordinate 1,396,110 downwards.
CAGATGGCCGCCCTGTCGCCGCCGGACTTCGTCGACATGTTGCGCGCGGCGATCAAACAGGACGAGTGGCTTTTGTTCGTTCATGGCGGTGTGCTGGGGCTCATCGCCGGTTACGCTCATCTCCTGATCTTCGGAACGGAAGTGGCGAAAGTATGGCTGTGAGCGGACCCGGCGCCGCCCCCGAAACCGGTGGTGGCGCCGAGTTTTCGATCGACAACGAGGAACAGGCGGCGGCCGGCGGGCCGCCCGAGCCCGAACTCGTGGAGACGATCGAACATGCGACGTATTCGACCGAACTCGTCGCCCGCCCGCCCTCCGAGCTGGTCGTCGCCGATTCCGGCCGGGCCGGGCCGGTCCGCACCACCACCGGTGTCGTCCGGGTGGCGCTGTCGGCGGTCAGCGAGGTCGCCTCGTGGAGTCTCGGCACCGCGGTCGGGGTGACGGCTACGGTGGTGCGCGGCAGCATGGCGGGGCATCCCCCGCATCGCGTGCTGTCGCAGGCCGGCGATCATGTCCGCGATTCGATGCGCCGTGCCCTCGGCGTCGATGACGCGCGTGACAGCGCGGCCGGTGCCCCCAGCGCGCCGAGTCTGCGCGAACGCGGCGCCGAACTGCTGCGTCGCTCGGCCGACGTGCACGGCGAGGACGCCGACCATCCGGCCTTCGCCCGCATCCTGTCCGAACTGGCCCCCGACGAGGCGCGCATCCTGCGCTTCCTGTATCTCGACGGTCCGCAGCCGGCCCTGGATATCCGCACCGGTCGCGCCCTGAGCGCCGGGACGCAGCGCATCGAGGTCGGGATGTCGCTGATCGGCGAGGCCGCCGCGCTGCGCTATACCGACCGGGCTGTCACCTATCTGACCAACCTGCGCCGCCTGGGCCTGATCACCGTCGAGGGCGACCAACTCGACAATCCGGCGCGCTATCAGCTGCTGGAATCCCAGCCCGATGTGCGGCGGCTGCTCAAGCGCGGGTTCGGCACCAAGGTCGGCTACCGCAGTATCGCGCTGACCTCCTTCGGCACCGAGTTCACCTGCGCCTGCCTGCCGGTGCCGCCGCTCGGTCACGCACTCTGAGTCGTTGGTCCCGTGGTCGGCCCCGGGGGGCCGATCTCTCTCAGCCGACCTCTTCGGCCAGCTCCAGCCAGCGCAGCTCGGTCGATTCCTTCTCGGCCTGCACCTGTTTCAGCTCCGCGCCGAGGCTGACGAGCTTCTCCGGATCGGTCGCGGCCTCGGCAAGTGCGACGTGCAGCCGCTCCTCACGCTCGGTGAGTTTCTCCAGTGCCCGCTCCAACCGGCCGAACTCCTTGCGCGCGGCGCGGTAGGCAGCCGAATCCGTTGCGGGGGCCGCGGTCTCGGACGTCGCGGAGGATCCAGCCGGACGCCGCGCGGCCTCCGCCGCCGCCGCGCGCCTGCGCAGATACTCCTCGATGCCGCCGGGCAGATTGGTGAGTTTGCCGTCGCCGAACAGGGCCCAGGTGGAATCGCTGATGCGTTCGACGAGGTACCGGTCGTGGCTGATCACCACCAGGGTGCCGGGCCAGCCGTCGAGCAGGTCCTCGAGCTGCTGCAGGGTGTCGATATCGAGGTCGTTGGTGGGTTCGTCGAGCAGCAGCACATTCGGCTCGCCCATCAGGATGCGAGTGAGTTGCAACCGCCGGCGTTCACCACCGGACAGATCACCGACCGGCGTGCGTTGTTTGGCCGGGGTGAAGCCGAGCCGCTCGGCGAGCTGACCAGCGCTGATCTCCTTGTCCCCCAGCATGGTTCGCTCAGCGACATCGGAAACCGCTTCCAGCACACGCATATCGGTGGGCAGATCGTCGAGTTCCTGCCGCAGCCAGCCGACGCGCACCGTCTGTCCTTGAATCCGCTTGCCGGATGCCGGATCAGCGTCGCCGGCCAGGGCACGCAGCAGGGTGGTCTTACCGGAACCGTTCACCCCGACCAGGCCGACCCGCTCCCCCGGCGCCAGCCGCCAGGTCAGATCACGGACCAGCTCCCGGCCGTCGGGCGTCGCCAGGGTGACGTCCTCGAGTTCGATCACCACGCGGCCCAAGCGCTTTCGCGCGAAGGACGCCAGCTGCACGGTGTCACGCGGCGGCGGCACGTCGGCGATCAGCGCCTCGGCGGCCTCGACCCGATACCGCGGCTTGGAGGTACGGGCCTGCGGTCCGCGCCGCAACCAGGCCAGTTCCTTGCGCGCGAGATTGCGGCGGCGAGCCTCGCTCGCATCGGCCTGGCGAGCGCGCTCGGCGCGGGCGAAGATCCAGTCGTTGTATCCGCCCTCGTAGCTTTCGACCTTGCCGCCCACCACTTCCCAGGTGCGCGTGGCGACCGTGTCGAGGAACCAGCGATCGTGCGTCACGACCACCAGCGCACTGCGACGGGACAGCAGATGTTCGGCCAGCCACTGCACCCCCTCGACATCGAGGTGGTTGGTGGGCTCGTCGAGGACCAGCAGATCGAGTTCGCGCACGAGCGCGGCGGCCAGCGCGACCCGCCGGCGTTCCCCACCGGACAGATTCGCCACCGGACTGTCCATCCCCAGATCGGCGATGCCGATACCGTCCAGCACGGTGCGGATACGCGGGTTGGCGGCCCATTCGTGTTCGGCTATCAGGTCCGTCCGCGCGTCCTCGGCCAGCCCGGCGAGTACCACCTCGCCGACCGTGGCGCCGTCGGGCAGCACCCCGCGCTGGGTCACCACCGCCATCCGCAGGCCGTTGATCCGGCTCACCCGTCCGCTGTCGGGAGCCTCGAGTCCGGTCAGCACCTCCAGCAGGGTGGTCTTACCGCCACCGTTGAGACCGACGACCCCGATCCGCTCACCCTCCTGCACGCCGAGGGACACGTTGTCCAGCAGCGGGGTGATTCCGAAGCTCTTGTGGACCTGCTCCAGATTGATCAGATTCGCCAAGGGGTCAGTCCTCTCCGAGTACAGCGGGCCTACGGGCACGTGCCGCGAGCTCGAAGGGGTCCGGCCGCGTCGCCGCACCGCCAGCGCTCCCCAGCGGCGGTGCCACGCCCGTCGGCTTCGCATGTGAACCTTACGGCAACAGCGGACACGGTCCCGGTGCGGGCCGCCCGCTAGGGCCGGGCCGACGGATCCGCGAGTTGCGGAGCGCATCGATCCCCGGCTACATTGTCCGCAATTCGATGGCGCTCTCCGGAAGTATTGCCGTAGTGCGGGAGCGCCCATCTCGGATCACGAGGTGTGAAGTGGGCGGCGTGAATGTGTCGACCCCACTATTGGAGAACCTTCGATGATCACCACCGAGTCCAGCCGTATGAAGTTCGGCATCGGCCTGCCCATCAGCGATCCGCGAGCACTCACCGAGTGGGCGGCGCGAGCCGAGGCCGGCCCGTTCAGCACCCTCGGACTGCTCGACCGGCTCGTCTTCCACAATCCGGAACCCCTTGTGACACTTGCCCATCTGGCGGCGGTGACCCAACGAATCCGGCTGCAGACCGAGGTACTGATCGCACCGTTGCGGGAACCGGCGCTACTGGCCAAACAGGTCGCGACCCTGGATCAGCTCTCGGGCGGACGTTTCACCCTCGGCCTCGGCGTCGGCGGCCGCGCCGACGACCACGAGGCCTCCGGCACCGAATTGCACACGCGCGGAAAACGTTTGGACGCACAGATCGCCACCATGCGCCTGTTGTGGTCGGGCGAGCGTTACAGCGACACCTGTGATGCGATCGGCCCGCTACCGCTCACCGCCGGCGGGCCGGAGCTGCTTTTCGGCGGCTTCCGGCCGGTCGCTCTGGAGCGGGTCGCACGCTGGGGCGGCGGCTTGCTGGCCGCGGCCCCACCGTCGTGGGCGCCGCAGTTGTTCGATACCGTGCGCCGATTCTGGAGCGATTACGACCGGCCGGGTTCACCACGCATCGTCGCCCAGGTCAACGCCGCCCTCGGCCCGCGGCAGGTGATCGATGACGCCCGTACCCAGATGTCGGCGTACTACGCCTTCAACGAATACGGGGCGAACATGGTGAACGGCATGATCATCGACGCGCACGGGATTCGCACGGTCGCACAGCAATTCGCCGACCTGGGTGTCGACGAGGTGATCTTCTACTGCTACGGCCGTGACCCCGAGCAGGTCGATCGACTCGCCGATATTCTCGGCTGACCCCTTCGGATGGGCGCCGGTCGGTCAGTGCTGGCCGGCGTCACCCAGTACCCGGGCGCCGGGCACCGGTCCGGTGGCGGTGCGCACGCTGCGGCAGACTCCGGCACCGGCCAGTTCGGCGGAGACCGCGACCGCGGCGGATTCGCTACCGCACAGGAATGCGCAGGTGGGCCCCGATCCGGACACGATTCCGGCCAGGGCGCCCGCCTCGACCCCGGCCCGCAGGGTCCGGCGCAGCGCGGGATTCAGCGACAGCGCCGCGGCCTGCAGATCGTTACCGAGCAGCGGTGCGAGCTGGGTGGCATCCCCGGAGGCCAAGGCCTGCAACAGATCCTGCGGATCGCCCAGCCGCGGTGGATCGCCCTGCTCGCGCAGCCGATCGAGTTCGGCGAACACCCGCGGCGTCGACAATCCGTCCTTGGCCAGGGCAAGCACCCAGTGAAAGGTGTTGCGCGACAGCACCGGCAGCAGTCGTTCCCCACGACCGCGGCCCAGCGCCGTACCGCCGTGCAGCGCGAACGGCACATCGCTGCCGAGTTCGGCGGCGACGGCGGCCAATTCGTCGCGCGACATCTGGAGATTCCACAACTCGTTGAGGCCGACCAGCGCCGCGGCGGCATCCGCACTGCCGCCTGCCATCCCGCCCGCGACCGGAATACCCTTGTCGATCGCGATCTCCACCAGCGGCGCGCGTCCGGCCAGATGTCCGAGGCGGACCGCCGCCCGCCAGACCAGATTGGTCCGATCGGTCGGCACCTGTGCGGCACTCTCACCTTGTACGGTCACCGCCAGTGAGCTCGCCGGAGAGATTCGCACATCGTCGGCGAGCGAGAGCGCCTGGAAGACCGTGGTCAGTTCGTGGTAGCCGTCACTACGCAGATCACCGACCCCAAGATGAAGATTCACCTTCGACGGGGCACGGACAACCACCGAACTGGGTACTACAGACAGCACGGGGCTAGGTTATCCGGCCGTGCGGCAAACGGCTGGTTTGCCGCGCACCTCGGTCTCGATGTACCGGTGACAGATCTCTCGCACACCGATGAGCAGCGGTGTTCGCGGCGTCGCGAACCGCGCCCGCGATCGGCTCCGAATTTCCCCGCCCACCCCTTGCGTGAGGTACCCATGGGGGGTATGTTCAGAGATGTCGGGGATACCCCCTCACCGTATAAGAGCGAGCGAAGGAAGCGATCATGGCTACCAGCACCTACACCGTCACCGGAATGACCTGCGGCCACTGCGTGGCGTCGGTGCAGAAGGAGATCGGCAAGATCGACGGCGTGACCAGCGTCGATGTGGACCTCGCCTCCGGTCGCGTCCAGGTCGAATCCGCCGCGCCGCTGCCTCGGGCCGACGTCACCGCCGCCGTCGACGAGGCGGGATATCAGGTGGCGAGCTGACATGAAAGACAGACTCAGGTTCGCCGCGTTCGGCGGCGGGCTGGTCGTGTTGTTCGGGGCCGCGTTCGGTATCGGATCGCTCGTGGGCGATCCGGCCGAACCGGCCTCCGGGCACCACATCTCCGCCACGAACGAGGCCGCGGGCGCCGGATTACGGGCCACCGAGGCCGGATACACCCTCACCGCACTCAGCGCGCCCACGTCCACCGACACCACCGGCAGTCTGCGCTTCCGGATCGACGGCCCCGACGGCGCTCCCGTCACCACCTATCGCGACCTGCACGAGAAGGATCTGCACCTGATCGCGGTGCGCTCCGATACGACCGAGTACCGGCATGTGCACCCGGTTCGCGATGCCGCCGGCACCTGGTCCATCGATTGGGCCTGGTCCGAACCCGGCACCTACCGGATCTTCGCCGATTCCCAGCCGACCGGCGCCCCCGGCGAACTGGTGCTGAGCAAGACCTTCACGGTCGCCGGACCGGCCACCGACATCCCACTGCCACCGGCGTCACGCACCACCGCCGTCGACGGCTATCAGGTGCGCATGGACGGCGATCTGTCCACCGGCGGCAGCCAGGTGAACTTCACCATCAGCAAGGACGGGAAACCGGTCACCGATCTGCAGCCGTATCTGGGCGCCTACGGGCACCTGGTGGCGCTGCGCGGGAACGATCTGTCCTATCTTCATGTTCATCCGGAAGGCGAGGTCGGTTCGACTCCCGCCGGGCCACAGGTCGCCTTCCACGCCCAGGCACCCGGTGTCGCCGCCTACCGCTTGTATCTGGACTTCGCCCACGAGGGCACGGTCCACACCGCGGAGTTCACCGCGAACGCCGTGGGCAGTGACACAACCGACCACAACAGCCACAACCAGCACGGAGGAGGTCACCAATGAGCGCGCCCACGACCGAGCGCTCCATCGAACTCGATATCGGTGGGATGACCTGCGCCTCCTGCGCCGCTCGCATCGAGAAGAAGCTCAACCGGCTCGACGGCGTCACCGCCACGGTCAACTACGCCACCGAGAAGGCGAAGGTCAGCTTCCCCGAATCGGTGACGCCGGATCAGCTCATCGAACGTGTCGTCGACACCGGCTACACCGCGACCGTGCACGACATCCGGCCGGCGGAAGCCTCCGCCGCCGATGATGTTCCGGCCGATTCGGCGCTGCGGAACCTGCGCAACCGGCTGCTGGTGAGTCTCGCACTGGCGATTCCGGTCATCGCGCTGGCGATGATCCCAGCGCTGCAATTCCGCAACTGGCAATGGCTTTCGCTGACGTTGGCCACCCCGGTGGTGTTCTGGGGCGGCGCCGCGTTCCATCGCGCCGCCTGGACCAATGCCCGGCACGCCACCGCCACCATGGACACGCTCATCTCACTCGGCACGCTCGCCGCCTACACCTGGTCGGTGTACGCCCTGTTCTTCGGTGACGCCGGGATGCCGGGAATGAAGCACGGTTTCAGCTTCTCGGTCGAGCCCGCCGCCGCGGCGTCCAACATCTATCTCGAGGTCGCCGCCGGGGTGATCGTGTTCATCCTGGCCGGACGGTACTTCGAGACTCGCGCCAAGGACCGGGCCGGATCCGCGCTGCGGGCACTGCTCGAACTCGGCGCCAAGGATGTGGCCGTGCTGCGTGACGGTGCCGAGCATCGCGTTCCGGTGGCGGAGCTGCGGGTCGCCGATCTGTTCCTGGTTCGCCCGGGTGAGAAGGTCGCCACCGACGGTGTGGTCACCGAGGGGAATTCGGCCCTCGACATGAGCATGCTGACCGGCGAATCGGTACCGGTCGAAGTAGGTCCCGGCGATCCGGTGATCGGCGCGACCGTCAACGCCGGCGGCATGCTCACCGTCCGCGCCACCCGCATCGGATCCGACACCCAGCTGGCCCAGATGGCCGCGCTGGTGGAGGACGCGCAGAACGGCAAGGCACCGGTGCAGCGGCTCGCCGATCGGGTGGCCGGGGTGTTCGTGCCGATCGTCATCGCGATTTCGGTACTGACGCTGGGCTTCTGGCTCGGCAGCGGCGCCGCGGTGGCGGTCGCGTTCGGTGCGGCGGTCGCGGTGCTGATCATCGCCTGCCCCTGCGCGCTCGGCCTGGCCACGCCCACCGCGCTGCTGGTCGGAACCGGGCGCGGCGCCCAACTCGGGATCCTGATCAAGGGTCCACAGGTGCTGGAATCGACCCGCCGCATCGACACGGTCGTGCTGGACAAGACCGGAACCGTGACCACCGGCACCATGTCGCTGGCCGAGGTGATCACCGCCGACGGCGAGGACACCGAGGAGCTGCTCGCGGTGGCAGCCGCCGTGGAACACGGCTCCGAACATCCGGTCGCCCGCGCCGTGGTGCGAGGCGCCGCCGAGCGCGGACTCACCGGCGAGCCGGTGCAGCAGTTCGTCAGCCACGGCGGAAAGGGTGTGCAGGGCCTGGTCGGCGACCGCGCGGTCGTCGTAGGACGCATCGAACTGCTGCGCGATTGGTCGATCGAGATCCCGGAATCGCTGGCGCGAGCCAAGTCCGAGGCCGAGAACGCCGGGCGCACGGCGATCGTGGTGGCCTGGGACGGCATGGCACGCGGGGTGCTGGTGATCGCCGACGCGATCAAGGCGACCAGCGCCGACGCCATCGCCGAGATGCGCGCACTGGGCCTGACACCGGTACTGCTGACCGGTGACAACGCGGCCACCGCGCGCACCGTAGCCGACCAGGTCGGCATCGACGAGGTGATCGCCGAGGTGTTGCCCGCCGACAAACTCGATGTGGTGAAGCGACTGCAGGACCGGGGCAAGGTCGTCGCGATGGTCGGTGACGGCGTCAACGACGCGGCCGCCCTCGCCCAGGCCGATCTGGGCCTGGCGATGGGTACCGGTACCGATGTGGCGATCGAGGCCGGCGACATCACCCTGGTGCGTGGCGATCTGCGCACCGTGGCCACCGCGATCCGGCTGTCCCGCGCGACGCTGCGCACCATCAAGGGCAACCTGTTCTGGGCCTTCGGCTACAACGTGGCGGCGATCCCGCTGGCCGCGGCGGGACTGCTCAACCCGATGCTGGCGGGTGCGGCCATGGCGCTGTCGAGCGTGTTCGTGGTCAGCAACAGCCTGCGCCTGCGCCGATTTCGCTGAGCGATCGGTGCGATAGTGGCCGACCGGCCCCACCGCTTCCCGCGGTGGGGCCGGTCGGCCATATCCGCACGCCGCTGCGTCGGACCACCCCGTCCGGCCGGGATCAGGGCAGGATGTTCGGGACGATCTGCGGCGCCTGTTCCGCCACTACCGTTCCGACGGCTACACCGGCGTAATACCCGGCGAAGGTGCCCGCGGCCGCACCGAGGACACCGCCGGCGATGGCGCCGATCGGGGCGCCCACCACCGTGGGACTCGCGAGGGCGGCTCCGGCGGTGCCACCGACCACGGCTCCGGTGAGACCACCGACGACCTGCCCCGCGGCCGTGCCGATATATGTGGCGTTCTCGAGCGGGCTCGCGATGGGCGCCGTGTGCAACACCGGTGCGGGCCCGGCCGCCGGGGCCGTCGCGGATGCCGATCCCGCCGCGCCGAGGGTCACCGCGGCGGGCACAGCCACGGCAACCGGAAGTCCGCGCATGACCGTGCCGCGCTTGCTCGCCGCGCGATGACGACCGCCCATGAGATCCGCCCTTTCCGAGGCTCGCTGTTATCGCGAGTCCTATCGGCGACAGCTCCCCGGATACAACAGGAATGTGAGCGGGTGCGCACACTCGGACGCTGCGCTATGAATCGGCCGGAGAACCCAGCGGAGAACGCGACACCGGAGAATTCCGGCCGATCGAGGTGGGAAGCACACCGACGGTGCACACGCCGCGGCCGACGGTCAGCTCTGTTCGGCAAGCCGGACGAAAGCCGCGGTGTCGAGCGTTTCACCGCGAGCGGTAGGCGCGATACCCGCGGCCACCAGCCGCCGTTCCGCCTCCGCCGGCGATCCCGCCCAGCCCGCCAGTGCTGCGCGTAAGGTCTTGCGGCGCTGCGCGAATGCCGCATCGACCACGGCGAACACCCGTTCGCGGTGAGCGGTGTCGAGTGACCACGGCGGCTGGTCGAAACGTTCGATGCGCACCAATCCCGACTCGACCTGCGGCACCGGCCAGAACACCCGCCGGCCGACCGCTCCCGCGCGGCGCACGGTCCCGAAGAAGCCGGCCTTCACACTGGGCACCCCGTAGATCTTGGAACCGGGTTCGGCGGACAGACGATCGGCCACCTCGGCCTGCACCATCACCAAAGCCGTTCTGATACTGGGCAATTCGGCCAAGAGATGAAGCAGGACCGGCACCGCGACGTTGTACGGCAGATTCGCGACCAACGCGGTCGGCGCACCGGGGATGTCCGCGGCCGAGACTCGCAGCGCGTCGCCGGGCACCACCGTCAATCGGTCCGCCAGCTCCGCCGCCCGATCGGCCACGGTTTCCGGAAGATGGTGCGCCAGTACCGGATCCAGTTCGACCGCGATCACCCGGTCGACCACATCGAGTAGCGCCAGTGTCAGCGATCCGAGGCCGGGGCCGACCTCGAGCACCACATCCGCACGTCCGACCCCGGCCGCGGCGACGATCCGGCGCACGGTGTTGCCATCGTGGACGAAGTTCTGCCCGAGCTGTTTGGTCGGGCGGATGCCGAACCGCTCCGCCAGCACCCGCACTTCGGCGGGGCCGAGCAGTTCGGCCTGGCCACGGGCTTCGCTCACAGGTTCGGACACGCCCGACAAAGTATCAGTGCGGCTACGGTTGGTACGGCGTGGACTGGACCCGCGCCACGAACGCGTCCATCGCGGCCCACATCTGCGGATTCAGATCGCAGTGCTGTCCGGTACCCACGACCGATTGCGCGTCGACCCCACCGGCGGCCAGCTGCGCCGCCAGGGCGGCATGCAGTGGCGAGGGCACGGTGGTGTCGGTCGCGTTGAGCAGCAGCAGGATCGGCGCGTCGTAGCCGCTCGTCGGCACCGCCAGATAGTCGGTCAGCGCCGCGGTGAAAACGGGATCCCCCAGTGGTTTCGCCAGCAAGTCGCCGAGGGAGGCGCCATTGGTGCGAGCGATCATGCCGTCCAGGCACAGCGATCCGATACCGTCGACCAGTTCGCGACCCCGCGGGCTCAGGTAGCCGTTCACATCGATATCGGGCCGGGCCTCGCGCATGCCGACCAGCACACCCGCGATGAAGGCGGTACTGGCTCCGCTGGTCCCTGGAATATTCGGCACCCACGGGGCGGCGGCGGGAAGGACGTGTTCGAGATCGGATTCCGGGTCGAGGGCGATGGTGCCGCGGTAATCCAGATCCGGCGCGTAGCTCTGTTGCAGATGGGCGGTGCCCAGGGCCGCCTGCCCGCCCTGCGAGGCGCCCACCGCGACCCAGGTCCGCGACAGTTCCGGATATGTCGCCCGCGCGGCGCGGAGCAGGTCCAGGGTGGCGGTGGCCTCGGTCCGGCGCTCCAGATACGGGTGCGGCCCGGTGTCGAACCGGCCGAGCCCGAGGTAATCCGGCGCCACCACCGCGAAGCCCTTGGACTGGAAGTACTGCAGGATGCGGTCTTCTTTACCGCGGCTGGACGGATAGGGCGCGTGTACCGGATCGGAGATCCCGCTGCATCCAGGGCCGAGCCCCGTGGTGCCGTGGTCGTAGGCGACGACCGGCCAGCCGCCGGCCGGCGCCGGTCCCGGCGGGACGAATACCGCTCCGCTCGCGGGCACCGGAGCGCCGCTCGAGGTGGTGGTCCAATACTCGAACAGCGAACCGCCGTACATCGTGTGCCAGCCGTCGGGTTGCGCGGTCCGCGATATCGGCGTTCCCGCCGGTGCCGCGGCCGTGGCCGAGGGGGCGGCAACGACCGCCAGGGCCGCGGCCGCGAGCGCGACGCCGGCCACCATCGGCCGGCGCAGGATCCGAGCCGAGAAAACCGCCAACCTCATCAGGCCACCTCAGTTCATCGGGGATGTGCCGAGTTTACGGTGCGTATCCGCTGTGGACCCCGAATTCCCTGGCCGTGGCGTCGTCGACCGTTGACGGAAACTGATACGCGTTCTAATTTCGGTGTGGTCGCGGAACAGACGGTGGCGCATTCGGTTTCACCGCACCCGATCGCAGGAGAGGACGGCCACGATGACGCTCAGGCACGAGGGACGGCGAGTGGTGGTGACCGGGGCCGGCTCCGGCATCGGACAGGGTGTGGTGCTGCGACTGCTCGCCGAGGGTGCGCACGTCGTCGGCGCCGACATCTCCGAACCCGGCCTGAAGGAGACCGTGGCGGCCGCGGGCGAGCATCGCGATCATCTACACACGGTCACCGTCGATGTGGCGAATCCGGAATCGGTGCGAGCCGCCTGCACCGAGGCCACCGACCATCTCGGCGGGCTGGACGTCCTGGTCAACGCGGCCGGCATCATGCGCACCGCGCACACGCACGATATGCCGTTCGAATCCTGGAACCAGGTCATCGGCGTCAACCTCACCGGCACCTTCCTGATGATGCAGGCCGCACTGCCGACCCTGCTGGAGTCCGAGCATCCAGTGATCGTGAACTTCTCCTCCACCGCCGCCTTCGGCTCCCACCCGTACATGGCCGCCTACGCCGCGTCCAAGGGCGGCGTCAACGCGATGACGCACGCGGTCGCGCTCGAGTATTCGAAACAGGGCCTGCGCGCGGTGAATATCGTGCCCGGCGGCATCACCAGCGGGATCACCAATAATCTGTCCGCCCCCGAGGACGCCGACTGGACCCTGTTCTCCCGCCTCACCGGCTGGCTCAACGGCGGCACCCTGGGCGAACCCGCCGACGTAGCCGGAGTGGTGGCCATGGTCGCCTCCGAGGACGGCCGCTACATCACCGGCTCGGAGATTCGAGTGGACGGCGGAGCCTTGATGTAGGACCGGCGGACCGTCTCGCGCTTCAACGGCAACTGTCAGCCCACCATCTGCCAGACGGTCCACCCCGCCGGAGCGAAGCGAGGGCCACAAATCCGGAGCCGAGAATTCAGCTGATCCCCAGCCGACTGGTACAGGCAGGCCAGGCTCCCCATCCCTGCCGGGCCCGAGTCACCTCGGCGATGGCGATCTGCTCTTCCCGGGTCGCCAGATCGGGTCGCGCCGCATACCGCGTCCCCCCTTGCCTCGACCAGGTGTTCTGATCGAACTGGATGCCGCCGAAATATCCGTTGCCGGTATTGATGGCCCAGTTGCCACCGGATTCGCATTTGGCGAGCGCGTCCCAGACCGCCCCGTCGCGCACGGGCGGGACTTCCGTCCCCGGCTTGGCGCCCTTGCGCACGGTTTTGGCCTGTGCGGGCACGACGACGGTGTGGCCGACCGCTTCGCGACCGGTTTCCCTGCCGTTGACGATCGATACGTCGTAGGTGACGTCCTGCACGCCCGGCTTACCCGGATTCTCGACGACGGTGCGGCTCATGTTGAGGTCGGCGTCGTCGATGACGTTCTCGGGCGGGTCGAGCGCTTCGCGTTCGGTGACCTTCTCGGTGCGCTTGCGGGTGACGGTGATCTTCATACCGTCGTGCAGCGGGGTCGCCGCCCCGGGTTGCACCGTGTCCTCACCGGCCAGCGGCACGCCCTGCACCTGGAGCAGTTCACCGACGGTCGGCGCGGCCAGCCGCACATAGCTCGCGCCTTCGCCGTTGTCGGAGAGCTGGACCGTGCGGGGACTGGTGACGGCCAGTGCCGCGCCGATCAGCGGCAGCGGTGTGGGACGTGCGGGTGAGACGAATACGTCGCCGGGCAGTTGCAGCTGGGTGAGCGCGTCACCGACGGTGTAGGCGGTGGTCCACACCTGCTTGGTCTTACCGTCGAAGGTCAGTGCGACCTGGCGGGCGCGATTGAGTGTGATGGTCGCGCCGTCGACGGCATGTGTGTCGCCGCCCGGCGACACCGAGTCCTTGCCGGCGAGTTTGAACCCGCCCGCCTTGATCACACCCTTCACGCTGGCCGCCATGGTGGTGACGGTGCTGCGCTGACCGTCGACGACGAGGGTGACGGTCTTGCGATTCACGATCGCCAGGCTGGCGCCGATGATCAGGGTGATCAGCATCGCGGCGATCGCCGCGTAGAGCAGCGGCGAGCGCGACGTGTTGATCCGCTGGAGAGCGGATATCCGAAACTCCGGCATGGTCACAATACGATAACGAGGGGGTCGGTTCCCGGCAACTTCATGCCGTGGAACAGGGGATTTCCACATCACGATTCGATATCGACGATCCGGAAATATTACGACCGCGCAATAGTAAGTGAACTGGAGCACACAGCGCGCTCCAGCTGCCCGTTATGTGACGTACTGCACGCGGACCGGATCAGGAGCGTGGCAGCCGGTACACCCGTTCGGCATTGGCGGTGGTGATCGCCGCGAGCTCGGCCGGATCCTGTTCACGCAGTTCAGCGAGGGCCCGCACGGTGTAGGGCAGGCAATACGGCTCGTTCGGCGCGCCCCGGAACGGGTGCGGTGTCAGGAACGGCGCATCGGTTTCCACCAGGATCTGCTCGTCGGGCACGAGAGTGGCGGCCTCGCGCAACTCGTGCGCGTTCTTGAAACTCACGGTGCCGGAGAAACTCAGCACATATCCCTCCGCCACGCAGGCCAGCGCCATATTGGCGTCGGAGGAGAAGCAGTGGAAGATCACCGTCTCGGGCGCACCCTCGTCCAGCAGCACCGCCAGCACGTCGTGGTCGGCCTCGCGGTTGTGGATCATCAGCGGTTTGCCCAGGCGCTTGGCCAGGTCGATATGCCAGCGGAAGCCCTCGACCTGATCCTCGATGGCGGCGCATCCGTCGAGTTTGCCGGGCCAGTAGTAGTCGAGTCCGGTCTCGCCGACGGCGACCACGCGGGGATCGGCGGCGAGTTTCTCCAGTTCGGCACGGGTGGCCTCGTCGAGTGCCTGCGCACGGGTCGGATGCAGGGCGACGGCGGCGTACACACGGGCATCCCAGTGCGCGGCGCCGACGGCGAAACGGGCGGCGTCGAGATCGTCGGCGATGGTCACGACCCGGCCGACACCCACCGCGGCGGCCCGATCCACCATGGCGGCAACCGATTCCGCGTCCTCGGCGCCACAGGCGTCGAGATGGGTGTGCGCGTCGACGAGCGGGGACAGCGGTTCGGGCGGCTCGGGTGCGGGTCGTTTACCGGGCATCGGACCAGATTAGACACCCTCGCCGGCGCCGTGGTGGCCCCGGCGGCACCGGGCGGGTATCGACGTGAGGTGATATCGGCGGCGGATTAGAGTAGGGGCACCATGAGCGCACCCGAACGCACGTCGTCGAATTCCGCACCGGCCTTCTACATCACCACGGCGATCGCCTACCCGAACGGCGCGCCGCATATCGGCCACGCCTACGAGTACATCTCCACCGATACGCTGGCCCGCTTCAAACGGCTCGACGGCTACGACGTGTTCTTCATGACCGGTACCGACGAGCACGGCCAGAAGGTACAGCAGGCCGCGCGGGCCGCGGGCGTGAGCGTCGAGGAATACGCCGCCCGCAATTCGGATGTGTTCGAGCGAATGGACAAGGCGCTCGATATCTCCTACGACCGTTTCATCCGCACCACCGACGAGGACCACCTCGCCGCCAGCATCGCGATCTGGGAGCGGATGCGGGCCGCGGACGACATCTACCTCGATACCTATTCGGGCTGGTATTCGGTGCGCGACGAGGCCTTCTACACCGAGGAGGAGACCACCGTCACCGAGGACGGGACGCGCGTCGCGACCGAGACCCGGACGCCGGTGGAGTGGACCGAGGAGTCGAACTACTTCTTCCGGCTGTCGAAATACCAGGACAAACTGCTCGAACTGTACGAGACCACACCGGATTTCATTCTGCCCGCGACGCGGCGCAACGAGATCGTCAGTTATGTGAAGGCGGGTCTGAAGGATCTGTCCATTTCGCGCACCACCTTCGACTGGGGTGTGCCGGTACCCGGCGATCCGGCCCACGTGATGTACGTGTGGGTCGACGCGCTCACCAACTATCTGACCGGGGTCGGCTTCCCCGATACGGAATCGGCCGCCTTCCAACGATTCTGGCCCGCGAACGTTCACATCATCGGTAAGGACATCACCCGGTTCCACACCGTGTACTGGCCGGCATTCCTGATGTCGGCGGGTATCGAATTGCCGAAACGTGTCTTCGTGCACGGCTTCTTGTTCAACAAGGGCGAGAAGATGTCGAAATCGGTCGGCAATACCGTGGATCCGCTGGATCTGGTCGAGCAGTACGGACTGGACGCGGTGCGGTTCTTCCTGCTGCGCGAGATCTCCTACGGTCAGGACGGTTCCTACAGTCACGACGCCATCGTCGGCCGGATCAACAGTGATCTCGCCAACGAATACGGCAATCTGGTGCAGCGCAGCCTCAAGATGGTGGCCCGCGATTTCGGCTCCGCCGTACCGGCTCCCGGTGAATTCACCGCCGCCGACCGGGAACTGCTGGACCGGGCGAACGGACTGTGGGAACGCTGCCGCGAAGAATTCGACGGCCAGCAGATCCACCTCGCGCTCGAGGCGATCTGGCTGACACTGGGTGAGACCAACAAGTACTTCTCCGCACAGCAGCCGTGGGCACTGGCCAAATCCGGGACGCCCGAGGATGTCGCACGCGAGGCCACGGTGCTCTACGTGACCCTCGAGGTGCTGCGGATCGTGTCCATCCTGGTGCAGCCGGTGATTCCGGGCTCGGCGGGACGGATCCTGGATCAGCTCGGGCAGACCGCCCGCACGTTCGCCGATCTCGACACTCCGATCGAGGCCGGACTGGCATTACCCGCACCCGAACCGGTCTTCCCGAAGTACGTCGAGCCAAAAGACTAGGCGCACGGCCGGTATGGATCCGGAATTCGCCGAACGGCACCGCAGCACCCGCGCAGAGACGCTCGGTACGCCACGGGGCCGGCTCATCGACGCGATGGTCGAATGTGTCGGTGCCCGTGGTTACGCGGCCACGACACTGACCGATATCGTCGGCTCCGCCCATGTCTCACGCAGCACCTTCTACGAGCACTTCGTCAACAAGGAGCACTGTTTCGCCGAGGCGGTGCGTACGGGTGTGCAGATGGTACGCACCCGGATCGCCGAGGAATTGACCGAACTGCCGGCGGCCGCGGATCCGCGCCACCGGATCGCCACCATGATCTCCACGTTCTGCACGGTCATCGCCGCCGAACCGGATTTCTCCCGGTTGATACTGGTGGAATCCCTGTTGGTCGGCACCGCGACCGCGGAGCTGCGCGATGCCGCCGTCGACAGCTTCACCACGATGTACCGGCAGTTCCACGATCAGGCCCGTGCCCTCGACCCCGCCGTGCCGGAAGTGCCGGACGATCTGATCGCGCTGGTGCCCGACGCGATCGGTGAACGCACCCGGCGAGTACTGATCAACACCGGTGCCGGGCGGGTGCCCGAATTGGCCCCGACCTTCATCGAATTCGCCCATACGGTGCTCGGTCTGACGCCGGCGGCGGTGCACGCCTAGGCGTAACCGGCGACCGGGCTCACCGCGCGCGAGCGGCGAGTACGGCGTCGTAGAGCTCGCGTCGCGATACCCCGCCGACCCGGGCGGCCACCTGCGCGCAGGCATCCTTGAGCCGGGTGCCGTCGGCCACCAGCTCCTCGACCTCGGCGACGAGGTCGACGGGATCGGCCGAAACCGGTTGTGCCCCTTCGACCACCACCGTGATCTCCCCGCGCGCACCCTCGACGGCCCACTCGGCCAGTTCGCCGAGACCGCCGCGCACGACCTCCTCGTAGGTCTTGGTCAGCTCCCGGCACACCGCGGCGCGGCGATCGGGACCGAGGATGTCGGCGGCGTCGGCGAGACAGTCGGCGAGCCGGTGCGGGGACTCGAAGAACACCACCGCGCGGGATTCGGCGACCAGCGTGCTCAGCCATTGCCTGCGCTGCCCGGACTTGCGCGGTGCGAAGCCGTCGAAACAGAACCGCTCCATGGGCAGTCCGGACAGCGCCAGCGCGGTGGTCACCGCCGAGGGGCCGGGCAGGCAGGTCACCGGGAGATCGTGTTCGATACAGGCCGCCACCATCCGGTAACCCGGATCGCTGACCGAGGGCATCCCGGCATCGGTGACCAGCAGGACGGTCCGTCCGGATTCGATCTCGCCGAGCAGCATCGGAATTCGGGCCGTCTCGACGTGGTCGTAGAAGCTGACCACCCGGCCGGTGATCTCGACCTCGAGCGCCTTGGCCAGCGACCGGGTGCGACGGGTGTCCTCCGCGGCGACGATCTCGGCGCTCGCCAGCGCCTCCCGCAACCGAGCCGATGCGTCGCCCACATCGCCCATCGGCGTCGCCGCCAGCACCAAGCGCCCGCCGGGCTCGCCCATCGCCGTCCTTTCCCCGAAACACCGATCCGTACCCCGACCATCACACCGCACCCGCGCGGCGGGCCGCCACGCAGGTCGGCTCACCGCCGCGCGGCCCACCCGTGGACACCGCCTACGATCGGTGCGTGACCCAGCTGACCGATACGCGACCGGCGATCGGCGGGGGCCCGGCTTCGTCCAGCCCGGCGCCGCTGCGCCCCACCCCCGATTTCGGGCCCACCGATCGGGCGCGGGGCTGGCTGGTGACGATATTCCTCACCGCGATCGCCGCGGTCACCCGGTTCACGATGCTGAACTACCCGACCGATGCCGGCACCCCGGTATTCGACGAGAAGCATTACGCCCCGCAGGCCTGGCAGATGGTCACCGGCGGTGGCGTCGAAGACAATCCGGCTTACGGGCTGGTGGTGCATCCGCCGGTCGGCAAGCAGATGATCGCGCTGGGCGAGGCCCTGTTCGGCTACACCAGCTGGGGCTGGCGGTTCACGGCGGCGGTCTTCGGATCGGTGCTGATCTTGCTGGTCATCCGCATCACCCGGCGGATGACGCGGTCCACGCTGATCGGCGCCTTCGCGGGGGTGCTGCTGATCGCCGACGGGCTGACATTCGTCTCCTCCCGGATCGGCATGCTCGACATCTTCCAGGCGGTCTTCGTCGTCGGCGCCTTCGGCTGCCTGATCGTCGACCGGGATCAGGTACGCGAACGGCTGGCCCGCGCCGATGCGGAAGGGCGCATCACCCTCAGTGTTTTCGGGCCGCGCCTGGGTGTGCGGTGGTGGCGGTTCGGTGCGGGCCTGCTGCTCGGCATGGCCTGCGGCACCAAATGGTCGGGCATGTACTTCATCCTGTTCTTCGGGCTGATGACGGTCTGCTTCGATGTGGCGGCCCGGCGCGCCTACGGGGTCACGCGGCCGTGGGCCGGGACCGCGGTCCGAGATATCGGCCCGGCGCTGTACGCGCTGGTGGCCATTCCGCTGCTGGTCTATCTGGCCACCTACTGGGGCTGGTTCGCCAGTGAGGACGGCTACGACCGCTATTCGGTCGGGAACGCGGTCGGAACGGGCGGCACCTGGTCCTGGATTCCCGATGCGTTGCGCTCGCTGTGGCACAACCAGGCCGAATCGCTGAAATTCCATGAGAGTCTGACCAACTCGGCGGGCAATCATCACCCGTGGGAGTCCAAGCCCTGGTCGTGGCCGATGGGGCTGCGCCCGATGCTGTACTACTACGCCGACAACGGTGTCACCGGATGCGGGCAATCGGTCTGTGTGAAGGCGGTGATGCTGATCGGCACACCCGCCATGTGGTGGCTGTCGCTGCCGATGCTGGCGTGGGCGCTGTGGCGCTGTGCCACCCGCTTCGATTGGCGGTACGCGGCGATGCTGGTCGGCTACGGCGCCGGCCTGCTGCCCTGGTTCGCGGATCTGGACCGGCAGATGTACTACTTCTACGCGGTGCCGATGGCCCCGTTCCTGGCCATGGGCCTCGCCCTGACCCTCGGCGATATTCTCGGCCCGGCATCGCTGGTGCGCACCCGATCGGGCCGCTGGTTCACGGTGGCCGGAGAGCGCCGAAGTCTCGGACTATTGCTGGTCAGCCTGTATCTGGGCCTGGTGATCGCCAACTTCATCTGGCTGTGGCCGATTCTCACGGCGCTGCCGATCACCCCCGGCAACTGGCACGACCACCTCTGGTTACCGAGCTGGCGCTGAGCCGGACTACTCCCGGATCTCCCCCAGCGCGGCCCGCACGAACCGCAACGCGGCCTCGTCGTCGAGTCCCAGCCGGCGTATCGCCGCGACGTAGTCGGTCGCGGCGCGCCCGGCCGCATCGCGGGTCGGATCGCCCGAGGAGGCGATGAACGAACCGAGCCGCCCGCGGGTTTCCAGCACCCCGTCCTGCTCCAGTTCGCGATAGGCCCGGGCGACCGTATTGGGTGCCAGTCCGAGCTGGACGGCCAGCGCTCGCACCGTGGGAATCTTCGTCCCCGCGGTGAGCTCACCGGACTGCACCCGGGCGACGATGCCCAGCCGCAGTTGCTCGTAGGGTGGCACCGTCGAATGATGATCGACCGGGATATCCAGCATCGGCGTCTACACCTCGTCGCGCGACAGCGGGCAGGACAGACAGCGGGGCCCGCCACGACCGGATCCCAGTTCGGACCCCGGAATGGTCAGCACTTCGATTCCCGCATCGGACAGCCGGCTGTTCGTATTCTCGTTTCGTTCATAGGCGACCACGACCCCCGGTGCCAGCGCGAGTGTGTTGTTGCCGTCATCCCACTGTTCCCGCTCGGCGGTCACTCCGTCCAGCCCCGTGTCGATGACGCGCAACTTGTCGATGCCCATGGCCTCCGCCGCCGCGGGCAGGAACGGATCCGGGCCACTCATCCGCACCGACTCGCCGTCGGAGCGAATAGTGAACGCGCACAGTGAGTTCTGCACGCCCGGATACATCACCACCGCATCGGTGTCGACCATGGTGCAAACGGTATCCAGATGCATGGTGGCCCGATTCTGCGCGATCGGCACCACCAGTACGGTATGCGCCAGCGCATCGTCGAACAGGCTGCGCGCCAAGGCTTCCGCACCCGCCGGTGAGGTGCGCTCCCCCACGCCGATGGCGACCACGCCGGGCGCGAGCAGCAGGACGTCGCCACCCTCCATCGGGGCGGTGTGGGATTCGTAGGCCCGGCGCACCCCGAGGAACCGCGGGTGGAAGGCGTAGACCAGATCGGTGAGCGAGGTTTCGCGCGCACGGGCCGGCAGAGCCAGCGAGGTGATCGCGACCTTCGGCCCCACCCAGAACGAGGAATCGCGGGTGAACAGCAGATTCGGCAGCGGGTCGATGACGAAATCGGTGCCGTGATGCATCCGACGGACCAGCGAGGCGGTATCGGGTTCGAACGGTAATTCGTCGAAAGTCATCCCGGCCATGAGGATTCGCGACAGGTCCGGTGCGGGTACCGCGCGCAGATAGGTCTTGAGATCCTCGGCCAGCGCGAAGCCGATGCGCCGGGCGTCGACCGCCGCGGTGATGCCCATACTTCGCCCGGCGCCGCTGACCGCCAGCGTCTCGGTCAGCAGATCGGCCAGCAGTAGCACCTCGACTCCGCGGCCGCGCAGGACATCGGCGAAGGTCTCGTGTTCCTGCTGCGCGCGCTCCACCCACGGGATGGCGTCGAAGAGCAGCTGATCGTTGTTGCGCGGGGTGAGCCGGCGCAGCTCGTCCCCCGGGCGATGCAGCAGAACCGCACGCAACGTCCCGACCTCGGTCGTCACGGAAAACGGTCGCGCCGGGGGCACAGCCTCTGTTCCCATATCCCGACCGTAATGTGCCGCCGCCCGGTTGGCACGAAATTGTTCGCCTACCACGCCGGATCCGGAGCCCGAGTTGCCGGTTCTCGCCCGGCGCACCGATTACCTGAAGTATGGTTTAGGTATGCAGCATACGACCTGGCACGCCAAGGAGCTCACCCCCGGCCAACTGTCGGAACGCAGTGGGGTCGCGGTGTCGGCACTGCATTTCTACGAACGCGAGGGGCTGATCGCCAGCCGTCGCACGAGCGGCAACCAGCGCAGATATTCCCGGGAAACGCTGCGTCGGGTGGCATTCATCCGGATCTCGCAACGCGTCGGCATTCCGCTCAGCGAAATTCGCAAAGCCCTCGACACTCTACCCGAGGGACGCACTCCCAATCGCAAGGATTGGGAACGATTGTCGGTAACTTGGCGAACCGACCTCGATCAGCGCATCGAACAGCTCACCCGGTTGCGCAACAGTCTCACCGACTGCATCGGCTGCGGCTGCCTCTCGCTGGGCAGCTGCCGGATCGTCAACTACCACGACCGCCTCGGCGACGAGGGGCCCGGCGCTCGCACGCTGGATGTGAACATCGACTGCGCCCGTCCCGAGGGCTGCGAAACACCCTCCGGAACAGCGGAATCCGCCGAATCGGAAGCCGCCGGAACCGGAGCCGACGAATTCTGCGAGATCAACGAAGGAATCTGTTGAACTGATCGTTCGCGCGCCGCATCGTGAACTCGTAGGGCCAGGCGAACTTACGCGCCCACCAGTAGCCGAAGCGCACATCGAAGGAGGTGTACACGATGAAGCGGTTCTTCTCGATACCGCGCAGAATCGCGCGCGCCGCCTGGTCCGGCGAGACGGCGTGGGACTGAAAACGCTTCACGTAGCGTTTGATTCGCGGATCGTCCCGGTCCACACCGGCGATCTCGACGGTTTCCACCAGATGGGTGTTCACCGCGCCCGGCACCACCAGATGCACCGTGATCCCGTGCCGGGCCAGATCGAATCGCAGCACCTCCGACACACCGCGCAGCCCGAATTTGCTGGCGCTGTAGGCGGCGTGCCAGGGGAAGGCGAGCAGTCCCGCCGCGGAGGACACATTGACCAGCGCACCGCCGCGCCCGCCCTTGACCATGGCAGGCACGAAGCTCTCGATGACGTGGATGGGGCCCATCAGGTTCACATCCACCATCGACCGCCAGTGCCGATGCTCCAGATTCTCGACCGTCCCCCAGGCCGAGATCCCGGCGACGTTCATCACCACGTCGAGGCTGCCGTGGCTGCGGTGGACATCCTCGGCGAACAGCGCGACGGCCTCGTGGTCACTGATGTCGAGCGCCCGCGATTCGAGTACTTTGCCACCGGCCCGCCCGATCTCGTCCACGGTGTCCGCGAGACCGGTGGCGTCGATATCGGTGAGGACCAGCTCGGCGCCCTCGGTCGCGGCGGCGATCGCCGTCGCCCGACCGATTCCGCTGGCCGCACCGGTGACCAGAGTCTTCTTGCCGCTCACGGACTTCAAGCGATCACGCACGCCGTTCCTCGAATGCTCTACGGTGATGCCCGTCGCAGCGGGACATCCGGACTGACTATCTCCGTTGCCCAGGAGCATACGTGTTGGCGGACACACCGCGCCCGCACCGGGCCGATACCCGATGCCACAGCTACGACATTCCGCTCAATACCGACAGCATCCCGGCGACGGCCACCGGCCACGGGAACTGTTCGGCCCGCGACCGCGCGGCCAGTCGGCGTTGTCCGGCCGGACGGGCGAGCACATCGGTGACGGCGTCGGCGAAGGCCGACGGATGATCCGCGGCCACCGCCCCGCATTCGGCGGTGACGATATCGGCCAGCGCCGAGGACCGGCTGGCCACCACCGGCGTCCCGGCGGCCAGCGCCTCCAGCGCCGCCAGCCCGAACGTTTCGTGCGGGCCGGGCGCCAGTGAGATGTCCGCGCTCGCCAGCAACGTCGCCACCTGTGTCCGGTCGTCGATGAATCCGGTGAAGTGCACCCCCGGGCGGCCGTCGGGCAGCGCCGCCACCCCGCGCGCCTGCCGGACCAGCGACTCGCGCCGCGGGCCGTCCCCCACGACCACCAATCGCACGTTCACCCCGCCGCGCCGCAACCGTTCCACGGCCTCGATGCTGCGATCGACACGCTTCTCCACCGACAGCCGCCCGCAGTGCACCACCAGATGCGATCCGCCCAGTCGCGCCCGCAGCGCACGATCGTGGCGATGCGGTGCGAACAGCTCCAGATCCACACCCAGCGGCACCAGCGCGACATTCGGCACGTCGATCCGCTCGAACTCGGCGCGGGCGAATCCGGTCGTACACACCACCATGTCGTACTCGGCGGCGGTGCGGCGATTGGCGATATCGGCGGCCCGGCGGGCGACGGAGGTCGGCAGCACCTGTCCGAGCAGCCGATCCAGTCGCTCGTGCGAAATCATCACCGACGCGATGTCGCGGTGGCGCGCCCATCGGCCGAAGCCGCGCAGGGTCAGCCGGTCCGACACCTCCAGCGCATCCGGCGCGAGCCCGGTCAGCACATCGGCGACCGGACGGGGATCGGCCGCGCGGTACCCCCCGGTCCACGGAATCGCCAACGCCGGCACGGTTATTCGCACCACCCCGCTGGGCAGGATCTCCTCGCCGCGGCGCGCTCCCGGCACGATCAGCACCACCTCGTGCCCGGCGGCCACGTATCCGGCGCCGAGGTGATGCAGTGCGGTGCGAAGTCCACCCGAACGCGGACCGTAGAAGTTCGCCAGCTGAGCGATGCGCACGCGCCGATCGTCCCGGCCGCGGGAACCACCGGGGCCAACACGGGGTGAATCCCCGCGGAAGGCTCGGCTAACCGCGAGCGGGCCGGACCCGGATCATGCCGTGGGCCCGTTCCGAGCCCAGCCGGGACAGCTCGGCGCGCACCGGGACCCAGTCCGCGTCCGCGAACCGGACCCGGAAGACGAATTCTCTTGTAGCGTCGCCGTGTTCATCGGCGAGAACGGCAGCGCAGGTCGCGCGGTAGATCTGCCGATCATCGGGATGCAGTACCGGACGTTCGGTGGTCCAGCGTTCCAGCGGCGGCGGGGGCGCACTCGTCCACTCGTAGACCACGCCCATCGCCAATTCGACGAATCCGACGCCCGCGACCGCCGACCGCGATACGGCCCGGGTTATCGCCAGATCGGTATCCGGCCGGGGCGGGCTGACATCGGTGATCTCGTGCAGCAGGGCCCTGGTGATGTGCGCGGTCCGGGGCGCGCCGGCATCCCTGGCCACCAGGTGCGGATCCGCGCGGTGCACCCGCACCACCAGCTGGAAAGTGCGGACGATCTCGTCGTCACCGCGGATCGCCAGCTCACCGTGCCAGCGGCCGGAGGGGTCGGTCCCGGCGATCACGGCGGTGTAGCCCATGCGCTCGTCGAAACGCACCATCCGGCCGAATACCTCCGGGGGCGTCCGCACCACCCGCACATCGCCGGGCGCGCGGGCGAAGGCCATTTCCTCGAGTCCGGGTCCGTGATGGGCGAGTTCGGTATCGGAATCCCAATCCCAGGCCGCGACCACACGCCGCGGCGGCGGCTGCTGATGGGCGGCGCCCAGCCACAGATGCACACCGTGCACGGCACCGAAGGAACAGAAGATCGGGACCGCGATCGCGGTACAGCCGCCTTCGGACAACACGATTCGGCCCGCGGCCACGCGGCCGTCCGCATCGGGAGTTCGCGCGGGCACCGCCGCGACCGCCGCGTCGACCGCGGCGGCGGCCACAGTGGTGGCCGCCGTCCCCAGTGCGCGGCCGGCCCGCGACAGATTCGTCCATTCCCGGATGCGGTGCCCGTCCGCGACGATGGTCGGCTCCAGGCTCGGCGCGAGCGTTTCCACCAGGAGCCACGGCGAGCCCACGGTTTCGACGTCGGTCATACCCGCGAAGTCAGATCCGGTGCGCCCCACGGGAAACCCGTGGGAGTTCGAGGTCGAGTGGGATGCGCCCTTCGGCGAGATGCGATTCGGCCTCCTCGGCGGGCATCGGCCGCGCGATCAGGAAGCCCTGGGCGCGATAGCATCCGAGACCGACCAGCGTGCGCGCCGCGACCGCCGTCTCCACGCCCTCGCCCACCACGCCGAGCCCGAACGAGCCGGCGAGGCCCACAATGGATTTCACAATCGCCAGATCGTCGGTACTGGCGCCGAGCCGCTGCACGAATCCACGATCGATCTTGACCGCGTCGACCGGAAGCGCCTTCAGATGCGACAGCGAGCTGTAGCCGGTCCCGAAATCGTCGATCGCGATCTGCACCCCCATGCGCTTGAGGCCGCGCAGCGTCACCTGGGTGCGGGTCAAATCCGAGACCACGACATGCTCGGTGATCTCCAGGCAGATCGAACTGCCGTCGATGCCGTGGCGGCGCAGCACATCCTCGACGCATTCGACGAAGTCGAGGCTCACCAGCTGCACCGGCGAGACGTTGATCCGGATCACCACATTCGACGCCAGTCCGGCGCGACGCCACTTCGCGAATTGCGCACAAGCCGTCCGCAACACCCATCGTCCCAGTTCACCGGCCAGATTAGTCGCCTCGGCCACGCCGACGAAGGCGCCGGGGGGCAACAGTCCCCGGGTGGGATGCTGCCAGCGCACCAGCGCCTCCAGCGCGACGATACGACCGGTCCGCAGGTCCACCTCCGGCTGATAGTGCAGCAGCAGCGATCCGTCGGAGACCGCGCCCCGCAGATTCAGCTCGACATCGTCTTGGAGCTCGAACTGCGCGCGCATGGCATCGGTGAAGACCGCGACCCCGTTGCCGCCGCCGGATTTCGCCGAGAGCAGGGCGTGATCGGCCCGGCGCAGCACATCGGCCACCGTGGTCTCCCCGGGCATACCCAGGGCCACCCCGACGCTGGCGCCGCGACTGACGGATTCTCCGCCGACCGACACCCGCCGGGTGATGAGCTGCTGGATCCGGGTGGCCTCGAGTTCCGCGGCCACCGAATCCACCGGTTTGGCCGGCACGATCACGAATTCGTCGCCACCCAGGCGCGCGATCATGTCGTGCGGGTCGAGATGTTCCTTGAGCCGGGCCGACAGCGTGCGGATGAAGTTGTCACCCGCGGTGTGGCCCAGAAAATCGTTGAGCGCCTTGAGCCGGTCGAGGTCGAGGAAGAACGCGGCGACCGGTCCCGGGCTGCCGGGCCGCAGCCGTTCCTCCATATGCTCGAGCAGCGCCCGTCGATTGGCCAACCCGGTGAGATCGTCGTGCAGGGCGATATAGCGCAGCCGCTCCTCGGCGACGACGCGCGCCTGCAATTGGGCCAGCAGCGCCGCGATCGCCTTGAGCACATTGATTTCCCGCGTACTCCACTCCCGGTCGCCCATCTTCATGAAGCCGAGCAAGCCGGTGGATTCACCGCGGGAGATCAGCGGAACGGCCGCCGTCGTGACATCGCCGAAGCCGGAGGACCGGCGAATCGTGTCGAGATAGTCGGAGAATTCCGGGGTGGGCCGGGCGATCATCGGTTCGGTCGCGTGTTCGATGGCCCGGAACACCGAATCGGCGCGATCGAAATACACGACGCGCAACGGATCGGGGTCGGGCACGTCCGGGCGGGGCGGCCATTCCGCGATCAATACGGTCGCGCGCCGTTCCCGGTCGGTATGGCGGACGAAACTGAAATCGACGTCGAAGTAGTCGACCAGTTTGGCCAGCACTCGTTCGGTCGCCGCCACCATCGTCGTGGCGTCGACACCCATCAACTCCGCAGCGACCTGCGTCACCAGTGAGTCGAGCGTTCGCCGAGGCACCTTGTCTCCGATCGCGCTATCCACGGCATGTCACGGGAAGGACGTCCACGCCCCGAGCGTCGATGGCTCTGCCCTGAACCGACGCTAGTGTATCGACGTATCGCCATGAAATCGCGGCGAGTTCGCGGAGAGGTGCGTCGAAGAATTCGCCGGGGCCCGATCCGGGGCCGAAATCCGGGGTGCGCGCGAGGTCGTCAACAGCCATATCGGCGCAGCGCACCGGTGCGGCGTCCAGCCCAGTCATACGGTTCCTACTCTGTTGCTGCGCTCTGTTGCTGCGCGACCTTCCGGCCGAATCCGCACGGCAAGCGGTACCGCCGGTGTCGGATAGGGCCACCTAGGGCAGTATCCGTCATCGCAACGGAATTGACCAGACGTCTGGCAAATCTTCCGAAACCAGTGTCGAAGGTCCGTAATCGGACCAGGTCATCGCCCTCGGGTTGAACCGGACACAGAAGAAAACGACCGGGCGGTACAGATTTGGCTACCTGTCGGCAATCTCTTGTTCACACCAGAATGGAGATGAACAGCTCCAGCCGGTCAGGGGCCTGCCACACCTCGATTTCCTCGCAATAAGCCCGGGTGATCTCGGCCGATGCGGTGGCATCGTCCACCTGCGCCCAGACATCCTCCACCGGATCGTGATAATCACCATTCGGCTCGAATCGGGCATAGACACCCTTGGGCACCCGGATCATCACATCGCCGACCGGCAGTTTGTGCGGCGCCGGATATTCATAGCTGACCAGCACGTTGTAATTTCCGGCCGGATCGGGCACATATACGGTGTAGAGCGAACCGCCGACCTCCCGGTCACGCAGCCGATCCCGCAGGAATTCGATCAGCTCGCTGTTGCTGACCTTGAAACTCGGGCGCACCCGCGGCACCACCAAACCGCCGTAGATCGCCGCGTCGCGGACCACGATCGAAAAGGTCATCGCGGATCTACCGCCAGATACAGATCGATCTTGTACGCGTGTGGATAACACTCGAAATCCCCGGTGAACGTGCGTCTGATCTGGTTGTGCTCCTCGGCGTAGGCGATCTGAGTCCACAGATCGGTCATGATCTGCGGGAAATTCCCGACCGAGGAGAAGCGCGCATAGGGCCCGGCCGGCAGGCGGGACACGATATGGCCGCGGGTCACCTGATCGAACGAGGAGCATTCGTAGCCGACGATCTGCGTGTTGAACGTCCCCGGATCGGGCGCGTAGTCGGTGTAGGCACACGCCAGCGGCCCACCCAGTTCCTGATGCAGGACGGCGGCCCAGGCCGCCTCGAGATCACGATCGCGCAGTTTTCCGAGCGCACGTTTCGGACTGCGCACCGGTAGCCCGGCGACCCACGTCTCGTCCCGTTCGACGATTTCGAACTGCATGCAAGAACTCTCTCGATGTGATCGCGTTGGGCCGCGCAACCGGTGCTGCGGCGGACCGTCCGGCTGGAAACGTCATGCTATCAACATCGAACCGAGGCGATCCGCGCCTCGCACCGGCACCAGACTGAACATTCGACCAGTTCAACCGCAGCGACCGAACGGTCCGCCGGCCGGCCGAACCGGCACTCCAGCAGCGTCCGAGCCCTGGACACGGCCACATCCGAGCGAGCCGAAATTCTCGCCAACCGCCCATCACCGGAGAATTCGCAGATTTCGGATGCCGATGCCACCTTCGCAAACGTTGAGCAATCAACCTGAGCGGGTATGACACGGCCCCCGGCAAACGGGCAGACTCACAGGCACGACGACGACACGGGAGGCTCGATGGCGCCCAGCACCACCCACAGCGAACCGGTGCGGGCCGGCGCGGCGGCCCCACGGTGAGCCCCGAATATCCCGATCTCGCCGCCATGGACGAGGCCCTGATCGACTGCCGCGCCTGCCCGCGTCTGGTGGCCTGGCGCGAACAGGTGGCCCGCGACAAGCGCGCCGCCTTCCGCGACGAAGCGTATTGGGGTCGTCCGGTAACCGGATTCGGCCCGTCCGACGCCGCCATGCTGGTGGTGGGCCTGGCACCGGCGGCGCACGGCGGAAACCGCACCGGCCGGATGTTCACCGGCGACCGCAGCGGCGACGTTCTGTTCGCCGCCCTCTACGCCGTCGGCGCCGCCACCCAGCCCACCGCCATCGCCCGCGACGACGGACTGCGCCTACTCGGCACCCGGGTCACCGCACCCGTGCACTGCGCACCACCGGACAACAAACCCACCGTCGCCGAACGCGACACCTGCCGCCACTGGCTGATCACCGAACTCGAACTACTCGCCCCGACAGTTCGCGCCATCGTCGTTCTCGGCGCCTGGGGCTGGCAGGCACTCCTGCCCGCCCTCGACCGGGCGGGCTGGCAGGTCCCCCGCCCCCGCCCGAAGTTCGGTCACGGCGTCCACTATTCGATCGAGCCCGCCCGCTCCGGCCGCCGAGACCTGGAACTGTTCGGCTCCTACCACGTCAGCCAGCAGAACACCTTCACCGGCCGCCTCACCCCCACCATGCTCGAGCAGGTCCTGACCACCGCCGCCACCGCCGCCGGCCTCACCCTCACACCCCCGCGCCCGACCCCCGATCGATGATCCGACCAGCGGATTCGGAATCTCCCACCGGCACCTGCTAAAGTTCTCCTCCGTTGGCCCGGTACCGGGCCACGGGGCTATGGCGCAGTTGGTAGCGCGTCTCGTTCGCATCGAGAAGGTCAGGGGTTCGATTCCCCTTAGCTCCACCCACCGAAGCAGCCGCAGGTCATCGACCTGCGGCTGCTTCGCTGTGTGGCATTGCGCGAACACGTTGCGTGGTTGACAGTGGGGTGGCCGTGCTCGAGCACGAACCGCGACGACGAGTTCGAGCGCGGAGATGTCGGCGTGTGCCGGCGTCCGGTGGCACCTTCTGCTGGCGGCCACTTGCCCGATACGTATCCGGCCGTACCCGGTTAGGGCTCGGCTAGTGCTCCGACCTGGGTATTCCGACCTTGATGGTGTGGCTAATCTGGAAAGATGCGAGGAGTCGGAACCCGGGGTGGTTCCCGTACTCGGGCGCGGGCGGCATCAGTGGTAGCAACGGCGAGCCTCATGTCCAGGATTACCGGGGCTTTCTTTTTCGTCGGCGGACTGCTCGCTGCCGTGGTGACCGCACTGACAGGCGACGGGCCGGGTAGTCGCGCGGTCGTGTTCGGGGCAGCGCTGGTCGCGGTGCTCACCGGCATCCTGGTGTATCTGGTGGGTGAGCGGATGCCGGTGCGCGCGCACCCGATCTTGGTATCGCTCGGGACCGTGCTGATCACCGTTGCCATTCATTGGCTCCCCGGCGATACCGCCGCGGTCACACTGTCGTCGATATACGTGTTCGTTGCGTGCGATGCCGCGTTCTTCTTCAGCACGTACGTCACCGGCCTGGAGATCGGGTTCGCCGTGGTGTGCTGCATGGCGGTGTTGGGCACTCGCGAGCACCTGCAATGGTGGACCGGGGTGATCGCGGCCGGGGTGACCGTGATGGTCGGTGTGGTGGTCACGATTGTGGCCCGCCGAGCCGCAGAAGCCGACATCGATCTGCTTACCGGCCTGCTCAATCGGCGCGGTTTCGATCGGTTGCTGAACGCCGAGATCGCCAAGGCCGGGCGGCTCGGCCAACGCCCCGCGCTGGTGTTGGCCGACCTGGACCGCTTCCAGACGGACGACAACGGCCACCTCGACCAGCCCACGGGTGATGCGGTGCTGCAGCACGTCGCCGACACCTGGAGTGAGCTGTTGACGCCGGAACAGACGCTGGCCCGGCTCGGTGGCGACCTGTTCGCGGTGCTGCTGCCGGACACGACCGAACGGGCCGCGGTCGGGCTCACCGACCGCATGCGCGCGGCGACAACTACCGGCTGCTCCGCCGGCGTCACGTCATGGCAGCCGCGTGAACCGGCGTCGATGCTGGTCAGCCGGGCCGATGTGGGCCGGTATCGGGCCAAGCAGGCAGGTCCCAACCAGACCAGGCTGGAATCCGGGCAGCGCGTTGCCCTGGCTGAGGAACTGCGCCGGGCCATCGCGGGAGACAACAACCTGGAAGTCCGGTACCAGCCGATCGTCAGCCTGCCGCTCGGCGACAAGGTGGTCGGTGTGGAGGCGTTGCTGCGCTGGTCTTCGGCCACCGAGCCTGGCCTCGGCACGATCGAGGTGATCCGCGCCGCGGAGGAGTACAACTTGATTGCCGCCCTGGGCCAGGCCGTACTACGCCGGGCCTGTGTGGACGCAGTCGCGCTGCGGAGAACTGTCGCAGATCTCGACCTCACGCTGAACGTCAATGTCAGCGGTCTGGAGCTGGCCGACAGCGATTACGGCGATCGGGTACGGAGTACTCTGCGCAGCACCGGCTGGCACGCTGGGCAGCTGGTGCTCGAGGTCACCGAGACGCAGTTGGAGGCCGAGTCACCGAACGCGATCGACAACCTGAGCGCCTTGCGGAACGCCGGCGTACGTATCGCTATCGACGACTTCGGCACCGGTTACTCATCGTTGAGCAGGCTGGCCGCCATTCCAGCGGACATCCTCAAGGTGGACCGGTCCTTCGTCGCGGCGATCACCGCGGACTCACCCGCGCCACCGCTGCTCGGGGTGATCAAGGCGCTCAGCACCGCGCTCGACATGGAGGTCATCGCCGAAGGGGTCGAGACCGCGCACCAAGCGGCAGTGCTCACCGACCTCGGCTTCTCGCTCGTGCAGGGCTACCACTACAGCGGCCCCCAAACCGTGCAGGCGATCCTCGACGAACTCGCCACGCAGCGCGGCACAGCCGCGCACAACGAGCAGTGATCACCGGCACCTGTACCGACCGGGTTTCCGTTGCGCACACAGGCGCCCATTCGACGGCTTCCACAACTCGATAACGAGCACAGCACGCCAATGGCCGCCACCATAACCACCGGGGTGCCGCTGCGTCGGCCTTCGAGGTGCACGGCCAGCCCGTCGATGACCAGATCGCTGGGCGCGCTCGCCAGCAGCCCAGGCAACTCGGCCGCGAGAGCGTCGCTGCGCGGCCACCAGGCCCCGTCGACGTAGCCGGTCTTCGCCGAACCCGGTTTCAGCCGCAGTCGCGGCGCTTGCTCGTCGACCGCGCTGGACTCTCCTCCCGATGCCTCTGGGTGTTGTCGTGCGTCATATCGGCGCCCCTGCCTCGGCCGCGGATCGGCCGATTCCCGATGTCACGGTCCGGGCGGCGGGCCCAGGTGTCCTGACGTCGGGCGGTTGGCCGTGTCCGGGGCCGTGCACCTGGATGTGGTCGTCGCTGTCGATGCGCCGCTGGGCGCGACTGGTCGCGTTCCATTCGAAGCCGATGCGCATCGTGGGCCCGAGCCGTGGGGTGACGGCACTGATGAGGTCCACCCGGGTGAACCCGCCCGGCATGACGCGTAGGCGGGTGGTGGCGTGTCGTTGAGGCCCCGGGCTATCGGCTCGACGAGTCGTGCGGGTCGACGGCGGCGACATCCGCGACGGCGTCGGCGATGGCGCGGAAATCCTTGCACAGGATGGCGCCGTGATTGCTGGCGACCTTGGTGCTGCGGATGTTGGGATTACCGGCGCACAGTGTGTCGAGGCTGGTGCGGATGCGTTCCTGCTCGTCGTCGCGGCTGCCCAGCGACGTCCCCGACGCCACCACATAGCGCACCGGGACGGTGAGGGCGTCCAGAACGGGGCCGAGCTCACGCTCACGAGAGAGCTTCCCGAGCTCGATATTGCTCTCGGCCATCTGCGCGGCGGTCATCCGAGGCGTGAGCCCCGTCGGGCGCAGCAGCGGCATGAACAGGTTCAGTCGCCGGAACAGCTTGCGGATGCGCTGTTCCATGGCCGCGTCGAGCCAGTCGTACGGGAACGCGCCGTCGACCATGACCGCGCCCAGGGCCCGGTCCGGATTCCGGGCGACCCAGTGCGCCGCGACGACCGCACCATACGACCACCCCACCACCAGGGCCCGATCCACGCCCCGGGCCGCGAGCACGGCGTCGACGTCCCGAACGGCCGCCTCGAAGGAATAGTCCGCTGAACGCTTCGATTTACCGCGCGCCCGCTCGTCGTAGGTGATGTGCCGATAGTCGGACCCGAGCGCGGCGACGACCCGCCGCCAATACCCCCGAGTGGCGAACTGACCGTTGAGATAGATCACCGGAATACCGGAACCACCGGTGTCGGTGACGGCCAGGGCGGAGTCCTCGACCGGCACGAAACCGGACCACTCCGACGAGGTCTTGCGGAACTTCTTCGCTGCGATGCTCATGCGGACAACTCTCACGGGACCGGCTGATAGCGACCTGACACTCACCTGACACATCCGCTGACCCGTTGTCCGCCCCGCTCACAGGTGGCCCACCGGGTGGGCGACGACGCCGACCCACGCGGGCCGTGCCGGAACCGATACCGCTCGTTTCGCCGACACGAAGTCGTGAATGTCCTGTTCCCGCGGGATTCGCGGATAGGTTGCCAGAATGGATCCCGCATTCGATCCGCCCGTGGTGGCGTCCGCGTCCGACACCGGTGTCGTCCTGGATGTGGCCGGTATCGGTATCCACGACCCCATCGGCGTCGCCGACCTGTACCTCGAGCTGGCCGACGGCACTCGCCGGCAGCTGCCCGCCCCACTGCGGGACTGGGCGATCACCATGCTGGCCACGCACGGCCGTCATACGGCGATCGACGAGTTGCCGGTATTCCCCTGCCGGGTCGAGTTCGGTGTTCTGCACGGCCGCATGTACGCCATCCCGCAACCGTCGAGCTGACGCCGTCCGCGGGAGCCGCTATCACCGACGCCGTCTATGTCCTGGCGTCGGAGGCCGGGAAGGCATCGCCGACGGGAGCCATGCGGTTCGGTGCCAGTTGTACTCCGGCGAGGCCGGACCAGCACAAGCTCGCGGTCGTCGCGACGGCTTCGTTCTTGGGCAGCGGCTTGCCGGTGGCCGCCCAGTCCCGTGCGCACGACTGAGCGATCGCCACCAATTCGGCCGTGATCAGCCAGCCGTACTCGGCCTGGGGCAAGGCATACGGCGTGAGCGCTCGCGAGACGGTATCGGTGCAGATCGTCGCGGCCTGGTGCGCCATGCGCTGCGCAGACGGTTCGTCGACGACCGCGGCGCCGGCCAGCAGGGCGGCACTGCGCGGATGGATATCGGCGAAGTCGAACACCGCGGATACCGTCGCCGCCACGATGGCACGCATCCCCTGCGCGCGATCGAGTGCCTCGGTGAGCGTCTCCTCCAGCACCTGCACCGCGTCGTGCAGGACCACCAGATACAGCTCCAGCTTGCTCGAAAACGACTTGTACAGCACCGGTTTGCTGATCCCGGCCCGGCACGCGATCTCATCCATACTCGCTGCGCGGTAACCGCAGGCGGCGAACAATCCCGCCGCGGCGGCCACGATCACGCGCCGCCGTTCCTGCCTGGCCCGCGCCATCTGCCCATCCACCGCCGGCCACCTCCTCGCCGTTCACCGTACCCACGCCCGCTCCCCGCACCGACACCGATACCGATACCGGCCCGCCCCGCGGTCGGCGTGCGCTCGGCCCGGCAACCCTCGCCCTCTCGGCGCCCCGGCGTGCCCCGCCACCGACCCGGTATTGCCGATCCGATTCGTACCGGGTGGGCGGTGTCGGCCCGGGCGCGCCCGTTCTCTCGTAGGCTGACTGTGAGCGAACGGGGAGGGTCGTCTGTGCCGGACCGCCGGGTCCGGCAATGGAGGAAGGTCCTCGCGGATGGACACTCGCGAGGTTGCCGACATGGCGCGGGACTGGTCGGCAGCCCTGGTCGATTGCGGTGACGTGCCGACATCTCTGCCGCACGACATCCGCCGGTCGACCGCGAGATGGATCGTCGAGCTGGAAGCCGCCCTGTCCGCCGAGTCGTTCGACCCGTCACCCGCATATCGCGTGGGCGTCGAGATGGTCCGGTCGAACCTGACGGTTCCCGCCATGATGACCCCGACCGCGGCGGTGCTGGCCGGTTTGCTGGAGCGCTCCCAGCTGCCGGATCGCGCGCGGCGGTTCGGGGCGCTCCTGGGCGAGCTGGCCCGCGGCTACAGTACCGAGTTGCTCGCGGTCCACATCCGCAGTGAGGAAGTTGCCGACCAGCGCTTCCGCGTGCTTTTCGACAACGCCGCGGTGGCTATCGCGCTCTACGACAGCGACGGGATCACGCTGGAGGCCAACCCTACGACGGCGCGGATGGTCGGGATGACCCCGGAAGACCTGCAGGGAGTGGCCGGTCTGGACCTGATGCATCCCGATGATCGCGACAAGCTGCGTCAGGTCGTCGTCGATCTGTACCGGCGCAAACACGGCACCGAGCGCTTCGAAGGGCGCTTCTGCCGTCCCGACGGCACCGTCTGCTGGGGCGCGTGGACGATGACCGTGGTGCCCGGTGTGGGCGGACGTGGCTTGCGGCTGCTCGCGGTGGGCGAGGACATCACCGAACGGCGGGCCATGCAACAGAAACTGTGGTGGCAGGCCCGGCACGACCCGTTGACGGGTCTGCCGAATCGCCTCTTCCTGCTCGAGCGGTTGGAGGCCATCGTCGCGGCCGCCCGTCCCGACGATCACATCGGCTTGTGCTTCCTCGATCTCGACGAGTTCAAGATGATCAACGACCGCTACGGCCATCGCGCGGGAGACAGCGTCCTGGCCGAGGTCGGCCGCAGACTCGACGCGACCCTGACCTCGCCGTCGGTCACGCCGGCCCGCATCGGAGGCGACGAGTTCGTCGCCCTGCTCGCGCCGCCCTGCGACGACACAGCGGCCCACACGGCCGCCGAGACCATGCTCGCCACGCTGCGAAACCCGATTCCGATCGGTCGCGGCGATCTGCTGTCGCTGTCGGCCAGCATCGGCGCCGTTGTCACCCCGGTCGCCGGCGCGAAGGCCGAAACACTGTTGAACGACGCCGATATCGGCCTGTACCGCGCCAAGGCCGCCGGCCGTGGCACCTGGGTGCTGCACCGCACCGACAGCCGCCCCTCGACCGGACAGTAGACAGGCGATAGCCGCGGATCAGACGGTGACGGTGGCGGGCTGTGCCGCGTTCTGACCGCGGGCCCGCCGGACCACCGCGATCGTGATCGCGATCAGTACACCGAAGGTGACCACCATCATCACGGTGGACAGCCACACCATGGTCGGGATGGGCAGCTGATAGACCAGCACCAGCCGCAGCGCGGCTTCGAGACACAGCCCGGCGCCCCAGACGATGCTCAGCAGGTTGAGCACACGCCGCATCTGCGGGCGAGTGCGGTACCGCTCCTGGAAGGCCGTCGCCGCGTCCGCGGACATGCCGCGTTGCGCGCTCACGTAGATCAGCGGCTTGCCGACGATCACGCTGAGCAGGAACGCAGCTCCGATCAAGGCGGTGGTGAAGGAGTCCTTGGCGACCACGAAACGCGCGTCGCCGGAGACGAAGGTCAGGACGAGCCCGAGCGCGAAGCTCGCCAGGATCACCGCCGCGAAGGGATCGAGCCGGCGCTTGCGCACGATCTCGGCGATCACGAACGCTCCCGACACCACCGTTCCGGCGCTGAGGGCGACCACATCGCTCGCTCCGGCGGCGTGGAGCCCGTAGTAGGCGGCCATCGGCACCCCGGCGTCGCGGAGCAACTGGCGGGCGAGGACCTTGCGGTCCATTCCGGGGGCGGATGCGGTGGTACTCATGTGCGCTCCTGAACTGGCTGTTCCGATGTCCAGACCGACGCTAGGCGCACCGGCGAGCGCGCACCCGACCCGTTCGTCATCGATCGACCATGACAGATGTCATGGTGTGAATCCCGCGAGGTCGGCGTTCTCGTCGTCCGCGTCACCGTTGGTGAACGCGGCGGTCGCGAAGCCCGGGCCGAACGAGGCCGAGGCGACCGCGGAGACCGGGGAGACCGGATCGTCCGACCAACCCCATTTGCTGCCGATCACCGCCGGCATTCGCGCGGTTCCCCAATTCTGTGCGGTTCCGTCCGCGGCGATCGGGCTCGCGGTGGCCATCCAGACCAGCATGGGCGAGCCGGGATCGCTGAGCTCCTTGGCGACGAGGAATCCGGCGACGTCGCTAGCACTGGTGTAGGAGTCGCCCCAGAACGAACCGCGCCGCGTCGCAGTCGATCCGAACTCCGCGGCCGTGGCATCGATGGCGCCCGGATACTTGCTGTCCAGCGCGCTCGCGGCATCGCTGTCGGAGAGCTGGATCGCGCGCTGCGCCAGCTGCCGGTCCGATGCGGACCGATCGCCGTAGCGCAGGACATAGTCGACCAGATATAGCTTGATGATCGACAGGGCAGGACGTGGTTCATCCGAATTGGCTGTGCCGCTATCGATTCCGGGAACCAATGACACGATCGCGAACGACGTGCGCGGGTTCATCGCGATCGGTTCGTCCGCCTCGACCGGACTCGCCGTTGCCGTACCACTCGCTATCAGCAAGGCCGCGACAGGTGCCACCAGAGTTCTCCGCACGAGTGAGTTCTCCCTCTCGGTCTGTCCGAGGGCCCGGCCGGGCGGCCGCGGCCTCGGTGCCAGTTGGGTAGAGCAGGATCACGTCATGTTCGGGCCGAGCTGCGCACATGTTGTGCATCGATTCCACTACGTCACCGATGCTTCGCGGCCACGCCACGCCCAACGGATGCTTCGGCGGGTCGTCGGGGCCGATGACTCGGCTCGACCGGGCGGTCGGGACAGGCGTCGTCGATCGGGCCGGCGGTTTCCGGCGCGCCTGCGGCGCATCGTCGCGCGCGGACCGCAGAATCGCCGGTCATGGCGATCACCGTGGGACGCAGGTCCGCACTCGCATTGCTGGCCGGGCTGCCGTTGCTGGCAGCGGGAACGGCAGGGGCACAATCGGCGTTGCCGGGGGTCGGTACCGATCCGCGGCGGGTGCCCTCGCGGTACACGATGACCGCGTTCCGCGCCCACAGCGACTCCACCATGGCGGTGTACGAGTCGGTCGACGGCACCCGGTTCACCCCGGTGGCCGAGCGTGCGTACACGCCGCGGAACGGGCTGGTACGCGATCCCAGCGTGCTGCTGCACACCGACGGCTGGTACTACCTCACCTACACGATGGCCCCCGACGCGACCTCGATCGGTGTGGCACGAAGTCGCGATCGGATCACCTGGACGGCGATGGCGCCGGTGCCGATCCTGGTACCGGGCCGTCTCGAAGGGGCGTGGGCGCCGGAATGGTATGCCGATGCGGCGGGCCGGGTCGGCATCCTCGTTTCGCTGACCTGGGGGCACGGCTTCACCCCGCATCTGGTGGTGCCGCTGGGGCACGACCTGTCCGCTTGGGCTCCGCCGCTACCGCTGCTGAATCTGGGCCCGCGCGGTCCGGGTTCACTGGGCTATATCGATACCCAACTGGTCCGCCTGGACGGGCGGCTGTACGCGTTCGTGAAGAACGAGGATACGAAGCTGATCGAGCTGGCGGTGGCCGATAATCCGCTGGGCCCGTACAGCTTTGTGGCCGAGGGAGATTGGGCCGGCTGGGGCGGCCCGCGCGAAGGACCGTCGGTGGTGGTGCTGCCCGACGGCGGGCATCGCATCTATCTCGACGCCTACACCGAGGGCCGCTACCTCTACAGCGACAGCTACGACGGGTTCCGGACCTGGTCGGCGCCGGTCGAACTGCCCGGCCTTTCCGGCGTCATCCGACACGGCACGGTGCTCGCCGAATTCGGTTCGCCGACAACACCGTGACAACGGCGCCGACCATTCCCGCCACAGCCGAGGGGGTCAGGCTCCGGCGGCCAGGCGCAGCACCAGCACACCCGCGATGATGGCGGCGAACGAGAGCATCTTCGGCGCGGTGATCTTCTCCTTGTAGACGAGTGCGCCGAGTACGACGGTGCCGATCGCCCCGATGCCGGTCCAGATGGTGTAGCCGACCCCGACATCGAGGGTGCGTAGCGCCAAGCTCAGCGTGAAGATGCCGGCCGCGGCGGCCACCAGGGTGAACACCGACGGCCACAACCGGGTGAACCCCTTGGTGGCGTTGGTGCCCAATGCGAAGGCGACCTCGAATACCGCGGCGATCAGCAGATAGATCCAGGACATGACGGGACTCCCCGAAAAATAGTGAGACAGTGGATGATTCAGCGGAACGAACAGCGGGCAAGGTTCAGGCCGGCCGGACGACGATGTCGGCGGCGGCGGTCACGGTGGTGAGCTTGTCGGCGATCTTCAACCCCAGCACCCCGCCGATGATCAGCACGAAGGCCAGCACCTTCGCCGGGGTGATCGCCTCGTCGAACACCACCGACCCGAAGATCACCGTCCCGACCGAACCGATCCCGGTCCACACGGTGTAGCCGACCCCGACATCCAGCGACTTCAACGCGAGGGACAGGAAGAAGATCCCGCCACCGGCAGCGGCGGCCGTCAGTAGCGACGGCCCCAGCACGGTGAATCCGTGGGTGGCGTTGGTCGCCAGGGCGAACACGATCTCGAAGACGGACGCGATGAGCAGGTAGACCCAGGCCATGGGAATCTCCTCGGATTAATTGTATGTATGTGCAAGTTTATGTCGACGAAGAAGATCATGCATGTACAAGTAAACTGATGTCAAGCAGGTGCCGGCCACCCCGGCCGGTCCCCGGGTAGGCCCAGGAGTCGACGATGTCATCACAGGCGGAAACCGGTGCCGACGCACGGATGTGGAATCGGCTGCTGATCCTGCACGCTCATGTCGAGAACCGGCTCGCGACCACGTTGCAACGCCGCCACGGTCTCGGCCTGTCGGAATATCGGGCCCTGGGCTTTCTCGACCAGGCCGACGACAGCGAACTGCGCATGCAGGAACTGTCCGACAAGCTCGGACTCAACCAGAGCTCGGTGACCCGGCTGGTCGGCCGGCTCAATGCCGCCGATTTCACCTACCGCGACGCCTGTCCCGACGACAAACGCGGCGTGTACACCGTCCTCACCGACGCCGGCCGCACTCGCTATCGCGAGGCCCGCGGCACCTACGACGACACCCTGACCGCCGCGCTCGACGACATCGCCGGCACCGACCCCG
Source organism: Nocardia spumae (assembly GCF_020733635.1). NCBI lineage: Bacteria > Bacillati > Actinomycetota > Actinomycetes > Mycobacteriales > Nocardiaceae > Nocardia > Nocardia spumae. The sequence continues at coordinate 1,356,068 of NZ_JAJFZL010000001.1, read as the reverse complement.
CCATCGCCTCGATTCTCGCCACCGCCCGCGAAGCCGGGTAGTTCCCGGGCATCGAACCCTTCGGCCGACTACCTCGTTCTCACCACAGAGCAACCCGAAGCTTCGATCCGATGAGAGGTCGCCATGACCGATCTGTCACCGTTTTACGCCGACGTCCAGGCGCACTACGACCTGTCCGACGAATTCTTCGCACTGTTTCTCGACCCCAGCCGCACCTACAGTTGCGCCTACTTCCGGGAACCGGATCTCACCCTGGAACAGGCTCAGCTCGCCAAGATCGATCTGTCGCTCGGAAAATGCGATCTGCACCCGGGGATGACGCTGCTCGATATCGGCTGCGGATGGGGTTCGACCATGATGCGCGCGATCGAGAAATACGATGTGCGCGTGATCGGCCTGACACTGAGCCGAAATCAGTTCGAGCACGTGCGCGAACTACTGACCACCCTCCCCCGGCCCGCCGGTGAGGTGCGGCTGTGTGGCTGGGAGGAGTTCGATCAGCCGGTGGACCGGATCGTCTCGATCGGCGCCTTCGAGCACTTCCGGCGTGAACGCTACGACGCCTTCTTCGACCGCTGCCACCGGCTCCTTCCGCCGGACGGCCGGATGATGCTGCACACCATCATCGGATTCCACCGTCACCAACTCCGCGAGCTGGACATTCCGGTGACCCACGAATATCTGGCCTTCTGCAAATTCCTGATCGACGAGATATTCCCGGGCGGTCAGCTACCCCAGCCGCAATGGGTCTCCGAGTACGCCGCACGCGCGGGTTTCCGAACTCAGGACGTCCAGTCTCTGCAGCCGCACTACGCCCACACCCTCGACCTGTGGGCGCGGGCATTGCGCGAACACCGCGCCGAGGCGATCGCCCTCACCTCGGAAGCCGTCTACGACCGCTACCAGCGTTATCTCACCGGCTGCGCCGACCTGTTCCGCGACGGTTATATCGACGTCCGCCAGCACGTCCTGCTCGCCTGACAGCTGGTGCGCCGAAACGACTGCCGCCGTGCGCCTTTCGCCATCGGAGACCGCGATCGGCGGTGATCGGCGACCGCGATACGCCTATCCGTCCGATGCGACCGCCTGATTCCGGAACCGAGCCAAGGATTCCCACGACCAGCCGAGGGATCCGGCGGCGAGGTCGGCGACGACGCCGTCGAGCCAACGGATTTCCGCCTCGGTGACCGCGCGCCGATATTCGTCTTCGAGCATCGTGACGCGCGGGAGCCCGAACCGCGCGGCCTGCGATATGCCCGCCTCGAGCTCGGACAGGTCGGCGCGCAGCGTATTCACACGACGTTCGAGTTCGGCCCGGGCGCCCTCGGGACCGAGCAGCATCAGGAAGGACAGCGCCGCGGGGAATTCCGGGAACTCGTTGCGGGGAGTGGAGACCATGTCGGTGATCCAGGCGAGGCAGGCGGCGCGGCCCGACTCCGTGATCTCGTAGACGGTACGTTCCGGGTACTGCTGATCACGGCCCGTCGCACGCACCGCGACCAGCCCGGCGTCCTGCAGCCGCGCGATCGTCTTGTACAGCTGGGCACGCTGACCCACGTTGACGACCTTGTCCTTACCCCACTCCTTGATCCGGCGCTGGATCGCGTAGGGGTGCATCGGCTCCAGGTGCAGGATGCCGAGCACCGCCATGGCGAGCGGGGATCGCTTGAACCGGTCCGATGTGGTCATGTCACCCATCCTACTAGGTGCGGTACAACTAGATTCTCAAATACTAGTTGCTTAGACACTAGTTTGTATGCCACTATTGAGGAGCAGGCGAACTCGACCACTGAGATCCGAAAGGACCCGAACCGATGACCACCAAGACCGACACCGTCCGCATCCACGCCGACCACGAGAGCACCAAACGCCTCGGCGACTGGACCCACGCCACCGATTTCGAGATCAAAGCCCGCTACGCCGGCGTCGTCATCGATCTGCGCTCGCCGTGGATCGAGGGCGAGGGCCCGATCGAGGTTCATGCCACGCTGGACCACGCCATGGTCAAGCTGCTGGTTCCCGACGACGCCGTCATCGACCGGAGCGAACTGGAATGGAACGGGCGCGGGCGGGTGAAGGACTTCGCCGAGCCGCGCGACGCCGCCGGCCGCGTCATCCGGCTGACCGGCACCAGCGCCAAGAGTGAATTCCGCATCCACCGCGGCGGCATCGCGATCCTCTCGGCGTTGTTCACCCGCGAGTTCTTCGACGATGCCAAGCAGGCACACAAGCAGGGGCGCACCCCGACCCTGGCCGATCCGGCCAACGCACCCCGCTGAAACGAGGTGGGGTGTCCGGCGGCGGCAAACGCCGGACACCCCCCATCGAAACCGAAGGCCCGGAAGCTACCCGGCGGCGAGCGGTTCGATCCGCGCCAGAGTCCGGGCGCTGCCGTCGACCTCCAGCTGTACTCGCAACCCGTCCTCGTCCGGCCACGCGCGGATCAGCACCTCATCGCCGGCCATCACCGGCCCGGCATGCTCGAGGATCACCCGATAGGGCGCTGCCGTGGCATCGGGAAAGCGGGCGAGCGCCTCCTCCACCGCACCCCAGTGCACCGCGTTGTTGACATGTCCATAGCGGTCGACATCGGTCACCCGCAGCGGGAACGGCCGCGGCTCGGCGCCGGTGCCGGCCCGCGCGCGCAGCGCGGGCCGCCACTGCAATCGATGCTGGGTGGTCGCCGCGAGCATGGGCGCCATGAAACGGTCGCTCATCCGCGCCGGACGCCCGGCCTCGATATCCACATGAATCAGGAACATCTCGGTCTCGATCAGGCCACCGTTCTCGCTGCGCACCTGAATGCGCATGTTGCACCACCGATTCGACAGCGCCGACGGCCAGCGCCGTAGATGCACCCGATCCCCGAACTCGATGGGCCGCAGGACATCCATGACCGTGCGCCGCACGATCCACCCCGGATGCAGATCCCCCTCGTCGACCACCTGCAGATGGTCGTAGCCGATGTCCTGCAGATACCGGGCCACCGCATCGAGCCGCAGCCGCTCGGCGCCATCGGTATCACCGAGCCGGACCGGCCAATGCTCATGGAACGCCCGGCTCTCATCGGCACAGGGTGTCAGCGGAAACGCGATATCGGCCAACCGGTCGGCGGTAGCGGCGCTCATGAACGCTCCTTTCGCAGGTCCCGCGTCAGCCTATCGACCGATCACGCCCGGGCCCTTCGATGCCGATGGCCTCCACCCGGGGGTGAACCACTGCGCGGCGTCGGTGACACGGCATCGCAGCCGGACAGCGCCGCACAGAGCGCTGGCGCCCCGGTGCGCGGCAGACGCCGATACGCGACTCCGCGGCCCGCGACCGTAGCAGTGCGCGACTCGGAGAAAATCCGCCCGATCGGCCGACCGCCCGATCGGCAGCGGAACCGTTCGACTACAACCGCAGCCGACTGGCCGCCACGCCCCAGAAGACACGGCGGTCCAGAAGATCGAAATCCCAGCTGTTGACGATCCGATGCAGGATCGCAACTATCGCCGAGACGTCGAAATCCTCGCGCCGGGCGGCGCCGGTCGATTCCAGCTCTGTCACGACATATTTGGTCGCGGTCTCCGATGTGTACAACCGATTCCCCTTTCAGATGTGCGGAAACACTCGCCTACTGAAACATCGACGATCCGATGCGCCCCGACCCTGCATCGGCTTCTTACCGGTTGCAGACCATCGATTCATCCGCAACCGCAAATTTAGGAGGATTTAATTCCTACCTGTATATAGCACAATTCCGGCAGTGCCGCGCTCCAAAAAGCGATGGTCGCCAGAAGATTGCGGCGCGAACCCGAGCGCGACCGGCAACCGGAACTCCAATACCGTCCCGACCGTATGGTCTGTACCCGCACGGCTGTCGTACGCCCGTCACTCTCCGGTGAGCAAATCTGGAAGTAGGGTTCCGGTTACCGGTCGAACGAGATCACGCCGGTCCGGACCAGCGCCGAAGGAAAAGCGTTGCATCGCCTGCGATAGCTCCGAGCCGTCGCGGCGGTACAGATCACCCCCACCGCAACCGCGGCCGGACAACGCCGATCATCCGGCGCCGGCGCCCGAGTTTCATCGCCCCCTTCAGTTACCACCCAATTTGCGGATTAGGTCACGAAACGGCAACCCCGCGCGCGGCGCGAAACGATACCGGTACCGGTATTACCTGTTCAGCCGCATTGACTCCGGCCGGAGCAGCAGCGAAAGCCCGCCGCTGGGCGACCGCCGCGAACAGATATTTCGCTTTCGAACGCAATGCGAGAATGGATGTGATAACTACACAAGCGGCCGCTACGGGAAAAGGAGTGCTACTTTCCCGCGTCCTTCGCACCGTCATCGACCGCGAGATGGCGGATACCGAGCTTCTCGGCGAACAGGTGCCGCTGCACGATCCAGCCCGCGGCCGACAGCGCCACCCACGCCGCGGTGGCCAGGAACTGCTGCCACCCCGAGTCGGGTTCACGCAGGAACGACAGCTGATCACTCGTGCGGCCCAGGCCACTCAGCACCATGCTCGCGCCACCGATCGAGGTCAGCCACAACAACGCCCGCGCCCGGAACCGTTCGGCAAGAAACGCCCCCGCCACACACACCGCCAGGATCACGATCATGCTCATCGCCCAGTTCTTGTCACCGGGCTGGAATACCGTGGCCAGCTTCGCGCCCACCATCGCGCCGGTCAGACCACCGATCGCATACGCCGCGAAGGTGAACACCAGCGATACCACCACCCAGGTTGTCACCGCGCCGATCAACCCGAACAGCAACAACGTCCAGAACGACGGATCGAACAAATCGGCGATCAACCACCCGATACCGAACCCGATCGCCACCACGCCCAAGTGCACCGATCGGATCCCGTAGAAACACAACAACGCACCCACCAGCACCACGACAAGGCCGTTCATGGGATCAGTCTCGCCCGAGACACCGGTGTTCGAACTCATCCCCTGCGGGTGAACCGCGACGCGGATCGCGCGCGACCTGATCGCGCCCGATCGAGCGCCTCGGCCGCTATGCGATCGTCCCCGGGCGTGAGCGCAGCCCGGGGACGACCGCCCGGCACCGGCCGGGCGTCAGCGTGTGGAATTCCCGTCGAGAGCGGGGCCGCCGTCGCCCGAGTGATCCGACCGGCCACGGGCCTCGAGTTCTTCGGCGAGAATCGGGATGCCCACATTGCAGGCGTGAATGCCGAGCACACTGACCATCTCGAGCACGGTCACGATCTGTTCGGGAGCCACGCCCAGTTCGAGGGCGGCTCGGATGTGGCGACGCACCCCCGGTGAGTACATGTGGGTGCACGCCGCGTCGATGGCGATGCTCAGCAGTTCGACGAATTCCGGTGGGAAGACATCTCTCGCGATGGGTGTGGCATGCATGGCCATGAATCGTTCGGTCCATTCCGGATCCCAGGCGTAGAGCTGATTCCAGAGTGGATTCCAGTTTCCGCCGGCCCGCATGCGGTCGACGACCGGTGTGGGCACCGGCGGGGACGAATCGAACACGACACCTCCTGAGGAGAATTCGGCACGAAAGGCGTTGCCGGACAACTATTTGACGGGCGCGGGCTGCGCCGGATCCTTGCAGTACGGGAGTTCCGGCGGGCACGGGGCCAGAATCGTGGAGAAGTACTGGATGGCCGAGAACACGGTGATGGGGCCGCCGGCCAGGATGAGTCCCGCCATCGATCCCACAGCACCGAGGGTGGCGGCGCCCAGCACACAGCCGGCGACGGTCGCGCCGACGAACGGGGCCAGCAGGACGATCACCGGGCTGGAGATCGCCGCACCGACCGCCCCACCGACCAGACACCCGATTCCCCCACCGATGACCGCGCCGAGCACCGCGCTGACGCCTGCGGCGATGGCGATGCGCTGGCCGAACGCGCCCAGCGCTTGCGAATCGCGCGGTGTGAACGATTCCACGGCCTGCCCGGCGGAGACGATGTCGCCGCGGGCCGGGGCCCGGGTCGGCCGCCCATTGCCACGATCCGGTGTGAGTACAGCGGTATCACCGTCGATACGCGCGTCGATCGGGTAGGCGGTGTCGTCGATATCGAAGGTCAGCGGTACGGCGGCCACCGGCCGATCGGCGCGATCGGTGAGAATCAATTGGTCGGCGACGACTTTCAGCTTGCCGTCGGAGGTGGTCACGACCGCCGAGTCCGCCCGTCGCCCGATCTCGTAGTGCACGGCGTCGGCGGTGGGCCGCGCCTGCGCCGTGCCGGTGGTGACGGCGGCGGCCGCCACCGCGAGCGCAGTGGTCAGGGCAGATTTCGTCAACTTCATCGAATTCCTCATCGTTGGTGGTGAACAGCGGCGAGTTTGCGCAGGCCGGCCGGGTACAGGTACTTGCCCGCCGCGAGCGCGGCGATCGCGACGAGATAGGCCAGGGGGGCCAGCCGCAGCGCGGTGGTCAGGTCGTATCGATCGGCGAGCAGGCCGACGACGAACGGGCCCAATGCCATTCCGAGCAGACTGTTGGACAGGGTCAGCGTGCCCATCGCGGAGGCGCGCACCGACGAATGGGTGAGCGTGGCGACCATCGCGGCGGTCGGTCCCGACGATCCGCCCGAGAACCATGCGCCGATGCCGATCAGAATCAGTTGTGCCGCACCGTGTTCGATACTGAATCCGACGGTCAGGCAGACCAGCGAGATCGAGCAGAACGCGATCGCGGTCAGCCATTTGCGGGACAGGTCACGACGGCCGATCCGGTCGGTGATGATGCCGCAGCACACCATTCCCGCGCCGACCAGCAGGACGACACCCGCCGCCGCGACGGCCGCGGTGTCGGCCGCCAGACCGTAGACCCGATTGAAGAAACTCGGCGTCCACGCCAGCAGGACCGCGGCCGCGAACAACTGCACGCCACCACCGAGGTAGGCGCACAGCACCGCCGGATTGGTGAACAGCGAGGAGACCGGAGCTCGAAACCCGTCGCGCTCCACTGGCTCCGCGCTTTCGGAGTCGGCGTGCCGAGCCAGTTTCGCCTCGCTCACCAGCACCCGGAACAGCGCGGCCAGAATCAAGCCGGCCACCGCCATCGTGACGAAGGACCAACGCCAGCCGAGGTGGACCGCGATCGCGCCACCGGCGGCGACACCCAGTACCGAACCGAATGAACCACCCGCCATGAACGCCCCGCTCAGGGCGGCGTGTATCCGGGGCGCGAAGACACTCAGGACCACCGCGATACCGACGCTGCCGTAGGCCGCCTCCCCGACTCCCACCAGGAACCGAGCGCCCAGCATCTGGTGGTAGTCGGAGGCGAGCGCACAGAGCAGGGTGGCGATACTCCACAGGGTGGCCATCAGCACCAGGCTCTTGACCCTGCCCCACCGATCGGCGAGCAGTGACAGCGGGAAGGTCAGCAATCCGACCATCAGCGCTACCACGCTGTTGAGCGATCCGAGTTGTGAGTCCGTCAGACCCCATTCGGTTTTCAGCAGCGGAAAGACCGCGCCGAGTACCTGCCGGGACATGTAGTCGGCGAGCAACAGTCCGAAGGCGAGGGCGAAGACCAGCCAGGGATACCGCCGCGCACGGTCCGGCGTCGGCGCGGAACCGGTCGAACCGTCGGCCACCGGGACCTCGGGGGTGGTGTTCAACTGCATGGGTGCTCCTACGAACCCGGCGGGCGGCGCACCCGCTCGCCGGAGCTGTGAAAGGTACGAGCGCCGGCGAATGCGCCGGGCCGCTCGCGGACCTGTGGTGAGGTGGCGGATCGAACCCCTACCTCGATGTGATGGAGACAACAGTAAGGCCGAAATATCTCTCATGCTTTACTCTGAGGGACACAGATCCGAACAATCTGGGACATCGAGGGGTGCTGATGAAGCCCTTGGCGCGGTACGCGGCATTGAACGACTACGTCGATCTCGGGCAGTCTCTCGGGCTGGATCCGGCTCGCCTGGTACGCGAGGCCGGACTCGATCCCACCAGTCTGAGCCTGCAGGATCGGTGGGTTCCCGCCTCCGCCGTCACCGAACTCCTGGAGCGTTCCGCCGCCGAATCGGGGCGGGAGGATTTCGGACTGCTGCTGGCCGAACGACGGCGCCTGTCCAACCTGGGACCGTTGAGCCTGGTCATCCGCGAGGAGCCCGATGTCCGCAGCGCGCTCGAGCTGATGGTTCGCCATCAGCACACCTACAACGAATCCCTGCACATCCGGCTCAGCGAGCGCAACGGCATCGGCCATGTCCGGCTGCGCCTGGATCTCGGCGAACGCCGCAGTACCCGGCAGGCCACCGAGCTGGCGATGGGTGCGATGCAGGGGATTCTGCGCGGATTCCTCGGCGCGCAATGGCACCCGGTCGAAACCACCTTCACCCATTGCGCGCCCCGGGACCGCACGACCCATCTGCGGTTGTTCGGACCCCATCTGACGTTCGATCACGAGTTCACCGGAATGACGCTCTACACAACAGATCTCGACACCTCGAATCCGATGTCGGATCCGCTGCTGCGGCCCTATACCCAGCAGTTCCTCGATTCCGTGGACACCGGACACGACACGGCGGTGCGCGATCGGGTGCAGGAACTCGTCGAACTGCTGCTGCCGACCGGGCGGTGCTCGGCCGATCAGGTGGCCCGCAGCCTGGGCGTGGATCGCCGCACGGTGCACCGCCGCCTGGCGGACGAGGGATACACCTATTCGGAGATCCTCGACTCCACCCGCATCGATCTCGCGCGCCGGGTGGTGGGCAATCAGGCGCGTTCACTCACCGAGATCGCGGAGATGCTCGGCTTCTCCAGCCCGGCCAGCTTCACCCGCTGGTTTCGCGGGCATCACGACTGCAGCCCGAGCCAATGGCGTCGGGCTGCGTCGAAAGATAGTGGTGGACAGATCAATTCAACTGAACGGTAGGTCCGGTGCAGTAGCGAGAGCGGGCGATCCGGCGCCGGGTTCAGCGGGGTGCCGTGGACGTTGCGCTCCGGCCGGATGTATCGCCGGCCCGCAATTCGCGTTTGAGGATCTTGCCGCTCGCGGTCATGGGCAAGGTCTCGGCGAGTTCGACGCGTCGCGGATACTTGTAGGCGGCCAGCCGTTCTCGGCACCAGGCGATCATCTCACCGGGATCGGGAGACGAATTCGGTTCGGGGACGACGAATGCCATGATCTCCTCCCGTAATGCTCATCGGGAACGCCGATCACGGCGCAGAGCGAGACGCCGGGGAAGGTCAGCAGGGTTTCCTCGATCTCACGCGGATAGACGTTGAATCCGCCGCGCACGATCATGTCCTTGGCCCGGTCGACGATGTAGTAGAAACCGTCGGCATCGCGCTCGGCGAGATCCCCGGTGCGTAACCATCCGTCCCGGAGGGTCTCCCGATTCGCCTCCGGCCGGTTCAGATACCCCTTCATCACGTTGTGGCCGCGAATCGCGAGCTCGCCGACGACACCCGAACCGGCGACCGTATTCCACTGCCCATCGATGAGCCGCGCCTCGATCCCCCAGACCGGCACGCCGATGGATCCGGGCCGCGAATCCCGGTGCGGATCAGCGAAAATCGCCAGTGGCGACGTCTCCGACATGCCGTACCCCTCGAGAATCCGCACACCGAAGCGCCGTTCGAAACGCGAGAGGATCTCCACCGGCAGCGCCGCGCCGCCGGATACGGCACGACGCAGGGTGGCCGCCATGACATCGGTGTCGACACCGTCGCCGATCGCGTGCAGCAGACCCCAATACATGGTGGGTACGCCGGCGAAGAACGTGATCCGTTCCTCCGCCATCAGCTCGAGCGCGGTCGCGGCGTCGAACCGCGGCAGCATCACCAGCGTCGCGCCGGTGGACAGGCCCGCGTTCATATTGATGGTCTGTCCGAACGAATGGAACAGCGGCAGGGCCACCAGATGAGTGTCGGGCCGCCCCGATCCGCTGTCGAACAGCCGGTTGGCGGTGAGCGCGTTCAACACCATATTCGCGTGCGTGAGCTCGGCACCCTTGGGCTTTCCCGTCGTCCCGCTGGTGTAGAGAACCACCGCGGTGTCATCCGGCTGCCGGGGCACCGTCTCGAAGGTGGACGGCTGGGACGCCAGCGCCCGATCCAGTGTCTCCACGCCTGGATACGGTGACGGCGCGGCCGGATCCGCGGTGATCACGAACATTTCCCGGCACCCCGGCGTCCGGTCGAAGGCTTCCGTTCCGTAGGCGCCCGTGGGCAATTCGGGGGTGCCTTCGAAGCAGAGGTAGATCCGGGCGCCGGAATCGCCGAGGTGGTAGGCGATCTCGGCGGGCTTGAGCAGAATGTTGAGCGGGACGACGACCGCGCCCGCCTTCAGGATTCCGTAGTAGACAGCGGGGAAGTCGGACAGGTTCGGACAGGTCAGCGCCACCGCCTCGCCCGGCTCCACCCCCCAGGCGACCAGGAGATTCGCTACGCGATCGGCGCGGGCGTTCAGCTCGGCATAGGTGGTCCGATCCGTCCCCATGCGTACGGCGTCGGCATCCGGGTGCCGGCGCGCGGAATCCTCCAGCAGCATCGCGAGATTGAGCACGGTCATCGTCCTCGGGTGTCGGTGAGCACGGGTGCGCCGGTCGCCGCCAGCACGTCGGCCTCGGTGACGCCCGGTGCGCATTCACGCAGCGCCAAGCCGTCCGCGGTGACGTCGAGGACACACAGGTCGGTGATGATTCGCTGCACCACTCCCGCACCGGTGAGCGGTAATGTGCAGTGGCGCAGAATCTTCGGTGCCCCGGACCGGTCGGTGTGCTCCATCAGCACGATCACCCGGCGCGCGCCGTGAACGAGGTCCATGGCCCCGCCCATCCCCTTGACCATATGCCCGGGCACCATCCAGTTCGCCAGGTCACCGGTCGCCGAGACCTGCATGCCGCCGAGGACCGCGGTATCGATATGGCCGCCACGGATCATCCCGAAGCTGGTCGCGGAGTCGAAATAGGTCGCGCCCGGACGGACGGTCACGGTCTCCTTGCCGGCGTTGATCAGATCGGCGTCGACCTCGGGGTCGGCCGGATAGGGGCCGGTGCCGAGGATGCCGTTCTCCGAATGCAGGGTGACGTGGATATCGGCGGGCAGGTGGTCGGGGATCAACGTGGGCAGGCCGATTCCGAGATTGACGTACTCACCCGAGCGCAGTTCCCGTGCCGCCCGCGCCGCCATCGCGGGCCGATCCCAGCCGGCACGCGTCGTGACATCGGTCATTTCGATTCCTCCGCTCGCACGGTCCGCTTCTCGATCAGGCCCCGCGCGGGGCCGGTGACCACGATGCGATCGACGAATATGCCGGGAAGGTGCACCGCATCGGGATCCAGATCGCCTGCGGGCACGATCGTTTCGACCTCGGCGATGCAGACGCGTCCGGCGGCGGCGACCAGCGGATTGAAATTGCGCGCCGACTTGTTGAAGATCAGATTTCCGGCGGTATCACCGATCAGGGCGTGGACCAGCGCGTAGTCGGTGGTGATCGCCTCCTCGAGCACATACCGTTTCGGGCCCGCCGGTCCGCTGAAGGTCGCCACCGGTTTCGGTGGCGAGGCGACGGCCACGGTCCCGTTCGGTCCGTAGCGCCAGGGCATACCACCCTCGGCGATCAGCGTTCCTACCCCGGCGGGCGTGTAGAAGGCGGCGATGCCCGCTCCCCCGGCGCGCAGCCGTTCGGCCAGTGTCCCCTGCGGAGTGAGCTCGACCTCGAGTTCGCCCGACAGGTACTGTCGCGCGAACTCCGTGTTCTCCCCGACGTAGGAGGCGGTCACTCGGCGGATCCGTTTGTCGGCCAACAGGATTCCCAGTCCGTGCGCGGTGGTGCCGCAGTTGTTGGACACGATCTCGAGCTCGTCCGGACCGGCCGCGGCGACCGCCTCGATCAAGGTGGCCGGGATGCCGCACAGTCCGAATCCTCCGACGGCCACCGACGATCCGGATTCCAGATCGGCGACCGCGGCCGCGGCGGACGTCATCACCTCGGTCATCGGGCGCCCTCCCGGAAACCGGACGGACGGCCCAGATCGACGGTCTCGGAGAGCAATTCGCGCGCCCGATCCCACCGGCCGAATCCGGAGGCGGGATTGAGATGTCCGACATCACCCAGGTCGACCAGCCGGCTCCCCCAGGCCTCGGCCATACCGGCCACCCGTCGCCAGGACGCCAGCGGATCGGTGGTGCTCGCGGCCACGATGCTCGGGAAGGGCAGCCGGCGGCGCGGAATCGGATTCCAGCCGTGGCGATCCAGCTCCTCGGCGGTGGGATATCCGGACGGGAAAGGGGTTTCGACATCGGCGGGTGTGGCCAGCAGCGCACCGTGGATGTCCCGGGTCGGCCGCTGCGCCCAGTGCACGGCGATCATCACCCCCGCGCTGTGGGCGACCAGGACGACCGGGCCCGCCGCCTCGGACAGCACGCGGTCGAGCGCGTCCACCCGGGCCGTCAGGCTCAGCTTGTCGTGTTCGAGCGGCGGCACGATGTGCACCCGATCCAGTTCTGCGGCGAGCCTGGTCTGCCAGTGCTCGGGTACGTGATCGCGCAGACCGGGCACGATCACCACGGTCGGGTCGATAGCGGATTGCACGGTGCGACAACTCCTTCTGTGAGGTGGCGAACTCGCCACCGCGACGGCGCCCGGACTCGGCTGGGCACGGCGAAACCGGCGGGCGGCGACGGTGTACCGCCCGCCGGAGTACGTGCGCCCGGGCCGGCCCCGCGGCCGCGCTCAGGCGTGGTGGGTGAATCCGACCTGACCGGGCGTGCGATTCGGTGCGAATCCGACCTTGGCCAGCGTTTCGTCGGCATCGGCGTAGGTGGTGCCGATCTTGTAGATGTCGCGGGCCTCCTTACCGGTGGCGACCTCGCGGCCCAGCTCTCCGGCGATCCGGACCAGCTGCTGAATCTGCTGGACCGAGGTCATCTTCTGCCCCTTGCGACCCCAGATCGTGTCCTCGTTACCGCAGCGGGTGTGCAGGCCCATGGCGATCGCCATCGCGTTGACCGGCAGTACCGAGCGCATCAGGGTCTCGAGGGTCAGGCACGCGCCATCCGGTACGCGCTGGATGAAATTCATGATGTTGTAGGGGTTCGGTCCATCGAACCCGCCACCGATACCGACCCAGGTCAGATTCAGCGGACCGGTGTACACGCCGCGGCGGATCAGCCGTTCGACCGTTTCGAGTTGCGGGATGCTCGACAGCTGGAAGTGCGGCTGGATCCCGGCGGCCTGCAGGCGGCGCAGATGCTCGGCGACCCAGGTGGGTCCGGCCGGCACCGTCATCTCCCGGTAGGCATCGGCCAGTTCCGGCCGCTCCATCGAGGTGCCGGCGATATCGTCGGCGGTCATCAACTCCATGATGTTCATCTGGCTGGTGTTGATCGCGATCGTCACCTGATCCGGCTTGGGATCGAGTTCGGCCAGCATGTGGCGGGTGTCGTCGGAAAGCCACTTGGCATCGGCGCCCTCACCCTCGGGCGCGAACGAAATCGACCCTCCGACCTGCAGGATCATCTCCGGGACGGCCTCGCGAAGCCCGGCGAGCAACTCGTTGAACTTCGACAGCCGCTTGGAACCTTTACCGTCGAGTTCACGCACGTGAATGTGCAGCACGGTGGCGCCGGCCTCGTAGCAGTCGACCGCTTGCTGGATATGCTCCTCCATGGTCAGCGGCAGATCGTCGCGGAAATCGTCGGGCTCCCACTCCGGGCCGTACGGCGCGCTGGTGATCACCAGCTTGTCCTGGTTCTCGGGAAACAAGGCGTCATCGTGAAAGAACATGGCTGTACTCCGATCGGAATGAATTGTTACGGAACGACTTTCAGAAAGGCTTGTCGCCGATGATCCCGGCGCGCTCCATCTTGCGGACGTCGGGGAAATAGTCCTGCACCGCGTAGTGCTGGGTGCACCGGTTGTCCCAGATGGCGAAACTGTTCTCGCTCCACCGCCAGCGCACCTGATATTCGGGAACGCTCGCCTGCCGGACGAGGTAGTTGAGCAATTCGGAGGCGCCGGGCGCGTAGTCGATCCCGAACCGCACATTCTCCGGAGTGTGGTAGTTGACGAAATGCGTGGTGAAGGCGTTGACGAACAGCACCTTCTCACCGGTTTCGGGATGGGTGCGCACCACCGGATGTTCCGCGTCCGGGAACTGCTCGTGCAGCCGCAGGCGTTCCTCGGCGGGCCGCATCGCGCCGAAGCTCGCCTCGATGGAATGCCGGGCCCGCAGTCCGGCGATCCGCGATCGCACCGATTCGGGCAACCGCCGGTACGCCTCAGCCATATTCACCCAGATGGTGTCACCGCCGACGGCCGGAGTCTCGACACAGCGCAGCACACATCCCATGGGCGGCGCCGCACGCCAGGTCGCATCGCAGTGGAAGGCGTTCTCGTAATGCTCCGGCGCGCTGTCGAGATCCTTGTAGATCCGCACCAGCCCCGGATGGTCGGGATCACTGCCGAGCACCGGGTGGTCCTCCAGCGGCCCGAAACGCTGTGCCAGCGCGACATGTTCGGCGCGGGTGATGTTCTGATCCCGGAAGAACAGCACCTTGTACTCGAGCAGTAGTTCCTTCAGCGCGGCGAACAGGGTGTCGTCGCGGGCGACCTCGGCGAGATCCAGATCGAACAGTTCCGCGCCGATGGTGCAGGTCAGCGGCCGCACGCCGAAGATTCCGGATCGTGTCGAAATATCCATGGGGGCAACGCTTGTCATGACAGTCCTTCCCGATCCACGGTGAATACCGATGAGCCGATGCTCGTTCCCTGCTCCAGATCGCGATGCGCGGTGATCGCGTCCGCGAGTTCGTAGCGCTGATTGACGTCGATCCGGATGCGGCCGGCGGCCACGTGCGAGAACAACTCTTCGGCGAGTTCGGCCCGCTCATCCGGATCGGCGATGTAGTCGGCCAGTGCCGGCCGGGTGACGAAGACCGAGCCCTTGATCGCCAGCTGCATGGCATTGATCGGCGGCACCGGTCCCGACGCCGTGCCGAAACAGACGAGCAGTCCGCGCCGCGCCAGCGAGTCGAGTGACGATTCGAAGGTGGTCTTGCCGATGCTGTCGTAGACCACCCGGACTCCGGTCCCGCCGGTGAGCTCGCGAACCCGATCGGCGACGTTCTCCCGGGTGTAGACGATCACGTGGTCGCAGCCGTGCGCCCGGGCGATCTCGGCCTTCCGCTCGGTGGAGACGGTGCCGATCACGGTGATACCCAGCAGTTTCGCCCACTGGGTGAAGATCAGCCCCACCCCGCCGGCGGCGGCGTGCAACAGCACCGTATCGCCCGGGCGCAGCGGGTGGATGCGACGCAGCAAGTACGCCGTGGTCAGCCCGCGCATGGTCATCGCGGCAGCGGTCTCGAAGGAGATCTCGTCCGGAATGCGGATCAGATGTTCGGCCGGCATCACCCGCTCGGTGCTGTAGGCACCGAGCGGACTGCCGGTGTAGGTCACCCGATCACCCGCGGCGAAGTCGGTGACAGCGGGCCCGACCGCCTCGACGACTCCCGCCGCCTCCACCCCCATACCCGCGGGCAGCGCAGCCGGGTACAGTCCGGTCCGGAAATACGTGTCGGCGAAGTTCAGGCCCACGGCCCGGTGGCGAATCCGCACTTCACCCGGACCCGGGTCGCCGACCTCGACCTGCTCCCATCGGAGCACCTCGGGCCCGCCGGTCTCGTAGAAGCGAAAGGCTTGTGCCACAGAACATCTCCTCCTCCGACAGGGCCGCGAATCATCGCCGGGGAACTCCCGGCGACGCACAGCCCGCGGCATTTCGGTCGATCGTGCGGACGGCGGACCGTTCACGGCCGGCCACCTCGCTGTGTGATGCACTCAACGGTAGGCACCACGCCCGGACTTTGCTTACCCCTTCGGGACAGATTTCTTAACATCTGGGGACATTGGGCAGAACTGGCCGACGTCGGCCGCACGCATCTTCGCCACTCCGAATCCGCCCGGCCGGGAAGACCCGGCCGTACAGTTGTGGCGTGATCCGGATTCCGGAGTCCTTCTCGGACAACAAGATCGCCGGCAGCGGCCCGCTCGGCCGAGAGTGGATCGCGGATCCTTCCTCCCGGCCCGGCAGACCTCGAATCGGGCCCGTTCGGCCGTATGCGGCGCCACTCCCACGTCGGCAATGAACCTCTGCGGTTGCGAGCGTTTTATTCTCGTGTGTGAGAATAGCATTTCCATCGCGACCTCGGCAGCGCACGGTACGTTCGTGCACGCGCACGGGGACCACTCCCCCGCAGATCGACCCGGTTTGCCGAAGACTCTCGGCATACGGCTGAACTCGAACGATCAACCGATGGGAGCTCGATCAGTGAATATTCGCCGTACCGCAGCCGGTGCCGCACTCGCCGCCGCCGTCTGCGCCCTGCCCGCCACCGCCCTGGCCGACGATCCGGAATTCCCTCGCGACGGCGTGATTCCGAGCGGGACCTACCACATCGTCCGACACCCTTCCAATGTGCTCGGATCGCCGCTGGAGAACTGCGATCTGCAGGTCTTCGTCGACCGGGTGACCGTGGCCCTGATCTGCCCCACCTGGTCGATGACCGGACGGCAGAGCCCGGTGGGGCCGGACGAGACGACGGTCGCGTTCGACCGCGGACCGATCGGCATGGACCTGCGGGATATCGATCCCCGTCAGGGGTCGTGGATCGGGACGATCAGTATCCCGAACACCCCCATCGCCGCCCCCTATCCGATGGCGGGCCTCACCCTGCAGCGGCGCTGATCCGAGCCGGGCACCGGGGATGTCACACCTCGATGCCCGGCGTCGTCACCCTGACGAACACATACACCGGGGTGCACGAAAGGACCACTGCCATGAACATCGCGTACTACATCGTCGGGGCCCTCGCCGCGCTGTGGATCGGATTCTCGGGCTATTCGCTGTTCAACAAGAGCGACTTCGTCGTCGAGCCGTTGCGGACCTACGGGGTCCCGCGCAGCTGGTGGAATCCGCTGGCACTGGCCAAATCCGCTGGGGCACTGGGACTGATCGCCGGGTTCTTCGTACCGCCGATCGGTATCGCGGCCGCGATCGGACTGATTCTGTACTTCCTCGGCGCGGCCGCGACCACCATCCGCGCCCACTCCTACTCGACAACCGTCTTCCCGGTCCTGTACCTGATTCCGGCGGCGGCCACCCTGGCTCTGCAGTTGGCGCGCTGATCCGGATCCCCCCACGGATGGATGCGGTACCTTGTCCCCATCGGCGAACATCGATGTTCGCAGAATCCGAGGAGCTGGCATGGTCGAATACCTGCACCGGGAACGGGCGGTCGTCTACGACCGCGGTGGCCGAGGCGATCCGGTCGTGCTGCTACACAACGCCGGTGCGCAGCGGCGGATCTGGGACGATCAGTTCGAGGTGCTGCGGCGCGATCATGAGGTCTTCGCCCTGGATCTGCCCGGCTACGGGGAATCCGAGCAGCCGCGCGGTTACCGCCTCGCCGATTACGTGGAGATGCTCGGGGGATTCCTGGACGCGCACCGGCTCGACGAGGTGGCACTGATCGGCAACTGCCTGGGCAGTGCGACCTCGCTGAGCTATGCCATGGGCGACCCGGCCCGGGTGCGTGGTCTGATCCTGGTCAACCCGCTGACCTGGAATACCGTGCGCCGCGGCGATCAGGCCCCGCTCATGTGGTTCGACCGGTTCGTATCACTGGCCCCGCTGGCCCGCCGGCTCGCACTGCCCGGGCCGGTGGTGTCGATGATCGTGACCAATCAGCTCGGACCGCGCGGACGACGCCGCAAGCTCCAGAATTCGCCACGGCTGCAAGCGTATTGGCGGGACCGTGGCCGGCTTTTCGCCCTCGACCGGCTGGTCCAGGACTTTCCCGCCTTCGCCGCACTCGACGAATTCGAACCCGGTCCCGAGTTTCCGCCGATCTGCACCGTCTGGGGCCGGCGCAACCGCATCCTGTCCGCCCGCGCGGGCGCGCGACTCGACGAGACCCTGCGCCCCCGAACCCGGCTCGTCCTCGACGATTGCGGACATCTGCCGATGGTCGAGGATCCCGATACCGTCACCGCGGCGATCACCACCTTCCTGGCCGGACCCGGCACCGCCCACCGCGCCCCGGGACCCGGGTGTGGCGGAACATCCGTCTCGCTGAGCGAGACGCATTCCGGCGCACCCGAATCCACGGCGTCACCGACCGGCTTCCGGATGTGCCGCGTCACATCGCGGTCTCGATCCGCGACAGGCGTCCTGAGCGGGGTAACGCGTCGCGGTCGAACATGGATCAATCGATGACGGCACCTACCGTGTCAGGAGGACCCCATGCACTCGGTCCCGCGCCGCAGCGACCATGACATCTCGACCCACCGTCTCGTCCGGGACGTGCACGCACCGCGGCGGCCATACCGCGTCGCGGTGCTCGCGGCGGGCCTGGTGTTCGCGGCGGCCTGTTCGTCGAATTCACCGGCCTCGGAGGGTCCGCACACGGTCCCCCGCCGAGTGACTCCCGAATCGGTCACCGGCGAGATCACCTCCGCCACAGCATCGATCGCGATCGCCGTACCGGACTCGGCGTTCCCCGGCGAAGGTATCAGCGGCGGCGCGGCGGACAAGCTGCAGCAATCCGTCGATGCCGGGCATCAGCCGTGGCGGCTGGACGAGGACTCGGTGGTGCGATCCTTCGTCTCCGGCCGATTCGGCTGGTCGCAGGCCACCATCACCTACGGCCGCCACGATGTCGCCTTCGTCACCGGGCCGGACGGCCGGCGCGTCGCCCTGCGGCTGGCCCAGCCGGCGCGGCGCGACAACGGCGGCATCTGGGTGGTCGAATCCGGAAATCGGCTGTAGCGCTACCGCATTCGATCGGCGCAGGCGAAGGCGGCCGCCCGCCGATCACACACCGCCGCCCGCACCGTGGCCGCCATCCGATCGAATCGCGCCCGGCCCCGCAACCACTCGTCGGCGCTGCGCTCGATACTGTCGGCGGACCAGCCGCGGCACAGGCCCGGGAGTGCGGACACCGCGTGCAACAGTGCGATCAGCGCACCGATGCGATCCGATTCCGGATGCGAGTCCAGCAGGACCCGGTGCAACGCGGTGCGCAGCGCGTCCTTGCGCTCGATATCGACGGTCGGCCGGCGAACTGCGGGCACGATGCCGAAGCGCCGGAACCTGATCGGTGACACCCGGCCCGAACGGTCCAATCGAGTGAACAGATCACGACGCAGCATCCCCTCACATCTGGCCGCCGTGCGCATCGATCGCATCGAGAGCACCTGTGGCGCAACCACACCCGGTGCGACAGGGACGGGGGCACCCTCGGGCGACTCCAGTATCACAGCGGCGGCCAGCACGGCCGACAGCGCCGTCCGGTCGACCGTCGGCACACCCTCGCGATCCTCGTGCAGCAGCCAGAGCAAGTCCTCGGCGATCAGCGTCATATCGGAGACCATGCCCGATCACGGCTGTGCGGACGCTGAGGATGCCCGGACCGCGAGAGCGTGTCGGGCGTGCCACCCCGCGCGCCGGGGCCACGCGCCGCACCGGGCATGCTGTGAGGATGCGTGTGCTGGTGGTCGAAGACGAGCCCCGGCTGTCCGCCACCCTGCGGCGCGGCCTGGAACTGGAAGGTTTCGTCGTACAGCAGGCCCACACCGGCACCGACGGGCTGTGGTGGGCCACCGAGGACGAATTCGACGTGATCGTCCTCGACATCATGCTGCCCGAGCTCAGCGGCTACGAAGTGCTGCGGCGGCTGCGCGCACGCGACATCACCACGCCGGTTCTGATGCTGACCGCGAAGGACGGCGATTACGATCAGGTCGACGCGCTGGACCTCGGCGCAGACGACTATCTCACCAAGCCGTTCTCCTTCGTGGTGCTCAACGCGCGGTTGCGCGCGCTGCTCCGCCGCCGGAATCCGCAGCAGCCGGATATCCTGACTTCCGGCGATCTCCGGCTGGACCGGCGCCGCCGCTCGGTTCATCGCGCGGATATCGAATTGTCGCTGACCCCCAGGGAATTCGGACTGCTGGAATATCTGCTGCGACACCAGGGGGTCGCCCTGACCAAGACCGAGATCCTGCGCAATGTGTGGGATGCCCACTACGACGGTCCGGAGAACGTGGTCGAGGTGTACATCGGCTATCTGCGCCGGAAGATCGATACGCCGTTCGGTCGCAACAGCATCGAAACCCTGCGCGGTGTCGGATATCGCTTGATCGATCCCGCGACGACCTAGCCCGGCTCACCCTCCGATGGCGCCATCGGCAGGTCGACGACGAACCGAGCACCGCCCCAGGGCGATTCGCCGACCAGGACCGCACCGCCGTGGGCGCCGACGATCTCGGTGACGATGGCCAACCCGAGGCCCGAGCCGCCGGTGGTGGTGCGGGATCTATCGGCCTCCAATCGCACGAACCGCCGGAATATCCGCTCCCGATCGGCGATCGGGATTCCCGGACCGTCGTCGTCGACCACGACCCGGGCTCGGCCCTCCGGCGCCTCGGTCGCGACCCTGACGCGTGCACGAGCGTGTGCCACAGCGTTGTCCACGATATTGCGCAGCGCCCGGGCCAGCCGATCCGGATCACCGACCATCCGGACCGGCCGGATCGCGGTGTCGACGGTGATGTCACCGCGCAACCGGGCCGAGGTCGCGGCGGCATGGGCCAGATCGTCGAGATCCACATCACCGGTGTGCAATTCGAGCCCGCGCTCATCCGCGGCGGCGAGGGTGAGCAGATCCTCGATCAGTCGGCGCATCCGCTGCGCCTCGGGCAACAGCGTGCCGTCGATCAGTTCCGCGTCCAGCGCCTCGGGCCGATCGCGGGCCAATTCCAGCGCGGCCGTGACGGTTGCCAGCGGGCTGCGCAGTTCGTGCGAGGCATCCCCGACGAACCGGCGCTGCGCTCGGTGGCCGGCCTCGACGCGGGCGAGCATATCGTTCATCGTCTCGGCCAGCCGGGCGATCTCGTCGCGCGGTGGTGGTACCGGCACCCGCTCCGACAGCTGCGTGGCCCCGATCCGGGCGACCCGGTTCCGAATCGCCTCCACCGACCGCAGCGAACGGCCGACCAGCAGATAGGTCGCCGCGGCCGCGGCCAGCACCACCACCGGCGCTCCGATCGCCAGCAGCAGACCGGCCTGCGCTACCGCCCGTTCCACCGATTCGGTGTCGACGGCGACCAGTACCTGGTAGGCGCCGACCCGGCGGCTCGCCACCCGGAAATCGTCACGGTATCCCGTGGATGCGGGCAGCCCTTCCGCCCTGTCGACCCCCGCGGGCGGGTCGGCCAGCCGACCGTGCCCATCATTGAAACCCCAGATCGGCGAGCCGTCGCCGCCGACCACCTGGGCGGCGGCGATCCGTCCGTCTTCGGTACGCGGCAGCGCGGCGATCCGGCCGGGGTCGGGCGCGAGCAGACCGGCGAGCTCGGTGGCGCGCGACGCGGCGGCCGAATCGAGCTCGTCGACGAGGGAGCGGTTGAGCAGCCACAGCATCGCACACGCGGCGATCACCAGGACCACGCCGACCGCCAGCGCCGAGACCAGCGCGGACCGAATCCGCAGCCCCCAGAGCGACGGCCGCAGCCACTGCCGGAACCGATTCACCCGTCCATCATCGACCACCGCGGCCGGCCCCTCGCATCGGTCTCAGCGTGATCTCAGCGAGCGACGGGCAGAATGCCGCCGTCCATCGGATATGCGGTCGCGCGCGGCGGCGGCCGGGAAGGGATCGACGTGACGAGCCTGGCACCGGCCCGCACCGGCTATAAACTCCCCCAGATCACGGCCCTGTTCTGGGTCCTGAAGATCGCCGCGACCACCCTCGGCGAAACCGGTGGCGATCTGCTGGCCCAGACCTTGGGACTGGGCTACGCCGCGGCCTCCCTGCTGTTCCTCGCCATCTTCGTGATGAGTGTGCTCGCGCAGTTGCGGGCCCGCCGCTTCCACCCCGCGCTCTACTGGACGGTGATCGCGGCGACCAGTACGGCCGGCACCACCATGTCGGACCTGATCAATCGGGGCCCTGGTTCCGATACCTCCACCGACGGCGGACTCGGCTACGGCGCCGGCGCGGCCCTGCTGATCTGCGGACTGGCGATCGTCTTCGTGATCTGGCGGTTCAGCGGGCAGACCTACGACGTCGCGAATATCCATACGCTGCGCGGCGAAATGCTCTACTGGGCGGCGATTCTGTTGTCGAACACACTGGGTACCTCACTGGGCGACTATCTGTCCGACAGTTCGGGACTCGGTTATCGCGGCGGTGCCGCACTGATCGGCGCGATCATGCTGGTACTGCTGCTCGCCCACTACTACACCCGTCTCTCCGGGGTGCTGCTGTTCTGGGCGGCGTTCATCCTGACCCGCCCGCTCGGCGCCACCGCAGGCGATCTGCTGTCGAAACCGCGAGACAGCGGCGGCCTCGGCTTCGGCACCTACGGGACGTCCGCGGCGCTGCTGGCGGTACTGGTCATCGGCATCGGCTACAGCCAAACCCGGGCGCGCCGGCTCGACCGTACTGCCGCGGCCTCGGCAGGCGGTGACGACGACGATCTCCGCCGGGTCGGGATCCCGGATTGACCGCCGCGACATGCCCGCGGCGGGACTCGTAACCTGGATTCATGCCCGAAACCGCCACCCGGTCGATCGACACCGGGCTCGAACGCGCGGCCGAGGTGCTGTCGGGGCGGCGGATCGTGGTGCTGACCGGGGCGGGGATCTCCACCGACAGCGGTATCCCCGACTACCGTGGCCCGGATTCACCACCTCGCAATCCGATGACCTATCAGCAGTTCGTCG
This sequence comes from Nocardia spumae, assembly GCF_020733635.1. Lineage (NCBI taxonomy): Bacteria > Bacillati > Actinomycetota > Actinomycetes > Mycobacteriales > Nocardiaceae > Nocardia > Nocardia spumae. The sequence continues at coordinate 1,333,342 of NZ_JAJFZL010000001.1, read as the reverse complement.
GCGATCCGGTCTTCCGGCAACGCTATTGGGCGCGCAACCACGTGGGCTGGCGGCGGATGGATGCCGCCCGGCCCAATCCGGGGCATCGGATACTGGCCCGGCTGGAACGCGGTGGCATCGTCGGCGGGCTCATCACACAGAACGTGGATCTGCTGCACACCAAGGCCGGACATCGCCATGTCATCGATCTGCACGGCACCTACGCGCGGGTGCGCTGCCTGTCCTGTGACGAACTGATCTCGCGGATGACCCTCGCCGACCGGCTGGAGGAGGCCAATCCCGGATTCGCCGAACTGGCCACCGCGACGGGTATCGAGGTCGCGCCCGACGCCGATGCGGTGGTCGGCGAGACCGACAGCTTCCGCATGGTCGACTGTGCGCGCTGCGGCGGCATGTTGAAGCCCGATATCGTCTACTTCGGCGAGAACGTGCCGAAAGACCGAGTCGGCGAGGCCTTCTCGATGGTCGACGCGGCCGAGGCGGTACTGGTTGCGGGCTCGTCGCTGACCGTCATGTCGGGTCTGCGGTTCGTGCGGCACGCCGCGAAATCCGGTAAGCCGGTGGTGATCGTCAACCGCGGCCGGACCCGGGGCGACGAATTGGCCACCGTATGTATCGATTCCGGATGTTCGCCCACGCTCGCCGCGCTGGCCGAGGCACTCACACCCGCGACGCCGTCCGGAAATGCGCCCACACGACAAGTTGTCGATGGACCGCGGCCCATCGACAACTCGTGAACGGTATTCAGTTCCAGCCGGGTTGAGCTTGGCGCTTGATCGGCGGGGACGAGTTGGCGAGGATCTCCAGGTCCTCCAGGAACCGTTCGATACTCTCCGACTTCGCCTGCGGGGTGCTCACCTGGTCGCGCACCTTCTCCTCGGTGATCGCGAGCATCGCGGCCGCCAGATCCGTTTCCAGATCGCGCACCATCTGACGACGCAGCTGTGCGACCTGATCGCGGCCCTGCCGTCGTACCCGCTCGACCTCCGCGGCCGCCGCTTCCCGCATCTGCGCCACGATGTACTCGGCATCGGCGCGCGCGTCGGCGCGGATCTGCTCGAGTTCGGCGTGCGCTTCGGTCAGGGCGTTTTCGTAGGACCGCTTGGCCTCGTCCAACTGTGTGGCGGCGTGATCGCTGTCCGCGAGCTGTTTGGCGATCGCGTCCTGACTCTTGGCCATCAGCCGCTTCACCGGCGGCACAACCCATTTCACGACGATGAGGATGATGACCACGAAGCCGAACAGCTGACTGAAGAAGACCGGCCAATCGAAGGTGATCTGGTATCCGCCGGCGGCCAGAACACCGCCGTTGGTATGAATCATTACGACTCCCGTCCCCTCCTGCGCCCGGCTGTACCGGCGTGCCGACTGTCACCGACCACCTGATCGGCGAGCGATTGCGCCAGCGGCTCGACCTCGAGTCGCAGTTCGGCCTTGACACGGTCGGCCTCCGCGCGCAGGTGACCGGCGGATTCGGCGACGATGCCGTCCACTTCCGCCTGTGCCTGCGTGCGCAGGTCGTCCATGATCGCCCGGCCCTCGGCCCGTGCCTCGTTGCGGATGTCGGCCGCCTCGGTACGGGCCTGTTCCAGGGCCGTCTGATATTTCGCCTCGGCCTCGGCGAACACCTGTTTCGCCTCTTTGGCGTTGGCGGTGGTCGTCTCGACCCGCTCCTCGCGTTCGGTCAGCACCTTGCGGATCGGCGGAACGACGAAGAACCAGATGACTCCGAGCACGATCAGGAAGATGATCAGCTCGACGAAGAAGGTGCCGTTGGGAATGAGGAAGTTCCCATCGGCCACCACATCGGTTCGCGCGGACATCTCGCCGATTACTTACCGGGAGTCGCGAATACGAACAACGCCATGAATGCGAGGTTGATGAAGTACGCCGCCTCGACCAGACCGACGGTCAGGAAGAAGTTACCGCGCAACCGGCCCTCGGCCTCGGGCTGGCGGGTGACGCCGTTGATCAGTGCCGAACCGGCGAGCCCGTCACCGATACCCGCGCCGATGGCGCCACCGGCCATGATGAGGCCACCGCCGATGAGGGCACCTTGGACGATTGCTGGATCTGCTGCCATTATTCTCTTCCTGTTCTCCAACGTTGACCGATCGGCGGGGCCGGTCGGGACTGCCGTTCAGTGGTTTTCGTGCTCCAGCGTCATGGACTGACTGAAGTAGAGGACGGTCAAAAGCGAGAAGATGAACGCCTGGATGGCGCCGACGAACAGATCGAACAGCTTCCAAATGGCGTTGGGGCCCCACGCGATCCAGTACGGGAACAGTGCGATCACCGCGACCATGACGCCGCCGGCGAACATATTTCCGAACAATCGCAGTGACAGCGACAGCGGTTTGGCGATCTCCTCGATGACGTTGATCAACACCATCGGACCCCAGCCTGTGTGGCCCTTCAGCAACTGTTTCACATGCGTCAACGGACCACGTCGTTTGACACCCGCGGCGTGGTAGAAGACGAACACGAACAATGCCAGCGCGTAGACGAAATTGACATCGGATGCGGGCGGGAAGATGAATTCGCCGCGTCCGTACTGCACCGGCAGCACCGATATCCAGTTCGACAGCAGGATGAAGGTGAAAAGCGTTACCGCCAGCGGCAATACGAAAGGCGCGATCCGCATTCCGATCGCCGATTCCACCTGCCCCCGCATCTGCACGGTGACGGTCTCGAAGAACAACTGCACGCCGTTCGGCACGCCGGAGGTGATCTTCATGCGGAGGAATATCGCCAGAGCGATGACGATCACGGCGGCGACCGCGGTCGAGATGATGGTGTCGACGTTGAACGTCAATCCCCACAACTCGGCGGTGGCGTGGTGACCTACTTCGATCTTCGGCTCTTCCTCGGCCAGGATCATCGTCGCGATGTTGCTGCTCATGACTGCTGACGGAGCCCTCTCCACTCGGGCACAACGGTATGCAAGACGAGGATGACCTGGAACAACGCGAGCCCGAAGAAGATGCCGACCCCGTTCGGGCGCGTCAGGAACGCCACGATGATCGCCAGCACGGTGACGATGATCAATCGCGCGGCCGTGGACATGGCCAGCATCTGCTTATTCGGTGATTCCGAGCGGGTGATCCTGGTGACCGAACGCAACGTGAGTTGGGCGTTGGCCCATCCCAAGCCCAGACCGATACAGATGAAAACACCCAGCATCAACCGATCCAGCGGACCGGTTACCACCAAAGCCAGCACACCGAATGCGGCTACCATATAGCCCGCACGGCGCAGCCGGAGTTTGTCGATACTCACTGCGACACCACCATCGCCGCCATCCCACCTCGTAGTAGGTCGTGATCGAGGTCAGCTTACACAGACCAACCTTCTTGCGTAGCAACATTTTTGATCTTCATATACTTGATCTTGAATTTTGCGGTGGACACACCGACGTATTGGTTTCAGCCATCACCGGGCTACCGAATTTCCTGCCATGCGACCTGCGAACAACGCCCAAATTACGGACATTCCGGACACCTGGCGCAGCATGTCGGCAATAGTAAATTCGCGGTCAAATATTCATATATCCCAAGTAATACAGACGGCGTGTCGGCGGTATTTAGTCTTGAATGCCCGAATTGTCCGAATCAGTCCTGATGACCTATCGATGCCTTATATATATGTGTGTCGTGTACGCGTCCGCCGGCGCCGCTCTCGGGCAGCCGTCCGTCCCCGATGCTCGGCCCGCGGACCGCAAGGCGACCCGCCGTGATGGCCGAGGTTTCGCAAACCGGTGCGCACAAGCCGCCCTGATCCCACAAATTTTGCGTTCTACCAGGCGTTCCCGGACAATTTACAGTCGAAGGGTTACCGTGTCTGCTGCTGGGTAACTCACCCACCGGGCCGCCCCGGCCCGTCCGATGAAGGGGAAGCGAAGTTCCCGAGAGACGCCCGTTGGTTTCCGGGGTCTCGCCACGCTTGGTTGCAGCTTCACACGTTGAGGAGGCAGTACCATGAGCAGTATCCCGTCAGGCTCGGATTCCTCGGACCCGTCCGGCTCCAGTCCCTGCGAGTACGACGACTCCCTGCACGATGCGGAATCGGCGTACTCGGTTACCTTGGACGACGCCGCGTTGGACCCGGAATCCTTGATCTACAAGCTCCACGGCTCCGGTGCACCACTGCACATCGTGATGGTCGCACCCCCGTATTTCGAAGTACCGCCCGCAGGTTACGGCGGTGTCGAAGCCGTGGTGGCCCAACTGGCGGACGCATTGGTCGCGCGCGGGCACCGAGTTACGTTGCTCGGCGCCGGCCGGCCCGGCACTACTGCACGGTTCATCCCCGTATGGGACGACATCCTCGCCGACCGCCTCGGCGATCCGTTTCCGGAAGTGCTCAACGCGCTCAAGGTTCGGCGCATCATCACCGAACTCGCGCAGAGCGAGCGGATCGATGTCGTTCACGATCACACCTTCGCGGGGCCGCTGAACGCTCCGATGTATTCCGCACTCGGCATTCCGACCGTGGTCACGGTGCACGGTCCGGTCGACGGGGAAGCTCAGGAGTACTACAGCTCGCTGACCGATACCGCGCAGTTCGTCGCCATCAGCGATCGGCAACGCTCGCTGGCGGAGAATCTCAACTGGGTCGGCCGCGTCTACAACACGGTGCGCCCGGCCGAATGGCCGTTCCAGACCCGCAAGCAGGACTTCGCCCTGTTCCTGGGGCGCTACGCCCCGTACAAGGGTCCGGATCTGGCCCTGCATGCCGCACACGAGGTGGGGATCCCGCTGGTGCTCGCGGCGAAGATGAACGAGCCGCCCGAGAAGGCCTACTTCGAATCCGCGGTGCGTCCGCTGCTGCGGGACACCGATTTCGTCTTCGGTGAGGCCGATCAGATCGCGAAACGACTGCTGCTCGCCTCGGCGCGCTGCCTGTTGTTCCCGATCCGGTGGGAGGAGCCGTTCGGCATCGTCATGATCGAGGCGATGGCCTGCGGTACGCCCGTGGTGGCATTGCGCGGTGGCGCGGTCGAGGAAGTGGTCGACCACGGCGTCACCGGAATCATCTGCGACGATCCCGCCGAATTGCCCGCGGCCATCGCCGCGGCGGACGAGATCGACCCGGCGGCCTGCCGACGCCGGGTGGTGGAACGGTTCTCGGTCGACCAATTGGGCGCCGGTTACGAGAGCGCGTACTACACCGCGATCGATAAGACCGCGGCGGTTCCGATCCCGGCCGCACCCGACGGCGTCCCGCTGATCCGCCCGCTGTCGACGGTCGGAAACAGCTGAGGGACAAGGTCGTCGGAAACGAACACCAGGTAGATACACAGAGGTACCCCGCATCCGGTCCGCGTCAGCGCGCGACCGGATGCGGGCGTCAGCGGGGCAGGCCGCCGAACCGCCCCTCCCAGCGCACCAGGACATCGGCCAGGATCCGGGCCAGTTCGCGCTGATCCTCGGTCGGCAGATCCGCCAGCAGTCCGGCCTCGTAGGCCAATTGGCGCGGCATCAGCCGATCGATCAGGGTGCGGCCGTCGGCGCTCAACGCGATATGCGATACCCGGCGGTCCCGGGTATCGGCCCGCCGCCCGATGAGCCCGCGCTGTTCGAGCCCGCGCAGCCGTTTGGTGACCGCGGCCGGCGAGGCGAAGGTTTCGCGCGCCAGCCGGCTCGGGGTCAGTTCCCCGCCGACCCGGCGCAGCGCCAGCAGGATGTCGAACTCCGGCCGGGTCAGTTCCTCCTCGCCCAGCGGTGCGTCGGTGACCTGCTGCAGCAGCGCCGCGCACCGGTTGATGCGGCCCACCACCGCGATCGGGCTCAGATCCAGTTCGGGAGCCGCACGCGACCACTGCCGCATCACCTCGGCGACCGCGTCGTCCGCGAGCACCGGCTCGGGCCGCTCCGCGGACATCACGACACCGCCACGAGCGAGCGGACCGGGAGTCGATCCAGCAACTGATGGCCGGTGCGCTCGGCGGCGACGATACGTTCGTCGGGCAGCGGACCGCTCCACCATTCCCCCGCCGCTGTGTCGGCACACGTACGCACCTCGATCAGAGCGGCGGCCAGCCGGGCCCGATCCGCTCCGGCTCCGGTACCGGTATCGATGGCGTGGCGGGCGCGGCCGATGGCCGCATCCAGTTCACGCAGCGCCGTGGCGACCCGATCGGCGACTCTGCGATTGGGGATCACGAAGCAGATCACCACCGCGACCACGGCTCCCACACAGGTATCGAGCCAGCGATCCCACCCGAGTTCGGAGGCCGGGTGCGGAGTGGCGAATTCGACCATCGCCAAGGCCATCGGAGTGATGAAAACCGTAGCGACCCAGTAGTTCCGGGAGATGGTCGCCTCAACGACCACCTGACAGATCAGCGCCATCACCACCAGCGTCACCGGGCTGTGCACCCACGGCCCGACCGCTGTGAACAGCGCGACGCCCACGAGATTGCCCAGCACGCGTTGCACAGTACGCTGCCACGACTGCGCGGTGTTCACGACGATCAGCACGGCCGCGGTCATCACCGCCCAGTAGGGGCGATCGACGCCCAGCGCCAACGAGATCCAGCCCGCGAGCGCCGCGCCGATGGTGACGCGAGCGGCCAGCGGTAGCCCCGGTGCGACCGGCCGGAAGGCCCGTGCCACCCGGCGCAGACTCTCTCCCCGGACGGTACCCGCGCGGCCCAGACCGATACCGCGGATCTCGGACTCCTCCGCGGCGGCGCAGTCGACGCGCGGTACCGCGCCGCCGCGGCGCAGGATGCGGCCGTACTCCTCGAGGGCGCCGGCGCCGGCCACCGCGCTCCCGGTCTCGGTGGCGGACAATGTATCCGGCGCGGCATCCACCTCCGCGGCGTCCACGGTCCGGGCGTCGGACGGATAGAGCCGATAGTCCGGCCCGGCGGGTCGTGTTGTGGCGGCCAGGGTTTCGGCGCGGGCCAGCAGCCCCGCCAGCGCGGTGAGCTGGGCCGTGGTACGCGCGGTGGGCGGAACGCGGGTGAGTGCGGTCCACCCGGCCTGCACCGCGACCGCGGCATCGTGGCGGGCGCGGGGTACGGCCGCGTCGCCGAACGGCACACGTAACAACCGGGCCGTCGCCTCGAGCGCGCGGGCCACCGCCAAGCGTTGCGGACCGTGCGGGCGCACGAGAGCGGGCGCCATACAGACACACCACGCGAGGACCCCGCCGAGCAGAATCAGGCCCAGATGTCCGGGCAGTTGCCCGGTCCGCTGGGGGATGAACGCGGCGCTGGACACCACGAAGGTGAAGATGATGTTGCCGGGCGGCCCCATCCGGGAGGCATCGCATACGAGTTTGTACAGACCGGCGAGGACCGCGATCACCAGCACCCGGATCGCCGCGGACTCGATCAGCGCGGAGGTCGTCAGCGCGACGGCGGTTCCGGCGAACATCCCGAGGACGACCCAGGCCAGTGTCCGGGCGCGCGCGACATAGGGCAGGCCGTGACCGTACAGCGCGCACAATCCGCCGGCGCTGGTGTAGAAGGCCAGCTGGACCCGCCCGGTGGCCAGCAGCACGATCTCCGGTCCGCCGATGGCGAGCACGGCACACAGCGCCGACTGGTACCAGGTGTCGGCCACCGGCCGCATCCGGAACACACCGCGCAGCGACAGCATCCGCGAGACGGCGCGGAGGCGGGCGGGGAGTGCGGGACGAGGCGGCATCCCAGAAGCTTAACAGGTATTTTACTAGGAAACTATACAGGTGACCGGTGCCACTTCCGGCCGCGGCCGAGAGGTAAGGAATGCCACCACGCAATTCACCGGCATTCGATCGCCATATTGCGAACGCAAAATTCTCACACGTGTTCTCGCGGAGAAATCCGAAACACCTTGTTACACATTCTTGCGACGGCGCGCAATCGAAGACTCCCGGAAATCCGAAAGCGCGCTCGGGCACAATCCGCTAACGATCGCGAGTGAGCGACCTCCGATATGCCCGCGGCGACATCCCCATCCAGCGAGTGAAGGCATGGGTGAAATTCGCCGTCTCCGCATAGCCCAGCCGCCGGGCCACATCCTCGACCGTCGAACCCGCGCGCAGCAGTTCCGAAGCCGTGCTCTCGCGCACGGTGTTGAGCAGGCCACGGAAGCTGGAACCCTCCGCGGCCAGCTGGCGACGCAGCGTCCGGACGTTGATGTGCAGCTCAGCGGCCACTTCGGCCATCGACGGGACGGTGCCCGGATCGCGCAGCAGGCGTTCACGCACGGCCGTCGACAACTTCCATCCACCACTCAGCAGCAGCTGCAACGCCTCCCGGCACTGCCGCTCGATCAGGCTGGCGGTATGCGAATCGGCATGCGGCATGGTCAGTTCCAGGAACGACCGTGGCAGCACCAGCGCCGTACGCTCGCATCCGGACAGGATCTGTTCCACCGACGCGAACTCGGCCAGCGCCGCGGCGCGCTCGGCGTCGAGCTCGAGTTCCAGTCGCACCGCGGGTATCTCGACATCCAGCGCCCGGCCCGCGACGAAGATCAGCGCGACCTCCCGCTCGACGAAGAAACCCCGCAGGTCGGCGGGTATCGCGGAACCGTCGGCCACCAGGGCGACCTCATCGCCACCGGAATCCTCGAGGTGGTATCGCGCGGCGACCGACACCAGATCCTGGTAACGGATCGCGATGGTGAGGACATCACGCATCGTCGCACTGGCCAGGGCCGCCAGGCCGACCAGACCGGCCTTGCCGAGGGTGGCCTGGGCGGCGGTCTGGGCCCCGAGTCCGGGCCGATCGCCGACAGCGCGAATCAGATTGCGAGCGACCGCGAATTCCTGTTCCGGCCAAATTCGCGGCTCCTCATCCGTCAGATCGGCGGGCGTGATTCCGGTGCCGGCCAATAACAGCGTTTCGTCCAATCCGTGCGCGAGCCCTACAGCAATCATCATGCGCACACTGACACTGCCGTGCGGTAGCACATCCGACGGCGTACCGGTCCCAACCACAGTCCGAAATTACCAATATTCGGCCCGATCGGCACATTCCACACTTCGAAACCATGGGCATAACCTCAACGAACCGCCATCGGCACGGGATGGCCGATCGGGCAGGCAGGGATCGAGGAGGGCGACGGACCGTGGATATGTTCAGTACTTGTTGGATGGAACCCCTCGATCTCACGGCGCAGAAGGCGCACCAGATCATGCAGATGCATCGCGGCTGCCGCACCGACGAATGCCCGCGCCGCCGGGCGGCGTTGCGCGTTCTGGTGGAGGCGGGCCGGTTGATACCGGACTCCTCGCGGGTGCACTGAGAACGAGTCGTGCGGAACGGGCGCGCCGCGGTCGATGCCGCGGCTACCCCACCCAGCGATCGGTCCAGCCGAGCGCGATCCGGCGAGCACGGGCGGGCGGCATCCGATCGGGTTCGGTCAGCACCGCGAGGGTGAGACCGTCGAGCAGGGCGAGCAATTCCGCCGCCGCGTCCTCGGATTCGCCCGCACGTTCCGGATTCACCGCGACCAGCGCCCGGGTGACCAATTCCTCGGTGCGCCGCCATTGATCACGATGGAGCTCCGCGATCCGCGGGTCGTGCGCCGCGCGGGCCACCAGCGCCAACCACACCCGAGCCAGCCGGTCGTCACTACCGGGCGCGATGAGCAGGTCGACGAGGCGTGACAAGCGTTCCCGCGGTTCCAGCCGGGCCACCGCCGCGACATCGAAACGCGCCGCGGCCTCGTCGCGAACGTACTCCCAAACACGGTGCAGCAGCTCACTTTTCGTCGAAAAGTAGTACTGAACGGTGCCGATCGACACTCCGGCACGACCGGCCAGGGTGCGAATACTGACCCCCTCGATGCCGTCGTCGGCGATCACATCGGCCAGACGGTCCAGCAGTTGGCGACGGCGATCCAGCACACCCCCGGCGGCAACGGTCGAGCCCGCCGCTCGCTCAGCGCCCATCGCCCCGACTCCTCTCCCGCTGATTGCGGACCTGATAGTAATGCCAGGCCTGTGCGCCCACCCGGCGTGCCACGGCCACCGGTTCACGACGGCCGTCGCCACGCGACTCCCGCTCCACCACCGCCGCGAAGAACAGCAGCAGCACACCGATTCCGCCGAGTCCGAAGTAGACGGTGTCACCCAGCAGGTTGACGAGCATGCGGGCCGAGTCGTGTTCGGCGCCCTCGAGCGCGGGCAGGACGGCCTCGAGCTGAATCAACCGCAGCCCCTCGGCGAGCGACCACACCACTGCCGCACCCGCCAGCGACCAGCCCGCGACGCGGTAGTCGCGGGCCAGCCGCATCCCGACCAGCAGCGACACCACCGCCAGGACCACCACCGCCAGCTCCCCGGCGCCGAAGACCCACTGCGCGCCGCTCATCACACCCGCTCCCCTCGTGCGGGCCGGCGCGCGGCGGCGAGGAGCAACAGCGCCCAGGCGAACACCAGCAGCAGATTGCGGACGCCGGCCCCGAATTCCATGCGATGGGTTATCCCCTCCGCACCACCGGATCCGAACCACATGGCCCGGCTGGTGATCAGCCCGACCACGGTGCCGAGTACGGCCACGACCGCCGCGAGTATCGCGCTGCCGAAGGCGCGCCCCAGCCGCCGCCGGTAGTACAGCACCATCGCCACACCGAGCAACGGTGCGCAGAGTCCGAGCAATTCGACCAGGCGAAACATGTGCGGCCACCCCTTTCATACATTCGTATGGGACCGACCATACGCATGTATGAGACGGCCGTCAATACGATTGTATGAGAGCGGTCAGCCGGCGGTGAAACTCCACTCGTCGCCATCGGACCAGACAACCCGGCTGCCGTCGGTGCGGCGCATGGTGCCCGCGGCATCCACCGTCCACTCCCCCGGGTCGAAGGTTTCTCGACGCCCCGCGGGATGCACCACGCCGGTATGGTCCGCGCGCAGGTAGGCGCCGTCCTCCCGCGCGCGCCACGCGACCGGGTCGAAGGTGTGCAGCCGATCGTCCGGCGTGATCATCGCGAGCGCGCCGTAGCGGTGCATCCGGCTGCCGTCGGGCAGCGCGGTCCAGGCGTCGGCGGTCACCGGTTCCGGGTCGTTCGCACCCGCCCACACGATCTCCGCCGCGCCGGGCGCGTACAGGTCGCCACCGTCACCGACATGCCACTGCCCCAACTCACGTCGTAGCCACGGCGACTCACCGAGCAACTCCGCGACCGTGGCCAGATCCTCGGGATCGCCGAAATGCGCTGTCCGAATACTCTTTTCCGCGCGCCGCAGCATCGAGGTGAGGCGAGCGCCGGGGCCGACCTCGATCGCGTATCGCACCCCGTGCGCCGACAGTCCGGCCATCACCGCGTCCCAGCGCACCGGCGCGCAGATCTGCGCGGCCAGCGATCCGACGGTATCCGCACCGGCGCGGCGCCACACCCCGGAAGTACCGTCCACCACCGGAATTCGGGGTTGCGCGACATCGACCTCGGCCAGCGCGGCCCGGAAACGCGCCGCCGCCGGTTCCATCAGCGGGCAGTGGAAGGGCGCACTGACGTCGAGTTCGCGGGTGATCGCGCCGCGCTCCTCGGCCAGCGATCGGACCCGCCCGACCGCGGCGCGATGCCCGGAGATCACCAGCTGACCGGCCCCGTTGTAGTTGGCCACCGCGACCACCTCGGACTGAGCCGCCGCATCGCAGAGCCCGTCGACCACCTCGGCCGCCAATCCCATCACCGCGACCATCGCACCCGCTCCGGCGCCGACGGCCTCCTGCATCAGCGCGCCGCGACGGCGGACCAGGCGCAATGCGCTATCGAAGTCCAGGGCTCCGGCGCACACGTGCGCGGTGATCTCGCCGAGGCTGTGCCCGGCGACGACCAGCGGATGACATCCCGTCTCCGCCACCAGCACCCGGTAGGCGGCCACACTCACCGCGAGGATCGCGGGCTGGGCGTACTCGGTCCGGGACAGCCGGTCCGGATCACCGTGGAAGCACAACTCGCCCAGACCGAATCCCAGTGCCGCGTCGGCGGATTCGAAGGTCTCGCGCGCGATCGCCGAGGTGTCGGCCAGCGCCTTGCCCATTCCGGGGAATTGCGCGCCCTGACCCGGGAATACGAATGCGAGCATGTCAGCAGATCCTCAACAGTGCGACACCCCAGGTTCCGAACCCGTGGCTGATGGTCATGACGACCTCCCCCGGCGCGACACCGTCCTCGAGGTAGGTCTGCAGATTGATCAGATTGTCGGCGGAGTGCACGTGCGCGTAGTCGCCGACGTTGTCCAGGTAGCACAGGTCGTGCTCGAGACCGGCGGATTCGGCCATGAACCGCACCGCTTCCTCGTTGACGTTGTTGGCGATGATCCGCCGCACATCGCCGCGATCGAGCCCCGCGCGGTCGAGCATGTCGGCCACCGCACGCGACAGTCCGCGCTTGGTCAGGCCCGCCAGCGCCGGCATCGTGGCAACCCGGATCAGCTGGTTCGTCCCCTGATTGGCGCCCAGCACCTCGATCCGCGACGGATGCGCCGAGGTGATCAGACAGCTCGCGGCGCCATCACTGAGCACCGACACCGCGTCGCGCAGGATGCGGGCGTCGGGATCCGGGCACGCGTCGGCGGTGATCACCAGGACATTGCGCGCCGATCCCGCGGCCACCAGGCTGTGCGCGATCCGCAGCGCACTGCCGAAGTTCGCGCATTCGGCCAGCGTCACGCCGATCGGGGTCGCCCGGGTGAGTCCGAAACGCTCACAGAAGCGCAGGAATTCACCACCTGCGAGCGTGCCGCTCTCCGGACTCGAGGTGGCGTAGATCAGCAGATCGATCTCGGCCGCGTCCACCGGGACGCGGGCCAGAGTCGCGCTGACCACCTCGGCGGCGAGCTCCAGCGGAGACTGCTCGGCGCGACAGTAGTGGTTCAGCCCCAGACCGCGCATATCCCGCAGCAGCGCGGGGTCGGCCCGCAGCGGCGGGAGCGAGGCGATCGGCTCGCGGGCGCCGACCGCGTAGGCGATCCCGTGCAGGTAGACGTTCATCGGACGGCCGCGTCCTCTCGCAGCCGTGCGGACAGATAGGTGTGCATCGCCCGCACGGTCGGATGGTCCCAGTGCACGGCGCCGGGCAGATCGATACCGAGCGCGGCCGCCAGTCCGTTCTTGTACTCGAGCAGCGCCAGCGAACTCATCCCGAGCTCCAGAAACGGTTTGCCCGGGTCGATCTCGTCGGCATCGATGCGCAGCACGGCCGCCGTCCTGTCGGTCAGCAGCTGCCACAGTGCGGCGTCCCGCTCCTCGACCGGCAGCGTGCGCAACTCGTCGGCGAGCACCGGGACGGAGCCGCCGCCCGTGGCGCGCAACGAATCGTAGAGCGGGATCGATCGGGCGTACGGGTGCGCGCCCAGCCACGCCTCGGGATCGATATCGATGACCGCCGCACGGGCCCGCCCGTCGTCGAGCAACGTCCGCAACAGGGTGTGCGCGACCGCTGGTGCCAGCGATCGGATTCCGCGCCCCGCCAGATAGTCCCGGGTCGCGGCGTCGCGGGCAGCCAGGCCCACCGCACCGAACGGACCCCATGCCACCGCGGTCGCGGCCAGCCCCTGACTGCGGCGATAGTTCGCCAAGCCGTCGAGAAACGCGTTGGCGGCGGCATAGTTCAGCTGACCGCCGGAGGGCAGCAGGGTGGCGGTCGAGGAGTACATCACGAAATACTCCACCGGATCGCCGGCGACGGCACGATGCAGATTCCAGGCGCCCAATGCCTTCGCGCGCAGGACCGTATCGAATTGGGACCAGCTCTGATTCGTCAGCACGCCGTCGCGTAGCACCGCGGCCAAGTGGAAGACACCGCGCACCGGGCCGACCCGCGCCCGAAGCCGGGCCACCGCCGTCCGGACCTGGTCCTCGTCGCCGACATCGGCCAGTGCCACCGACACCCGTTCGCCGTCGGCGTTCAACTCGTCCAGAACCGCGCGCTCGGCGGCGGTCGGCTCCCGGCGCGCCAGCAGCGCGATATGCGCGACACCGTGCCCGGCCAGGGTGCGGGCCAATTCGAGTCCGAGTCCGCCCAGGCCGCCGGTGATCAGATGGCAGCCGGGTTCGCCCCATGCCTGGGCGGCACCACGGACCATCTCGGTCGCCGCGGCTTCGTCGGTGGTCAGCACCAGTTTGCCGATATGCGCGCCGGAACTCATGGTCCGGAATACCTCGGCGGCCCGGGCAATCGGATACGACTGCACCGGAAGCGTTGTCAACTCGCCGGCGACCACTCGGCCGAGGGTGTGGTGGAGCAGATCGGCGAAGCGGTCCGGGCGCTCGCGATGCAGGCCGGCCATATCGACGGCGGTATAGGTGATGCGGCGTTTGAAGTACTCCAGCGGCAGCCGGCCCGACGCGTAGATATCGCGTTTGCCCAGCTCCAGGAAGATGCCGTCGGCGGCGAGCGTGCGCATACTCGCCTCGGCGGCCGCACCGGTGAGCGAATTGAGCACGACATCCACGCCGGCGCCGTCGGTGACCGCGCGGACCTGATGCTCGAATTCCATACTGCGCGAGTCGAATACGTGCTCGACGCCGGCCGCGCGGAGATAGGCGCGCTTGTCCTCGGTACCGGCGGTGGCGATGACCTCACACCCGTGCCGGCGCGCCACCGCGATCGCGGCCAGACCCGTACCACCGGATCCGGAATGGATGAGAATGCGCTGTCCCGCCCGGACCCGGGCGAGATGTTCGAGGGCATAGCAGGCGGTGGTGTACGCGGTGGGCAGTGCCGCGGCGTCGGTGAACGCGAACGTCTCCGGTAGCCGGTGGACCAGCGCGGCATCCGCGACCGCGTGGGTGGCCAGGCAGTTCGACGCCACCGCGGCCACGCGGTCACCGACCTGTACCGAATCCACCGCCGCGCCGACGGCCACCACGGTGCCCGCGCATTCGGAGCCCAGTGGCACCGCGGCCGACTCCGGATCGGTGAAAAAGCCCATCGCCCACATGACATCGGCGAAATTCAGCCCGGCCGCGGCCACCGCGATCACCACCTCGTGCGGTGCGGGTCGCGGCCGGGCGCGCCCGCGCAGGGTCAGCGTCTCCAGGCGGCCGGGCTCATCGATATCGACGCCGAAGCCGCGCGACTGCGCGCGGCCCCTCGGCGGCTCGGGTTCGAGCCGGACCCGGTCCAGGCGCGCCACGTGACGAATTCCGTTGCGCAGCGCGATATGCCGCTCACCACCGTCGGACAGTTCGGCCACCAGGTCGGCCACATCGTCACGATCCACACCGGCGTCGGCGGCGAGATCGACCAGGGTGGTCTGCAATTCGGGATGTTCGGCCGCCAGTGCCGTACCGAACCCCCAGAGGGTGGCCTGCCAGGGATCCACACATTCGCCCGCGACCGCCTGGCCGCCGCGCGTGACCACCCACAGTCGCGGCGCCGGAGCCCGGAGCGCCAGTGCGCGAGCCAGCGTGAGCAGAGCGGACAGATCCTCGAAAGCGGTGGCGCCGTCCTCGGTCCCGGCGAGACAGACGACGTTGTCGGCGGATCCGAGATCCGGCAGCGGCGCGGCCACATCCGGCTCGGTCGCACCGGTGACGGGCGGGTGTGCGATCGTCACCACGCCGCCCGCCGCGGTGAGATACCTGGCCAGCCCCCGCACCGATACCGGTGATTCGTCCTCGTCGGTCGCACCGACGACCAGCCAGTGCCCAGACAGCGGGGCGGCGGCCGCGAGCGGTCGCCGCTGCCAGTCGATCGCCAATACCTGTGCGGTGGACCGGGATTCGGTGTCGTCCACGCGCTGGGCGGTCAGGCCTCGCACGGTGGCGACGAGCGACCCGTCGTCGGCGTAGATATCGAGATCGGCGGTCTGGAGCCGGCCGTCCCGAGCGTAGTCGCGGACGTGGACGTGCACCTGAGCCGGAATGTGGTCGGGAATATGCAACTCACCGATCCCCGAGGGCAGGAACAGTTCCGAACCGGCCAGCGCCCCCACGACCTGGAAGCACCCGTCGAGGACCGGCGCGATCGCCACCCCGTCCTCCGGATCGCGGGCCCCGGACGCCGCGCACACCCGGCCCAATGCCTGACCGTCGCCGACGAACAGCTCCGTCACCGTGCGGAAGGCCGGTCCGTAGCGGGTCCCGGTGCGGGCGTAGGCGGCGTAGAGCTCCTGCGGCTCGACCGTCGTCGTACAGATTCGCTGCGCCACAGCCAATCCCGGCGCATCCGATTCCGGCGCCGTGTCGGCCGGCTCCGCGTCGGCGATGCGGCCGCGCACATGTTCGGTCCACCCCGTCGCGGTCCCGGCCGGTGTACCTATCCGGAATTCCCGGTCACGCAGGACCACCTGTACCTCGCGCCGGCTGCCGGCGGTGAAGGTGAGGACCTTCTCGAACCGTACATCGGTGAAGCGGCAGCCCGGTCCGAGACCGTGCCGGCGCCGCGCGGCCGCCGCGAGGTTGACCGACCACGCCCCGGCGGCGACCACGAGTTCGCCGACGGCGTGGTCGGCCAGCCACGGGCTGCGGCCGAGATCGACCACGCGCGCCAGGATGCGTTCCCCGGTGAACGGTGATTCCAGCACCGCCTGTCCCCCGGTGCCCGCTCTGTCGGCATCCCAATCCGATCGCGCCCAGAACCGCTTGTGCTGCCACGGATAGGACGGCAGCTCGGTGATCCGTCCGGTGACCCCGGCGGCCGCCCAGTCCACCGCGAGCCCGTGCACGAACAACCGGGCGACCAGTTCCAGCACGTCCCGCCGCGCGTACCCGTTGCGTTTGAGCGATCCGACGACCCCGGCCCGTGCCCCGGACGCTTCGATGCGGGCTCGGATACCGTCGACCAGCACCGGATTGGGCCCGATCTCGACGAAGGTAGCGGGTCCCTCGGCCAGCGCCCGCTGGACCGCGGCATCGAGCCGGACCGTATGGCGCAGGTTACGAACCCAGTAGTCGGCAGACAGGGTGCCGGTCGGCTGATACTCGGCGTCGACGGTGGACAGGAATGCGGCGCGTCCGCCGGGTACCGGGCGCACGGCCTCGATGCGTCCGGCGAATACCGGGAGATGCGGATCGAGCTGGCGGCTGTGCGCGGCCGATTCGATCTTCACCCGGCGTGGGTCGTATCCCGCCGCGGCCAGGGCCTTTTCCAGGCGATCCAGATCCGCGACGGTTCCGGAAACCACCACCTGGGATGGGCCGTTCATCGCGGCGAGATCGACATCGCCCTCGATCTGCCCGGTCCACTGCCGGAGTTCCTCGGCACCCATCGGGATCGACAGCATGCCCCCGGCGCCCTCGACCGCGCGCAGCACCTGATTGCGGTGATAGATGATCGCGGCCGCGTCGGCGAGGGTCAGGGCGCCCGCCACATGGGCGGCCGCGATTTCGCCGACGCTGTGGCCGATCACGGCATCGGGGCGAAAACCCTGTTCGGCCAGCAACTCCGACAGCGCGACCTGCACGGCGAACGACATCGGCTGCGCGAGATCGATACGCCCGCCGTCGGATTCGCCCGCGGCCAGCACATCGGCGATATCCACATCCAGATACGGCGCGAAGGCGGCCGCGCACCGGCGCACTGCGTCGGCGAACACCGCGCTCTCGGCCATCAGCTGTGCGCCCATCCCCGCCCAGTGCCCGCCGAAGCCGGCGAAGACGAAGATCAGCGCACCGGTTTCACCGGCCCGGCGACCCCGGATCACCCCGGCGCGATCGCGATCCTCCGCGATCGCGGTGAGACCGCGGTGCAGTGCGGCGCCCGTCTCACCGATCACCACGGCACGGTGTTCGAGCGCGGCCCGGCGCGACGCGGTGAAGCACAGATCGCGGCACTGCTCCGGCGTAATGCCGGCCACTCGGTCCTGCCATCGGACGGCGGTGTCCCGCAGCGCCTGCTCCGATGCCGCGGACAGCGGCAGTACCAGCAGCTCCCGGCCGGGCTCGGGGGCGGCGTCGACGGCCACACCGGTCTCGCGCGGGCCGGTGACGATGGTGTGCGCGTTCGTTCCGCTGAATCCGAAAGCGCTGACCCCGGCGTAGACGGGTTCGGAGCCCGGCAGCTCCTGCGTCCGGGTCGGCACCACGATCGGCATCCGGTCCCAGTCCACCAGCGGATTCGGCGCGTCGAAATGCAGGGTGGGCGGGATCACCCGATCGCGCACCACGGTGATCGCCTTGAGCAGGCCCGCGATCCCCGCTGCCGGTTCCAGGTGACCCAGATTGCTCTTCGCCGAACCCACCGGCAGTGGGCGCTGCCGTCCGGGCCCGAAAACAGCTGCCAGGGCGCGTAGTTCGATGGGGTCGCCGAGCGGGGTGCCGGTGCCGTGCGCCTCGATGTAGTCGATCCGGTCGGGCTCGATTCTGGCCTCGCGCAACGCATCCCGCAGTACCTGCTCCTGAGCGCGGCCGTTCGGCGCGGTCAGGCCGTTACTTCGCCCGTCCTGATCGACCGCGGTACCGACGATCGACGCCAGTACCCGATCACCGGCATCCCGCGCGACGGATTCGCGCTTCAGTACGACCACTCCGCAGCCCTCGCCGCGCACCAGTCCGTCGGCGGCGGCCGCGAACGGCGCGCATCGGTCGGTCGGCGAAGGCGCCCGCAGCTTCGACATCGAGATCATCGACTGCGGCGAGACGATCAGATTGACCCCGGCGACCAGCGCCAGCTCACATTCGCCCGCGCGCAGGCTCTGCACGGCCAGGTGCAGCGCCACCAGCGCCGACGAACAGGCGGTGTCGACCACCAGGGCGGGGCCTCGAAGTCCGAGATGGTAGGCGATCCGCCCGGCCGCCACCGACGGCGCCAGTCCGGTGGCCGAATAGATATCGATCGCGGCCGGCTCGGACGCGGCGGCGGCGTAGTCGTTGGGACACATTCCGACGAAGACGCCGGTCCGGCTCTCGCGCAGGGTTTCCGGCGGGATCGCGGCGTGTTCCAATGCCTCCCAGACGACCTCGAGCAGCACCCGCTGTTGCGGATCCATCGCCTCGGCCTCGCGCGGGGAGATACCGAAGAACGCGGCGTCGAAATCGCCGATATCGGTGAGCGCGCCCAGCTTTCCGATATAGGTCCGGCCCGGCGCCTCGGTGTCCGGGTCGTAGTAGTGCCCGACATCCCAGCGGCCCTCGGGGACATCGACCACACCGTCGCCACCCGCGCGCAGGAATTCGGCGAAGCCGTCGAGGGAGACGACCCCGCCGGGCAGCCGGCATCCCGCACCGATGACCGCCACCGGCTCGCTGCGCTGCGCCAGCACTCCCCGTGCCGTACGCAACGCGGCGATGGTCTCGCGCAGCGCGTCGTTGCTGTCGGCGCCGTCGGCGAGCGGGTTGGGGGGTGTGGGGGTCAAGGCAGTACCTCTTCCAGAGCGGCCAGTTCGGCGCGGGCCAGCGCGATGAGGTCGGATTCGTCCGCACGGGTGGTGGTGTCGGCGGGTCCGGCGACCGGGGCGGGCCGGGGTTCGGGTGCCGGGGCGGATTCGGGCGGCGCCGGTGCCGCGGCCGAGAGCCGGATACTGATCTCGGCCGCTTGCGCTGCCGCCGTCGGGAATTCGAATGCGAAGGCGGCCTCGATCGGCAGGGCCAGGGCCCGGCTCAGGACCGCGCGCAACTCGAGCGCCATCAGCGAGTCGAAGCCCAGCTCCTGCAGCGGGGTATGCGGATCGAGCGTGTCGGTGTCGGCCATCTCGAAGACCCGCCGAATGCTCGCGGCCACCACCGCGTTCACCCGTCGGCGCAACAGGAACAGATCGGCCTCGGCGACCGCGGGCACTGCGGTGGCCACCTCGGGAACAATCGGATCGGAGGCCGGTCGCGGGGTGCGGGCCGGGACGGGCGCCGGCGTACCGGTCTCCCCCGCGACGGATTCGGCGGCGTCGAGCCAGTACCGACGGCGTTGAAACGGATAGGTGGGCAGCGTCGTTCGCCGGTAACGCTCGGCGTGCAGATCACCGAGATCGTCCACGGCCCCGGCAGCGAACAATCCGGCTACCCCGCGCACCTGTTCGGCATGGGTGGTGCCGGTGCTGAGCCAGCGGCGGTCCTCCGCCCACGGGCGAGATCGGCCGATATCGCTCAGCGCCGCGCCGCCCGCCTCCACCAGCACCGAGCAATCCAGTTCCCCGATGGTGTCGAAGGCCTGTTCCACCGCGGCCGGCCACAGCGGGCGGGAGGCCCAGTACTGCGCCCGCGCCGCCTCGGCGCCCATACGGACACCGGTGTGCGCGGAGACCACGGTGAATTCGGGCGCGCTCGGGGATGCCTGATCCGGCACACCCGCGCCCACCCGATCGCGCAGGTCGGCGCGCGTGGTCACCGCGATGCCGGCGGCACGCAACCGATTCAGCAGCAATTCCCGGCCACCGGGCTCCGCCTGCAGCAGATACCGATCACCGATGCGGCCGCACACCGCCGCACCGGTTTCGCTCACCACGGCGGCGAGCAGTTCCGGGTCGTCGGTGCGCGCCATCGCCCGCTCGTCGACCAGTGCGGCGGCGGTCACCGACGCACGCAGTGCCGCGGCGGGTTCCAGAATTCCGGAGATGGCGGCGGCCACGTACTCACCGACGCCCACCCCCAGGACGGCCGCCGGGCGCAGACCGAGCGACTGCAATCGGCGGACCAGGGCATACCGGTGGACGAAGGCCAGGGCGTCCGCCAGACCGGGCACGCGCTGCGCCTGATTCGGAGCCAGACCGGCGAAGAGGGCGGTCCGGAAGCTGTCCCGCGACACGGTGGCGGCCAGACATTCGTCGACGGCCGCCCGGAAGGCGGCCGACCCCGCATAACTCGCGCGATCGAGGGCCTCCACCCCCGGACCGCGATGTCCGATCAGCAATGCGGTCCGCACCGAACCGCCGCGGGGCACGTGGCCGGAAGCCACCGTCGGATGATCGTCCCCGGCCGCGTGCGCGTCCAGGCCGACGGCCAGTGCCGTCGTGCTGCCCGCCACCACCGCCAGTCTGTGCTCGAACTGTCCGCGACCGAGATTGGCGGTAGCGCAGACGGATTCGAGATCGCCGGGTTCGGCGGTGCGCAACGCGACCGCGAAGCGCCGGGCCTGTGCGCGCAGGGCCTCGGAGGTGCGCGCGGACAGGGTCAGCAGGCCCGAGGAGACCGGACCGCCGGATGCCGGCGCCGCCACCGGAGGTTGCTCGACGACGATGTGCGCATTGGTCCCGCTGAAACCGAACGAGCTGACTCCGGCGATCCGCGGCGCCCTCGGCCATGCGGTGGTCTCCGTCGCCACCCGCACCGATCCACTCGCCCAGTCGATACGCGGATTGAGCCGCCGCACATGCAGAGTGGGGGGAATCGCGTCCCGCTGCACCGCCAGCGCCGCTTTGATCAGCCCGGCGATACCGGCGGCCGTCTCGGCGTGGCCGAAGTTCGATTTGATCGAGCCCACCCACAGCGGTGTCCGCCGGGAGCCGAATACGGAATTGAGCGCGCCGATTTCGATCGGATCGCCGAGCGCGGTCCCGGTGCCGTGCGCTTCCACGTAGTTCACCTGTGCCGGTTCGATATTCGCCACCCGCAGCGCGGACCGCACCACCGCTTCCTGCGCACGGGCACTCGGCACGGTCAGCCCGCCGGTGCGGCCGTCGTGATTCACCGCCGAGCCACGGATCACCGCGTGGATCCGGTCGCCGTCGCGCTGCGCCTGCGACAGCCGTTTCAGCACCACCAGCCCGCAACCTTCGGCACGTCCGTAGCCGTCGGCCGCGGCATCGAAGGTCTTGCAGCGTCCATCCGCCGACAATGCCCGGATGCGGCAGCAGAACATGGTCGACAGCGGCGACAGGATCAGATTCACGCCGCCGGCCAGTGCGGTCGAACAATCGCCGTTACGCAGACTCTGCACCGCCTGGTGCACCGCCACCAGCGACGAGGAGCACGCGGTGTCGACCAGCGATACCGGCCCGTGCAGATCCAGCGCGTAGGCCACCCGTCCCACCGCGATACTGGGCGTATTACCCAGCCCCGCATAGGCGTTCATCGCCTCGGGCAGACTCGCCACCGCGATGCGGTCGTAATCGCGCCAGCTGAGTCCGACGAACACGCCGGTGTCGGTTCCGCGCAGCCGCTGCGGCGCGATCCCGGCGTTCTCCAGTGCCTCCCAGGCTATTTCGAGCAGCAGCCGCTGCTGTGGATCCATCGCGTGCGCTTCTCGCGGGGAGATGCCGAAGAACTCCGCGTCGAACATGTCCACCGACTCGAGGAAACCGCCGCGAGTGGTGTAGATGGTGCCGGGCTTATCCGGATCCGGATCGTAGAAGCGCCGCACATCCCACCGATCGGCGGGCTGCTCGGCGGTGGCGTCGACTCCGTCGGAGACCAGCTCCCACAGCGAATCCGGCCCGGTGATCCCGCCGGGGAAGCGACAACCGATGCCCACGATCGCGATGGGTTCCGCGGGCCGGGGTTCGGCGAGCCGCTGCCGGGCCGCCCGCAGGGCTTGCGCGATGCGCTGCTGTTGTTCGGAATTCGCTGCGGACATATCCCTCACCACTGTGCGTCGCTGTGTAAGGCCGCTTCGAGCAGAGCCAGTTCGGCGGCGATCGGATCCTCGGACGGCGCCGGTACCGCCACCCCGCCGGGCGCGACCGCCGCGATCGGCTCCGGCGGCGCTGCCGGTTCGGGACCGGATGCCGGGTCGTCCTCGGATTCGATGGCGGCCAGCAGGTATTCGGCCGCGGCATCGATGGTCGGATAGTCGAAGCCGAAGGTCGCGGGCAGCGCGAGCCCGAACCCGTCCTGCAGGCGCGCCCGCAGCTCGACCACAGCGAGGGAATCCATCCCCAGCCGGGTGAACCCCTCGTCCGGGTCGACCGGGTGCGCGTGCTCCAGACCCAGCACCGCCTTCACCTCCGCGGCGGTGAGCTCGGCCACGAGGGCGCGCCGGTCGGTGCGCGCACCCGCGCGCACCCGCTCACGGAGCGCGGCGCCGGAGCGTCCGGCCATCGCGGTGGCCGCGGCCGGTGTTCCGTACCACGGATCACCACCGGCGGCAGCGGCGAGTTTCGGCCAGTCCACCTCGGCCGCGACCACCGTCGCACCGGCGGCGTGCAGATTGCCCGCGAGCAGCCGCAACCCCTGCTCCGGTGACAGCGGCCGATAGCCTCGCAGCCGAGCGCGCTCCCGCTCGTCCACGTCGAGCCGGGCGGCCATGCCGATCTCGGCCCACGGCCCCCAGGCGATGCTGGTGGCGGTGACGCCCTGTGCCCGTAGAATCGAGGCCCAGCCGTCCAGATACGCGTTGGCCGCGGCGTAATTGGCCTGTCCGCCCGCTCCGACGGTCGCGGTCAGCGAGGAGAAGAAGACGACGAAATCGGTCTGCGCGCCGATCACCTCGCGCAGGGTGCGCAGCCCGCCCACCTTGGGTGCGAGCACGCGCTCGAACCGGTCCGCGTTCAGCCCGGCGAGGGTCGCGTCGTCGAGCACACCGGCGGCATGCACGATGCCACCGAGCGGCCAGGGCGCCTCGGCGACCACGTGGGTCAGCGAGTCCGCGGCGATATCGGCGATCCGCACCGTCACCGAACAGCCCTGCGCACGGATATCGGCCAGCAGCTGTTCCACGTCGCTGTCCGGTGCGGTGCGTCCGACCAGCACCAGATGTCCCGCGCCTCGTTCCGCCAGCGACCGCGCCACCCGAGGGCCGATCCCGCGCAGACCGCCGGTGACCAGATAGGCACGGTCGGACCGGATGGTGACGTCGGTGCCGGGTTGTGCCCGGCGCAGCCGCGCGACCCGGCGCTGTCCGCGCCGATTCGCGATCCGCAGCTCCGGGGACCAGCGCTGGATCTCGGTGACCAGCGAGCGCAGCGACTCGTCAGCGTCATCGTCGAGATCGACCGTGCTGCATCGTAACTCGGGAAACTCCCGGCGCACCACGGTAGCGATTCCCCAGCGCGTGGTCGCGGACGGGTCGGTGACGTCGCGGTCGCCGGTGACCGGTTGCGCGCATCGGGTCGGCCACCACACCCGGATGCCTCCGGCGGCGAGCCCGGGCAGTGGCCGCACGGCCTCCGCGCATCGCCGGGCGACCTCGCGGAGGTACTCGCCGGTGTCCACCTCGGGCACTTCGGCCGACAGTCCGCGCAGGTCGACGAATCCCCGATACGCCGACGCCGCGAGTTCGGCAGGCCACGAACCGTATTCGGCGGCTGCCGGCACGGCCCGGGTGATGTTCGCCCCCTGGGGCACCTCGGTGCGGCCGATCAGGACGGTCACGGCGTCGATACGCCGTTGTCGCAGGATCTCGGCGAACCGGCTCAACCGATCCGGTTCGTCGTCGACCACCAGCAGCGATACCGCATTCGCCGGCCCGTCGTCACCGGTGCGCACCCAGTGCTGTTCGTAGGTGATGTCGGCGGTCTTGTGTGCCAGCGCCCGCTCCACCCGGTCGCGGCTGATGCGCCGCGATTCGAATCCATCGACCGCGACCACCAATTCGCCGGTGGCACTGTACATCCGGATATGGGCGGTGAACGCCTCGTCCCCGGCGTCGTGGCCACCGGCCAGCCGCGCGTGAATCCACAGCGGCCCCTCGGTCCGGCGGCCGTCACAGTAGTAGCGGTCGATACTGAAGGGGACGTAGATGTGCTCCTGCGCCCGCAACGCGTCGTTGTCGTACTTCCAGCAGCTGTTGAGGACCTGGAAGGCCGCTTCCACCAGTCCGGGGTGCAGCGGCTCCGGCCCGGTCGCCAGGCCGGCGGGACGCACGGTCCGGCACAGGGCTTCGTTGTCGCCGCGCCAGATGGTGTCGATCCAGTGGAAGGAGTTGCCGGTGTCCAGGCCCGGCACCCACACATCGCGATAGAACTCGAGGCCGGACAGTTCCTCCGGGCAGCGCGCGAGAATCTCCTCGCGACCGGTATCGGGGAGCTCCGAATCCGGTTCGGCCACCGTACTTTCCAGTGCGGTGCGAAACAGCGACGGCCAGGCCGCGCCGGTGACCCCGGCGGTGGTTTCCTCGGCCGCGCAGAGGGTGACATCCCAGCCGGATCCGTTGGGCCGCAGCACCAGCTGCGCCCGCCGGCTGCCGCCGTCGGAGACCGCGAACGGGTTGAGGAACAGGGTGTCCCGCAGTGCGAAGGGGCCATCGATATGGTTGGCGGCCGCCGCCAGCACCATGGCGATATGCGAGGCGCCGGGTACCACCGCGGTGCCGAACAGCCGGTGGTCGTTCACATAGGCCGGTGCATCGCAGGCGAACTCGCGTTCGTAGCGGATCTCGTCCGACAGCGGCAGTTCGACCGGGCGGCCGAGCAGTGCCGAATCGTCGCCGGCATCGACTCGGCGGCGCGCCCGCTGAGGTTCCACCCAGTAGCTCTTGCGCTGGAAAGCGTAGGTGGGCAGAGGAATCCGGTGGCCGAACGCGAAGGGCCCCCACGGCGTGAGACAGATATCCAGGCCGTCGGTATACAGTTTCGCGGCCGAGATCAGCAGTGCCCGCCCGAATTCGTGCGGTCCGTCGGCCGCGAGGACGGTACGCGCGCCGTGCCGGTCGGCGGCCAGCCGCAGCCGGGCGCGGTCGTCGCCGCGCCGGCTCAGCACCAGCAGCCGGGAGTGTCCGGCCGCCACGGCGGCCGTCACGCACGTATCGAGCGGAGTATCCGTCTCCCCCGCCGCCGAGGCGAGCCACAGGCCGGGGCGAGATTCCGGTCCCGCGGCGGCCGGCGTTCCCGACGCCGCCCGCCGCAGCGCGGTCGTCAGGTCGAGCGCACCGGCTGCGACAGCGGCCGCGTATTCGCCGGTGCCGTAACCGATCACCGCCTGCCATCGCAGACCACATGCCTGCCACACCCGGGTCAGGAGGTACTGACGCACCAGTTCCTCCGATACCGGGGTGTGCTCGAGTTCCGCCCGCGCCGCCTCGACCTCGGCCCGCGCGTGCCGGAGGACGGGATCGTCGGAGTATTCGGCCAGGAATCGCTCGGCATCCGGAGGCGCGTCACCGAGGACCAGGCAGACGCCGCGTCCCGCCGCTGTGTCCGGTGCGGTGAACAGCGCGGCCGCGGGTACGCCGTCCAGATAGGCGGCCAGCGCGGACCGCAGTTCCGGCACCGAGGCCGTCACCACCGCCAGCCGATGCGCATGATGGGCGCGCCCGAAACCGGTGGTGTAGCAGAGATCGTCGATCGCGATACCGGGTTCGGCATGGAGCCGGTCGAGATAGCGCCGGACCAGGTCGCGCAGGGCGTCCTCGGTGCGGGCCGACAGCCGGAACAGTCCCGTCCATCCCGCCGGAACGGGTGTGGTCGCACGCGCCGGCGCGGCTTCCAGGACCGCGTGCGCGTTGGTGCCGCCGATCCCGAACGCCGACACCGTCGCGATGCGCGGCCGGCCCGAGGGCCACGGCCTCGAGTCCGGCGATACCCGGAACGGCGTGGCATCCCACGGGATTCGGGTACTGGGCCGGGTCAGGTCGGCCAGCCCCGGCAGCACCGCGTGTTCCAGCGCCAGGACCGTCTTGATGAATCCGGCGATGCCGGCCGCGGTATCGAGGTGGCCGATATTGGCCTTCACCGAGCCGACCTCGCACGGCACTTCGCGTGGCCCGCCGAATGCCTCGGTGAGCGCGGCGATCTCCATCGGATCACCGAGCGCGGTCGCGGTACCGTGCGCCTCGACGTAGCCGATCTCCCCGGGCGCCACGCCCGCCGCCCGGTGCGCACGCCGAATGACCTCGACCTGCCCGTCGACGCCCGGGGCGGTGAAACCGACCTTGGCGGCCCCGTCGTTGTTGATCGCGCTGCCGCGCACCACGGCGACGATCCGGTCGCCGTCGCGCACCGCGTCGGCGAGCCGCTTGACCACGACCAGCCCGGCGCCGTTGCCGAAGATCGTGCCCGCGGCCCGCTCGTCGAAGGCCCGGCAGTGTCCGTCCGGGGAGGCGACCATCCCTTCCTGATGCAGATAGCCGACCCGATCGGGGATCCGTATCGCCACCCCGCCGGCCAGGGCGATCTCGCATTCACCCCGTGCGATGGACTGGCAGGCCAGATGGACCGCGACCAGTGAGGTCGAGCACGCGCTCTGCACCGTGACCGCCGGACCACGCAGATCCAGCCGGTAGGCGATCGAGGTGGGCAGGAAGTCGGGTTCGTTGCCCACCTTGATCTGATAGTGCTGGGTCGAGGGCAGCCGGGTGAAGTCATCGGCGAAGTAGCGGTGGAAATAGCTACTGGGCAGACCACCCACGAAGACCCCGGTGCGCGGACGTTGCGGTGCGCCACCGTAACCCGCGTGCTCGAGCGCCTCTACGGCACATTCGAGCAGCAATCGGTGCTGCGGATCGGTGACCTGCGCCTCGCGGGCGGTGAACCCGAAGTAGTCGGCATCGAATCCGGCGATGTCGTCGAGGAGCGCCGCGGTCCTGACATAGTTCGCCGCGGCGGTCCGATCCGCGGATTCACCGGCGGCGCGCAACTGTTCGTCGTCGAGTTCGGTCATCGTGGTGCGAGCGTCGGCGATGACCTGCCAGAACTCGTCCAGATCGGCCGCACCCGGCACCCGCGCCGCCATCCCGATCACCGCGAAAGGTCCATCGCGGTCGACGGCTTCCGTGTCGTCACCGGCGTCGCGGACCGCCGCCGATCCGGCCAGTGCCGCGGTCAGTGTCGCGACGGTCGGATATCGGAACAGATCGGTCCGGGCGATCGCGATGCCCAGGGTCTGCTCCAACGCGAGATGGACTCGCGCGACGAGCAGCGAATTGCCGCCCAGATCGAAGAAATTCGCGGTATCGGGCACGGTGTCGCGATCGAGAACCCGCGCCCAGACCGCCGCGATGGCGGCGGACAGTTCGGAAGCGGCGCCGCCGGGCGCCGAGGCCGGACGCATCGGATCGGTGGGTGCGGGCAAGTGCGCGCGATCGATCTTTCCCGCGGACGTGCGCGGGAACTCCTCCAGCACAACGATTTTCGACGGCACCATATAGGCCGGCAGGACGGCACGGACATGAGCGCGCACCTGGTCCGGGTCGGGAACCGCGCCGTCTCGGCCGTCGACGTGGCCGACCAGTTCCCGCCGTTGCGGATCATCGCCGACTATCGAGACCACGGCTTCGGCGACGCCGTCGGCCGTCCGCAGTGCCGCCTCCACCTCGCCCGCCTCGATCCGCAGGCCTCGCAGCTTCAGCTGGTGATCGGTGCGGCCGAGATACTCCAGGCGGCCGTCGGGCAACCGGCGCACCCGATCGCCGGTGGCGTACAGCCGCTCTCCGGTACCCCGGTCCGCCACGAAGCGCCCGGCCTCTTCGGCGGGATCGACATATCCCCGCGCCAGGCAGACCCCGGCCAGATGCAGCTGTCCCGGAACCCCCACGGGGACAAGCTGTCCCGCGGCGTCCAGCACCAGGGTGCGAACGTTCTCGATCGGCCGTCCGATGGTGACCGGCAGGTTCGGCCGCACCCGTTCGCAGGTGACGTCGACGGCCGCCTCGGTCGGGCCATAGTAGTTGTACAGCGCCGTATCCGGCAGCAGGCGATGGAATTCGGCGGCCACGTCCTCGGGTAGCGCCTCACCGCTGGTGGTGACGTATCGCAGCGAGGTACACGCCCGCACGCCGGGTTCGGCCAGCCACGTCCGCAGCATCGAGGGCACGAAGTGGACGACGGTGATCGACTGCGCGCGCACGGTATCCACCAGATAGCGCGAATCGCGATGACCATCGGGGCCGGCCAGGACCGACTGCGCACCGTGCACGAGCGGATAGAACAGGTCCCATATCGAGACGTCGAAGGTCAGCGGGGTCTTCTGCAGCACACGGTCCGCGACGTCGATGCGAATCTCGTCGTGCAGCAGTCGATTACAGATCGCCGCGTGCTCGATCAGCACCCCCTTGGGGCGACCGGTCGAGCCGGAGGTGTAGAGAACGTAGGCCAGGTCGGTCGGCGCCCCGGCCCGCTGCGGCGCGGGTGCTGTCTGTTCGATATCGGCCCACACCGCGTCCAGGTCGATCGCGGTGATTCCGTCCTGATCCGCCAGCCGGGCGGAGATTTCGGCGTTGTCGCACAACACCACCGACGCTCCGGAGTCGGCGAGGATCGTCGCCAACCGCGGATCCGGATCGGCGGGATCCAGCGGCAGGTAGGCGGCCCCGGCTTTCATGATCCCGAGCGCGAGCACCGGCACCCGGGCGGATCGGCGCACGCACAGGGCGACGATGCTCCGCGGTCGGATACCGAGTGTGGTGAGGTAGCCCGCCACCCGCGCGGCTCGATCGTCCAGCTCGGCATAGGTCAGCGTCGCCGTCTCGGAGATCACCGCGGTGTGATCCGGTTGCGCCGCGGCACGTTCCGCGATCAATGCGTGCAGCGTGGTCGCGGGTCGTTCCACCCGGGGGCCGGCGGACCGGTCGGTGACCTCACGCTCGGCCTCGGGCAACATGGCCAGCGCGTCGAGGGCGGCGTCCGGATCGGTGGTGACCGATTCGATCAGCGCCGCCCACTGCGACAGCAACCGCCGCACCGTGGCCGGTTCGAAGAGTTCGGCGTCGTACTCACAGCGCAGGGTGCCGGCATCGCGATCGTCGACGAAGACCAGATCACAGCCGACCACCGCGTCGAACGCCGCTTCCGCGGCGGCCGGATCGATCCGCCGATCGGCGGCGGCGCCCTGTTCGAAACAGGCGACCGTGAACAACGGATGACGATCGAATACCGGTGTGGCGCAGAGTTTCCCGATGAGCTCGTCGATGTCGTCCGGCGCCTTGTCGGCGAGGATCCGCGCCCGGGCGGTCTCCGCGATCGACGCCAGTTCACCGGCCGTCATATCCGGCCGCACCGTCGTGCGCAGGCAGTGCACCACGGGCGAATCACCGTCTGGCGCGACCACACCGAGAGTGATGTCGGTGTGTTCACCGCGGCGATGGATCAACGCGATCAGCGCCGCCAGCGCCGCCGGGCCCCGGCTCGGCGCGGTGAGGCGGTACTCGTCCCGGTCACGCAGGAAACGTTGCACCGGTGGCCGCGGGCGATCGGACGCGATGGCGATGACGCCGGGTTCGAAGTCCGCCGGGTCCCCCGGAAGATGGTCCGCTTGCACAGTCACTCGATCCACTTATCCGGCGTGTGCCGGTTCGACCAGATAATTGCCGATCGCCAGCACATCCAGCCCGGCGGTCACGAACGTCTCGAGCGCCTCGGCGGGAGTGCACACGATCGGCTGGCCCTTCACGTTGAACGAGGTGTTCAGCAGGATCGGCGTGCCGGTCTCCCGCCGGAACGCGTCGATCACGGTCCAGAATCGCTCGTTTCGC
This sequence comes from Nocardia spumae, assembly GCF_020733635.1. NCBI lineage: Bacteria > Bacillati > Actinomycetota > Actinomycetes > Mycobacteriales > Nocardiaceae > Nocardia > Nocardia spumae. The sequence goes on along the minus strand of NZ_JAJFZL010000001.1, from coordinate 1,303,169 downwards.
TCGCGCGATACCGTCTGCACCCGGGCCGACCCGTCGACATGGGTGACGGCCGGCAGGTCCGCGCGGAACTCCGGGCGCACCGCCGTGATGAACAACATCCAGGCGTAGGTGTCGACCTGGCTGTCCTTGATATCGAAATAGGTCGTCGCGAACTCGTCGAGAACCGCGGGGGCGAAGGGGCGGAAGGCCTCGCGCTTCTTCACTTTCGCGTTGATGATGTCGCGCATCCGCGGGTGCCGCGGATCACCGAGGATGCTGCGATTGCCCAGGGCCCGCGGACCGTACTCCAGCCGGCCCTGGAACAGCGCCGCGATCTGCCCTGCCGCGAGCCGGCGTCCCAGTTCGGCGGCGAGTGCCCCGAAATCGTCGAACCGAGTCGCGGTGCAGTCGGTCCGGGTCGCCAGCGCGGCGGCTATCTCGTCGGCACCGAATTCGGGCCCGTTGAGCGGGGTGTCGATACCCGCTATCGGCCCGGCGGATTCGCGCTGATGATGGACGTACAGCGCCGCGCCCAGTGCGGTGCCGTCGTCACCGGCCGCGGACTGGATGAACATGCGCTTGAACTGCCGGCTGCGCAGAATCACACCGTTGGCCGTGCAGTTGAGCGCGACCCCGCCCGCCATGCACAGATTCGTCGCACCGGTCTCCTTGCGGAAGTGGCGCAGTGTGTGCAGCAGCGTCGCCTCGAGTGCCGCCTGCAGCGCCGCCGCGATATCGCGATGGTGATCGGTCAGCTCGTCCTCGGGGGCGCGGGCAGGGCCGAAGAGCTCCTCGAGCGCCTTCAGCGTGCCGCGATAAGTTTCTCGGTCCCAATCGGTTTCGTTGCGGTACAGGATGGGAATCGTAAAGGTGCCGTCCGGACGTAGATGGATCAGATCCATCACCGTCGCGAAATGTTTGCGGTGATCGCCGTACGGCGCCAGTCCCATGATCTTGTATTCGTCGAGACCGAATGCGAAGCCCAGATAGTAGGTGAAGACACCGTAGAGAATGCCGAGCGAATTCAGCTCCGAGACAGTGGCGATCGGCTCGATACCGGCGTCGGATCCCACCGCGACGGTCGCGCTGTGCTGCTCCCCCATGCCGTCGGCCACCAGAATCAGCGCCTCGTCGAATCCACTCGGATAGAAGGTGCTGGCCGCGTGCGCGAGATGATGCGGTACCTGGACCAGCCGGTCGTCCCAGTCACCGCCGAAGGTGTCCGAGAGTCGGTCGAGCAGGACCTGCCGGGCGAAGACCTCGCGAAAACGTGCCCGCCCCAGCTCACTGTGCTCGAATTCCGCCCGCAGCGGTTCGTAGCAGAAACCGTGAGCCAGCACGTCGAGCGAATCGATCGAGATCCCAGCGCGCTCGAGACCGAATCGGATGGCCTGTTCCGGAAAGGCGCCGGTCGCCTTCTCTCCGGTGAACCGCTCCTCGGCGACCGCGCTGATCAGCTCGCCGTCGTGCAGCAGTGCCGCCGCGGAATCGAAACCCTGGGTGATGCGGTAGTCCCGCCACTCCAAACCCGGAAAACGGGCCTGTTTGAACGGCACGCTCTTGTGCAGACCGCTGATCCCCATGATCGACTTCGGTTGCGCGGCTGGCATTCTCATGATGGCGGATGCTCACAATCTTCGAGCCCGCGGACGCTTGCGGGCGAAATACTGGCTGGTCGAATACAGTTCGACCGCGACTTCGGTATCGGGGACGACGCGCTCCAGGAAGGCACGGTGGGCGTCTATTTCGGCCGGATCGGCTCCGGCGATCTCCAAGTAGGCCGGCACGCACTGTTCGAAGCCCAAGGCGTGCAACATCTTCGCCTCCGGCATCGCCGACACCGGTTGGAAACGGTCACTGCGCGCGATGATGAATCCGGCGTCGGTCAGCAGACGCGGCGTGCGGTCGCAGATATCGTGTGCGGCGCCGCGCGCGCGACCGAGGGCGAACCACCACTGCCGCCACAGGTCAGCGGCCGGGTCGTGGCCGGGAACGAAACGCAGCGCGCCGACATCCGACATCTCCAGCAGGAGGGCCCCGTCGTCGTCGAGCATGCGCTCCATCGCGCCGATCGCGGCGGCGGGATCGGCGACGTGCATCAGCAGGAATCGGCTGTACACCCAGTCCACCGCACCGACCTCCAGCGGCGCGTCCTCGATGCGGGCGTGGATGTACTGCACCTGGGGCAGTTCACCCACCATGCGGCGGGCGATATCGAGCTGTTCGACCGAGGAGTCGATCGCGTACACCAGCCCGTCGGGGCCGACCCGCTCGGCCAGCCACGCGGTCATGGTGCCGTGCCCGCAGCCGATATCGGCGACCGTCGCACCGGCGGTGAGTCCAACGGATTCCAGGAAGGCACGGGAACTGGGGTTGTAGTGCTGATCGAGCAGGGCCAGGCGCGCCGCGTCGCGATCGCCGACGGCCATGCTGTAGGTCATCGCTGCAGCCATGCGGATTCGCTCTCTCTACGAATGCCGAGCCGGTTCGTGCTCGAGGGTGGACGTCCAGTGCAGGCTGTGCGTCCGCTCCGGATCGGGCAGCAGGTAGCACCCGTGCTGCCGCGGCCGGCGACTCGGCGTCACCAGACGCGCCGGCGGTCCGGCTCCGAAGTCCAGCCAGGAGGCCGGGATTCGGGACAGATCGCTCACCAGGAATCCCGATCGCGGCGGATAACCCCACACCCGCGCCAGCCCGTCCAACCCGTGTACCTCGAGGAACACCTCGAGTTCGGCGACCGCGTCGTCGATACGTGCGGGCGCCGTCGCGATCTCGTCGCGCACCCAGGCGGCGATCTCGGGCACCGAAGCGCGGCGAACCCGCTCGGTCTCGACATCGAGCAGGACCTGGATGAACCCGTTGCCGAAATAGGTGGGGCCCAGCTCCCGGACGTGGCGGCGGATATCGACCGGGCAGGCGAGGGTCACCTGTTCGGCCGCACTGGCCGCGGCGTAGTCGCGAAACAGGCTCGCCGCCACCAGATCCGAGGTCGACAGCGGCGAAGCGGCGGCCTGCGCCTCGAATTCGGTGAGGTCCAGCCGTCCGGTGCCCACCTCGAGCTCGGGCAGTGCCGCATCCGGCTCCACGAGCACGAATCCCGCTCGGCGCAACGCCTCCGGATCGACTCGATCGCGGGTGCGCGCCTGCGGCCGGGTCAGCACGGTGCGATCGCAGCGCGGCGCCAGGAACCGGGCACCCCGGGCGCGGGCCGCCCAGGCGGCCAGGAAGAAGAACATGCCGTAGCCGTCGGCCAGTCCGTGTGACATCGACAGGCCGACGGCCGTGCGATGGCCACGCGTGACCACCCGGCCCCGGGCCAGGACGTTGCCCTCGCCGATCTGGACCGGGTCGAGGCATTCGCTCAGTGGGGCTTCGGACTCGGCCACCGTGGCGCGAATTCCCGGTTGCGGATCATCCACATCCATCCCCAGTGTGCGATCGTCGAGTCGCACCAGTGCCGCATCCGCGCCGACGAATTCGCGCGCGGTCTCCGCGTAGGCGCGGACGAGCTGGTCGGGATCGAGTACGGCATCGAATTCCACCACGAACTGCAGCGGACCGGCCATATTCGCCGTCCACATGTGGTCGACGGTCGACAGCGGTACCGGCGCCATCGTCAACTCCTCTCCAGTGCGTCGAAGTCGCCCTGCAGCAACTGGTTCCACATCACCCGCCGGCGCGGTTTACCGCTCGTGGTCCGCGCGATGAGGCCCCGATCACCGATGAACAGTCGCAGCGAGGTGTCCGTCCCGAGCTGCCCGGCCAGCACCTGCCGTAGCCGGACCGGTTCCACCGGCCGATCCTCGACCAGCACCGCCACCCGCGCGGCGCCCAGGGCGTTACCGGCCAGCACCACCACCCGATTGGCGGGCACACCGAAGGCCTCGGCCACGGCCGCCTCGATATCCTCGGCGTAGACGGTGCGGCCGCGCACCTTCACCGCATCACCGACCCGGCCGATCGGATACACCTGCCCGTCCACCAGCAGACCGGCGTCACCGGTCGCCAGGGCGCCGTCCTCGGCCCGTGCCAGATCCCGGGTGCCCTCGGCCGACTGATAGTCCTGAGCGACACTGAGACCACCGACGATCAATTCGCCGGGCGCACCGGCGTATTCGTCGCGATCGTCCAGTCGCGCGGTCACCCCGTCCAGCGGTGCACCGCAGCCCACCAGCCAGCGGCGCCCGTCGTCGAGCGGCGCCGACATCAGGTCGTACGGTCCGTCGACCGCACCGGAGTCCGGGGTCACCGCGGTCACCCGCACCGGTTCGGCCGGACGCAGCCCCGATACCGCCAAGGTGCCCTCGGCCAGTCCGTAGGCCGGACACGGTGTGCGCGAATCGAATCCGTAGGGGATCAGTCGCTCCGCGAAGTTCCGCAGAATCGCCGGATCGATACGTTCGGCGCCGACGATCATGACCCGCCAGGGTTCGAAATCCATTCCGGCCAAGGCCTCGTCGGTCATCTTCCGCAGCAGATATCCGAGTGCGAAGTTCGGTGTCGCGGTGATCGTCGCGCCGTCGCGGCCGAAACACGCCAACCACGACAGCGGGTCCCGAATGAAATCGAGCGGTGTCATCGCCTGAATGTCCAAATTCAGGATGGTCGGCGTGATGATGCAGCCGATCAGCCCCATATCGTGATACGGCGGCAGCCAGGTCGCGATCCGGTCGGTCGGCCGAAACTCCAGCCACCGGTCGATGGCCGCGCAATTGGCTTCCAGATTGGCCACCGAGACCCGCACCGCTTTCGGCGATCCACTACTGCCCGAGGTGAATTGGAGCAGCCCGATCCGATCGGGCGTACAACCCGGAAGTTCGGTGAGCGCCGGCGCCGCCTCCGAGTGTCCGATCAGCGTTACCCCGCCCATCGATTCGATGACCGGATGGACCACCGCGGCGAGCTCTTCGGCCACGATGACGGCCGACGGCGCCGCCGCGGCCAGCAGGGCCGACAGTTGCTGCCGATACGCCGACTCGTTCTGCAACGGCAGCGGCGGCGCCAGCGGGTTCGGCGTCGCACCAGCGGCCAGCACACCGAAGAAGTTCGTCATGAATCGGTCGGGAGCCGATTCCAGGATGGATACCACCGCCCCCGGCCGTACACCGGCTTCCAGACAGGCCGCGGCCACCCGCCGCACCTGCTCGGCCAGCCGCGGATAAGCGACGTGTCGCCATTCGCCCTCACCGGCGATGGTCCAGCCGCGCTCGTCCCCGTCGTAGGCCAGCCAATCCAGCAGACCGGTCACGGTTGTTTCGCCCGCAGTGCGTCGCACACCATCTGCTCGATATCGCCGACGGTGACCGCATCGGTCGCGCCGGAGTCGCCTCCGGCGTCGATCCCGAACCGCACCTGGATACCGAGAGCGAGCTCGATCAACGCCAGCGAGTCGTAGCCCAGCCGTTCGGCCAGCACATCGTCGGTGGCCAATTCCGCCGGAGGTTGCGGTGCGTGCCGACGGACCAGCTCACGCACCTGGTCGCGCACTTCATTTTCGTCCACGAAATGCTCCCGAATATCTATTCGTCCGCCCGATCCAGATATGTGATCGGATGGGGTTCACCATGAATACGACCGTATTCCGCTGCGGCTGCCGAACAGGCTTGCCGCCAATTCTCCGAAAGATCGGCGATGATATCCTCGGAAATTCCGATGGAACTCATTCTCCGCGTTAGAGAACTCGCAGCGAATTCCCATTGCTCGTCGAGTAATTCCGCCCGCTTGCGCAATACCGGGACCAATCGAGGAAAGGGATCCCTGGTTTCCGGGTCCACCAGCGTGCGCGCGGCGGCCGGAATATGTTTACGAATCATATCCACGATATGCCCGCGATGACCGTCGCGAACTCCGTTGCGCAATGCCAGAACACCGAAAGAAATATGCCGCGACTCGTCGCGGGCGACATTGGTGATTCCGGTGCGCAGAATGTCGAACCCCGACAGCGCGCGCACGGTACCGAGGAGGGTGTGCAGGCCGGTCATCGCCACCGCGCCCTCCACCAGCAGGTGGTACACCACCACGCCCTCGTACCAGGCGGCCGTGTCGTAGGGATCGGCCCGCACTCGCTCCACCGCGTCCAGCAGTGCGTTCTCGAACAGGTCGCCGACCTTGTCAACCCCACTGACCTGTGACAACTCCTCATTGCCGAGGGTCTCGGACAGGAAAGCCAGATAGTGCCGGAAGAAGACGGTATGACGGGCCTCGTCGGCCAGCTGGGTGGCCAGATACATCTTGTAGTCGACGTCGGGCGCGGCATAGGCCAGCGGCGCCAACGTCTCGGTCACCGTCGTCTCGCCCACCAGGAAGCGCGCCAGGGTGGCCAGCAGCGGCAGCCGCGCGAAGGCGGGCAGCCCGAGCCAGCCGTCTCCGTCGCGCTCGTATTCCAGGCTCTGCGCCTGCCATTGCTGCAATTCCCAGCGGCGATACAGATCGAGTGCGGTTACCCGTTCGGCCGGATCGATATCGATCTCGTCGATGACGGTCGAATTATTCATCGCGATTTCTCGATCTGTTACGGCAACAGGACGGCGGAAATCGACAGCAGCGTGCGTCCATTCACATCGATCAGCCCTTCCAACCGCCCAGCTACCCCACGCACAGCGTTCCTCCGCTGCGGCGCGTCAATACCCGTGACTACGCATCCGTACCGGAAGGATTAAATCCCTCGATCGTGTGGACAGCGATTCTGCACGGTTACGGAGCTTACTCCCGAAATAGCTCTCCGGCCACTCGTAACGGCTAGATCACAGAGCGAAAAGGTTACCTATGAATTAGCCGTCCGCGAGGCGTTCCCACTGAGTGGACACTCGCGTTTCACATTCCGGCTGCCAGCCCACCGCGCCCACCCCGCCGCATCGATAGCCAGCGATTGGCTACCGGTCGGTCGGGTTGCCGAGATCGGCGATGAAAACGGGCCCGAAACACCGCGGCGGCCGCCGCGCGCAGCTCCTGGCTACGATGCGGCGGCCGCCGTGCGGTCCCTATTCGCCTGCGGCGCGGCGGATTTCACCGCCCGCGGCGCGATGCCGGGTAGCCCGGGCCGCGGCCGCGTCGAAATGCTCCAGATGGTCGAACAGCGGGTCCTCGTCGTCGACGTCGAGGACCACCGCACGCCGCCGCAGCGCACGAGCGGCATCCCTGTCCATACCCGGTCGGCGTTCGGTTCGAACATCCTCCGGGGCAACCGGTTCGGACTTCTCGGCTGGGCGCTGCCGCGCTCCGGACAACCGCGCCGCGCGCCGTCGCCGGATATCCTCCTCGAACCGGACCTGTCGCCGCAGATAGGCCAGATAGGCCCCGAACGCCACCAGCGAGAGCGCGCAGCCCCACCACAGGACCGCGTTCATCAGCACCGCGAAGATGCCGAAAAGCAGTGTGCTCGCGATCAATCCGAGCGCCATGCGCTGCCGGAACCGGTAGCGCGCCGCCCGCGCGATGGCATCGGCCTCCGGATCGAACCCACCCCGACCGCGTCGCGACGGCACGAAATCGCGTGCCACGGACTCCGGTTCGTCCTCGTAGTCGAAGTCGGAGTCATCGTCCGGTTCGTCCAGACGCGCGGGAACCGCCGCGGACGGCGCGGGGGGAATACGGGCCATGGAGGCGTGGGAGGGTTCCTCGTCCGACTCCGGTTCGTCGGAAACCTGGTCGTCGGCGCCGGAATCGAGTTCGGCCGCTTCGGGTTCGGCCTCGCCCATGTCGTCGGCGCCGGTGTCGGCGCCGTCGGCGTCCGTGTCCGTCTCCGTGTCCACGAGACCGTCGTCGGTGAATCCGGCTACGCCGGCGTCGTCCGCACCGGCACGGACATCGGGGGCGCCGAGATCGCCGGCGCGGCGATCGGCCTTCGACATCGCCGAATCGGCGCGGCCGTCTGCGTTCTGCTCATCCTCGGTGACGGGCTCGTCGGCCGTATTCGTCATCCGATCCTCCGCATCATCGCCGTGAGAAAGCCTTTTCTGCCGAGGGGCAGGCACCCAATCCGGATCGGTCTCATGTCCGGTGGCCGGCCCTTTCTTCGCACGTCGTCTCGTTCCGCCTCGATGCAGCACCCGGGTCGCCAGGGCGGCATCCGTCGTACGGCGGATGCGCGGATGCCGGTCGGCGAGCATGGGGAACAGCACGCAGACCCAGAGCACGACCAGAGCGATCCACAAGATCGAATTCGGCATCGCGCTCTCACCTCCGTCCCCGCCTGACCGCTGTCCCTTCGACAGTTCTCGCCACCTGTTTCGTCCCGGCACCGGACGCACCACCGACGTCCGTAGGTTAATGGGGCGTCACAGGAATATCCCGAAGGCGCGCCGCCCACACCTGTCCCACGCGTCACAAGCCGGTCATGGCTGCCGGTCACGGCCGAGCGGCACGTCCGGACCGAATCAGCCGGTCGACGACCGTGCCCGAAACCTCCTCGACGGTCATCGCCACCAGCAGATGGTCCCGCCACGCGCCGTCCACGTCGAGGTAGCGGCGCAGTACGCCCTCCTCGCGAAAGCCCACGTTGCGCAGTACCGCCTGGCTGGCCAGATTCTCCGGCCGCACCGTCGCCTCGACCCGATGCAGGCCGACCTGACCGAAGCAGTGGTCCAGTCCCAGCGCCAGAGCCGCGGTCGCCACCCCCTGCCCGCCGACATCCTTGGCCACCCAGTAGCCGATCCACGCCGAACGCAGCGCGCCGCGCACGATATTGCCGATGGTCAGCTGACCGCCGAACGACCCGTCGACCTCGATCACCAACGGCACCATCGCACCGCGCCGCGCCTCGGCCTTGAGACTCGACCACAACGCGGGCCAGTTGGAGGCGTGATTGCGGGCCTCCCAGGTGCCGCGGCCGGTCGGCTCCCACGGCTCCAGATGTTCGCGATCACGCAGGCGAATACGCGACCACGCGGCCGCGTCCCGCAGCCGGACGGGGCGCAGGGTCACCCGACCACCCGCGACGCGCACGGGTCCGAGATGGGCGGGCCAGCCGGGATGCTGCGCGGCCCGGAACACATTCATGTCCACATCTCACCCGCGCTGTGCGAGAAACGCGACCTGCACCTCGTCACCGGTGCGAACATCGGTGACCTCCGGGTCGATGACGATCAGGCTGTTGGCCTCGGCCAGGGTGGACAACAGATGTGACGATCCGTTGACCCCGAGCGGCTGCACCAGGTAATCGCCGGTCTGCTCATCGCGCATCAGCTGTGCGCGCAGATAGCCGCGGCGGCCTTCCATCGAGGTGATCGGCATGATCGTACGAGCCCGCACCATCCGTCGCATCGGATGCCGCCGGCCCAGCGCGATACGGATCAGGGGGCGCACCATGATCTCGAAAACTACCAGTGCGCCAACGGGATTCGACGGTAATAGGAAGGTCGGCACCTCATCGCGCCCCAGACGCCCGAAACCCTGGACCGAACCCGGATGCATGGCCACCCGATCGATCGTCAGCTCGCCCATACCCTCCAGGGCCTCGCGGATCTGGTCGGAGGCCCAGCCACCGACCGCGCCCGCGATCACCACGACCTCCGAGCGGACCAGCTGCCCCTCCACCACATCGCGTAGCCGCTTCGGATCGGCGCTCACGATGCCGACCCGGTTCACATCGGCACCGGCGTCGCGGGCCGCGGCGGCCAGTGCGTAGGAGTTGACGTCGTAGACCTGCCCCGGTCCGGGGGTGCGATCGATATCGACGAGCTCACCACCGATCGAGATGACCGACAATCGCGGCCGGGGATGCACCAGCACCTTGTCCCGGCCGACCGCCGCCAGCAGACCGACCTGGGCCGCGCCGATGATGGTTCCGGCCCGGACCGCGACATCACCGGGCTGCACATCGTCACCGATGCGCCGCACGTAGTCGCCGGACCGGACCGGTTCGTAGATCTTGATCCGGGCACGGCCGCCGTCGGTGAAGTCCAGCGGCAGCACCGCATCGGCGAGCGTCGGCAGCGGCGCGCCGGTATCGATGCGCACCGACTGGCGCGGCTGCAGGCGGATCGGCTGCCGCGAGCCCGCGGCGACCTCACCGACCACCGGCAGGGTCAGATCGACGGGATCGCCCTCCTCGGTGCGGACGTCGGCGCCCGCGCCCTGCACATCGACACTGCGCACGGCGTAGCCGTCGATCGCGGCCTGATCGAATCCCGGCAGCGGACGTTCCGTGACGACATCCTCGGCACACAGCAGACCCTGAGCCTCGGAAATCGCGACCCGGACGGGCCGCGGGGCGACGGCCGCCGCGGTCACCTTGATCTGCTGGTCCTCAACCGAGCGCATGCCGCCCTTCCCCTTCACTCCGACTGATCACCCGATCCCGTGGTGACGGGATCGGGCCGACCCCGTCATTGCGACGAGGTGAGCTGCGGGTTCCAATCCGGAGCGAGCCGACGCTGCAACCACTCGCGCAAGGCGGGGCCGTATTCGTCTCGCTCCAAAGCGAAATCGACCGCAGCACGAAGATAACCGCCAGGGTTGCCCAGGTCGTGGCGCGACCCACGGTGGACCACCACATGAACCGGATGTCCTTCCGCGATCAGCAGCGAAATCGCGTCGGTGAGCTGCAGTTCCCCGCCCGCACCGGGTTCGATGCGACGCAGCGCGTCGAAGATCGCGCGATCGAGCAGATACCGCCCCGCGGCCGCGAAGGTCGAGGGCGCGTCGGCCAATGTCGGCTTCTCCACCATGCCGACCACCCGCAGCACATCGGGGTTGGTGGCATCCGGAACGGGCGCGACGTCGAACACGCCGTAGGCGCTGACCTCCTGCTTCGGCACGTCGATCGCGCACAGCACCGATCCGCCGCGCTTGCGGCGCACGCGGGTCATCACGTCCAGCACGCCGCACGGCAGCACCAGATCATCGGGCAGCAGCACCGCGATGGCGTCCTCATCGGGATCGAGCGCCTGCTCGGCCTGTGCCACCGCGTGTCCGAGCCCCAGCGGCTCCTCCTGGACCACGGAGGACACATCGAGCAGACCCGGCGCCTTGCGCACCTTCTCCAGCAGATGGAACTTGCCGCGTTCGGCCAGGGTGCTCTCGAGTACCAGATCCTCGACGAAATGAGCGACCACACCGTCCTTGCCCGGCGAGGTCACGATCACCAGGCGCTCGGCGCCGGAACCCGCGGCCTCGGCGGCCACCAATTCGATTCCGGGTGTGTCGACCACCGGCAGCAGCTCTTTCGGCACGGTCTTGGTCGCGGGCAGAAACCGTGTCCCGAGTCCGGCCGCGGGTACCACCGCAGTGCGGAAACAGGACGTCGCGGAGGTCACGGCCTGCTTCGCGTCCGATCCGGCGTCAGCTGTCATAAGTGCACACCCTATCCATCCATCTCGTCGTCGGACCGGCGCAGCACCGGCCCGGCACCTGGGAAGCCTAGGTGGCCGCGGCGGCGCCGTCGCACCGATCGGTGCCGCGGCAACCGCGCCGCGGTCCACCGCCGAGCGTCGGGCCTCGTCGCCTCGACTCCGGCCGGGACCATTGTTTCGCGGCATCACCAGCGTCTTCGCGTTACCGCGTCGGGTCAGCGATTCCCCGTCCCGGCGCCCGGGAAACACCAGGAGGAGCAAGCTCACGATTCACCCACCTAGGGTTGACGTCGTGGACAGCGGCGGTCAGCGGGACAAGCAGTGGTGGCGCACGGAATTGCTGGCCCGCCGGGCCGCGGTGACACCCGAGGCCCGGACCGCGGAGGCCGCCGCACTGGCGCGGTCGGTCCGCGCGCTACTCGGCGCGAGCACCTCGGCCGAGTGGATCGGCGGTTACATCCCGGTCGGCACCGAACCGGGCTCCCTGGCGATGCTCGACGCGTTGCGGGCCGCCGGGGCGCGGGTGCTGGTGCCGGTGACCGGACCGCCCGGCCCGCTGGATTGGGCGGAGTACACCGGCGCCGAGGCGCTGCGCCGCGCCCGCTACGGCCTGCTGGAACCCGACGGCCCCCGGCTGGGCCCGAAGGCGCTGGGGTGGCCGCGCGTCGTGCTGATTCCGGCGCTCGCGGTCGATCGGCGTGGTGTCCGGCTGGGCCGCGGCGCCGGGTATTACGACCGCAGCCTGCCCGCGGCCCGGCCGGATGCCCGCCTGGTGGCCGTGGTCCGCGACGAGGAGCTGGTCGACCGGCTACCGGAACAACCCCACGACCGGCGAATGAGCTGGGCGCTGCTGCCGTTCGGCGGGCTGTGCGAACTCGATGCCGACGAGCCCCGGGCGGACCGCTGACGGCGGTCGGAGCGGGTCGGGAATCAGCGGCGGATTGGCACTGTTGGCACTGTCAGCTGTAGAGTGCTAAAAGACGAAAACCGTGGAGGTTCGCAGGTGCCTACTTACTCGTATCAGTGCACGCAGTGTGGTGACAAGTTCGACATCGTGCAGTCGTTCTCCGACGACGCCCTGACCACCTGCGAGAAGTGCGACGGCAAGCTCCGCAAGCTGTTCAACTCGGTCGGCATCGTATTCAAGGGCAGCGGTTTCTACCGGACCGACAGCCGCAACGGTTCGTCGTCGGCCAGTGAGCCGGCCGCCAAGTCGAGCGAAACCAAGTCCAGCGATTCGACCAGCTCGTCCGGATCGTCGTCGACCAGCTCCGGTTCTTCGTCGACCGGTTCCGGTTCGTCGTCGAGTTCGTCGGCCACCAGCACCGCCGTCGCCTGACCCGTCCCCCGACGGCGTAGGTTTTCCACAGTCTGCCGGTTATCCACAAACCGGTTTCGACCTGCGTTGTCATCGCGTTCCGGCGACCGGCCGACCGTAGCGTGACCGCCATGCGGCACTTGCGATTCGATCACCTGCACTCCGGCCCGGATGCCGATCTGGGCCGCACCCGGGGCACCGAAATCCTGGCCCGGCTGCGGCCACCGTGGCTCGATCTCACCCTGGTGCGACGCTCGGCGGCCGCCGCGCTCGCCGTACTGGCGGCCGTCGTCGCACTCCGTGGTGACCCCGGCGGACATCGCGCGCCGGTCGTGGTCGCCGCCCGCGACCTGACACCCGGTGCGATCCTCACCCCGGCCGATCTGCACCGCACCGACCTGCCCTCGGAAGCGTTACCCGAGGGCGCGATCGACGATCCGGCACGACTGGTCGGCGCGACCTCCACAGGCGCCGTGCACGCCGGGGAGGTCCTCACCGATCTGCGGATCGTCGGCCCGCGCCTCGCGGCCGCGACCACCGGTGCGGCCGATGCCCGCATCGTGCCGATGCGCTTGGCGGACAATGCCGTAACGGCCATCCTGCGGGCCGGCGATCGGGTGGATGTGGTGGCCGCCGACGAGTCACGTTCCGATTCCGATGATTCCGGCCCCGGCCCGCAGCGCCGGGAGCACGCACCGGCCGCGCGCACACTCGCCGTCGACGCCGCGGTCGTCCTGGTCTCCGCCGCTACGGATGCCGCGGCCCGGCCGCACACCAGCACCGAGCGAATCGTGTTGCTGGCACTGGATCCGGAGCATGCCACCACCGTGGCGGCGGCTTCCCTCCATACCGCATTGACCGTGGTGTTTCACTGACATTCGCTGTGTTCGCCAAGCATTTGCCACAACTGTCCGTTAGCATCCCGAGTAGCTCATCCGATAGCGGATAGCAATCGCCTCGGATGCCATGACCAGACCATTCGGTGCGGCCCCGGGCACGCCCGATGAGACAGGAGCCGCAATGCTGAAGGGTTTCAAGGACTTTCTGCTCCGTGGGAATGTCATCGAACTGGCGGTCGCGGTGGTGATGGGTACGGCGTTCACCGCGGTCGTCACCGCGATCGTCGACGGATTCGTCAATCCGATTCTGGATCTGTTCGGCGGCGCGAACGAACACGGCTGGGGCTTCTATCTGGATTCCAGTAAACCGTCCACCTTCGTGGCGCTCGGGCCGATCGTCACCGCGGCGATCAACTTCATCATGATCGCGGCGATCCTGTACTTCATCCTGGTGCTGCCCGCCTCGCGCGCCATGGCCAAACGCACGTCGGTCAAGGAGCTCGAACAGTCCGAGGTGGCGTTGCTGACCGAAATCCGTGATCTGCTCTCCGAGAGCAGCAAGAGCTCGGGTGGCCGGCACGAATTCTGAACTCCGACGATCGTTTACATCCCGGGCCGGCGCCGATGCGCCGGCCCGCGATCGTTGTCAGTCCAGGCCGAACGGCTGACCCCACAGGGTCACCCAGGAGATGACGCTGTCGGTCTCGACCTCGACGTTGACGAATGCGCGCGCCTGTGCGGGCCCGGCACATCCGGTGAGGCCGATCATCTCGCCGGACCAGGACACCGAACCGTCGGCGCCCTCGAACTTGTTGCGGGGCCGGTGCGCGTCGTCACCGAAATCGTCCCGTTCCTCGCCATCGAGGACGTAGAACGATGTGGCCTGTCCCGGCCCCAGGGTCAGATTGCCGCCGACATTGCCACCAGCGGTGGGCTTGGCGTTCTCCCCGCCACTCCACGTCGTGCCGGCGCTCGGACCGCCGTCGGCGCCGTCGCCGGAGATGTCGGCCTGACACCCCACGGTGTAGCCGGGGTAGATACTGCCGCCGACCGCCGTGGTACCGCCGGACAGTTCGACGTGGGCATTACCCGATACCGAGGCAGTGCGACGGATCGCGCCCAGCGACGGACCGATACCGGCCGATTCGCCGTCCAGCCGAACGTGCACCACGGTGCCGTCGGACAGCGTCTTGGACAGATCTCCGCCCGGCAGCGAGACGAAGGCGTCGGCATCGGCGGCACCGGTGGACGACAACCCGAGCGCGGCGGTGGCCGCCGCCGCGGCGCAGGTCAGCCGGGCCGCGGTTGCGTGGAACTTCATATCAGGTATTCCTCTGGATCAATTACTCTGCGCGAGAAACGATTCCACGGAGACCGATCAGCCCTGGATCTCGGTCTCCGTGTCCTGATATTCCACGCTATGTGCCCCGGCTCGCGGGGAGCCGTGAACAGAGGGTTTGTCGGTGCGCGGTCGCGGGTGCTCAGCCGTGATGCGGTGGCACCTGCGAGCGCAACCACTCGTCGGACGACCGCGGCAGTTCACCGTCGGGCGCCCGTTCGTCACTGCTGGCCCGCGGCAGCGTCTCCCCGAAGACGCGGGCCAAACGGGCGGCATCTTCGGCCGAGCGGGCGCGACGCCGCCCCGGGCGATCCGCTGTCGGCGAATCACCCGGGTGCTGATCGTCAGCGGGCCGCTCGGTCGTCACGCGATCATTCCGCCAGACCGGACAGTTCGTCGACGACCTTGCTGACCAGCGGGCCCAGGGTGGCCATTCCATCGCGGATGGCGTCGCGGGTGCCCGGCAGGTTGACCACGAGGGTGCTGCCCGAGACGCCGGCCAGACCACGCGACAGCCCCGCGTCGAGCGATCCGGCGGCCAGGCCCGACGCGCGCAGCGCCTCGCTGATACCGGGCAACTCGCGATCGAGCACCTCGAGCGTCGCCTCCGGGGTCACATCACGCGGTGACATGCCGGTGCCACCGACGGAGATCACCAGGTCGACACCGCCGATCACCGCGGTGTTGAGGGCATTGCGAATCTCGATCTCGTCGCCGGCGACCGAGATCGTGGCATCGACCAGGAACCCGAATTCGGTGAGCAACTCGGTCACCAGCGGGCCCTGCGAGTCCACCCCGCCATGTGCGGTTCGATCATCCACGACCACAACTAGTGCACGGCCCGCCACAGGAGCATCGATTTCCATATCGCTCACCGTAGCGTCCGTGGGCGACAACCACTCCGGTCCCCCGGCCTCGTCGTCGTCCGGCGGGCGAAGCACTGTCAATGGGCGCGGTTCACGGATCATCTGCCACCTTCCGCGGGTGCGGCGCCGAGGGTCACCTCGACGGTTTTCGGATTCTTTCCCTGAGCGTCGGTGTAGGTCACCTTCACCTTGTCACCGGGTTGATGCGACCGCACGGCGGCGATCAAAGAGTTACCGGAATCGATGACCTGATCGTCGACCTTGGTCACGATCGCACCGGTGGGAATCCCCGCCTTGGCGGCCGGTCCGTCGGGCGTGACGTCGAGGACCCGGGCGCCGTTGGCG
Organism: Nocardia spumae; assembly: GCF_020733635.1. Taxonomy (NCBI): domain Bacteria; kingdom Bacillati; phylum Actinomycetota; class Actinomycetes; order Mycobacteriales; family Nocardiaceae; genus Nocardia; species Nocardia spumae. The sequence goes on along the minus strand of NZ_JAJFZL010000001.1, from coordinate 1,287,192 downwards.
TCGTCCTGAGCACGGACCGAGATTCCGATCTGAGCGTAGGTCGCATGACCGGTCTTAATCAGTTCGTCGGCGACGCGACGGGCCTGATCCACCGGGATCGCGAAGCCCAGGCCGATCGACCCGCTCTGTGACCCGCCCGGCATCTCGGAGGCGCCCAGCGTCGCGATCGCGGTATTGATGCCGATCAGCTTGCCGTTGGTATCGACCAGGGCGCCGCCCGAATTGCCGGGATTGATCGCCGCGTCGGTCTGGATGGCGGAGATGACCGTGCCCTGCGAGCCCGCCTCCCCGCTGGTCGAGACCGGCCGGCTCAGCGCCGAGACGATACCGGTGGTCACGGTGCCCGCCAGCCCCAGCGGCGAGCCGACCGCCACGACCGACTGGCCGACCTGCAGATTGTTCGAGGTGCCCAGTTCGATCGGGGTCAGATTGCTCTTACCCGCCACCTTGATGACGGCCAGATCGGAGACCGGGTCGACGCCGACGACCGAGGCGGTGGCGGTGGTGCCGTCCTGGAAGGCGACCTCCATCTTGGCGTTGGGGCCCGCACCGCTGGCGACGTGGTTGTTGGTCAGGATCAGCCCGTCCGAGGACAACACCACCCCCGAACCCTCCCCCTCGGCGCGCGCACCGGCGACCCGGATCATCACCACGCTGGGCAGGACCTTCTGCGCCACCGCCGGGACCGATCCCGGGGGCGCGATGGCCGAAGCCGGATTCGCCGGCGCGGGCGCGCTGAGGGCGTTGTTCACCGGCCCGCTGTTGTTGTCCGAACGGGTGGCCAGGGTGCCGACCGCGCCACCGATACCGCCGGCGAACAGGGCAAGTACCACGGCGCCGACGAGCAGACCGGCGCGGCCGCGCGAGCGCGGAGCCGGGCCCGCGGCCGGGACGCCGCCGTATGGTTCGCCGGGGCCGGGGGCGCCGGGATAGGGCGCGCCCGGGCCCGGCTGGTACGCACCCGGATGGCCCGGCTGAGGCGACGTCTGCTCGGCGGAGGCGTAGGGGTTGTACGGCGGCAGCGGCGCGGTGTGCCCCGCGTCCGGGTAGCCCGGCACCGGCCCGCCCGCCGGCGGATTCGCGGAGAACTGTTCGGTCCGTCCCCCGCCCGATTCCGGCGGCACCGAGCCCGTGGTGCCGGCACCTCCCGGCTGTGCGGCCGCCTCGGGCCCTCCCGACTGCGACGCGGTCCCCTCCGACGGTGGAGTCGAACCGGCCGGCTCGTCCCGCCTGTCCTTCGAATCCTCGGTCATATTTCTCGTTTCTCCTCGAGTCTGTCGCCCAGCCTGGTGACAGCGACTGAGAGCGGACTGAGACCGTGCTATCAGTTCTCGGTGACTCCTACCGCATACGGGCGGTGTGCGACACCGGAGACAGCTTATGGCTTTACCTTTGCGCACCTGCGGTTTCCGTGTGGGGAACGACCTCGAACCGTGATCATTCCCGGCACTCACCCACGACGGTCCTCGGCCGTGGGCGCCTCGCCCGGCAAGACGATGCGGACCAGCGTGCCACCGCGATCGGAGGTGTCGACGGTGATCGTGCCACCGTGTTTGGACACCACCTGCTTGACGATCGCCAGTCCCAGCCCCGACCCGGGCATCGATCGCGATGCCGTGGTCCGGTAGAAGCGTTCGAACACCAGCTCACGTTCCTCCGGCGGGATTCCCGGCCCGGCGTCGTCGATGGTGATCTCCATGAGGCCGGGCCCGGTTTCGCGCATGGTCAGCACGACCTGCACACCCGGCGGACTCCATTTCGCCGCGTTGTCGAGGACGTTCAGAATCGCGCGTTCCAGCCCCGCGTCGTGCCCGTAGACGAACCACGACTGGGTCCGGGCGGAGAAATCCACATCGACGCGACGGCGCCGCACCCGCTCCAGGGCCCGCTCGGCGACCTCACCGAGATCGACCCGCTCGTAGACGGTTTCGGGCGCGTCTTCGCGAGCCAGATCCACCAGATCGCCGACCAGTGTCGACAGCTCCTCGATCTGGGCGATCACATCCGAGCGCAGACCCGCCATGTCCTCCTCGGGAATCGGCGGTGCGTCCGGACGCGACGAGGCGATCAGCAGTTCCATATTGGTGCGCAGAGAGGTCAGCGGCGTACGCAGCTCGTGCCCGGCGTCGGCGACGAGCCGCCGCTGCCGGTCCCGCGATTCCGCGAGCGCACGCAACATCAGATTGAAACTCTCGGTCAGCCGGGCCAGTTCGTCGTCACCGGTGACCGGAATCGGCGTCAGATCGTCGGTGCGCGCGACGCGTTCGGTGGCGGCGGTCAGACGGGCGATGGGCCGCAGCCCCGTGCGTCCCACCGTGGCGCCGGCCGCGCCGGCCACCAGCACACCGCAGCCGCCGATGGTGAACAGCAGCCATGCGAGCCGGTCGAGCACTTCCCGGGTCGGCTGCAGGGATCGCGAAATCACCAGGGTGGCACCGGACTCGGTGCGGCGAGCCAAGACCCGCTGGTTGCTCGCGGTCCGCAGGGAGACATCGACCTTCCCGTGCGCGACCGCCATTTCGGCCGGGCCGATGGGCGGATCCATCGGTTGTGGTGGCGCATACGGGACATCGCCCTCCGGGTAGATGAGCGCGATCCCGATATCGTTGGAATACAGGCTGCTGAACATCAGGATCGCCTGGAAGCCCTGCAGATCGATGTTGTTCTTGACCATCACGTCCGAACGACTGCGCAGCTGACTGTCCACATCCGCGTACAACGCGCGCGCCACCAGCGCATATGCGGCGATCGAGGTGACCGCGACCGCGATGGCCACCACCGATGCCGCCAGCAGGGTGACCCGCCAGCGCAGCGACACCGATCGGGTCAGCGGCATGGGCGGGCGCATGGCGTGCGGATCGGGACGCGGTCGCAATCGCGCCACGCGATCGGGGCGGCCGGCGCTGCCCGGATGAGTTCTCGCCACGACGCCAGGCCTACGGAGGGGTCTCGCGCAGCACATATCCGACACCGCGAACGGTGTGGATCAACCGCGGCTCCCCCTCCGCCTCGGTTTTGCGGCGCAGATAGCCGATATAGACCTCGAGCGCATTACCGGAGGTCGGGAAGTCGTAACCCCAGACTTCTTCCAGAATGCGGCCGCGGGTCAGTACCCGGCGCGGATTCGCCATCAGCATTTCCATCAGCGAGAATTCGGTCCGAGTCAGACTGATGGGACGCTCACCGCGCGACACTTCACGCGTTACCGGATCCAGGGACAGATCGGCGAAAGACATCCGCTCGGAGGAATCCGCGGCGGCTTCGGCGGTCGTCCGGCGCAACAGTGCGCGCAATCGCGCCAGCAATTCCTCGAGGGCGAACGGTTTCGGCAGGTAGTCGTCCGCGCCTGCATCGAGCCCGGCGACCCGCTCGGAGACCGAATCCCGGGCGGTCAGTACGAGAATTGGCAGATCATCGCCGGTGCTGCGCAAGCGGCGGCAGACCTCCAGGCCGTCCAGCCGCGGCATCATGACATCGAGCACCAGGGCATCGGGCCGGGACGCCTTCACCTTCTCCAGCGCGTCGAGGCCGTCGACAGCCAGCTCGACGGTATATCCGTTGAAGGTGAGCGACCGGCGCAGCGACTCGCGCACCGCGCGATCATCGTCGACTACCAGAATTCGCATGGCTTCCAGTTTGACCGGATCGACTGAGAGCCGACTGAGAACAGACCATTCGACACGCCGACCGCCTACAAGTGATGACCTGCGAATTCATCAAAAATCTTCCGAACGGTGTCGGCTGCGAGCGAAAGTTGTTGCGCCGAGCGGAAATAGACCGCTGTCGCGGAAACCCTCCAAATTGCCGTAGCCGTGCTCGCACGGTATGTTGCCAGCGGTAAAAGTAGACCTCTAGTTGGTTCTCGAACCCGTTGGACCCGACGGCCAGATACGGGCGGCGGCCGGAACCCGGGGCACGTGCGCGAGCGGAGGCGACGGAAGCGGGATGGGCACTGCACCGCGTCCATGGCAGAAGAGTCTGTCCAACCTGTCCGTAACCAGCAAGGTCGGCATCGTGCTACTGCTGCCGGTTGTGCTGGCATCGGCCTTCGCCATCCTTCGGATCAAGGACGAACTGGGCACGATCTCACAGCTGAACACGGCCAGTGAGCAGGCCCGGATCATTCGGCCGACACTCGATTTCGGCTCGGCGGCCAATAATCTCGCCGTCACGGTGGGCAATATCGGTGTGCCGCAATCGACGCTGGACCAATCCGCCGCGCGCTTCGATCAGGCCGCGGCCGATCTGCAGACAGCGCTGCAGAATTCGTCCGCCGAGAAGCGGGTCGCCACCGAACTGACCGAGGCCCTGGCGGCCGGGCGCACCCTGCGCAACAGCCTGCACGGCGGTGCGCCGCAGGAGGTGGTGAAGCAGGCGGGCGAGGTCAACAGCCACGTCAGCAACGCCGTGTCCTCGCTGGCGACGCCCAAGGAAACCACCATCGAGCGGTATTACGTGCAGATGGGTGTCATCGCGATCGCCCGCCAGATGTTCACCCAGCAGCAGCTGGCGCTCGAGAGCGGCGAGATCGGCAACAATCCGGCGGTGCTGGCCCAGGTGCTGACCGCCACCGGCGCCGAGATGACGATGATCAACCAGTACGCGGTGGTGCAGCCGGAATCGGCGCTGAAACCGGATGTGCTGCTGGGCGCGCTGCAGGCGCGTATCGCCGCGCTGAGTCAGAACGCGGTCGAGCCGATCCGGGTGCCGGGTGTGGCGGAATCGCTGCAAACCAGCACCCAGACCTACAACGAGGCCACCGGCCATCTGGTCGACCTGATCACCTCCGGACTGTCCGATCGTTCGATCGATGCGCGCGGCACCGTCCTGCGCGATGTGGCGCTCGTGGTGGTGACTCTGCTCGCCGGCCTGGCGCTGGCGCTGGCGGTCGCCCGGTCGCTGGTCGTCCCGATCCGCCGCCTGCGTCGTGATTCGCTGCAGGTCGCCCACACCGACCTGCCCGCCGAGCTCGCGGTCGTGCGCGGCGGCGGGGCCACTCCCGAGATCGTCCCGGTCGATGTGCAGACCACCGAGGAGATCGGTCAGCTGGCCCGCGCCGTCGACGACATGCACCGCCAAGCGCTCTACCTCGCCGCCGAGCAGGCGCGCTTGCGACTGCAGATCAGCAATATGTTCGAGACGCTGTCGCGCCGCAGCCAGTCCCTGGTGGAACAGCAGCTGTCGCTGATCGAGGATCTGGAACGCGACGAGGACGATTCCGGTCGCCTGCAGAGCCTGTTCCGCCTCGACCACCTCGCCACCCGCATGCGGCGCAACGGCGACAACCTGCTGGTGCTGGCGGGAACCGCGTTGCGTCGCGGTCATCTGCCGCCGGTGCCGCTGTCGGACATGCTGTGGAGTGCGGTCTCACAGGTCGAGGACTATCAGCGGGTCGAGATCGGTTCGGTGCCCGACGGCATCGTCGCCGGTGAACCCGCGGTCGACATCGAACATCTGCTCGCCGAGCTGATCGACAACTCGCTGCGCTATTCACCGCCGAACACGCCGGTCGCGGTCTCGGTGTCGCGCGCGGTCGACGGCGGCTATCTGATCGAGATCACCGACCGCGGTCTGGGTATGTCGGCGGAGGATATGCGCACGACCAACGAGCGCTTGGCCTCCGGTGGTGAGGTCACCATCGAAACCGCGCGCCGCATGGGTCTTTTCGTCGTCGGCAGGCTCGCCAGCCGGCACACCATCACCGTCAGCCTGCGCCGCACCTCGACGATGGCGCAGCAGCCGGGCATCACCGCCAGCGTGCACCTGCCGGGCGCCCTGGTCTCCCCGGCCGACGTCGCGGCGCCGCCGCCGATCACCACGACCTTCACCACACCGGTTCCCGACTTCCCGGCACCGGTCACCGACTTCCCCGCGCCCGGCCGCACCCTCACCGCGGTGCCGAACCCGCCGGAGCGTTTCGGCGACAGCGCATCGGGCGACGAGGCGGAACCGCCCCGGTTCACCAGTGCCGGTCTGCCGCAGCGCCGCCCGAGCGGGCACTCCGGAGCCGACAGCGCGACCCCGGTCACCCGCCTCACCCCTCTCCCGGACGCCTCCGAGAGCGAGCACCCGGCACCCGAGCCGGCCGAGGACGGCGTATTGCGCGGCCTCGATCTCTTCCGGGAGAACACCGACACCGACGACGAGGCGACCGCCCGCGAGGAGCCGGAGCTCACCGAGGATCCGGCCGCGCGCGAGGAAGCGGCCGCGCGCGAGGAAGCGGCGTTGCGTGCGGAGCCGGACTTCCACGACGATCACCCGACCGCCACGAATATGGCTCCGCCACCGCGTGACGAGGTCTTCGACCCGGCCTCGGATTCGTGGGCCCCGGTGACCGAACGCGATCTCGAACCTCCGGCGCCGCCCGCGCGACGTCCGGCTCCGGCCGATCCTCGGCCGCAACCACAGCCGCAGCCCATCGATATCTGGGCCGAGACAGCGATCATGGCGCCGGCGCAGCGATCCCCGGATCTCGAACCCACGCCGCTGTCACGACACGGCGCGACCCTCGCGCCGCCCCGGCCGGATGCGGACACGCCGGCCAAACCCGAATCTCCGACACCCATCTATCAGCGGATGGTGTCGGAGTGGCTGGTCGAACCGTCCTCGAACGGTCCGAGCGGCGCGTGGTCCTCCCCGGCCGATGCCGGCTGGGCGGCCGCGGCGGATGCCAGCGCACCCACCGCGTCCGCCCGTACCACGGGTGGCCTGCCCATCCGCCGACCCGGTGCGCAGCTGGTGCCCGGCGGCCTGACGCAGGACGACGCCGCCGAGGCTCGCGACCCGGAGGAAATCCGCGCCAACTTGTCCAGGCACCTGAGCGGCGTTCGCAGCGGACGTGTCAGCGCCCAGCAGACCGCGGCCCAGCACAACGACGCTCAGCAGAACGACGGAGGCTTTGCATGACCGACACTGCGCAGAATTCGACCGACGAGAATTTGAACTGGCTCGTCACCAGATTCACCAGAGAGGTGCCTGGGGTCTCGCATGCGGTGCTCGTCTCTGCCGACGGCCTGCTCCAGGCGACCAGCCCGAACCTGCCCGCCGATCGCTCCGAGCAACTGTCCGCGGTGACCGCCGGTCTGGCGAGTCTGTCCGCGGGCGCGGCGCAATTGTTCAACGGCGGCAAGGTGATGCAGTCGATTGTCGATATGCAGCGCGGCTATCTGCTGGTGATGAGCGTGGGCAACGGCTCGCATCTGGCGGTCCTGGCGAACAAGCAACACGATATCGGCCGCATCGGGTATGAAATGGCCCTGCTGGTCGACCGTGTCGGATCCGTCGTGCAAGCCACGGCCCGTTCGGCGGTTTGACGATTGTCATGACCAGCTCCTTCGGAGCCGGGTCCGGCCGGCCGACAACACGCGTTCGTCCCTACGCACTGACTGCGGGGCGCACCGAGCCCGCGGTGGAGCTTCCGCTCGAGGCAGTCGTGGAGACTTTGCCCTATGCCAATCAATTCGATTGGCCCGCAGGCGATATACGAACAGATATTCTGCGTCTGGGCGCGGGTCGGCTCTCGGTTGCCGAAATCGCCGCCCACCTGCAACGTCCACTGGGCATGATCCGGGTCGTCATCGGCGACCTGGTGGTGGCCGGCACGCTGCGGGTGCACACCACCCTCAGCGAGGACGCCAGTTTCGACGAGCGGCGATCACTGATGGAGAGGACCCTGCGTGGACTCCGTGCCCTCTGATCCGGACGCGACTTCCGATCCAGCGGCGCCCTCTGCCAACATTGCCGAACGTTATCCTCCCGCATCACAACCGAATTCCCCGAGCTCGTCCCCCCAACCGCCGCTCCCATACCAGAATCCCTCCATGCAACTTCAGAATTCGACGGCTCCGATGCCGCCCCACCCGGAGCCCGAAAGCCGCACCGCGTCGACCAAGATCGTCGTCGCGGGTGGCTTCGGCGCCGGGAAGACCACATTCGTCGGCGCGGTCTCCGAGATCGTGCCGCTGCGCACCGAGGCCATGGTGACCGGTGTATCCGACGGTATCGATGATCTGTCGGCCACACCGGGCAAGGAAACCACCACGGTGGCCATGGATTTCGGCCGCATCATCCTGCCCGGCAATCTGACCCTGTACCTGTTCGGCACGCCCGGGCAGCGCCGGTTCTGGTTCATGTGGGACGACCTGATCCGCGGCGCGATCGGCGCGGTCGTCCTGGTGGACACCCGCCGGATCGAGGACAGCTTCGCCGCGGTCGATTTCTTCGAGGCCCGCGGACTGCCGTTCCTGGTGGCGGTCAACAGGTTTCCGGGCGCACCGCGCTTCCCCGTCGCGGAACTACGGGAGGCGCTGTCGATCCGTGACGGTGTGCCGGTGGTCGATATCGACGCCCGCGATGCCGACGAGGTGCGGCGTGCCCTCGCCGCTGTCACCGAATACGCGATTCAGCGGCTCACCGCCGCGCACGCGACCGTGGGACAGAGCTGAACGCCGCAACCCGAGGGGATGGGAACGGATGAACTACTTCACCATGGGCTACTGGGTGCTGGGGCTGGCGCTCGGGGTGTCCGCGGCCGGCGCCGTCGTGGGTCTGGCCTGCGTCCGGCAGTCGACACTGTCGGTGACCGCCCGGTTCCGAATGGTGTGGCTCACCGCGGCCGCGGTGTCCATCGGCGGGGTCGGCACCTGGCTGACCGTCTACGTGACCATGCTCGGGGTCGGGGTCTCCACCGGTGAGATCCGTTACGACATCACCGCGATGGTGGTGGCGGCGCTGATCGCGGTGGCGGCGGTGCTGGCCGGACTGCTGATCGCGGGACGGGAGAGCACCCTGGCTCGCGTGATCGGCGGCGGCGCCGTGATGGGTATCGGCATCGGCGTGATGCATATGCTCGCCATGGGCGCTGTCCGAGTGCAGGGTTCGGCCGATGTGAACATCTGGCTCTCCGTGGCCGCCGGCGCCCTGGCGGTAGCGACCTCCATCGGATTGCTGTGGGCCACCACGCATACCCGCTCCATACTTCTGCTGGCCGGGGTCGCGGTGTTGTACGCGCTGGCGATCACCGCCGTGCACTATCTCGGACAGGCCGGCCTGCACGTCGATCTGGATTCCGCGTCCGGTGAACCGGACGGCGAAGACCTGTTCACCTTGTTCGTGCCGGTCTTCGTCGTGGGCACACTGTCGCTCGCGGTGCCGATCACCGCGGTGCTGGTGGCGCCCGACCGGACCGGCACCACGCGCTCCCGCCAATTGGCGCAGGCGGCGCAGCACACGAACGCGCAGAACACGAACTCCGCCGCTCCCCAAGCCGATTCGCCCCGGCCCGGTGGCCGGGTGCCTCAGCCGATCGGCTGACGGGCGACGCGGACGGCATCGCGAGACGAACAGCGATCGGGGCGGGCCGCAACTGCGGCCCGCCCCGATCATGGTGTGCTGTCTGCTGTTACCCCTCGGCCGGTGCGTTGATCCGGTTGAAGTACTCGACCGCGACCAGCACGCCGGAGATACCGCCGACGCCGACCAGACCGGCAGCGGCACCCAGCGGGGCGCCCAGCGCGGCGCCGGTCAGGCAGCCGCCGATCCAACCCGGGATGACCAGGAACGCGGTGCCGAGAGCCGCCCCGAGGACACAGCCACCGGCCAGGCCGATCGCGGTGCCGACCAGGGTGCCGATGCTGGTGGCGATACCGAGCTCGTTGATGGCGCTCTGGTTGGCCGCGTCCAGATCCGAACGGCTGGCGGTGTCGTGCAGCATCGGCGCCGGGTGCGCCGTCGCCGGATCCGTGCTCGGGGCCAGGACCGCCTGGTTACCGTCGATCTGCGCGGCGATCGGATACTCCAGGCCGTCGTGCTGGTAGCTCAGCGGGAAGCCCGCTACGACCTTGCCCGCGTTGTCCCGTACCTGGAATGAGTTGCCCTCCGTGGTCAGCGAGCCGGCGTCGGTCTTCACCACAACGGTCTTGTCGACAACATTCGCCGTGTAGTGAATGTCGGGGTTGGCGGCCGGTGCCGGAGCCGCGAAGCTGGTGCCGGTGGAGATTCCCAGCGCGGCGATGACCAGAGCCGACGTGGCGGCGAACTTCCTGAGCTTCATACCCTCATCACTTTCTCATCAGTTGCGGCACCGATAGCGGCGCCTCGGTCCGACTCGAAATCGGACCCTTAGACAGGCTGCTCCGCACCCATTACAGCCACGTAACAAAGGCCGTTAATAAGCCGCCAAGAAGATGCCAGGAATGTTAAGAACTCGAAAATTCGGACATTTCACGACTTCCGGTACACGTTTCCGCAACCACGCAGCCTCCATGCGCGACCTGTCGCGGCCACTATGGAAACGCACCGTGAGCTGGGACACCTCATATCCGGCGACACGCTTCCGCGCGGTTTCGGCCCGCACTCCGGCGCAGCGGTCGCCACACCGACGAAGGCGCGGTCACCGCGTTACTCGATACATCAACGGCCCGGCGGCGAAACCACACCAGCTACACCACCGGCTTATCCGACACGCCGAAAATGCTATTTCGAGGAACATATCTCCGGCGATTCGAGAATTGTCGATCTTCGTCGATCCAGGCACCTCACGGCAACCGGAACCGAATGTTTCGCGCCGACCAGGCCACGCGAATTACAGTGTGGACCATGCGTTTCGGCGCGGCCCGAGCAGCGGCGCCGGGGTGCGCCACGGGGCCGGACCGGCAGCGCGGGCACAGGAGAGGTAGGCGGATGTGACTCCGGAGCAGGAAGCGATATTGCGCGATGTGCAGGTCCAGTTGCGCGGCCCCGGCCTGAGCGGCTGGCCCCAGCTGGGCGAGGTGGGTGAGACCGGCGATCGGACGGTCGTGGAGGCGTTGGCCGCGGCCCTGCGGCAGATCGACGAGTTGCGCACGGAAATCGGAGATCTGGAGACGACAGTGGCGGAGCTGACCCGGCAGGTTCAGCCGCCGGCGCAGCTGCCGTGGCCGCTGTCGCTGTTGGCCGCACTGCTGCAGAATCCGGCCGAGGTGATCGGCGAGCAGATCGCACGCTGGGAAGCACTGCTGGAGGACCTGTTGCGGAAGCCCGACGAGGAGGGCGAGGAGGAGAGCCGACCGGCTCTGGAAGCGGCACCACAACGAGCTGTACAGGGGTGAACCGGCCCGAGAGTGGCGATGAGCGGGTTCTCCTGTTTCCAGGAGAACCCGCCCTCAGCCACGAGGGTACCCGGATGTGCGCTGGAAGGCAGCGCTTCCGCCGGACTTTTTCAGGCCCAAAAACCTACCAGCAGTTGGCAATTCGGGCGGTAGTTACCGCCTCGCAAGCCACTGTACATCGACAGTCCTGCTGATGGGGATTTATTCAATAACCGAATGATCGCTGAATTCGGGCAAACGGCACAATATTTCGGTCACCGCTACCCGTCGGGCCGGTAAACAATTGTCAAACCACCTCCGCGGCAGCACACTGCGAGCTATCGTCTGCGCGGACGACGAATACGACATGCTCCCAAGGAGATCCCATGGCAGTTTCGGTGGTGCTCGACAAGGTCCTCGACAAGGCATACGAGAACAAATCTCTGGCAGAGATCCTCGCCGCTCCGCCCTCCGCGCTGGCCGGCCTGACCGAGAAGCACGATGCGCAACTGCTCGAGGCGCTGGGCGTCAAGACCGTGGGCGATCTGGCGAACAACAAGTACATCCAGCTCGCCGCCGCCCTCTCCGCGCTCGCCACCAAGGCCGGCTGACACTCACCCGAGCGATCCGGCCGCCAGCCGTATCACGTCGGCCGGATCGCTCGGTTCGTCTCCGAGCAGCCCGGGCAGATCGGAAGCGGAACTCTCCAGCAACCCGGCCTGGATCACCGACGAGGTCGAGAGCATATGCCCGACCTGGTAGGGCAGGAGGCCGAAGCCGACGAGTTCGGCCCGTGCGTCGGCCAATGCGGTCGGCCGATATTCGACCGTACGACCCGCGATCCGCGCGGCCAGTTCCGCGAGCTCCGCACCCCCCACCGCCCGGGGTCCACCCAACTCGTACACCGCGCCGGCATGGCGGACCTGCGCACCGGCGGCGCGATCGGCGTCGATCTCCCGCACCACTGTCGCGGCGGCGGCCGCCAGATCGTCCCGGGCAACCGGGTACGCCCGGCCCGTTCCCCACGGAACCGACAGATGCCCCGCATGGACCGCGCGGATCACCTCGCCCGCGAACAGTTCGGTGTACAGGCCGTTGCGCAGAATCGTCGTGTCGACCGGCGCGGCCGCGAACAGGGCTTCGGTATAGCGATGCGGGGTCGCGATGGACAGCTGATCGCCGGCGCCGATCAGACTCGTGTAGACGATATGCCGCACCCCGGTCGCGACCGCCGCGTCGATCGCCTGCCGGTGCCGCCGCATCACGACGTCGTCCTCGGCGAACCCGGCCGAGACGAGCAACAGCGTACGAATGCCGGTCATCGCCACGGTCATGGTGTCCACATCGTCGAAATCCACTCGGCGAACCGGAGACTCCACCCCGTCCGGCCGGCTGGATCCCGCCACCACCTCGGCGCCCACCGCACGCAGTCGTGCGAGTACGGCACCGCCCAGTCCACCCGCAGCCCCGGTGACCATGATCATCCCGCACCTCCTGTCCGATCGAATATGCCGCGCCGCAGAGCATTTCGTCGCTCGCCGACGAATCACGCTCATGCGCCGGGGATCTCACCCGCTCATCGTGGCTAGGCTGAGCCGGGTGCGACAGGAGGCACATTCATGGGAACAGGGCACACCGAGGTAACCGACCAGGCCGGCACCGCCGCGCACGACGGACCCTGTGACGGAGAGCACTGCGGGCTCAAAGAGGTGCTCGAACGCCTCGGCGACCGATGGAGTCTGCTGATCCTGGTGGAACTGGACAAGGGCCCCCGGCGCTTTCGCGAACTCCAGCGGGCGATCCCGAACATCTCCCAGCGCATGCTGACCCTCACCACCCGGCACCTACTGCGCGACGACCTGATCAGCCGGACCGTTTTCGCCACCTCCCCACCGCAGGTCGAGTACGCCCTCACCGATATCGGGCACGAACTCGCGGTCGCGGTCGAACCGGTGGTCGGCTGGGCCCGGCTGCACCACGATCGAATCCGGTCCAGCCGGGCCGCCTTCGACGCCGCACGCGGCGAAAGCGCCTCCCCTACAGCCGAGTCGGATCGATCACACCGCGCCGGACCCCGGCGACCAGGCGACGCGGAATCCGATAGACGGCACCTCCGACACTGATCGGTACCAGATCGGGAGGTTTCGCCTTCCAGTTCGAACGACGGCTGCGGGTGTTGGCACGCGACATCCGCCGCTTCGGCACCGCCATCTCAGCTCTCCCCCCGTGCGGAGCCGGTGCGCGGTGTGCGCCTGCCGTATTTGCGTTCGAACTTCTCCACCCGTCCCTGGGTATCCAGGACGCGATGCGCCCCGGTCCAGAACGGATGCGAGTCCGAGGTGACATCGACAGTGATCAGTGGATAGCTGTTGCCATCGGACCAATCGACAGTCCGGGTGCCGGTCGCCGTCGAGCGGGTGAGGAACCGCTTGCCGGTACTCACATCCTCGAACACCACCGGGTGATAGTCCGGATGAATTCCTGATTTCATGGCTCTACCTCTCCTTCGGCCGAGACTCGACACCACGGCTGCCGGTGGCGTCGGATTCGATTGCTTCACAAAGGTCTTCGTGGAACTCGCCGAACGGATCGGCCCAGTGCGCGACCAGTTCGGGCGCACTGCGCAGCAGGATCAGCTCGGCATCGTCGAGCAGGGCCCGGTGCAGTGCGGCGCGGATCTCGTCCGGATCGGCGCCGCAGGTGAGCACGGTCAGCGAGATATCGCGATCACCGAAATCGGAGTCCCAGCGCAGCGCGGCCAGGGCCCGCCGAGCGGGATCGGCGGCGGCGACTTCCGCGGAGCTCATCGCGGCGAGCCAGGTCCCGGCGTCGCCGACGCGCAGTCCCCCGCCGGCCGATTCCAGCCACACCACCCGGTCGGGCTGAGTGGCCAGCCAGATCCGCCCGCGGGCCGTGATCACGCCCTCGAACAACACATCCAGGGCCTCGTGCAGACGGGCGGGATGGAACGGCCGATCGGTGGCGAATTCGATCAGCCCGACACCGTTCTCCTCGATCAGCGGCGGCTGCCCCCGCAACAGTGGTTCGTGCGCGTCGAAGACGCGGCCGCGCCGGCTATCGGCGGGAATCCGGTCCAGCAGCATATCGATGCGCCCGCCGCCGATGTCCCGGCCGTCCCCGGCCCAGATCGACGGCGCCCGCGGAGTCAGCCGGTCCAGGACCGACCGCAACACCTCACGTTCCCCGTCACTCACCCCGTCGGAGCCGAAAATCACCGTGGCGTCGGCGAATTCGACCTGACCGACCGCGAGCTGGGCGACCGTGCGGTCATCCTCGCCGACGCCGCCCTCTCGCTCGCCGAGCGTCTCGTCACTCAACGCCTCCGCCAGCCACGTCCGCGCGTCCAGACCCGTGATCACCGCTTCGATACGGACATCGCGACCGGCCGGACCGTCCACCCGGCCCACCGTTCCGGCCACCGGAACCTGGTCGATCGCATGGCATACCGCCTCGGCCTCGAACGCGGGATCCAGGGCGATCACGATGCGGTGCACCGAATCTCGCGCCGCCAATCGCAACAGCAGTGGCAGCAGGTCGGCCCGCAGCGTGCAGGAGATACAGCCGTGCGCGAGTTCGTGCACGGTCTCGGTCTCGTAGCCGCCGAGCCGGACGCCGCGGCGGACCACACCCTCGTGCAGTGAGCTCAGGTCGTGTCGCACGACCACGGTGCCGGGCACCTCGCCCAGTAGCCGCGCGATGTGATCCATACCGTCCGCGACCGGTCCTCGAAAGCCCGCCAACAGCACGACGGGCGTGCGGCGGTCGGGATGTGACACCACCGAAACCCCTTTCGATAATGATTTTCATTTCCTGAACTCACACGGTACAGTCCGCTTCGGTCATTGTCGAAAATGATTTTCAGAAAGGCGGCCCCATGTCGGCCCACTGCCAGGTCACCGGCCGCAAGCCGGGCTTCGGCCGATCCGTATCGCACTCCCACGTCCGGACCAACCGGCGCTGGGATCCGAATATCCAGCGCAAGACCTACTTCCTGCCCAGCGAGGGCCGCCGCGTCACCCTGCGGGTCTCGGCCAAAGGCATCAAGACCATCGATCGCGACGGCATCGAGGCGGTCGTGGCGCGTCTGCGCTCTCGTGGCGAGAAGATCTGATGGCGCGCAGCAACGAGATTCGGCCCATCGTCAAACTCCGTTCCACCGGCGGCACCGGGTACACCTACGTCACCCGCAAGAACCGCCGCAACGACCCCGACCGCCTGGTGCTGCGCAAATACGATCCGATCCTGCGCCGCCACGTCGACTTCCGCGAGGATCGCTGATGGCCAAGAAGTCCAAGATCGCCCGCGACGAACAGCGCCGTACGATCGTGGCGCGCTACGCCGAGCGCCGCGCGGAACTCAAGGAGCTGATCCGGCACCCCGCCACATCCGACGAGCAGCGGACGGCCGCACAGCTCGCGCTCCAGCGACTGCCGCGTGATGCCAGTCCGGTACGATTGCGCAATCGGGACGCCACCGATGGCCGCCCCCGCGGCCATCTCCGCAAGTTCGGACTATCCCGGGTACGTGTGCGCGAGCTGGCCCACCGGGGGGAGCTGCCCGGTGTACACAAATCGAGTTGGTAGACCCACCGCAGATTTCGTCGGAGGGACCCGAGGGAGGCAGCTTGCGTCACCTCGTAGGGCCCGGATTTCATGCCGAGAAAGGATACTGACATGGCAGTCAAGCGAGCTCCATCGAAGCGGATCCGGGCCGAACAGGCACGCCGGCCGAAGAAGAACCCGCTCATCGCCGCCGGCATCGAAGTCGTCGACTACAAGGATGTGAACCTGCTGCGCACGTTCATCTCCGATCGCGGCAAGATCCGTAGCCGCCGGGTCACCGGCCTGACGCCGCAGCAGCAGCGACAGGTCGCGGTCGCGGTGAAGAACGCGCGCGAGATGGCACTGCTACCGTTCACCAGCCGCTAGGAATTCCACCAGCGGGGTGGGTCGTGGCGCTCGGAGCGCCGCGACCCACCCCGCCGCGGCGACTGTCACATCAGCACAGCCGATTTCGCGCGAACACGGGCAGCTCGCCGGATGCGCCCGAAAACTAGGGGCCCTCGACCGGCGCCGCGGCGACCGACTCCTCCAGCACGATCGGATTGTCGGTATTGGTGCCCGACGCCCACAGCGACGCGCCGTCACGCCCGTAGAGGACGATGTTGCGGTCCGGTTGCACAAGCAGATGAACTGCCTCTTGGCCGCTGGTGCCGGTGGCCCAGACCGGGCCCCTGCCGGAGTAGAGCACGAAGTTGCCGTCCTCCTGCAGGACGGCCCGCTCCACACCCTTCTGCTGTGTCATGGTCGACCACACCACGGTGCCGTCCGGCGCGGAAAGCACCAAGTTGCCATCATTTTGGAGAGTCAACGTGTACGCGCCGGCCTCCAGAGCCTGCCCCAGGCCGAGTTCCTCACCTACCTGCAACGTATCGCCCACGCGATGAGTCCTTTCGAGAAGACAGTCTTGCCGATTGCCGATTCGATGGCGCAGAGCCGCATTCGCTCAACGTTTGCGCACATTACTTCCCGGCCCCCGGATCAGGGCGGAGGAACGCGCGGTCGTACGCGGAAAGTTCACTGCGACGTCGGCCACAGCCCGCGCCGGCCGCCCACTAGGGTGTGGCCTATGGATTCGATCCCGGGACGACGCCGCTTCGGCGCGGCAGCCATCGCAGTACTGGCACTACCAGCCCTACTGTCCGCCGCCTGTGGGAGTTCCGATAACGGTGGGACACAGTCGAATACGAGTACCTCAGCGGCGATCACGCCCACCGAGCAGAATCCGCCCCAGCCGGGCCGCGCCTTCACCGCCGACCCCACGATCACCAACACCCACCCGCTCCAGTTCGATAGCTGGAGTCGCCTCGCACCCGATCGCATCGCCGTCAACTTCCAGATCGGGTCGCCCGAGTGCTACGGCGTCGATGCCACCACCACAGAAACCGACAGCACGGTCACTGTGAATCTGACCGCCGGCACCCTGCCCCAGGCCGTCGGACGCATGTGCACCATGATCGCGGTCTTCGGCACCCTGGAGATCCCGCTGAAGCAGCCGCTGGGCGATCGAAAGGTCGTGAGCGCCAACTGAAGGCCCGGAAACGACACCGTCCCCTTCGGCGGATCGAGGA